>JAFWGQ010000052.1 GCA_017512365.1 Mogibacterium sp.
ATTTTTATGTCTGATTTCCTCGCTTTTTCTTGTTCGTTTCAGGTGGTCATCTGACCCCAGGATTATTTGGAGTTATCTCTGGAGCCCCCGGGATTCAACCCCAATTGTTTTTGGGAAAACCCCAAGAATATTTGATGACCCCATACCGGGTCTGGCCCCGATATGCCCGTATCTTCAGCGTTGCGCTTAGGATTTTCGCTCTGTCAGAGATGTGAGATCCACATCCGTATCATGATTCAGGCAGTGTTGTAGGCTTTACCCAGATCGACTCATCATCCTTAGGGATATCATTATTTCCTGCCCCGCCGATCAGATATGTGACATTCGGCATATATGCGCCGGTCTCCTTGAGAGCCTGCATTGCCTTGCGGGCAAGCTTCTGACCCGAATTGCATACTATGACGACTCTCTTTCCGTCAGCCTTGTCATATGCCTTCTTCAGATCTCTCTTGTCGAAATCTCCGCTTACATCGAAGTGTTCGGATCCGACAAAGTGACCTACTTTTTTAGTATAGTTCTCATCAGGCCTTACATCCAGGATAAAGTCCTTTGTAAAGTCGATATCGGAATATTTGATCCCCAGGGATGCCCACTTTTCAGGATCGCTTTCCAGGCCGTTGTAGTCGATGCAGTCGATCTTATAGACAAAGTTTTTGGCGTCTGTGAAATCCTTGATCCTCTTTCCGTTGACTTCGCATGCAGGGTATCCGAATGTATTGCACTTGCCCCATGACTGTTTAGGGTTGAACAAGACATCACGGCCTCTGCTGATGATTATCCTGTTTTCGTCAACGCCGCCCCAGAAGTATTTCGTCTTTTCCTTGGCGAGAGCGGAAGCTCTGGCTTTTTTCATCTGGCTTACAGAAGCGCCGGTTCCTGCAGGTCTGATCGCTTTCAGTACATCGCCAGGATCAGCATATACCCAGCCTGTTCCAGGCAGATAGAACTCAGCCCAGCAGTGCTGTCCGCCGGTAGCGTCCTCGTTCATGCGGATACCGAACATTTCTCTGGCCGGTATGCCCGAAGCGCGGCAGAGCGCCACGAATGTCGAGTTGATGTCCGTGCAGTGGCCTCCGGCACGTCCGAACTTCTTAAGATCTTTAAGTATCTGGACAGTATCGCCGTATCCGCAGCCTTCGACCTTGAAGGTCTTCTTTTTACCCTTTGCGTTTACGAGAGTCTCTCCGTTATCGATCCTTTCCAGATTGGCAATAGTCCACTTATATATGGCATTCGCCTTGGCGAGAGTCCCCTTCTTTCCCTTCGTTGCTTTCTTTGCGTACTCCTTGACGATAGGATCCTTTACCTTTACATACTTGGATTCCTTGTTTATGTACGCCTTGACCGATTTAGGGGTGTAAGTGTTGGACTTCTCCTTCAGACCGGTCCTCTTTACCTCATATCTGGTGCCTGTGAATACAAGGGAAGCCTTTCTGTCGGCAGGTGCGACTTTTGCGTCCCACTCAATGTAGAGCATCTTGTTGCCGTTGACGCTTTCAGTCGTGACCCTCGGCTTGGCACCTCTCGCATCAAAGGCGATATCGGTGATCTTCTGATACTCATCATCCTTAGGTATAGGAACCCATACTTTTACGACCTGTCCTGCCGGATACTTGCTCATATCGATGTATGTCGACATGGTCGCTGTCTTCGACTTGCCCAGCTTTGCCTTGGTGTAAGGATTTCTCTTGGTCTTTGCTGCCATGACCTTGCTGAACTTGCCTTTCTTGCTGCCGTTGATCGCCCTCACTTTGAAGTAATACTTCGTATTGCCTTTGAGAGCAGCATCTTTGAACTTCTTGACAGTATAAGTCTTCTTTGATGCTTTTACTGTCGCTACTTTCTTGAAGCCTTTCTTAGCGCTTGTCGATGCGTAGACTTCGTACTTCTTGGCATTGCTTGCTTTATTCCACGAAAGACTTACCGCAGATTCGGTCTTGCCTGCAGCTTTTTTCAAGACCACTTTTGCGGGTTTCTTCGAAGCAGCATAAGCCTGATTCATCGGCACCACCGAGTATGTGAATACAACGGCGAATGCCAGCATGAATACAAGAAGCTTGCTTCCTATCCGTTTGCTTATTTCCATAACTCCCCCTTTCTTCTCAAAATACCTTTATCAGCTGTATAGCTGTTCTTATTGTATCATTTTAAGTACATCGCTTAAGATTGAAAGCATCTATGCAAAAGTCCGCTCATATATCCGTTCTTAATAAATATTAACCTTTTGCCTGACGCCTTCGGCACAAAAAAGCGGGATCGATGCTGATCCCGCCCATTTAGTACAGTTTGCCTTTGCTGTTCTTTACAGCTTCTTGAGAAGTCCTGTAGCTTCGTTGAACTCGTTGATGAGCTCGTCGACCTTTTCTCTCTCTTTTCTGAGAGCGCCCCATGTGTTGGCCTCGTCATACCACAGAGCGTTGAGCTCGTCGCTCGTCTTGCCCTGCTGCTCGACCCATGTGTAGTACTTGAGGTTGTGGATCCTCTTGCGGTCCGTGTAACGCAGCTCAAGCAGGTTGTCGGTCTTCTCGTCGAGGATGTGCTTGTTGAAGTGAAGAGCAGCCTTTTCGTGAGTGTACTCGCCCTGCTCGTCCTGGAGCTCCTTGATCCTGGAGCCGTACATGTCGGAAGAGTCCGTCATTACCGTAGCCAGAACGTCGTTCTCGTCCAGCTCGTAGTACTTGGCCATCTTGATGCAGCAGAGCATGTTGGCTATGCCGCTGATGCCGAAGTAGCCGAGAAGGTCGACAAGCGCAGGATCGACTCCCTGCTCCTTGAGATACTCGCGGCCGACCGGCTCGTTGAAGAGTCTGAGGAGGTTCTGGGAATCCTCATCGTCGATGGCGATGACCATGTCTGTGTTTTTGACATTGTGGATCCAAGGAACGTGCTTGTCACCGATACCTTCGATACGGTGAGCTCCGAATCCGTTGTCGAGGAGCGTCGGGCACTGGAGAGCTTCGCCGACTGCGAGCTTGGCTGTCGGATAGAGCTCCTTGAGCCTGTCTCCGGAAGCAGTAGTACCGGCAGAACCGGATGTGAACGCCATTCCGGCGAATCTGCCGTTCTTGCCCTTGATCTCTTCGAAGGCCTCTGCGATGGCGTTTCCGGTGACGTTGTAATGCCACATGTAGTTGCCCATCTGCTCGAACTGGTTGAGGATCCAGACATCTTCTCTCGTCTCTCTGAGCTCGTGAGTCTTGTCGAAGATTTCCTTTACGTTCGACTCCGTGCCAGGCGTCGCGATGACTTCGCTGGCAACGTTCTTGAGCCAGTCAAATCTCTCGCGGCTCATGCCCTCTGGCAGGATCGCGATCGAATATACACCGAGAAGGGCGCTGTCGAAGGCTCCGCCTCTGCAGTAGTTGCCCGTCGAAGGCCATACAGCCTTGTGATATCCCGAGTCGAACTGTCCGGTAACGAGTTCAGGAACGAGGCATCCGTAGGACGCGCCTACCTTGTGGCAGCCTGTCGGGAACCACTTGCCGATCATGCAGATGATGCGGCACTTTACTCCTGTCAGTTCAGGAGGGAGCACGATGTAGTTAGGTCCGTGGAAGAGTCCGCCGGATTCCTTCTGCTCGTTCTTCCATGTGATACGGAAGAGGTTTACAGGATCGATGTCCCAGAGCCCGGTGTTCTTCAACTTCGCAAGGATCTTTTCAGGAACCTTTTCAGGATGCATCTGCTGATCGATGGTCGGCAGGATGATGTTCTGAGCCTTTGCACGCTCGATGTTGTTCTTAAGGCCCTTTTCATAGATGGTGAGATCAAGCATTTCGTACCTCCGTTGATCTTGATGAAGATGTATATATTTCTGATACAGTAATTATTATCTCAGATATTTTTATGATGCCAAAAACATTTTTATATGTCAATGATCACGCTTGTTTTTCATGGCATTTTTTATCTGCCGAGATCCTTCAGGACTTCTTTGAATTTATCGATGTCCGGCTCGAGCTTTATCGGTTCTCCCGCGGCCTTGATGCCGTTGGCCGTGTCCTTGAGTCCGTTGCCCGAGACTATGACCGTGACGGTAGCGTCAGCAGGGAGTTTTCCTTCTCTGCAGAGCTTCTGAACTCCGGCCATGCCGGTGACGCCCGCAGGTTCTCCGAATACGCCGCACTCTCTTCCGGTCACTCTCATCGCTTCAAGTATCTCGTCGTCGGTCACCTCTACAGGTATGCCGCCCGACTCGACGATGGCGTTGATCGCTTTGTCCGGATTTCTAGGCACTCCTACCGAGATCGAATCGGCGATGGTGTTCTCCTCCATCGGCTCCCATGGCTCGCCCGTGCGGGCAGCCCTGTTGATAGGGCATGTGTTCACGGACTGCACCGAGATGAGCTTAGGCAGCCTGTCTATGAACCCCGCGTTGTACAGATCCTTGAAGCCCTTCCATACTCCGGCGATCGTGCATCCGTCGCCTGTCGAAAGCGCGACATAGTCGGTCACGTCCCAGCCGAGCTGCTCCGCGATCTCAAGCGCGACCGTCTTCTTGCCTTCCATCAGGTAGCAGTTGATGGCAGCGTTCCTGTTGTACCAGCCGTACTCGTCGATAGCTGCTTTGGAAAGCTCGAAGGTCTCCTCGTAATTGCCCTTTACAGATATGACGGTGGCTCCGAAGATCAGCAGCTGCGCCACCTTGCCGATAGGCGCTCTTTCAGGAACGAATATGTATGTCTTCAGTCCTGCCGCGGCCGCGTTTCCGGCCAGGGAGCTTGCTGCGTTGCCCGTGGATGAGCATGCTATCGTGTCATAGCCCGCCTCGATCGCCTTGGCGACGCCCATCGAGCTGGCCCTGTCCTTGAGGGACGCTGTAGGGTTGAGGCCGTCATCCTTGAGATAGAGCTTGGCTATGCCGAGCTTTTTGGCCATGCGCGGCTCCGAATAAAGCGGAGACCAGCCCACCCTCAGAGGAGGCTGTTTCGTATCTTCCTCTACCGGAAGGAACGGGCGGTAGCGCCACATCGTATAGTTGGCGCTCTCAGAGATCTTCTCCGGGCTCGATACCGACTTTATGTAGTCGTAATCGTACACGACATCCAGTATGCCGCCGCATTCGCATGTGGTAGCGTCAGGAAGCGCTTCGTATTCCTTTCCGCACTTTATGCATTTGAGACATTTGACGTTTTTCATGGATAAGACTCCTTTCGCGTTATCGCGTTATCTCCATCTACAAGATTAACCCCGCATCAGGCAATAATCAACAAAAAACATTTTCTGTTCAGTATCCCCGTTTCACATCCGCGCGGTGCTGCAGCGCTTCGCCCCGCGAGTATCTCTCAAGGTCCCCGCAGAAGTGGTCCACGGTGACATCCACCGTATACTGAAGTCCCATGTCGCCGGAGATGTGAGGCGTGATGATGCAGTTCGGAGCGTCCCACAGAGGGTGATCCTCCGGAAGCGGCTCGGGATACACGACATCGAGCGCCGCGCCGGCTATCCTTCCCTCCCTCAGAGCTTCAAGAAGAGCGTCCTGATCTATGACGATGCCCCGTCCGACATTTATGATGAAGGTCCTGTCCGAAAGCATAGCCATGCGTTCCCTGCTGAGAAGCCCCCTGCTCTCGTCAGTCCCCGGTATGCAGAGCAGCAGTACATCGACGGTCTCGGAAAAGTCCGGATCTGAAAAGAGCCTGTCGAATTCCCCGATCCCGTATACCTCGTCGAAGCCATCGGCGGAACGCCCGCTCCTTGAGAAGCCGATGACTCTCTTCGCTCCGAGCGCCCTGTATTTCTTTGCGGCGCTGCTGCCTATGTCTCCTGTGCCGATCACCGCGATGCTGCTGTCCTCTATGGAGCGTACAGGCAGGTCCTGTACCCAGCAGCGCGCGCTTATGATCTTGTTGTATTCGTACATCTGCCTCATCAGCATCAGGGTCACCATGACGATATGCTCGCTTATGGTCCTGCCGTAGGCTCCCGAGCTGTTTGTGAGGATGACTTCTCCCGAATCGAAGATGCCGCTTTCGGCGTATCTTCCTATGCCTGCATAGGCCGTATGGCACCACTTCAGATCCGGCATCTCCCCGATAATCGATGCATCGCCTCCGCTGTATATGACCTCGCAGTCCGACACCCTGCCCGAGGCTTCTTCGGAGTTTTCGAAGAACTCAATGTCAAATCCGCAGGAGCGGGCCGTCTCCGCCATCTTTTTCTTATTGTCTTCCGAAAGGAAGTCCGCTATCGCACATATCTTTCTCATACTCCGGATTCTATCATATTCTTTTTTTTCTGAGCACAGACATCTTCATTTTATTGTGTACTTTTTTCGTGCCGGAGTGGTAAAATTAGCTAACTATGAAGTTATGGAAAGAATTGTCGCTTAAGGGAAAGACGATGTTCACGATGATACTGATCATATCTCTTATCAGTATCATCGCTCTTTTGCTGTTCACAAAGGCCACGAAGGACATCATCCGTTCGGAGTACGGCACCTACTGCACCGACCTGGCAAGCACGGTCGCAAGCTCAGTAAACGTGAGCGACGTCAAATCAGTGAAGAGAGATGTCATGAAGGTATACCGCAGTCTCCCTGAATCCGCTGTCAGGATCAGCGATCAGGAGGATGAGCCGGGCTACAGCGAATACCTCAGGTACTACGCGCACGTACAGCATACCAAGGAGTTCTCATCGCTGAGGAATACCCTTCGAAAGATACAGGATGCCTCTCATGTGCAGTGCCTCTACATCACATGGCCTGACGTTGCGACCGGCCGTCTTATCTACCTCGTGGACGGCGCTTACGTGGACAACTGGCCGGCGGGCACCCTTGAAGAGCTGTATGACAGCGACTTCAAGAACGACGGTGACATCACATCAGGCTTCAACATCCTCCTAGGCGAGGATGACGAGGGCGGACGTATCATCACCACGGCCATGCCGATATGCGACAGCTACGGTCAGGTCATCGCCTACGCGGGACTAGACTATTCCATCGAAGCTATTATGGGTCTGCAGCTCAAATACACCCTTATCGTGCTTGTCATTCTCGCGGTCCTCGCGGCTCTGGCCGCGTTCACGGCGATATGGCTGGTAGACAGGTTCATCGTAAAGCCTGTCAACAAACTGTCGGAGGCTGCCGTCGGATACACCAAAGATGTCAGGAAGGACACCGAAGGCTTCCACAGATTTGCCGATCTGGATATCCATACCGGAGACGAGATCGAGACTCTGGCTGATTCCATCACAAAGATGGAGCACGACATGAACAGCCACATAGCGAACCTGCTTTCGACAAGGAACGAACTCGACAAATCCAAGGAGTATGCCGAGGAGATGGAAAAGAGATCATACATCGACGCTCTCACAGGCGTACGCAACAAGCGCTCCTACGATTCAGCCATAGAGAACCTCCGCGCTGACATAACACAGAAGGTCGCCCGATTCGGCATCGCAATCATAGACATGAACGATCTCAAGCACATCAATGACAGCTACGGCCATGACCACGGCGATGAAGCGATCGTCACTGTCTGCCGGGTCATCTGTGATGTATTCGACCACTCGCCTGTATACAGATACGGCGGCGATGAATTCGTGGTGCTCCTGAGGAACCGCGACCTCGAAAACATCGATGATCTTGTCGCGGAATTCAGATCCGGGATAGACGCTCTTGGCAGGGACCCGGATTCATCAGCATGGGAGCGCGTGAGTGCCGCCATAGGCTACGCCGTATTCGATCCGGGTTCGGACACGGATACCCAGAGCGTATTCGAACGCGCAGACAGGGAAATGTACCGGGACAAAAAAGAAGCCAAGGCTGCAGCCGAAGCCGGAAACGGAGCCGAAGAGTAAATGAGTTCAGCAGTTGACAGGTTCATGAGATATATCGCCATTGACACACAGTCGGATCCCGACAGCGGATCAACGCCGAGCACGTCGAAGCAGTTCAGACTGGCGAAGCTTCTCGCAGAGGAAATGACCGCCATGGGAGTCTCCGATGTAAGGTATGATGAAGAGCACTGCTATGTGTATGGCGAGATACCGGCCAATTGTGACGGTGATATCCCGGCTGTCGCTTTCATAGCGCACATCGACACTGCTCCTGACGCTCCCGGTGATGCGTCGAACGCCGGGATAGTCACGGACTATGACGGAGGTGTCATAGCTCTGAACGGCAGCGTCTCTCTCGATCCCAAGGCATATCCCGAGCTCAGGAACTACGAAGGCTGCGATCTGATCGTGACCGACGGCGTTTCACTTCTCGGCGCGGATGACAAGGCCGGCATCGCCGAGATAATGACGATGGCCGAAAGGCTCATAAACGACCCTTCCATACCTCACGGCAGAGTCGGCATGGCTTTCACGTCCGACGAGGAGATATGCGGCAACGCGAGGTTCTTCGATATCGAGGGCTTCGGCATGGACTACGCCTATACGGTGGACGGCGGCCCTGTCGGAGAGATCGAGTACGAGAATTTCAACGCCGCAGAAGCCATCATCCGTGTCAGCGGCAGGAACATCCATCCGGGAGATGCCAAGGATGTAATGGTAAACGCGGTCAGGATAGCCGCTGAGCTCGACGTGCTTCTGCCACAGGCGGAGCGTCCCGAGCATACTGAAGGCTACGACGGATTCTTCCACCTGACTTCCCTGTCCGGAGGCGTAACGGAGGCAGAGTCCAGGTACATCATCAGAGATCATGACGATGAGAAGTTTCAGATCAAGCTGGACCTCATGCAGAAGAGCGTCGATTTTCTGAACCTGAAATACAACGGCGCTGTCGGACTCGAATTGACCGAGCAGTACCGCAACATGAGAAAACTCATAGAGCCGCACATGTTCCTTGTGGAAAATGCGAAGAAAGCCTTTGCAGACTGCGGCGTCGAGCCTGTCGTGCTGCCGATAAGAGGCGGCACCGACGGAGCCATGCTGACATACAGAGGCCTTCCGTGCCCTAACCTTTCGACGGGCGGTCATAACTTCCATTCGAACACCGAATACATACCTGTACAGTCGCTCGAAAAAATGGCAGACGTACTCGTCGAACTCGCGAGCCTGCCTGCCATATAAAGGATCACTTCTGTGGATGCAATATCCCGCTTCTCAAAGCAGCTTTTCAGCCCATTCCGGTTCTTTGAAACCTATGAGCACAAAGCTGTCGCCGACGAGAAGCGGTCTTTTTACGAGCATTCCGTCTGCAGCAAGCAGAGCGAACTGCTCGTCATCGCTCATGTCCGGCAGCTTCTTCGAAAGCCCGAGATCGCGGTACTGCATGCCGCTGGTATTGAAGAACCTCTTCAGCGGCAGACCGCTCATCTCATGATACTCCCTCAGCGCAGTCTCATCGGGGTTGTCTGTCTTTATGTCGATCACCTCATGAGCTATGCCTTTTTCCTCCAGCCACTTCAGAGCTTTTTTGCATGTGCTGCACCTGCTGTAGCAATATACCTTTACCATATCTTCCTCCGTTCTTTGCATTCGTCCTTCTTTCATTCAACACAATAATACCATATAATCGGATATGACACAGAATGAAAGGAGCACGGATATGAGAGACATCACACTCGGCAGCACCGGTATCACGGCGCCGCAGAACGGATTCGGAGCGCTTCCCATCCAGAGGCGCAGCACTGACGACGCGGCTGCACTGCTCAGAAGAGCGTTTGAGGGCGGCATGCGCTACTTCGACACCGCAAGAGCGTATTCAGACAGCGAGACCAAGCTCGGCATCGCCTTCGAAGGAATACGGGACAAACTGTATATCGCCACGAAGACGACCGCGGCCACCGGAGACAAGGTGAAGGAAGACCTTGAGACCTCACTTCGCGAGCTGCGAACGGACTACATAGACGTCTATCAGCTGCACATGGTCGACAGAGTATATAAGCCGGGCGACGGCAGCGGCGTGTACGAGGCTCTGCTGGAGGCAAAGGACGCAGGAAAGATCCGGCACATCGGAGTGACGGCCCACAAGATAGGCGTCGCATTCGATCTGGTCGATTCCGGCCTGTATGAGACTCTGCAGTTCCCGTTCAGCTATCTGTCCGATGAGCGCGACTTCGAGCTCGCAAGGCGCTGCGGCAAAAAGAACATGGGATTCATCGCCATGAAAGGCATGGCCGGCGGCCTTATCACAAGATCGGATGTGGCAATGGCTTTCCTCGAAAGGTATCCGAACGTCATGCCTATCTGGGGAGTGCAGAGAGAGGAGGAGCTCGAACAGTGGCTGTCGTACATGAATGATACGCCTGCCCTGACCGATGAGATGCTCGCATATATAGAAAAAGAAAAAGCCGATCTCGCGGGAGATTTCTGCAGAGGCTGCGGCTACTGCATGCCTACCTGCCCTGTGGGCATAGCCATAAACCAGTGCGCCCGCATGTCGCTCATGCTCAGGCGCGCGCCTTCGGATGCGTGGTTGTCAGAACACTGGCAGGCCGAGATGAAGAAGACCGAGGAGTGCATAGAGTGCGGCCAGTGCACGGCTCACTGCCCGTATGAGCTCGACACCCCTGCTCTTCTCAAAAAGAACTACGAGGACTATAAGAACGTCCTCGCAGGCAAGGTAAAAGTCGACTGAACGGACTGAACGGACTGAACATACCGAGGGACCGGTCATCAGGCCGGCCCCTCTTTTGATCTTCACTTTTCTTTACTTTTTGTTTTCAGCACCACTGCGCCGTTTTTGCCGCCTTTATATTCCCTGTCCTTCATCACGGGATGTCCGTTCACATAGACATGGACTATGCCTTCCGGACGGAAATCCGGTTTTGACTCATCGACCTTCATATTATCAAGATCGATGACCGTGATGTCGGCTTTATATCCCGGCTTCAGATATCCCCTCTCAGGGATCCGGAAGCGGTCTGCCGTCTTGCCTGTCATCTTGCGCACGACCTTCTGCATCGGGATGCTGTATCTCTTAGCCAGAAGGAAGAACTGCGGGAATGTCTGGAACGCAGCGATGTTCTGAAGGCCTTTGTCGACCACCCACGCGTCTGTCATGAATACCGACAGCTCGTCGTTCATGAGGCGCTGGACGATCTCGTCGTTGTAGTACTTGCCGAGATAGATGCTGCCCGCGCGGTCCGAAAGATCGACCAGTTTGAGGTACATGTCGAGTTCTGACAGTCCCTCTTCGGCAGCGCACTCCGGTATGGTCCTGCCCTCGTATTCCGGATGATCGTCCGAGATATATGCGACCACCATGTCGTCCCAGTCGATGCCGAGCACCTTGCGGTACATCAGTATCGTGAGCTCGAGCTTGCGGCGGTTCGCCGGCTTTTCGGCCTCTTCCCTGCTGAGCTTCGCGTACCACTCAGGGAATACGACCGTGATGACGGATGCTCCGTAGTGGAACGCGTAGTTGTCGAAAGCAATTGGATTTCCGGTATAGTGCTCTCCGTGGAACGTCGCGAGCATCCTGTTCAGAAGCTTCCAGCTCCTCTCGCCTACGAATATGAGGTGGCTGTATTCGAGCCTGCAGCCCGACTTATGCATTATGTCCACCGCCTCGTCGAGGCCCATCTCGAGATGCGATTTCCTCGTGAGAAGCGGATAGTCTGCGCTTACTATGGAGTTTGCCCTCGGGTGGATCGTAACTATGCCGTCGTACTTTGCTATCTCTTTCGCGAACGCGATTATCTCTTCTTCCTTCGCATAGCGGTCAGGCTCGTACATGAATCCGAAGGACCCTCCGAAGGCTCCGCCTTCCATGGCTTCTCTTACGTGTTCGAGCTCCTTTTCGATCTGCTCCTGCGTATAAGGCGCCGGGTCATAGCCCGTCATGCCGGCTCTTACGGATCCCTGCCCGATCAGCGGCACCAGGTTCACGTAGAGATTGCCCTCCGCGCGCTTTTTGAACTCGGCAAAGCTGCACGGATGCAGCGCATCGAAAAGCCCTCCGCCTATCTTGTCCCTGTACGGAGTGTCAGGATCGATGCCGAAGGACGAGAAGCTGCAGTTGCCCGTGATCTGTGTGGTTATGCCCTGCTCGATGAACGGCCTGTAGTACTTCTCGGCATCATCTCTGTCGTAGAAGAAGTCGTTGTGTGAATGCGCGTCTATGAGGCCCGGGCAGATCTGAAGGCCGCTTATGTCTATGACCTCGTCTGCTTTTTTCTTTATATTCCCGGCTATTTCGACGATGCGGTCGTCTTCGATCAGGACATCGCCTGTGAATGGTCTTCCTCCCGAACCGTCATATACGGTCCCGCCTTTGAATAATGTCTTCATGTCTGTTCTCCTTAGATCTGTTTATCGTCTGTTCCAATCTTATCATTTTGTTCCATACGGTCAAAGTTTCTGAAGCTGACAAGCACCATCGATACGGACATCACGAACGCCATCAGGTCGGATATCGGGCTGGCGTAAAAGACCCCGTATATGCCGAAGAACTTCGGCAGTATCAGCAGAAGAGGTATGAGAAACAGTCCCTGCCTCGAAAGGGATACCAGTAGTCCCTGCCTGTGATTTCCCGTTGCCGAAAAATATATTATCGTGACCGGCTGTATGTTCTGGAAGAACACCAGCATCATATATATGCGGAGGTACAGTATCGCGAACTGATAGTACAGCTCAGAACCTGTTCCGAATATTGAAATGATCTCCCTCGGGAAGCACTGCAGGCAGATGAAGAAAACGACTCCTATCGCAAAAGCTGCGGCAAAGGCTCTCCAGTAAGTTGACTTTACCCTGTCATAACGCTTCGCTCCGAGATTGTAGCCCCAAATAGGCTGGCAGCCCTGGCCTATCCCGACCGCGAAGGACACCATTATCATGTTGAGCTTCTGGGCTATTCCGGATACGGCGAGAGGTATGTCCGGTCCGTAGATCGAATGCGCGCCGTAAGTCTCGAGCACATTATTGAGGACAAGCGCAGTGGTCATCATCAGCATGTGATTGACGAAGTTAGGTATGCCCGCCTCCATGCTGTCCATCATGTGAGAGTAACTGATGCCCAGTTCACGCAGGGATATCCTGAATGATCTGAACCTCGGATAATACAGCACTGTCAGAACGGCTCCCGTGAACTGGGATATCGCTGTAGCGGCTGCGGCGCCCTCAAGGCCGAGGCCCATCGGATACATGAAGAGCCAGTCGAGGAATACGTTAAGCACCGCTCCGGTGCCCATGCAGATCATCGAATATGTCGGGCTCCTGTCCGAGCGTATTATGTATGACGATGCGTTGCTGAACAGATAAAACGGCATGCCGAACGCCGTTATCGACAGATATGAGACCGCAAGCGGATAGACATCTCCTCCATGCGAGGCTCCGCCGAGTACGACTATATCGCTTCTGAAAACAAAAAGGACCAGGCCTGTGATCAGACCTGCCGCTGCGGCTCCTGTGATGCCGGTATGGACATATTTCCTCGCTTCTTCGATATTGCCTGCGCCCTGATTGATGCTGAAATTCGAAGCTGTGCCGACGCCGAAGAGCATGCTGATGCCTGTTGTGAACGTTACCGTCGGGAACACGACATTCGTAGCCGCGTTTCCGAGCATGCCAACGACGTGACCGATGAATATCTGATCGGTTATGTTGTAAAGCGCGCCCACCAGCATGCTGATGATGGCCGGTATGGCAAATCTCGTTATCAGCGGCAGCAGAGGCGCGGTGCCGAGCGGGTTGTCGTTTGTCCTGATCTCTTCTTCCATCACTGTGGATTCTATCACCTGCGCGCGATCACTGACAAGAAAAAACGCGCCCTCTGCGGACGCGTTCGCATTATTCTACAGTTACGGATTTTGCCAGATTCCGCGGCTTGTCCACATCCAGACCCTTTGCGACGCTCGTGTAGTAGCCCAGCAGCTGCAGAGGTATGACGGCGAGGCTTCCCATGAAGTGTTCGTCAGTCCGCGGCACGTATATCGTAAAGCTGACAGAGTCCTCTACGCTGTAACTGCCTTCCGCCGTGACTCCCAGCAGATAGGCGCCCCGCGCCTTGCACTCGATCATGTTGCTGATCGTCTTTTCGATCAGCTCCTCCTGCGTCAGTATGCCTATGACGAGTATGCCGTCCTCTATCAGGCTTATCGTACCGTGCTTCAGCTCGCCCGCGGCGTACGCCTCGCTGTGGATGTAGCTGATCTCCTTCATCTTGAGACTTCCCTCGAGACTTATCGCGTAGTCGAGTCCCCTTCCGATGAAGAAGGCGTCACGGGCGTTCGAATACTTGGAAGAGAACCACTGTATCCTCTCCTTGCTGCCGAGAACACTCTCTATCTTTTCAGGAAGGGACTGCAGTTCGTCCACATAATAGTCATAATCCCTTTCGTTGATCTTTCCCCGGGCCTCTCCCAGAGCGATCGCGATCGCGTACATCGTCGCGAGCTGAGTGCTGTAGGCCTTGGTAGTCGCAACGGCGATCTCCGGTCCCGCGAGAGTGTAGAGAACGTTGTCTGCTTCCCTTGCTATAGTCGAGCCTACGACATTGACGACCGCAAGCGTCTTTACGCCGTGCTCCTTTGCGGCCCTGAGAGCTGCCAGCGTGTCCGCCGTCTCTCCGGACTGGGAGATGACCACAACAAGAGCGTCCTTGTCTATGAGCATCTTCCTGTATCTGAATTCGGAAGCAAGCTCGACCCTGACAGGCACGTCCGCAAGGTCCTCGATCACATACTGGCCTGCCATGCCCGCGTGCCACGCCGAGCCGCATGCCGCGATCCTTATCTCTGAAACGCCCCCGAGCACATCCCTCGTAAGTCCGGCATCGCTGAGATCGATCCTGCCGTCCTTTATCATGCTCGTGATGGTATCCTTCACTGCTTTAGGCTGCTCGTGTATCTCCTTTATCATGAAATGCTCGTAGCCGCCCTTCTCGGCCGCCTCGGCATCCCAGGAGATGTGCACCGACTCCATCTCCACTTCGTCTCCGTTCAGGTCGAAGAAATGGACCTCGCCCGGCAGCAGCCTTACCGACTGGAGATTGTCGATATAGTAGATGTCCCTCGTGTATTTGAGGAGCGCAGGGACATCGGATGCCATGAAGGTCTCTCCGTCCGCTGTGCCTATCACCATCGGACTGTCCTTTCTGGCTGCGTAGATCTCGCCCGGATAGTCCCTGAACATCAGGGCAAGGGCGTACGAGCCTCTGACCCTGACCATCATCCTGTTGATGGCGTCGATAGGTCCCAGCTGATACTTCTTGTAATAATAATCCACCAGCTTGACCGCGACCTCGGTGTCAGTGGTGCTGTAGAACTCGTATCCGTTGGACATAAGCTTGGAACGCAGTTCTTCGTAGTTTTCTATGATCCCGTTATGCACGCCGACCACATCGGACTCCACCGGTCCGCTGGCAGAACCTCTGGCATTGCCGCTCACGTGCGGGTGGGCGTTTATCTGCGTTGGCTCGCCGTGGGTGGCCCATCTCGTATGTCCTATTCCGCAGGTTCCCGGAAGCGCTTTTCCGTAAGCCGTCTTTTCCGCAAGATTCTTCAGTTTTCCGGTAGCCTTGACCACCTCGGCGAGGGCTTCTCCCTCGCGCACGGCAAGACCTGCCGAATCATAGCCTCTGTATTCCAGCTTCGAAAGACCGTCCAGCAATACAGGCGCCGCCTGCTGCTTTCCCGTAAAACCGACTATTCCGCACATCGTTCAGAACCTCCTGATATTGTCACAGCCAATAAAAAACGGCTTATCCGTGATCCCGGCCGTTTCAGCTGGTCTGCCGTCAGCCGGGATGCCGCTCACTGATCTTCTCAGTCCCGTAACAGGCCGCGGTATTTGTCCCCTTGCGCAGCCCGCATGGATAAGCCCCAAGTTCCCTCTCAAGTCCGCCTTTTTCGAATAATTCCGAGTCGATCTTCCTGACACCGACTCTGCGCCCTGTGAGTTTCCCTGTTTAAGCATAATCCCGGACAACAAATAAAGGAAATACATATATCTTTAGCGTTACCATATTTTTTGCATATGAAAAGAAAAGGCCGCGGTCTTCATTCCGCGGTGACGCATTCCTTTACATAATCTATGAATTCCTCTTCTACTCTCGGCAGCTGGTGGCCCTTCTGCCAGACGAAAAGATATTCCAGTTTCTTGTCATCTCCTTTTATCCCCTTGAATATCAGGGAATCGTTAGGTATGTATTCTGTCCTCGGATAAATGCTTATCCCTACCATCCTTCCCGCAAGAGCAGCGGCGTCGAGATAGCTGTCCATCTCGCACACGATCTTAGGCTCCGCGCCTGCGCTTCCGAACCACTTGTATATCGTCTCGATATATGCCTTCCTGCTCGGGACTATGAGGTTCTCGGCGACAAGTTCGGCAATTTCTATCTCGTCTCCCGCTTTTAGCGCAAGAGGATGCGATCTGTTCATGAGAGCCCCCACCTTCTCATCGCCCACATGGAAGCTGTGGAGCAGCGAATTGTCGCACGGCGCTGTTATGACCGCAAGGTCTATGTGCCCGCTCCTCATCTTTTCGAGCAGGTCATCCGTGCTGCCGTCGAGTATGCGGAAGCGTACATCCGGATACATCGCCATGAAACCGGCAAACCATTCGGCGGCGATATCTGGAGCCCTTCCTTCAACAAGGCCGATGTATATGGTGCCTTTCATGCCCTTTCCCATAGAGCGGATGTCCGCCTCGGTGTCTTCGGCAAGGCTGAGTATCTCCTTGGCTCTCCTGTAGAGCAGCTGCCCGGATTCCGTGAGTTTGAGACGCCTCCCGCCTCTTATGAAGAGCTCCGTCTCGAGGTCTTCCTCAAGGCCCTTTATCTGCGCGCTAAGAGGCGGCTGGCTCATGTGGAGCTTCTCGGCGGCTCTGGTTATATTCAGTTCTTCCGCTACCGCTACGAAATACCTGAGCGATCTTAGATCCATGTCAGGAACCTCCTCTCCGCCGTCATCAGATGATGCCGAGCGGTATCAGCACGACGAGGAGAACGGCCACAAGGGCCCACTCCGTGATGAGGAAGCTCTTCCTTTTCGCAGGCTCCATGTCAGGCACGTAGTTCGCTGCCAGGAAGAACGGGATGTATGTCGTGATGAACACCGGAAGCACTCCCCACCATCTGTATACCCATATGAACGAATGATTGGACGTCCCCGCCAGGAAGGATTCGACCAGCGCGAACAGAAGAGCCATGCTGATCGCTCCCGCGAGTCTGCAGTCGATGCCCTTCCTGCCGTCTTTGGCGAAATACCGCGTGCTCCTGTCCTCAGGCAGCATCTTGAGAGATATGATTCCCGCAAGGGAGAACATCATCGAAAGCTCCCAGCACACTCCGATCAGCAGTATGAATGTCGTCGACTCGTTGCTGACAGCCCAGAGAGGATAGCCGGCGAAGTGCGCGATCACGGCATTGCCGATCTCGTAGAGCCAGTGGACGCCGTAGAGGGCAAGGCCAGCAAATATCATGTCATAGTTCTTTTTGTGCATCTCGCTCCAGTACACGTAGAACACTACGGCAAGGATGAAGATGAACGTCCAGTTGAAATTCTCAGTGCTCCTGACCTGTATCGCTTTTACCAGATCCATGGCCTGCTGAGAGCCGTCTCCCCAGAATTGAAGCATGGTTCCTACCTCCTGTTACTCGTCGTTCTCTGCAATATCCGCCTTTTCCTTGCTGCTGTATACCCTGTTGAGTCTCTCTTCCTCTGCCCTTCTCGGCAGGAAGAGAGGCACGTACTCGTACATGACTCTTGAAGTTTCAAGGCCGAACCACTTGGCCGGATTGCCCGCGATCCTCCTGATATAGTATTTGGTGTGGATCAGGAAATTGTCGTAAGAGGAAAGTTCTCCCTCCAGCGGCATCATCTTTCTTATCATACAGAATTTGAACGAGCCTATCGCCGAAGGTCCGTATACCGAATACTCCTTGTTCTGAGGCGGCAGCTCGCCGGTCTTCATGAGGTCATGCACTATCTGCCTCAGATAGATGTTGACGCTCTGCCTGACCTTGAAGCCGAGGTTTATATTGACCCTGAAGATGAAATCCGTGCCGAGAGTATTGACCTCATAATCCTTCTGGAAAGGCACGTCTGTGGTATTGACGCTTATGAACCAGTAGGCGTCGGCCCTCTTAGGATCCCTGTCGAGTATCGAATACAGGATGTCCCTGTCTATATAATCAAAGTCTTCGCCTTTTGACAGATATACGAGATTGTTGGCGCAGTACGGGACCGAGCTGTCGTTCTGCAGCATCCTGATCGCCCCGGCGTAGTCGAGCAGCCTGAGCTTTACTTTCTGCATCCTCTCGATCTGGGTTCCCCTGTACCAGCTTATCATGACGTGCAGTATCAGCAGCGAGATGATTATGGCGACATAGCCGCCGACTGTGAACTTGCCAAGGCTGGATACGAAGAACACTCCCTCTATCGCTCCGAATACTATAGCGAACAGCGCTGCGCCTATCTTCCTTCCGTGCAGCACGCCGATATATACGGTAAAGAGCACTGTCATCATCAGCATGCTTATCGTGATGGCAAGACCGTACGCGTTCTCCATGCGCGAGCCGCTCCTGAAGTACAGTATGACTATGATGCACAGTATCCAGAGTATCTTGTTGATAACAGGGATATAGATCTGTCCCTTCGTGTCCGACGGGAAGCGCACGTTCAGGTGCGGCATCAGATCGAGACTCGCCGCCTCGTGCACGAGCGTGTAACTGCCGCTGATGAGTGCCTGGCTCGCGATGATGGCCGCGAGGGCGCTCAGGACGATCGCGACAGGCCTCATGCCCGGAGCGAGCATCATGTAGAACGGGTTCATGTCTTCCATGGCCGCCAGCTGCTCGTTGCCGATGTTCCTTATGATCCACGAGCACTGCCCCATGTAGTTCAGGATCAGGCAGATCTTGACGAACGGCCAGCTTGCCATGATATTGTTCTTTCCAACATGTCCCATGTCGGTATAGAGCGCCTCGGCACCTGTCGTACAGAGGAATACGCTGCCGAGTATCATAATGCCGGCTTTGTTTCCCGGGCTGAAAAGGACCCTGAGGGCATATACCGGACTGATCGCCCGGAGTATCCCGGGATCGCCGAAGGAATGTATCACTCCGGTGACTCCGAGGAAACAGAACCACACCAGCATGACCGGGCCGAAGAGCCTGCCTATGTGACTCGTACCGCTCTTCTGTATGAGGAAAAGCCCGCTGACTATCGACAGTGTAATCACTATCACGATGAACTGGCCCTCTCCGAGCACCCTGTTCATCACCGGTATGCTTCGAAGACCCTCCACTGCAGTGGTAACGGTAACAGCCGGAGTCAGCACTCCGTCGGCGAGCATGGTGCAGCCTCCAATCATCGTAGGGATGATGAGCCACTTGCCGCAGTTTCTGACCAGGCTGTACAGAGCAAATATGCCGCCCTCACCGTGGTTGTCGGCACGGAGAGCTATCAGCACATGCTTTATAGTGGTCAGCAGCGTGATGGTCCATATTACCAGAGAAAGAGATCCGATTATGAAATCGGGATCCACCCGGCCGAGGCCGCCGTTGCCCTCGACGATCGATTTCATGACGTACATGGGAGAAGTGCCGATGTCGCCGTAGACAATGCCTATGGTGACGAGGAACATCCCCATGCTTACCTTATTCGTCTTTATATCTTCCATAATATGAAATAGTACTACTTTTTACTGATGTTTCCAACAATCAGCTTTTGTATCTGTCGAGATCCAGTTCTCCGACGCTCTTTGCGACTATCGTTGTGATGACCGTATCTCCGGTGCAGTTGCATGTGCAAAGGAACATCCCGATCAGAGGTCCTATTCCCATTACAAGGCCGATCGCCTCAGTCGGAACGCCGAGCTGCTCTAGCAGTACCGAAAGGCAGATGACGCCTGCCCCCGGGATACCCGGAGCTCCCATCGAAAGTATCACCACCGTAAACGCCATCATCAGAAGAGTGCTGCCTGTGATAGTCACGCCGTATACTTTGGCAAGCGCCAGGGCAAATACCATCAGCTGCACGCATGTGCCGTCCATGTTGAGCGTCGCCCCCAGAGGGATCGACAGGCTGTACACCTTGCTGCTTACGCCCAGCTTCTTGCCGCAGACATCCATGTTGAGAGGTATGGCTGCATTGCTGGACGCCATCGAGAATATCTGCAGCATCACAGGAGCGTACTTTCTGATGAACGGCCGCGGATCAAGTCTGCCAAGCAGCATCATCAGCATGATGTAAACAACGAGCATGACCGCGAGGCCGAACAGGAACGTCGCGAACATACCCAGAATAGACAGTATGGTTTTGACACCGAGGTCTATCACCATCGATGCCATGGAACAGAATACCGCGACAGGCATCAGTCTGATTATCATGGCTGTGATCTTCATGAAGAGCTCGTTCAGCGCTTCAAAGATCTGTATAAGCACCTCCGAATACTTGCCGATCAGCCCGACTGCGATGCCGCAGAGCACCGCAAGGAAAATGAGCTGAGCCATGTTGTTCTCAAGGAACGGCCTGATGAAATTGGAAGGGACTATGTCCACTATCATATCGATGGCGGACAGCTCCACATCTTCTCCCGAAGGTACAGCGGGTCCTGAAGCTGCAGCAGCCGCTGCCGCGCCTCCCCTCGTCCCCGGGCGAAACAGATAAAACGATCCTGCTCCGACAGCCACCGCGATCAGCGTGGTGAAAAAGTACATTAGAGTCGTCCTGCCGCCTATCCTGCCCAGTTCATTCAGATCCGAAAAGCCTGAGATGCATGTGACGATCGAAAAGAACACGACCGGCGCCACGATGATCTTGAGCGCGTTGATATACATGGTCTTTATCGGAGTGAGGAGGTATCCGTTCAGAGCGCCGTTGACGGACTCAGGGCCCGCCAGTGAGAGCATCACACCGAGCAGTGTTCCCGCAAGCAACGCGCCGAGCGTCAGGTACAGGAACATTCTGCGGTTCTTTTCTATCGTGATTCGGATGTTGTTGTATCCGTTCTTATGACTGAACTTCAGACCGTCCGCAAGAGACGTGAGCATGATGTTGCGGATCTCTTCGAGCATGTCGTCTCCGACATCTGTGTCAAGGATGACGTCTGCCGCTGTCATCGCGTCAGTCAGCGAGTAATCGCTGCCCGGCGCAGACATTTCGACAGTTATGCTTCCGGCGAATTTCTTCACATTGACCCTGAGATTCCCGCTTTTTTCGGCATGTGCCACAAGGCTGGCTATCGCTTCCTCGGCGACAAGCGTCCCCTTGATCACCGCTTTTGCCTCGAGTCCGTATTCCTCAAGGCCTTTCTGCACGAATTCAGAGGCCGATCCCGTAGGATCCTTTTTAAGATCAAATATTCCCCTTTTGTTAGTCATTTCTGCTGCTCCTGTATATCTAAGCTGCATCATCCAGCGCTTCATCGCCCGAAGCATCTGCAGGCTGTGCAGGCACCCATTCGGCAGGATCATACTGCCTGTCGGATATCGTCACGCCCTTTTTATATATCGTGGCAAAATCGTTTTTCATCGAGACAGGTATGTAGCCCATCGAACGGTACTCTTCGGACATCTCGTTCCAGTCCTGCTTGCCCCATTCTCTGACATTATCGTCGGCAACGACCATGAACGCCAGCGACTTATACTTGTTTCTGTCGTCGATGGTGTAATTCAGCATGCTTGTATCGCTTCCGCTGTTGCCGAAAGCGAGGACCGGACGGTGTCCGATCTCCCTTTCTATGAATATAGGCTTGTTTGCATTGAGATCCTTCTGTATGAATCCTCCGGTAAACACCAGCTCATCGCCGTTCTCATACTTGAAGTCCATGTTGGACGGCACATCCTCGTATCCCCTGACCTTTACCTCGAAGTCGGTCCCTATCACATGGCCGGGATCTACGTATTCATGCAGAGGCGAATTCGCCATGATCGCCCTGGATGTCGTCCTCTCCGTGCCGCTTATCACCCAGATGGTAAAGCCGTTCTCATGCAGATACTTCACGACCTCGACCATCGGCAGATAGCAGCCCTCGCCGTATTTCATGTTATTGAAGCTTGACGTTTTCTTCTGTCCGAATTCCGAAGCGTAGTCGAAGAGCTCGTTTACTGTCATACCCGCATAGGCCTTCGCGAAATTCCTCGCAAGAGACTCGTCCGCGGTGTATCCCGGCTGTATGGAAGCTGCCACCGCCTTGAGTTCATCGGACACTCTTTCCGGATGGTCCTTCAGGCAGAACTCGATGAACATCATAGTGTCGTAGTACGTATAGAAGGTCTCGCAGGTAAGCGTACCGTCCATGTCGAATACCGCTATGCGGTCCTCTTCAGGGATGAAGTCCTCGCTTTCTTCATCAGTGACCGCAGCGACATAGTCTCTGAGCGCCTGTGCCGGCTCCGAGCCCTCTGTCCAGTACTCGGTAAGATCATCTTTCTTTTCGACAGTCTTCGCGCTGCCCTTCGTCGCCTGTATCATCCCCATGATCACAAGCAGCAGCGCCAAGACTATAAGCACTCCTTTTACCCACTTATCAGATTTCTCCATTTCCTTTTCCTCCGTCATCCAAAGATCGCTCTTCCGTGCTCACAGGACCGTCGTAGTCCATGTAGCCTCCTATGTTCTTAGCCCTGAAATACCCCATCTGCCTGAGAGATCCGGCGGATACGCCGCTCCTTGAACCGCTGTAGCAGTACATGAAGATATGTGCATCCTTATCCTTCAGCACGCTCTCGACCCATTTGCGGTTACGGCGTTTCAGCGAGCCCGCTTCGATGTTGACAGCGCCCGGCACATGCCCTTTTCCGTACTCATCCGGAGTGCGGACGTCGATAAGCACCGCATCGCCAAAGCAGGCCATCTCTTCAAGCCCTTCGTTTATGTCAGGTTCCTGTATATCATCGTAATAACCCATAACGCTATTCTACACCAATTCACGGTACTTGTCCCGACAATAAAAGAGGAGTCTGCAGATCATCCCAGCAGACCCCTTATCTTCAGATCACAGGACTGGACTCATCACAGGCCCTGCTGATAGCCCTTAGCCGCTCTCTTGCGGACATACATATCGTTGTCAGCGTGTCTGAACAGATCATCCACGCCCCTGTCTCTTACCGCATCGAACCTGGCAAGTCCCTCTGATGCGGATATCCTCTCCCACGGATCGAGAGCAGGATCATTCCTGAGATCAGCCAGCGCGTTCTGGAATTCCTCTCTCAGCTCTTCGGCGCGTTCATAGTCGCCGCCTTTCAGCACAGCCACGAATTCGTCGCCGCCTACGCGGAATACAGGCGAGTGAGCATATACCCTGCATATGTTCGCTGCCAGCAGGCGGATGGCCACGTCGCCCTTTTCATGTCCGTAAGTATCGTTGATCTTCTTGAGATCGTCGAGATCGAACAGCGCAAGTCCGATCTTCGTCTCTCCGTCTGCCAGCTCTTTTTCGAGTTTCCTTGTCTCCTCGTCATAAGCCAGCTTGTTGCGCACTCCGGTCAGCGCGTCCTTCTTGGCAAGCTCGTTGAGAAGGATCGCCTCGCCCCTGCTCTCATCGAGCTCATCCGTCAGCGCCAGTATATTGGCTATGTTGTCGTTGATGTCACGCTCCATCTGCTTCATCGATTCGGACAGTGACTCGATCTCATCTCCTGTCTTTATGTCCAGACTCGAGAAGCTGCTGTGATGCGTGCTTTCTTCCCTGTAGAACCCCGCAGCCGCATCAGTGAGCTCATTGATAGGCTTGATAATGGATCTGCTGATCGCCCTGATGACCAGGAACGCGATCACAAATGCAAGAGCCACCTCGAGCAGTATCAGCGTAGCCAGGGCGCGCCGCTCGTAGGCTTTTATGTCATTCATGGAGATATCCGTGGCCGTATAGGCTATCACGTTGCCGTCTTTGTCATATACCGGAGCAGCAGCCGTTACAAGCCAGCCATACTCGTCCGTATTGGTGACATAAGGCGGGAATCCGACCTCAGGTCTGGTCAGCACCTGCTTGTTTATGTCATATATGGGATCGAAGCATCCCGGAGGACAGGGTTCCTCATGAGCGGCATCGACCAGATAGATGAATGACTTCGTCGGCACGTCCACATACGTGAGATACACGCAGTCGACCTCGTTCACATCCTGGATCTTTGTCAGCTCCTCCTTCAGAGCTTTGAAATCATCTGATTCTTCCACTTCAGAGAAGAGCGCCTGGTATTCATTCCATGCGTCGGAACCCCATTCCTCGCTTCCGACCCGGTTCTCAGTGGAATTATAAATATCTTCTACGGCTTTCCTGACTCGGCCGGCTGCCTCGGCATCTATCGATACCGCAAGAGTCTCAGACAGATCACGCGCTTTTGCCTTATAATCGCTGTCGATGAGGTTCGATACTATCCTGTAGCTGGAGATTATCATCGCTCCGCAGAGGATGACAGCGCTTATTATGATAATTATTACTGATTTGTTTCTCAGAGAGCCTTTCATGTATCCTTATCCTTCAGATAATTGTCAACGTCTTTTTAATGATACCACAATTCCTCTGAGAAGTCCCTTTATCTTGACAACAGTTTTCTGGCGATGCTGATGCCGGCCCTGAATGGCAGCGGTCTGAGATCTTTGTCCGCTTTTTTGAGCATTTCCCTGATATGGATATTCTGAGGACAGTGCTGCTCGCACTTGCCGCAGCCGATGCACCTGGAGGCAAAGCCCGCATCCTTCTGAAGACCGACATTCCTGGCATATTCGAATCTGACCCCGGTCTTTTTTCCCTCGATATACATAAGATTGTAGTAATGGAAAGTACCCGGTATATCCACTCCCTGCGGACACGGCATGCAGTATCTGCATCCGGTGCAGCCGACTTTCTCTTTTTCTTTTATGATGCGTCTTACACTGTCCACCAGATCGTGATCCTTTTGAGTGAACGATCCCGGCCCGGCATCCGACGCGATGCGGATGTTTTCCCCGACCATCTCAAGAGAGTTCATGCCGGAAAGAACGACCGTAACCCCGCTCTGATCCCACAGCCATCTGAGTCCGAGCTCCGCTGCTGTATATCCGCTGCCGCTTTCTCTAAGTTCACGCGCCGCAGCGACAGGCAGGTTCACCAGCTTGCCGCCTCTGAGAGGCTCCATGATTATGACCGGTATGCCCTTTTCGGCTGCAGCTTCCACTCCGGCCCTGCCGGCCTGGCTGTTCTCATCGAGATAGTTGTACTGGACCTGACAGAAGTCCCAGTCGTAGGCGTTGAGTATCCTGAGGAACATGTCGGTATCGCCGTGATAGGAAAAGCCGATCTGCCTGATGCTGCCGTCGGCCTTGCGGGCCGCTATCCATTCCTCGATGCCCAGGGATCTCAGACGCTCCCATTCGGAAAAGTCCGTGAACATGTGCATCAGATAATAGTCCACATGATCGGTCCTGAGTCTCGACAGCTCCTCTGCAAATGTCTTTTCGACCGCCTTCATCGATCTTGTCAGGTACTGAGGCAGCTTGGTCGCGATGTTTATCCTGTCGCGTACACCGTTTTCCTCAAGTATCCTTCCAAGGCACTCCTCGCTGCCGGGATACGCGTACGCGGTATCGAAGTAATTGACTCCGTGCTCTATCGCGTACATGATCTCTCTTTCGGCTTTCGCGTAGTCGATCTGCGTCCCCTTCTTTGTGAATCTCATGCAGCCGAATCCCAGCTGTGAAAGTTCATTTCCGTATCTGTCCTTTCTGTATTTCATCCTCTCTATCCCCCTTTACTGTCATCATTGCTTTTTTCGTCCATTATGCGCAGCATGATCTTCGCGTATTCCGGATCGAACTGCGTTCCCATGCCTTTCTCCAGCTCTTCTTTCGTCCTCTCATCACTTAGCCTGTCACGGTAGCTCCTCGAGGACGTCATGGCATCGTACGCGTCTGCTACCGCTATGATACGGGCTATGGCCGGGATATCCTCTCCGGAAAGCCCGTCAGGATAGCCGGTGCCGTCATACCTTTCATTATGTATGAGTAACGGTCAAATATGAGCAGGAACATGGCCGAAAGCTCCAGCAGCGCCAGCATGCTCTTCTTTTTGTGAGAGGCTGAGCTCGCCGCCAGAGTCATGAAAGCGAGGATAGCGCAGATCCCGCTCATGAACAGCATTATATTCAGTTGATGGTCTCTTATGAATTCCACAGGACACCCGTCATTCGTATCTCAGAGCCTCAATAGGATCCATCTTCGCAGCTTTGTTGGCCGGATAGAGTCCGAAGAACACTCCGAAAGCCACAGAGAACGCGACACTGATAAAGATCCAGAGCACCGGCACCGATGAAGGATAGTTCATCGCTTTGGATATTCCCAGCCCGGCGATGATGCCCAGCACCACGCCGATCAGGCCGCCGACTAAGCACATCACTATCGACTCTGTGATGAACTGCATCCTTATGGCGTAGTTTGTGGCGCCGAGAGCCTTTCTTATGCCGATCTCCTTTGTCCTCTCCGTAATGGATACGACCATGATGTTCATGACTCCGATGCCTCCTACAAGCAGCGATATGGCCGCTATCGCCGACAGGGCCAGCGTGAGTGTCTGAGTCATCTTCTTGCTCTCGTTTATCCACGAGCTCATGCTGTATCCGTCTATATGGTATGTATCGTTCTCTTTATAATACTTTTCATTGACGTAGTTCTTGACCTCACCCATCAGCTTCTCAGGATCCTCTTCAGGCATCGCCATTACATCGAAGTCGGTGAACAGATAGTCCTCATTCGTCTGAGTGAGAGCCGTCCTCAGCGGTATGTAGCATTCCGTCGAGCTTTCCGCCATAAGGAAATCATTTTTGGACGCCTGATGCTCATATACGCCGATGATGCTGTATCCGAAGAACCTGTCTCCAATCATGCACTCAAGAGACTGACCTATGGCGTTGTCCGGATTCTTGCCGTACAGCTCCTTGGCGAGCTTGCTCGATATGACAGCGACCTTTGATCTGCTCACATAGTCTCTCGGCCTCAGCAGACGGCCTGCGACCATGTTGAGCTTCTTTGATTCCAGTGCGATCCTGTTGACGCCGTACAGGGAGACAGTCAGTTCCTTTTTCCGCTGGCCTATCTTTCCGTCGCCGACCTGCTTCGTAAGCGATATACCTTTTATCCGGCCCTTGAATCTGTCCTCGATATCATTGAACATTTCATCATTCGCCATGTCCCGGGGCTTCATTTCTCTCGTTTCGGCGGATCCGGTAAGGTCTCTTTCCTTCTGCGTGACATAAAAACTGATGTCGCCGGCGCCGAGGCCGCTCATCGATTCGCTCACCGCTTTGTTCATCGATGTACCGACTGTCATTATGGCTATGACTGACGCTATGCCTATCACGATGCCGAGCATGGTAAGGAGCGTTCTCAGTCTGTTGGCGCGGAGCTCTGTCAGCGCGATATTCAAATTATCCCTGAACATACGCGCTCCCCTTTCTCTCGCCTGTTATCCTGCCGTCGCTCAGAGTGAGGACCCTCTCGCACTCCTCGGCAAGCTCGGGTGAATGGGTGATCAGAACTATCGTGATGCCTCTCTCCCTGTGAAGCCGGTGGAAAATATCCATGATAAGACGGCCCGTAGTCGTATCGAGAGCTCCGGTCGGCTCATCGGCGAGGATGATATCCGGGTCGTTTACGAGAGCTCTTGCGATCGCGACTCTCTGTTTCTGTCCTCCGGACAGTTCATCAGGATTGTGATCCATCCTCTCGTCCATCTCGACCATCGCGAGAGCTTTCTTTGCCCGTTCCTCTCTTTCGGCCGGATCCACGCCGGCGTAGATCATGGGAACTTCGACATTCTTGATGGCGCTCATCCTCGGTATGAGGTTGTAGGTCTGGAAAACAAATCCTATCTGCTGATTGCGGATATGCGAAAGCTGGGTGTCATCCGCCGACACGACATCGACATCGTGCAGCCTGTAGGTTCCCTCGGACGGCCTGTCGAGAGCCCCGATTATATTCATGAGGGTGGACTTTCCCGATCCCGAGGCGCCTACTATCGCTACGAACTCACCTTTCTTCACAGTGAAATCGACATCATGCAGAACAGTGAGCTCATTCTCTTTGCCTTCCATGAACTTCTTGTATATTCCTTTAAGTTCGATTATTTCATCCATATGCAGATTCTTTGACTATTCCTCGCTGTCTTCCGTGCTTATGTCTTCTGTGTCTCCGTCCAGCTCTTCACCGTCTTCGCCGAACTGCGGCACCACTACTTTCATGCCCTCTTCCACATCATCTCCGATTATTTCCGAATAGTAGTCGGTCTTCATGCCGTATTTGACGTCTATATTGCGCTTCTTGCCTCTGTCATTGACCACGACGATGTAATTTTCTCCGTTCTCATTGGTGCGTATGGCCTCGTCAGGCACGGCAAGGACGTTGTTCTTTTTCCAGACTGTTACGACTACCTTGGCAGTCATGCCTATGCGCATGTTCTTCGAAGGTTCCTGTATCACGGTCTCGACCCTGTAATTTGCGCCGCTTCCGCCGCTGCTGCCCGCTGATGAGGATGATCCCGATGTGCTTACGGCTCCTGTCTCCGATACCATAGGCGTGCTTCCGACATAGATGAGCTTGCCCTCCGTATCGGTCATGTCGGCAGCTGTTATCGTGATCTCAGCGTTCTGACCGACAGCGAGGCTGCTGACATCGTACTGGTCGGCGCTTGCGCTCACCCTGTAGCTCGAGTCATCCTGTACGACAGCGATGGCATCGCCTTTGTATTTGTCGCCTGGCTTTACGTTGACCGCAGTCACTATGCCGTTCGCCTCCGCAACGACCTGGCTGGCGGCGAGATCCTTCTGAGCTTTTCTGAGCTCCTTGTTCGGGGCTTCCAGGCTGTCGCTCGCGCTGTCGTAAGCGTTGCTGAGAGCGTTCTCCTGCTCTTCAACGGTCCTCGATGTCGTGCGCCGGGTTTCCTCATTGGTCTGAACGGCCTTTTCTTTCGCATCCTTGAGCGCCGCGACCTTCTTCTTGGTTTCAGCTATTGTTTCTTCAAGACTGCTGACCGAAGACTGGGCTGAGTTATAGGCAGCCTGAGCTTCGGATTCGGTCTTCAGACGCTGAGCGACCTGCGGCTGCGACTTGTATGAAGTGATATTGTTCTCATTTTGATGGAGTTCTGCCCATAATTCGGTATTTTTTTCTCTGAGTTCTTTCTCCGTTTCTTCAGGGTGAGCAGTGCCGTCAGGAGCCACCCCGCTGTTTATCTCTTTTTCATTCTTTGCGATCTCAGCAGCGCATTCATCGATCTTTTTCTGATATTCGTCGATCGTTTTATGATCCGCTGCGGCATTGTTCTCTGCCCGGTCTTTGTTTACTTTTGCGTTGTTGAGTTCGGATTTTGCAGATGTCAGCTTGCTCTTGAGAGAGTTGAGCTCTTTGACGGCCTTGTTATACTGAGAAGTCGCAGTCTTTACATCCTTCGAAGTCTTTCCGGTCTGTACCTCTTCGTCTTCTTCCGCGTTTCTCAGGCTTCGTTTGGCGTTCGAGATATCCTGAGAGTTTTTCTTCTCTGCAGATGAAAGGCTTTTCTGTGCCGAACTGACATTCTCCCTGAGCTCCGAATCATCGAGCACTGCTATGACATCGCCCTTCTGGACAGTATCGCCGACCTTTACGTTCACCTGCTTCACCTCAACGTCCATGAGCGGGCTGGATACGGAATATGCCGCTCCGCTCTCTACCGTTCCGGACAGAGTGAGGCTCTGCACAAGATCCCGTCTCTCAACGGTGACGGTCTCGGTCTCAGCTGTTGTCTTCTTTTCCGACGATTTTACATGCCGGAATATGAGCAGACCGATAAGAGCCAGCAACAATGCAAGGATTATCACGGCTACAACCTTATGGCCTTTTACCCAGGCGGCCACGGCCCCGGCTGCTTTCTTTACGCCTTTTTTGTTTTCCTTTTTCTCATCCATTATCTGACTGTATCTCCTTTCGGTCTTTGTCGTTATTCTTTCTCCCCGCTTATCGCGGAGTCGTTTCCGTTGTATTTTATGCAGAGCATCGTGAGGTCATCGAACTGCTCGAAATCCTGTACGAAGTCATCCACGGCCTTCCGTACATTCGGCCTTTCTTTCACAGTACGAATACAATTATATCTATTGTACCGCAAAACGATGCCGCATTGTATTATCTGCAATAAAAAGCCGCAGTACTTTTGAATTTTTTTGAGTGCTGCGGGCTTACATTCAGCTTCGCGGATCTGTGCAGCAGTCATCTCTTGCTTATCAGATCATCGCTTCTATCAGTTCTTCGTTTGAGAGCAGCTCTTCCATGCGTTCGAGGAACGGTATCATATCCGCATAATCCACTGCCCTGTGATCTATCGCGATCGTGATCGGTATGATCTCCTTTATCACTACCCTGTCGTCCTCCGCTGCAGGCTTTTTCTGCAGAGTCCCTACCGCCATGGCGCAGATCTGAGGAGGGACCACCTCCAGCATCAGAGTGGATCCCTTCATGTGTCTGCCTACTGATCCCACGTTCGAGATCGTGATGCTTCCCTGCCTGATATCTTCAGTCGCAAGACCCTCGCCCGCCTTCCCTTTTCTGATGCATTCCCGCATCCTCTTTGCAGACACTTTGATGCGGCCCTTCCCGACTTTCGCGCCGATGAGCCTTCCGGCTGCCTTCAGCACCTTGCCGTGCATCAGCCCGTCAAAAGTATCCGCAAGGCCCGTCAGATACAGCAGGGCCTCCATGTCGGTGTTGTCCAGACGCTTTCTGCAGTCATTCATCACTTCCTGGATCTCACGCATGGACCTGTCCTCCATGCGGTGCAGATTTACGGTCATCATCTTCCCGTCCTTATACAATACGGGAGTGGAGATGTCGATATGATCCGAAAGTTCGATCCTGCCTCTTACCAGAGCGTGGTCATAAAAGACGTGTCCGTTCAGGGCAGGGCCGGCCTTGATGCCTTCTATGATCACTTTGAGGACAGCAGAATTGACGGAAATCCTTTCTTCTTTCGGATGACTGCTGTTATATGATCTGACAGCCTCCATCAGTTTCTCTGCATCCGCCTCATAGATATAGACTAAGTGAGGCACGTTCCTCCAGCTGTCAGTTGTAATGCTTGCTATTATCTTGCGCGAAATATCGAAATAGCTCATAGGATCTCTTTCAGCCACGCAACGAGCGCATCGATTATCTTGTCTTCAATGACATCCGGCAGAAGGCCCTCATCCTTGTCCGGATCCTTCAGGCGCGGTATCTTCTCTGTACCCGGGTCTTCCGTGAACACCACATCGCTTAAAGTGAGGTGCAGCCCGGCTTCGCGCAGGCTGTCCGACAGGACCGAGATGAGCTTAGGCTTTATCAGATCAGAAGAAAGCAGTTTGACCGCCTCCTTTTCGATCGTTTCCGCCTTTGCGATCCTGAAAGCGAGTTTTGCCACACCTCCGGTGATACCGGTCAGCGCCGGACTTTCAACGAGCTGCTTGCTGTCTGTCTTCACCTTCACCGCATGCAGGCTTATCTTTGTGCCCGGCTCATCCAGCGCATATAAGTCGCCGATCACTATGGCATCCCCGCCGAGCATATCATGCATCGCCGCATTTGCGGAGCTTACGAGATCATCATGAAGATCCTCGAGCAGCCACACGATTATCTGATCGCGGGCGTCTGTATCCAGAAATCCAAGCAGCTTCTCCACCAGCGGAACAGTGTCATCGCCAAGCCTGACGATCAGTTTTTCCAGCTCGGTCGGCTCGGTATTCGATCTGCATTCTTCTGTCAGCTGCGGTATAAGGCTCTCAAAGCATTTCTCGTAGTTTATCTCCTGTACTTCAAAACTGATTTTTATCATATATCTGGCCTCCTGAAATTCTAATGTGACTATATTATACCTGCACAGGCTTTTTTGTGGAACCACAAAACCGCTGTCCGGCAGTTTTTCCACCATAGAAAATGCCCGCGGCCTCTTCCTTCTTGCGTCTGAAATGTATCTCTCCCATGACGAGTGCGGATATCAGAATGAGCGACATCAGAGCAAGAGGGTGATCGTCGTCACCTGTCGCGGCGCCTGACCCCTTTTCAGCGGTCTTTTTTCCGGTTGTATCTCATCTAAAAAAGCGTTTACATGGTTAACATTCTTTCTGTTCAGTTTTTAAGGCTCTGAAGAGGCGCGGGTATGCGTCCTCCCCTGTTTATCATGACAGACGGCGACTTGCCGCGGAGCTTCATGACAGGGCCGTATCCCAGAAGGCCGCCGAAATCGAGTTCCTCTCCGTCCTTCAGTCCTATCGCGGGTATCACCCTCACTGCGGTGGTCTTCGAATTGATCATTCCTATGGCCGCCTCGTCAGCTATGATCGCGGCGATGACATCCGCAGGAGTATCTCCCGGGATGACTATCATGTCCAGGCCGACGGAGCACACCGCCGTCATCGCTTCCAGCTTTTCTATAGAAAGAGTCCCGGCCCTCGCTGCGTCTATCATGCCTGCATCCTCGCTGACGGGAATGAAGGCTCCTGAAAGGCCGCCCACAGCTGAAGACGCCATAACGCCGCCCTTCTTGACCGCATCGTTGAGCATAGCGAGCGCTGCAGTAGTTCCGTGAGCACCGACCTGCTCGAGACCGATCTCCTCGAGTATATGCGCCACGGAATCCCCTGCAGCAGGAGTCGGCGCCAGCGAAAGATCCACTATGCCGAACGGCACTCCGAGCGCCGAGGCCGCTTCGGAGCCGACCATCCGGCCTACCCTCGTGATCTTGAACGCGGTCCTTTTTATTTCTTCAGCTACCTCGTCCATAGGCGCGTCATCCGGCATTCCCGCAAGTACTGACCTTACGACTCCGGGTCCCGAGACTCCGACGCTCAGCACTGCATCCGCCTCGCCTGTCCCGTGGAACGCCCCTGCCATGAACGGATTGTCTTCAACGGCATTGCAGAATACCACGAGCCTGGCTGCGCCTATGCACTGCCTGTCTGCTGTCATTTCGGCCGCTTCCAGCACTTTGCCGCCCATCAGCTTTACAGCGTCCATATTGATTCCCGCGCGCGTTGATCCGATATTTACAGATGAACAAACGAGCTCGGTCTCGCTCATTGCCTGCGGTATCGAATCGATGAGCGCAAGATCTCCTGCGTTGAAGCCCTTGTGCACGAGGGCTGAATATCCGCCGATGAAGTCCACTCCGATCTCATGAGCCGCCCTGTCCAGCACGCGGGCATATTTTACAGGATCGCCGCCTGACATTCCGGCCAGCATGGCGACAGGCGTCACAGAAACGCGCTTGTTCACTACGGGTATGCCGTATTTTTTTGTTATGTCCTCGCCCGTGCGCACCAGGTCTCCGGCGAGCCTGCATATCTTGTCATATATTTTTGTGCACGATCTGTCCGCGTCCGCATCAGCGCAGTCCAGAAGGGATATCCCCATCGTCGTGGTGCGGATATCCAGATTGTTGTCCCTGATCATGGAGATCGTTTCCATGATGTCTCTTGTCTCAAGCATTTTTTCCCATCCTTATGTTACGCTGTCCGGCTGATCAGATGCTGTGTATGGCATTGAAAATGTTCTCATGCATCACATGTATCTCCATTCCCGGAAGTCTGTTCTTCAGATCCTCTTCAAGCCCGTGGATACTGACGTCCATGGAAGTGAGGTCTATCAGCATGTTCATCGTGAAATACTCGTCCATGACTATCTGGGAGACCTGCACTATGCTCGCTCCGGCCTCCGCTATGCCGGTCGCGACCGCGGCAAGTATCCCTATGTCGTTTTTGCCCACGACCGTCACCATGGCCTGTTCCTTTTCTTTCATCGCTCCATTGCCCTCCTTTGCATTTTTTCTTATGTTGCAATGATAGCACAAAACTTTTTTTGATATAATCTTCACATGGACAAGCTATCCGAACGCGACAAACAGGCCGAGCAGCTGTCCCGGGAGATAATCGAGCTGGCGAGGAATTCGATCCTCGTCAATCTGAGGTTCATGGACCGGGCCGTAGGAAATGTCCGCCTCGTGCCGGACATGAACTACGGTTTTGCCGGCAGCGGTTCGCACATACTGTACAGTCCATGGACTCTGATCCTTACATACAGGGAGGATCAGAACCTCGTCGCCCGCAACCTTCTCCACTGTGTGCTGCACAATGTGTTCAGGCACAACATCACCTTCGAGGGGATAGACCGCCTCAGGTGGGACCTGGCCGCAGACATCGCCGTCGAGAACTGCATAAGCGATCTCGGGCAGGGATTTCTCAGCGCTGAGCGCGAGACTCAGCAGGCTGAAGCCATAAGCTTCCTGCGCGGGAAGCTCAGCCATCTCACCGCGGAACGGATATACGCATATCTGGACAGCGGAGAGGTATCGTTCACGAAGCGTCATGAGTGGAGCGAATGCTTTGCCGGAGACCAGCACGATCTCTGGTACGGCGGAGGCCCGTCCGATCTGCTTCTTGCCGGCGACATAGACCTTGAGGAGCTGTGGAAAGACATCGCAAAAAGGATGCAGACCGAGCTCGAGCTGCTGCGCAGCGACAGCGGAGCCCTTACCCAGAACCTCAGGGAGATCAACCGCAAAAGATACAACTACACTGAATTCCTGCGGAGATTCGGCATCCGTTCCGAAAAGATCCGCCTGTCCGAAGAGGAATTCGACAACAATTACTATACCTACGGGCTCGAGCTCTACGGCAACATACCGCTGATCGAGCCCCTTGAATACAGAGACAGCCGGAACATACGCGACTTCGTCATAGCCATCGACACGTCAGGCAGCGTACAGGGCGAAGTCGTACAGAGATTCGTCCAGCACACCCATGACGTCCTCTCTTCCCGTCACAGCTTCGATGTCAGGACCAATCTGTATATAATACAGTGTGACGACCGGATCAGAGACATCTCTCTCATCAGAAGCAGCGAAGATTTCGACAGATACTTCAGGGAAAAAGAGATAAAAGGCCTGGGTCAGACGGATTTCCGCCCTGTCTTCGAATATGTGGGCAAGCTGATCGAAGAGCGGAAGCTTACCGACCTGCGCGGTCTGCTATACTTCACCGACGGCATGGGGATGTTCCCCGAAAAAGCGCCCGGCTACGATACAGCCTTCATAATACACAACGACAGTCCTGATGATGTATGGGTGCCTGACTGGGCGGTGAAGGTCGAGATGCAGACTGACGAGATCATGAACCTGTGACAGCCATGGAGAAAAACGTTATCGACGGATCCTTAATAAAAGACGGGCGCATCACCGAGGGCGCGTGCATGCAGGATGAGAGCCTGGTATCCGTCGTCATTCCCGAAGGAGTGACGGACATAGGCGAAGCCGCCTTCTACGGATGCCCGAATCTCAGGCGTGTCGTCTTCCCCGAAAGCCTCAGGATCATCCGCGAGGAAGCTTTCGGCGATACGGGGCTTGAGGAAGCGATCCTCCCTTCCGGCCTGGAGCTGATCGAAGAGGACGCGTTCTTCAGCTGCGAAGCCCTGCGCAGGATCGAAGTCCCCGGCAGGGACACCGTCATAGGCAAAGATGCTTTCGGATGCTGCGACAACCTCCTGGAAGGATACATCGCGGCGGGTTATCCGGAGGGCATCAGGCATCACGAGGAGCTGCAGTACACCCTCTTATGGTGCTCGTGTCCGGAAAGGCACAGCGCGGACACCTGCGCGCGCGCCGAAGCCTTTATCCATAAGTATGAAGACCTTATAATGGAATGGGTCATCAGATACAACAACATACCCGCCATGAGCGGCATCGCGAGGCGCGGCCTTCTGAGCGGGGACACTGACAGATACATAAAGGCCGCCAATCAGGCAGGCAGGAGCGAGATCACCGCCCTTCTCATGTCGATGCGCGGAGGTTTCGACGAAAGCGAGTTTGAACTATGAACATAAGCGAAGCAAAACAGCAGCTGATCAACACCATGAAGGCGTATTCTGCCGCGGACAGGTTCGGGAATCCCCTGCTGCCGCAGGAGGAGCAGCGTCCGCTCTTTCTGATGGGCCCTCCGGGCATAGGCAAGACCGCTATCGTGAGACAGGTCTGCGAAGAGCTCGGCATAGGTCTTGTCAGCTATTCGATCACGCATCACACGAGGCAGTCTGCACTGGGACTTCCGAGCATAGTGCACAAGTCCTGGGAGGACGTCGAGTACGATGTGTCCGAATACACCATGAGCGAGATCATCTCCACCGTCTACGATGTCATGAACGACACCGGCCTGACCGAGGGCATACTCTTCCTCGACGAGGTGAACTGCGTATCCGAAACTCTCAACCCTTCGATGCTGCAGTTCCTCCAGTTCAAGACCTTCGGCAGGCACAGGGTCCCTGACGGCTGGGTCATAGTCACCGCCGGGAATCCCGTGGAGTACAACCGCAACGCGCGCGAATTCGACATAGTGACATGGGACAGGCTAAAGCGCATAGACATCGAGCCGGATTATGACGCGTGGAAGTCATACGCCTGCAGCACGGATGTCCACGCCTCCGTACTGACCTATCTCGAAGCGCGCAGATCATCCTTCTACAAGGTGGAAGAGACAGCTGACGGCAGGCAGTTCGTCACCGCAAGAGGCTGGTCCGACCTCAGCAGCATCATAAGGATATACGAGAAGCTGGGCATCGGAGTCGACAGGGTCCTCATAGGGCAGTACATACAGGATGCTGAGACTGCCGATGACTTCGCGTCATATTACGACCTGTACAACAAGTACAGATCGGACTATAAGATCCCTTCCATACTCGCGGGCAGCTCAGATGCCGAGATAGAAAAGCGCGCCTCCGAAGCGCCGTTCGATGAGAGGCTCTCTCTCATCGGCCTTCTGCTGGACAATGTGCAGTCGGATATATCGGCTGTGGTACGGACCGAAGATCATGCAGCGGAGCTCGTGAAGCTGCTGCGCCGGGTAAAGGAAGGCGAAGATATCGGAAGCGTCATCGAAGAAGAGGAAGCCGTATATCAGCGCTTCCGCCGCATGGGAGTGCTTTCGCGCGACGCCGGGCTCAAATATGAAAGCGTCCTGGAGTTCCTGCGCTCGCATGAGGACAGCGCGGACTTCGGCCGTGTAAAACAAGACTACGACAGCATCATCGCGGACATGAAGAAGTCAGCTGAAGAAGCGCGGACGCGCCTTGACAATCTCTTCGCCTTTGCCGAAAAGGTCTGGGGCGAAGGTCAGGAGATGGTCATACTCGTCACGGAACTCACCATCGGTATATACTCATCGAGATTCATATCCAGATATGGATGCGATGCATATTACAGATACAACGATTCGTTAAAGCTTTATGAGAGAAAACTGGAGATCCTGAAGAAAGGAGAGGAATTATGGCAGCAAAATACGATGTAGTTGTTGTCGGAGCAGGAAACGCCGGTCTCAGCGCAGCAGTCAAGTGCGCAGTCGAGGGAAAGAAGACCCTCCTCATCGACCAGCACAACCTGCCCGGCGGATGCGCGTCAAGCTTCAGACGGGGGCGCTTCGAATTCGACCCGAGCGTCCATGAGATCTGCGACTTCGGTCCTGAGGACAACAAGGGCCATGTCAGGCTTCTCATGGAAAGAAATGGAGTCAATGTCGACTGGATCACCGTCCCTGAATGCTACAGGTGCATTTCCACCTATTCTGACGGCACCCCTATGGATGTCACCATGCCGTGCGGCCGCGAGGAATACATAGCCGCGATGGAAAAGTACGTGCCCGGCTCAAGGGAATCGATGGAGAAGTTCTTCGATCTGCTTCTTGAGATCAGAGCAGCGAAGGTATACATGAACGACGGCACGCCGAACGATTCCAAGTACATGCAGAAGCACTTCCCTAACACTCTGAGGTCCTGCGGCTACGATGCGCTGAAGGTCATGAAGGCCCTGAAGATACCTCAGAAGGCCATAGACATCATCGGAGTGTACTGGCCGTACCTGGGCGTTCCGCTGGATACCATCAACTTCTTCCACTTCGGCAACATGATAGACATGTATGTCATCCGCCAGGCGGTCATCCCTCACCATACATCACACGAGATCTCGATGACCTTCATGAACAGGTTCTACGAGCTCGGCGGAGAGGCGTGGTTCAACTGCAGAGCCGAAGAGTTCCTCTTCGACGGCGACAGGGTCTGCGGAGTCAGGACGAGCCTCGGCGATGTCGAGTGCGATCAGGTCCTCGCGAACATCAACCCTGACATCATCGATGCAAAGATGATCCCTAAGGAAATGGTCCCTGAAAGGGACAAGAAGCTTTCGGCCGCAAGGAACAAAAAGTTCAGCACCAAGTTCTGCATGATCTACATGGCGCTCAACAAGCCTGCGGAGGAGCTCGGCCTCGACGACTACTGCGTGTTCTTCGCCGAGACAGCAGACTCGCGCAAGGAATACGAGTACATGAAGAGCATAGACAACGACTACAACATCCTGATCAGCTACAATACGCTCATACCTGACTTCTCGCCTGAGGGGACCTGCGTGATCAGCTTCACCAAGCTCTTCAGCGAGTCGGATGACTGGGCGAAGCTCACTCCGGAAGAGTACTACAAGGTCAAGGACAAAATGATCGAAAAGTGCATAGACGATGTGAAGAAGAGGCTCGGCATCGATATCTCCCCTTACATCGAGGAAGTCGAAGTCGCGACGCCTATGACATTCGCCAGATACCTCGGCACTCCGGACGGCACGCCTTACGGATTCGAGGTAAGCGACTGGGACGGCATAATCGCCAGGATGATGGACATCGAGGCGGACTTCACGATAAAGGGTCTCCGCCACATAGGCGCCGGCTCGTTCATGGCGGACGGCTATTCATCGACATGGATCAACGGAGATCTTTCCGCCGCCCTTGCCTGCAGGGATCTCAAGGAAGGAGGTAAACAGTAATGGCACTTAATTTCAAAGTAGGAATCATAGGACTTCTGGACATGCTCAGGTTCGCCAACCTCTCGAAGGAAAGAGAAAAAGTCATCGCTGCTGCTCCTGCCAACGAGATCACGGCAGACTATCCGGTGAATAATTTTGCAAAGGCCATGCACCCTGACTTCCAGCAGTTCGTGATCGATGAGATCATCGACCACGCCGCCGCGGGGGCAAAAACTTTCGTTCTCAAAAGAGCTGACGGCAAGCCGGCTTCATATTTCAGGGCGGGCCAGTACATCTCGCTCAAGCTCCCAATCGAGGGAAGCTTCGTGACGCGTCCATACTCCATCTCCTCTTCGCCGAAGTGGGCTCTCGAGGGCAAGGTCGCCGTCACGGTCAAGACCAATCCGGACGGTTTCGCGGCCGACTGGATGCTTGATAACTTCAAGGTCGGCGACGAGGTAAAGGGATCCGAAGGTCTGGGATCGTTCTATTATCAGAAGTACAGGGACGCCGGACATGTGGTCGCCCTCGCGGGCGGATCGGGCATCACGCCGTTCCTTTCGATGGCATACGCCATAAGAGACGGCATCGAGGACTTTGATCTGACCATACTCTTCGGAAGCAGGACTGAAGAGTCCATACTGTTCAGGGATGAATTCGACAGGATCATGTCCGAGACGGACAGGGTAAAGGTCGTACACATCCTCTCCGACGAGAAGAAGAAAGGATTCGAGAACGGCTTCATCACGGCAGACATAATCAAAAAATACGCCGGCGGCGAGCCGTACAGCGTATTCATCTGCGGACCTGAAGCGATGTACCGCTTCATTTCCAAGGAAGTCGAAAAGCTCGGCCTTGAGAAGAAATTCGTGCGCAGCGAATTCCTCGGCGCCACAAAGACGGTCTGGGAGCAGAAAGGCTATCCGAAGAAGGCGAAGGACAAGGTCTTCAAGCTGACCGTAAAGCAGGGGCCGAACGAGTACGTATGCGACTGCTCGGCCAACGAGCCTATACTGGTAGCTATCGAGCGCGCAGGCATCAAGGCCCCTTCAAAATGCAGATCGGGCGACTGCGGCTGGTGCCGCTCCCGCGTGACATCCGGTGAGGTGTTCATACCGGAAGAGACCGACGGAAGAAGATGGGCGGACAAGCAGTGCGGAGAGATCCATCCATGCACTAGCTTTGCCGTATCGGACATAAGCATCACCGTCCCGGGCGAGTATTTCTAGGCCAAGGTTTTATACACACGATCAAAGAGGCTTCACAGCGAAGCCTCTTTTTTTATCACTTTTTGCCGTAAAACACCTCATCGAAGCCGTCTTCCAGTATGAATTTCCCATACTCCACCAGCTCATCGAAGGTATCCATCACAGCTATGAACATCCTGTTTCCCATGGCTGCAGCGAAGATATCCGGCATCCTGCCGTGCATGACGATCCTGTCGCGGTATCTGTCCAGCACCTCGCTGTCGTCAGCTTCATGCGAATGCGAGTCCTTTCTGCTGGCAAAAGCGCAGTACCGGTCCTTCCCGTTTTCCGGCTGCAGCCTTTTATCATGAGTCACCATGTCGGCATATATCTGATAAACATCGCAGGAATGCGCGAAATCGATCATGTCCGTCGTATATCCGCCGGCAGGCCTCATGTTGACCTCAAGGCCGACGAAGTCCCCGGCTTCTCCCAGCCCCTTTCTCGCCTTGCTGAGCCTGAAGAATTCGAAATGGATGAACCTTCGCCTTACGCCGAAAGCCTTTACGGCTTTGCGCCCGCGGTCGCGCAGCTGGTCCGGGATATCCGGGAGCACATAATACAGCACTTCCTGATCGTCATTGACAGACTCCGCTACATTCGGGCACTTGAAGCACGATTCGAACAGGATGCTGCCTTCGGAATCAACGATGGCATCGTATGAATAGATGTCCCCTTCCACGTACTCCTCAATGACGTACGGAGTTCCGGATACAGCGCTGAAGAACGCCTGAAGATCCTCTTCATTGTCTATCCTGAAGGTGTCTGTCGCACCTACTCCAAGCTCAGGCTTTGCGAATACAGGATATCCGCCGCAGTCTTCTATGAATCCTTTTGCGGAACTGATGCCCGTGACCCTGTGGCTCCTCGCAGACGGGATCCCCGCAGACTTATATACCGGTTTCATGACATACTTGCTCTTCCATCCGCTCAGTTCCTCCGGCCTTACCCCGGTAGAAACATTGAAGTCCTCCCTGAGCTTCGCGTCAAGGGCCAGCCAGTACTCATTGTTGGATTCTATCCAGTCGATCCTCCCGTATCTGAACGCGTAATAAGCCGCAGCTCTGTAAACAGCATCATAGTCTTCAAGAGTATCGACTCTGTAATACTCAGTCAGAGCGTTTTTCAGTTCATCGGACAGGCCCTCATACGGAGCATCGCCTATTCCCAGCACATTGCATCCGTTGCTTCTGAGCCTCTCGCAGAAGTGCACGTAATTGAACGGAAAATTCGGTGATATAAATACGTAATTCATCTTACCCTCTTTCTTTTTTACCTGTCGCTGCTGCGCTTAGGCAGCGGCAGCAGCATCCTTGTCTCTGCCCTGTATCCATCAAAGCCCGGCTTCTCCGACTGCCTTCCGTCGGCAAGCGGTATGCTGACCACCAGGAACATCAGCGTGTTTATCAGCGCGCCGGCCAGCAGGTTTATCACCGGGTAGAACTTCCCGGTGTCCCTTTCGAGTTTTGTGTATCTCCACTACGGGTCGTAGACCGAGGCATTCCTGAATAAAGCGCTGAACACGAACACGATGACCGTAGCGGCCATGTCCGCGATCAGAAGGTTCGGCGCAAAATGATACGAAAGCCTGCGGTAGATCAGTATCCCCGCCGCGGCCGCGATCACATATATCGTTCCTATTATGAGGAAGCTCACGCTCCTTTGAGCGGCTGTTATGCCGACCGTTTCCTGTACATACAGCGAGAAATAGCTGATGATTGTAGCTGAAATGCACATCGCGCCCCCATTGCGGGAGGTCGCGTGGAACCATATGAATCTTCTGCTGACTTTATCTTCTTCCCTGATGTCCCTGTGTTCTTTGCTGATGTCTTCAGCCATATCGTCTCAAATTCTGTTTATCTCTGTTTCAATACTCTGACGGCTATTTCCTCGCAGGCTTCGAACGATCCGCGCTGCCCCGCAAGCAGCTCCTGCTGCTCCCGGTCAGCCCTGCGCACAAGCTCCATGTCCGCGTACGGGACCGTGCCCCTCGCTTCGGCATCCAGTATGCCTGCATAGATCGCGTTCTCATTCCTGAGCTGGGCCCACATCCCGTCGCCGTAATCGTAATGCCACCATTCAGACGGGAGATTGGTGAAGCCTGCCTCTGTCATCACATTGTACAGCATGCGCCGGTTGTCTCTGGCTGCGGGGTTTACAAGACCGCTGCCGCTGTCCTCTTCAAAGGCATTCGTCCATGTCGCGCCGCTGAATTCATCAAGGGCCGTTCCCATGTCAAGCTCAAGGCCGTCCGGTCCGGTCACCGTCAGATCCACCGCGCCGCCTGTATTGTGTACGGCCGGTCGCAGGATATTATACGAAGGCATCGAAACACATGTCACCGTGACCCTGTCGATTTCCTCATCGTCTGCATCAGGCATTTCATTTCTGAATCGCGCGCGGTGGAAGTCCCACAGGAACTGCTGGACGGCCACCGGCCTGTATGCATCGAGTATTTTAAGATGACAGCCCTCCGGCAGCAGGTCTTCAGCCTTATGGAGCATTTCCCTGACCGTTTTTCTCGCCATGATGCTCGGACTGCTGCCGGGAACAGGCACGCTCCCTGTCTCCGAGCAGTGATAATAATAAGCCGGGTCGCAGTCGAAGTCATCATCAAGATATACGAGCGGTTCCGATGAAGGGACGCCGGTTATCATAAGGCCATATGGAAAGTCTGTCTTTGGTATAGGTTTATTGAGATCTGTCATCTTCTGATACCGTCAGCTGCTGCTCAGTCATATTCAATTCCCGTGCAGACGGGCTTGTAACGTCCCGCCGTTTCCCACGGGATGTCCAGTAAAGCCTGGTACACAGTGTACGGAGGCAGGATATTCCGGATCGTCATGTATATCTCGCCGTCCCTGAGTTCGAGAGAACTTATCTCATCGCGTATCTCTGCCTCTTTAGAGCGCTCACCGCGGCTGGTGACAAGGTCCATGCGTATATTCCAGGAATCGCTGTCCATTATCTCTTTTATCTTCCGTCCCAGCGCTTCCTCGTCCGTTCCTTCCGGACACGGGATCACGTAGCCGGCGTAAGACAGCTCAGGTTTATGGTCCAGAGACTTCACATCCGTAAACCTCATATGGATCGAATGCGCATTGAGCCCTTCGAGTATCTGATCATCCGTGATGTCATCTTTTATCACCGCAAACGCCAGCTTCAGTCCTGTGACCCAGTCGTTCCTTTCGCGGAACGGTTTGTATACGGTGACTTTGGTCCTGTCGAAGCATATCCCGGCATGGTCCAGAGTTCTCCTGAGTTCGTTCGCCCAGTACATTCGTGACACGGTCCTGTATCTATCCTCCGTCGTGAACGACAGCACCGCATATCTGAGCTGCTGATCTTCCTCATGTCCGGCACGGAGCTTAGGATCGATGTTTCCGAGAGATATCTTACGGTCTTCAGGTTTTTCCCGGCGGTACAGAGCCATCTCTTCATGATGCTTTTTGCTGCATGCGCCGCAGCCCTGACAGCGATCCAGACAGCGCGGGAAATCCTCCGGATCACCGCCCGAAGCCGAGACGAAGCGTTTCCACAGATGCTCCCTGCTGACTCCGTTATCTATGAAGTCCCACGGGAAGACATCATCCCGGTCTCTGGCCGCAAACCATGCATCATATCCCGGGACATCGTGTTCGCTTATCCATCTGTCCGCGAAATCCTGCGCGCGCCGGTCAAAAAAACCGTGTCTGCGAATGCCTGATTCCGCCATTCCGATCAGCATGTCCTGCAGTCTTCTGTCGCCGCGGTTGATAAGCTGTGTCATCATTGTGTCACACAGCTCATCCTTCGGTTCATCGCCGAGTATCACGCCCATGTCCAGAAGCCTGCCGCGTATGTCCTCCGTGATGTGCTCGGTATGACGCCTGATCTCAAACCACTGGAAAGGCGTGAACGGATAGATCTTCAGCGGAGTCCAGCTGTACTGGATCACAGGCGGATCCTCATCCCCACTCGTCTCTTCTCTTCCTGTCTTCATGATCTTTTCGGTCAGCCTGATGAGTTCCTCCCTGTCCTCATCGGATTCACCGGGCAGGCCCGAGATGAACATGAGCTTGATCTTCCGGTACCCGTCGCGGCACAGCATGCGCACCGTCTCCAGTATCTGCTCTTCGCTGCAGTTCTTTGATGTCATCTGCCGGAGCCTCTGGGATATCCCTTCAATGCCCAGAACGATCCTCTTGCTTCCCTGTCTGCTGAGGAAAGCGCAGAACTCCGGATTCTCACGGACGGAATCCAGACGCAGAGACATGGCTTCTACAGGCGCACTGATCTCATCATTGAGCCGCAGCGTAAGCTCGTTCAGATACGGGTAGGACATCCCGCTGAAAGAGTTCAGTATGATATTTCTTGATCCGCTGTTGTACAGGTACTCTTTTGCATTCCGGACGACGCAGTCCACGGAGCGCACCCTGAACGGCATGTAAGTAAATCCCGAAACGCAGAATCCGCACTGCCCTTCGCAGCCTTTTGTGATCTCTACCCCTCCTGACAAATTGGACGGATAATAGTAGCTGCCGACCGGCTTCGTCGTTATGAAGCAGTCGTCAAGATCCTCGACGTACCTGTACCTTATCTTTTCAGGCACGTCGCTCCTGAGAGCAGTCATCCCGAGCAGCTTCCCGTTCCCGTCGAAACGTTGCTCATAAAAGCGCGGCGCCCAGAGACAGTCCCATTTCTTTACAGCCGAGAGCAGTATCTCTTCACGGCTGAGGCCGTCTGTGAGACCTTTATTTATCATATCCAGGAGCTCCGCCAGGACGCCCTCGCCCTCTCCCATGAAAAAGAGATCGCAGACGTCCATTATCACGGACGGATTGAAAGACGAAGCTCCCCCTCGTATGATGATCGGGTCTTCTTCCGTCCTGTCGCGGCTCATCACGGGAATGCCCGAGTCAAGAAGCATCCCTATGAGATTCACCTCGTCACCTATCATCTGCTGTGAACAGCAGATGACGTTGAAGGCGTCAGGGGGCATCCTTCCCTCGAGCGAAAGATATGAAAAGCCGTTCTCCTTCAGTATCGAAGCATTCAGTTCATCAGCAGGGCACGGCAGGCGCTCCACGATCCAGGAGGGATCGTACTCGTGCAGTTCCTGATAGAATAACCGGACTGCAGCAGAGCCGCTCGCGAGCGCGCTGGAATTGACATCTGCAAGCGCGACGCGGAACCGCCCATCCAGCGTTCCTTTCTCAAAGTCTGCCTCCCAGTCGAAGTGTATGCTGTTCATCTCATCGCCCAGCAGAGACTCAGGTACATGGAGCAGATAGTCGTTCCTGCTGAACCACTGCTCGAAGTCCTTTTTGGTCTGAAACCTTCCCGTCCACTTTCCTTCTGACATGATTTTTTCTCCCTGTATTTACGTCTTTACATCAGAGTCTACATCAGAGCCGTATGAACGTTCAAGAAAATACTTCCTCCCCGGGAGCATCTTGCAAAAGGCCGGTCCGGTGGATACAATCATATCAACAGGATCTGCTGTTCTTTTCATTCTTCAGGGAGGGTCAGACTGATGGACTGCCTTATTATCGGCGTTGCCGGCGGAACGGGTTCCGGCAAATCGACATTCACAAACCGCATAAAAGACGAGTTCGGCGATAAAGTGTCCGTGATCTATTATGACAACTATTACAAAGCTCACGATGACATCCCTTTCGAAGAGCGCAAGCTCATCAATTACGATCACCCTGATGCTTTCGAAACGGATCTGTTCATAGAGCAGCTTAAGATGCTGAGAAACGGCGAGGCTGTCGACTGCCCGGTGTATGACTACACGGTGCACAACCGCAGCAGCGAGACGGTGAGGATAGAGCCGTCACCGGTAATAATAGTCGAAGGTATCATGGTGCTGCAGAACGAAGATCTCAGGGATCTGCTCGATATAAAGATATATGTCGAGGCTGATGCCGACGAAAGGATACTTCGCCGCGTTATAAGGGATGTAAAGTACCGCGGAAGAGACGTGGAAGGAATAGCCATGCAGTACCTGACTACCGTCAAGCCGATGCACTACATCTATGTGGAGCCTACGAAATACCTGGCGGACATAGTTCTGAACAGCGGCATGAACGATGTAGTCTTCGATGTGATCAAGGTAAAGATCCTCTCGCATCTGGCAAAGCAGGAACAAAAACGGACCGTATGACAGGCAATGTCATTAAGTTAAGCGACTAAGAGATACTCTCTTATCAGAAATGGTGAGAGGGTATTTTTTTCTTCTCAATGCTCGCGCGCCTTTAAGCCCTCCCCCTTGGAACCCGCCCTCTCCGGGCGCGCGAATTATCTGAAAA
>JAFWGQ010000053.1 GCA_017512365.1 Mogibacterium sp.
GGCTGCAGAGGTACTCGGCTACACAAAGACACAGACTTTCATGAAAATCATTCTGCCGCAGGTGATAAAGATCATCATGCCGTCTGTGACAAACGAAGTCATAACGCTGGTAAAGGATACTTCGCTCGCGTTTACGCTTGCATATGCCGAGGTGTTCTCGCTTGCCAAGCAGATATCCGCATCGCAGTCATCATTCATGCCGTTCCTTATAGCGGGCGTCTTCTACTTTGTTGCCAATTATCTGGTGGAAGTCGTGATGGCGCGCATCGAGAAATCGATGGATTACTACAAGTAGGAGGGCAGCGCAATGATACTCGAAATGAAAAACATCGAAAAGAGATTCGACGGACTCGAGGTGCTCAAGGACATCAGCTTCGGAGTGGATCACGGCGAGGTCGTGAGCATAATCGGACCGTCCGGATCCGGCAAGTCGACGCTGCTCAGATGCGCTACTTTCCTTGAGACCATTGACGGCGGCGAAATCATCTACATGGGAGAGAAGGCTGCGCACACTGATGCCAGCGGCAGCGCGGTATATGCAAGCCCGCACGAGATGAAGAAGTTCCGCAAGTACTGCGGACTGGTGTTCCAGCAGTTCAATCTCTTCCCGCATTACAGCATACTCAAGAACATAACCGATGCGCCGATGCATGTGCAGGGCGTGAGCAGGGAGGAAGCCGAAGAGAACGCGATGGCGCTCCTTAAAAAGATGGGTATCGAGGACAAGGCCGGCGCCTATCCGTTCCAGCTTTCGGGAGGTCAGCAGCAGAGAGTCGCGATCGCGCGGGCGATGGCTATGAAACCGGAGATCCTCTTCTTCGACGAGCCTACATCGGCGCTCGACCCGGAGCTGACCGGAGAAGTGCTCAAGGTAATACGCCAGCTCGCTGAGGAGAAGATGACCATGGTGGTCGTAACGCACGAGATGCCTTTCGCGAAGGCAGTCAGCAACCGCGTACTTTTCATGGACGGAGGAGTAATCGTGGAACAGGGCGATCCACGCGACGTATTCGACAATCCGCAGGAGGAGAGGACAAAGCAGTTCCTCAGAGTATTCGAAAGATAGGAAGCGGACTGAAAAGGAAGAGCAGATATTAATGGACCTGAGCTCAGAAGATCTGAAATATTGCATATTTGACCCGACGGGAAACATAACGGCGCTGGTTGAGACTGCGGTGGATATCGCGGATCAGCCGGCGGCCGCATCGCATATAATGGAGCTGGAGCCTGATGTTGAACAGGTCGGCTTCATTTCCTATGCGGAAGATCCTGTGGCCGGCGGCGCGCCGGTCAGTCTTCGGATGGCAGGGGGAGAGTTCTGCGGCAACGCCACCATGTGCGCGGCCGCGCTTTTTGCCATCAGAAGCGGCCTGCAGGGCGGCGCGGTGCCGGTGAAAGTATTGGGAATATCCGCGCCCTTTGAAGTCCTGCTGGAGAGGCAGGCCGCCCTTAACTACAGCGCGGCCGTAAGTATCCCGCCGGCCCTGGATATGGATGAGCTGAGACTTGCTGACGGAATGCTGCCGGGAAGCGATTCACTGAGTCTCCCGATCGTAAGGATGGAGGGCATATCCCATGTGATCATAGAGCCTGACTCGGGGTTCTTCGGACTGAAAGATGATCCTGCCCTTGCGGAGACTCTTCTGAGAGGATGGTGCGGTGTACTGGGAGCAGAATGTCTGGGAATGATGTTCCTGGGCGAGGGCACCGCGATCCGTCCGATGATACCGCTCGTTTACGTGCCGGGAGCCGACACGATGTTCTGGGAGAATTCCTGCGCGAGCGGGAGTGCAGCAGCAGGGATGTACCTTGCTGCAAAGGCCGGAGCACCGGTGGATGTCATCTTCGACGAGCCGGCCGGCAGAATGAGAGTGGAGAGCGATCCGGCAACAGGCCGCACGATTCTTCACGGTTCGGCAATACTGCGCAAATAGAAAGCGGCAGCAGGTATTCCTTTCGCTCGTGCCTCGTTGTCTCGAAGCACAAACCGCTTCATCACTCTTCCAATGGCCCCGGGAATAAGTTCCCGGGTTCCTTTTGTCGTCAGAGTGCTGCCGCGGTGTGCTTCAGTTCCGCCTCGGACCATCTCGCTGCAGGAATCCTGCTGCCGCA
>JAFWGQ010000007.1 GCA_017512365.1 Mogibacterium sp.
CCAGAAGGCTCTCGAAGTAGATCAAATGCTTCAAGTCTTTCAATGTTGTAACCTCCCTCTCAACTTATATATATATCGTTATATCAGTTGCATTTTGCGGAGCGCTTCGCGTGTACCGGCCATTACCGGGGAATTCTCCGGCAGGTCGAATACGCTTACGCCCAGTATATCGTTCTCGGCATGTGTCCTGTCATCAGGGATGTAGGCAAGCACTTCTGCCGATTCGATCTTGATATGAGGAATCGATTCCTCCTTGACTCTGTTGACGATGACTCCGCACTTGTCGTACATTACGAGCTCATCGGCAACCTGTTTGATGGTGTCCACCACCTGGCAGCCCTTGCGGCTCGGGTCGGTGATCAGGAAGAGATGCGTGACTTTTTCCATTACTCTTCTGTTGATCTGCTCAATACCCGCTTCGCCGTCAATGACTACATAGTCGAAGTCGTTGGCCAGCAGGCTGATGACCTCTTTAAGGTAGGCGTTCACCTTGCAGTAGCAGCCGGCAGCCTCAGGCCTTCCGATGGCAAGGAAGCTGAACTTCTGCTCCTCGAGCATGGTGTCGAAAATACGGAACCTTGCTTCATTGAGCATTTCGATGGCTTCCTTAGGGCGGCCTTCCTCAACGCTTCCGACGATCTTTTTACGGATGCCGTCGAGCGTATCGGTCGGCTCAACGCCGAGCGCCGTCGTAAGTCCGATCGCAGGGTCGGCATCGATCGCAAGGATCCTGGCGTCAGGATATTCCTCTGTGAGGATCCTGACCATCGCGGAGCTGATCGACGTTTTTCCGACGCCGCCTTTACCGGCTACTGTTAAAATTTTAGTATCTCTCTTTTCTTCCATTAGCTGCACCAATTTTTATGAGCGGTTTTGTAACCCTGGTCGGGTAACTCGAGCACGCCGGCACTTAGAGATTGGCAAGCGCCAGCGCAGACAGAGCTTAGTACCGCTGCGTGCGAATGTTAGCGAGAGCGGGCCCGACAGGGTTATAAAACCGCTCTCTCTTTTGTCAGAATAACGAACAAATAACGTCGGTATAGGCGCTTGGATCCTGGATAGGCAGGCCTGCGATCAGCAGTGCCTGGTTGAGCAGCACCTCACACATCTTCTTCGCTCTCTCCGGATCATCGATGCGGGCTCTGTCGAGAGCCAGGAACGCGTCGTGATCAACATTGAGCTCGAGAATGCGCTTTGCCTTCATTCCCAGATCAGGATTGACAGCCGTGAAGTACTTCTCCATCTCGAAGGTGATGCCCTCGCCGCTGGAGAGGCATACCGGATGAGTCTTGAGCTTTGTGGTCGCCTTTACGACATCCACTCTGTCGCCCAGGGTCTCCTTGACGAAATCGAAGGTGTCCTTGAACGCCTTGTTCATCTTTTCCTCGTCCTTGCCGTCGCCGAGATCGAAGTCTCCGTCGATGACGGACATGTACTTCTTCTCTTTGTAGCTGCCGAACATGTCAGGGATGAATCCGTCCGTGCTGTCTGTGAAGTAGAGGATCTCTATGCCTCTGTCCTTGAGCACCTCAGTCTGCGGCATCTTGTCTACCGCCTCAAAGCTGTCGCCCGTTGCGTAGTAGATGTACTCCTGATCCTCCTTCATGCGGCTTACGTATTCAGCCAGCGTGACGAGCTTTCCCTCTGTGGATGACCAGAACATCAGCAGATCCTGCAGCTGTTCCTTGTATTTGCCGTAGTCATCGAGCGCGCAGAGCTTGAGCTGACGTCCGAAGCTCTTGTAAAACTTCTCGTACTCTTCTCTGTTCTTGTCGCGCATCTCCTCGAGCTTCGATCTGATCTTCTTTTCAAGATTGTTTGAGATCAGCTTCAGCTGCCTGTCGTGCTGCAGCATCTCTCTTGAAATGTTGAGCGACAGGTCAGGGGAGTCGACAACGCCTCTGACAAAGTTGAAATATTCCGGCAGGAGCTCCTTGCACTTGTCCATGATGAGAACGCCCGAGCTGTAGAGCTGCAGTCCGCCTGTGTAGTCATCCGTGTAGTACTTGTTAGGCACAAGCTCAGGGATGAACATCAGGGCGTCGTAGCTTACGATGCCTTCGACCGAGACTGTGAGAGTCTCGAGCGGAGGTGTGTCGTCCTGGAAGGTGGTCTTGTAGAAATTATCGTACTCTTCCTTGGTGACTTCCGTCTTTCTGCGCTGCCAGAGCGGCACCATGGAGTTGAACACTTCGTATTCCCAGACTTCCTCGTACTCAGGATTCTCTGGATCCGAGCCTTCCTTGATGCGCGGCTGAGGCATGAGCATCTTTATAGGGAAGCGGATGTAGTCGGAGTACTTCTTGACCAGCTTGTAAATAGGGTATTCCCTCATGTACTGGCTGAACTCGTCCTCTTCCTCGCCGTCCTGTCTGATGTGCATGATGACATCAGTTCCGTGGCCGTCTCTTTCCGCCTCCTCGATGCTGTAGCCGCCGGCTCCTTCGGAGACCCATCTGTAGGCCTTGTCGGATCCATAGCGCTTGCTGACTACCTCGACCTTGTCGGAGACCATGAACGCGGAGTAGAATCCCACGCCGAACTGTCCGATGATGTCCACCTCGGAGGTGTGATCTGCAGCTGCGCTCTCTGCCGACTTCGAATCCTTCTCGAGCTGCTCGCTGAACTTGCTGCTTCCCGAGAAAGCGATGGTGCCGAGGTTCTTCTCAAGCTCCTGCTCGTCCATGCCGATCCCGTTGTCG
>JAFWGQ010000054.1 GCA_017512365.1 Mogibacterium sp.
ATAGTCAGAGGAAGACCAGGCGGAAGGCCGGCGCCTCTCTCCTCTGTGATACCAACCTGAGATTATCCGCATAATTTAAGGTTAAAAAAGGCAGCTGCTCCGACTCGACCAAAAGCGAAAGCAGCCGCCCAACACAAACCACAATGAACCACCGGAAAGGCGGATCACTGCAGCTTCAGCATAGCAGAAAAACCGGATCTATTCAATCTCTGCGAGCTGGATCCGCCGGCGGCCTTCCGGAAGAAAGGACAGAACATGAAAGAATTATCAAATCAGCTTCAGGATCTCAAGAAGGCGCGGCGCTGGGTGTGCTGGAAGAGAGTCACTCGAGACGGCAAGACCACGAAGCCGCCTTTTAATCCTCGCACCGGCTACGGAGCGAAGACGAACGATCCGGATACATGGGGCACCTATGAAGAGGCGAAGGCAGCTCACGAGCGCGGAGATTATGACGGAATCGGCTTCGTCTTCACAGATACGGAATTTTTCGGAATAGATCTCGATCACGTCCTGAATGAAGGCAAGATCTCCGCAGCGGCGGAAGACGTCCTGAAGACCGTCGAGAGCTACACTGAGAAGAGTCCCAGCGGAGACGGCCTTCACATATTATGCAGAGGCCGCGCTCCTGAAGGCGCGAGGAAGGCGAAGCGCGGAGAAGGAAACGACTTCGAGATCTACGATCGGACTTCTCCTCGATATTTCACAGTGACCGGAGACGTCTTCAGGGATCTTCCAATCGCAGAGAAGACGGCGGAAGCTGCCGCGATCCATCGGAAATACTGGCCTCAGGAGCAGCCGAAACAGGAGACGCCGCAGAAGGCCTCTGAACGGCCTCAGGAGCGCGATCCCTTCGCTGAGTACGATATTCTTCATAAGATGTTTGAAAGCGCTCACGGAGACGAGATCCGCCGCCTCTGGGAAGGCGATACGAGCGCGAACGGCGGCGATGACTCCGCAGCTGATCTCTCCCTGTGCGCTCATCTGATCTACTGGACGGACGGAGACGCCGGCCTCACTGATCGCCTCTTCAGGAGATCCGGACTCATGCGCGAGAAATGGGATGAACGACGCGGATCTCTAACTTATGGGCAGCGTACGATCAAGAAGGCGCTCTCTGGATGGACACCGAGGACGCAAGCGCCACAGAGGACAGAAGGGACGCAACAGCCACAGAAGAAGGAAGCCGCTCCGGATCTCGGACGCTTCATTCCTCATAACGTCGAAGCCTATCTGAAGGAGAAGACCTTCGAGAAGGATATAGAATACTTCAGACAGTACAAAGACCGGAAGACCGGCTTCGTGCAGATTGACAAGCATTTGACTTTATATCCCGGCCTCGCTGTGCTGGGCGGAGTCGCATCCCTCGGAAAGACTACTTTTTGTACACAGCTCGCGGATCAGCTGATCAGGAAGGGAGAAACAGTCCTCTATTTTTCAATGGAACAGCAGCCGATCGAGCTCGTGACGAAGGGACTCACTCGGACTCTGTGCGAATTGGATCCAGCGACTCAGCTCTCGAATATCGAAGTAAAGAACGGAGCGACTTCCGCTGCGCTGGATAAGGCGAAAGCTCTTTACGCTGAGAGATCGAAAGAGTTTTATATCGTGAATTGCGATTTTAATACTACGGTCGAGCAGATCCGCGAGTATGTGATCCAATTCATGAAGGATCACGGCGAAAAGAAACCTGTTCTCTTCATCGACTATTTGCAGCTGATCGCGCCGCCTGAGGAGCTCCGAGGAAAGAGCGACAAGGAAATCGTCGATCACGTCGCGAAGGCGCTCAAAATGCTTCAGC
>JAFWGQ010000055.1 GCA_017512365.1 Mogibacterium sp.
TCTCATTCGCCGCCTTGAGCTCCGCGAGCTGCGCTTCGAAGCTTTGCTTCAGTGCGGAGAACTGCTGATTCATCTCGTCGCGGATCTGCGCGACGAGCTCTCCGGAATTCTCTTCCGGATTGTGTCCTCCGCTGCCGGAGGGATCCTCCGCCATCCTCACACCGTCCTCAATGGGATGTAGTGCGTAGCGGGGACGTCGAAGAGCTCCGGACGCTCGAGAGTGCGCTCGGTGATGGCGAGATAATTGTCGTTATACATCTCCTTGTACGCCTCGGGCATCTCATAGCGCTTCTTACCTGCTATCGCATAGTATTTGATGGCGCCGTTCTCCAGGACCGTTTCGTAACGGTCTATCTTGATTATCTTAGATTCTGACATAGATCCGTCTCCATGAGAGGGGATGATGCCTCGTCCGTGACGGATTGCCATCGGGCGCCCGTTCCCGGGTTGCATGTTGCCCAACGTACGCGGGGAGGCGGTCCCCGATATAAAAAGCGGAAGAGGTTTATTAAAAAGTTTAGATGATTGCTTAATCGTTTAATAGAAACCAGTACCGGACCTTCGCTCCGCGGCGGTCCCTCGGAGGCCCGAGACATGAGCCGATGTCGCCGTTACGCCATGCGTTATTGTAAGCGTTGTAGAGCTTCGGACGGCAGTCCAACCGGGCGAAGGAACCGACGGACTATCCGAGGTCGTCGAGGATCTCCGTTATCGACCTCTATCCTCCGAGGAGAAATGAGGAGTACTCCGTGAGACCGTGGCTCATAGAAAAGCCTCCAATATGTCCTTCTTCTGATCGTGAAGACGGCGGCATAGAACATCCTCAAATTGGGCCATCATCTGATTGCAATCATGACAATAGAAACGGTCCAGGATATGACCATTGGACTAATATTTGACGCGGACGCGGGTCTCGATGGACCCGCAGGAACCGCAGATGGAGCATAGAGGAGCTGGGTCGAAGCTCATGATCTCGGCTCCTTCAATCTGATGACCGGAGGAATAGGATAAATCGCCTGGACCATCCTAAGCATAGCATATTTGAGTTCGCTTTCATCGTCTCCGAAAATGACTATCTGAAGACGGTATCTCGGGTCCTCCTTGTCACACGGGACGATATCCGATAATTTGTTGACGCTGGCCGAGATGTTCTCAATCATGCTCCATCACCTCGTCGATGTCCTCGTAGTCCTCGCAATCGAAGAAACATATCCGACGACCCTCACGGCGACATGCGACCTTATGCGAGCATGTGTCGCATAGTCCGGCGCTCATGCTATCACCCGAGAGAGACGGTCGCGGAGGATCCCGAGAATCTCCTTCCTGGAGATATACGTCCCGCGCCCGAGACCGCCGTAGATCATGACGACGACCTTCCTCGAACTCGGATATTCCTGGACCAAATAATACGTCCGGAGGAGCTGGAAGCAGTAATCCGCGTGCGATACCTTCACGACCTCGTCGAAGACGATGAAGAGCTTCACCTCCCCATCCTTATCGGAGCGGACGACCGCCTCCGGGAGGAGCTGCACGTCCTCGAGGCACTCGTGGGCGTTGTGGTCGGTCATTCTATCTCCTCCGTGACCCTCTTCTTAATACCTGCAAGGTTCTTCGCCTCGAGGACGGTCAATCCTCCGGTGTCGGTGACGGCTACGGCGAAGTAGAGCATCCTCGGAGATCCTCCGTCGTAGCAGCGATAGAGATCCCATGCCTTGTACTGCGAATGATAGCGGGCCTGATGGCCGTTTATCATGCGATAACCTTCTACAGATAATTCGCTCATACTCTCCCTCCGGTGAGATCCTTCGCACCGTACTCCATGAAATAGCAGCGGTCGAAGAGCTCCTGCGTTCCGAGTTTGATGATCTCGTCCTGGATTATCTCATGTACCTTCTCCTGCTGCTCGAGCGTATAGCTCTCATACTCCGGAAAGCATGAGCGCATGATGAGCTCGATCATCTTCACGTACTTCTCTTCATTATCCATATTCGATTCCTTCTGTCGTGGTCCGGAGTATTACTCCGTAATATATGTTAAGTTATATGGTATATTTATAATTAATCTAATAATCGAAAAGGATCCTCGAACGCGGCCGCGCCGCTCCGCCTCCTGCGGCGCGGCCGCCCGAGCGGAGGCACGGCCCGGGCCGGAGCGAGGATCTCCCTCCTTTTAGGTCTTATGTTCTTAGATTTCGATGGATAGCGATATTGAGAGCAGAAAAACAAAAAGGAA
>JAFWGQ010000056.1 GCA_017512365.1 Mogibacterium sp.
AGAAAGAAATCTATTATCTCGTGTGTCATCGATCCACCATGCATATTCAGGATAAAAGATACCAGCGCGCTGAAGCTCAACTTTCTCTTTCGAGTAAAATCCCTGCCCGGATTTTGACAATAAAGTTCCGGATGTTCTGCATGATTCTCGATTTTATCAAGCAGAGATTGTTTTACACATGCCGCATTCATTACAATGCCTCCTTTCAAGCTGAGCGTGTGTCCTACCTCTGCTTAATTGGCCGCTTTTATTGGTTTTGATATATGGCCAATAAAACCTGCTAACAAAACAGCCGCTGTGTCAAGTGTTTTATGAAGGTTTTTCGCGCGCCCGGAAGGGGGCGGGTGCAAGGTGGGGCGGGCTTAAAGGCGCGCGCTTTAAAGATAAGAAAAAAATACCCCCTCATCATTTCTGATGAGAGAGTATCTCCTCGTCAACTTAACTTAATGACATTGGGCCGGATGGGCCCTCTTTGTTGTTTGGTGAAGCCGGTGGGAGTCGAAGAGACAAGTAGTGTTTTTACAGGCTGTAACCGTTGAAAACAAAGGAGGTCATACACGCCGTCCGCAGCCTGTAACCAGTACTGTACCCAACTAATAATCAAATGCTCGTTTATAAAGCTATTCTTTTCCACAACAGTTTTTATATTTTTTACCACTTCCACAAGGGCACATCTCATTTCTTCACAATTCATTTTTCCTTGTTTTTCACATGAGTCAAGATAATCTATATAGTCTAATAATACTATTGCTTCCTCGCTGTTTCTCTGCTTTGGTGGGTTCTGTATTTTTTTAGTAAGCTGTTATCATATAAATCATTTACGATTGGCCTACTTATCCCTCAAGTCGAAAAGTGCTGTTTTGGCTTCCTTATATTTGCCCTCATCGAATTGCGTTTCTTATAATTCTGTCTGCTTTCATGCGCCCCCTCCTTTTCAAACAATGACAGTCAGCATCAAGGCTCCGATCCATGTATTGTTTCGTTCACATCCTTTTCGATTTCGGAGTACAACTGATTGACATCCTTCTCTGTATAAACCGAATCCTCATAGTTGTCGGAAAAAAGGATCTTTATACTCGCGAGCCGCCCGGCCAGTCGTCTCTCTTCGCGGAGATCATGGCCGCTCAGGAAGATATGATCGAGCAAAATGTCTGCCGCAAAATAGAACAAAAGATAAAGCAGTTCCCGCGGTCCATCTGCCATAGTGAGTGAGGACCACAGCAGTGCCGCCGTAACGATCAAAATGATGAGCATCAGCCATAATCTCTTGGTATGCCGCTTTTCAATCTCTTCCACCATGCCAAGATCATAGGCCATATCGTCCCGGATGATCTCCTCGATGGTCGTCTTCTCCTCCTGTGACAGGCAGTCACCGATAATGTTCAGAACGATTGGCGACTCCTCCGGTGTCACCGCTGCCGTCGATTTGAGATATTCCGCAAATTCGGGATTAAGCGTCTCTAAGCCTTTTACGCTGTATGAACTTATCACATCGTCGTAACCGGAAACGCGGCATGGTATCACGGCAACACCGTTTCGGATATAGTCCCGTTTAATACGGGTATCGAGGTGTGCCTTTCTTGCCTCAAACAATTTTAAAAAATTCAGTCCTAACATATGCTCAGCCTCATCCTTAATTTATCTTTTTGCCGCCAAGATATACATCCTTTGGCAAGTTGTTGCTGAAGCCTTCATGTTCTGCCGTAAGAAGATCATTGTCAAACACCAGGAAATCGGCATCCTTGCCGGCCTCGATGGAGCCCTTGGAAGCTTCGATCCCAAGCTGCTTTGCGCCGTTGATGGTATAGCCGATGATCATTTCCTCAATGCCCATTTTTTCGTCGAGAGGAACAAACGGCTCATCCGTTTTGTTGATATCCGGCGCCAGGGTCTTCTCCGAAGTCATGCGCGTCATACCGACCTCCATGCCGAGATACGGGCTCCAGGTCTGAAAATCCGAAAAGACGATATCATCGCTGGACCAGGTCACAAGCGCGCCTGTATCCCAGAGCGTTTTGCAGCGGTACATGTTTGATGCGCGTTTCTCGCCAATAAGTCTTCGCCAGAGTTCATAAGGTTTACCGCCGATGTTTCCGCTGTGCCATGCAGGTGTATAATTCGCGATCACACCAAGCTTTGCAAAACGGTCCATATCCTCATCGTTCTGCACCCAGAGATGGGCAGCTGTGACTCTTACGCGGAAGCTGTCTCCAAGCTCTTTCCTGGCCAGCTCCACTCCGTCCAGCACCACCCTCGACGCGGCATCGCCGACGGTGTGCAGGTGAAGGTCCAGCCCTTCCTCATTGAGCTTTTTGAGAAGATCTGCGAATTCCTCTTTATTCAGGGCCGTGATTCCTGTCTTCTGAACATCCGCATATGGTTCGACCATGGCCGCTGTATGGATCTTCAGGGTGCCGTCTATGAAAATCTTCAGAGTATGGATCTTCAGATGCTCTGTGTCATATTCAGCCCTGAGGCGTTTCAGTTCCCTGAGTCCTTCCTCTACCTCACGGGCGGAGGATATTACGTGGCAGCCGTCCACATAAACCGGCAGCTTTCCATGTCTGTCCATTTTGCGAAGCCTGTCGTAGACCCGCTCATTGAACGCGTTAAGCCCGGGGATTCCTGCGTCAAATACACAGCTTACACCATTTTTCACGGAGAAATCGATCCAGCGCTGTATCGCTGCATCGACCTGCTCGTCCGTGAGGTCCATAGCACCGTCAATCAGGACCGGCATTTCCGCTGCGCCTTCAAATATGTTTCCGGTCACGTGCCCGTCCTTGCGCACATAATAGCTTAAGCCCGGTACCGGATCCGGTGTATCGTCCGTAATACCATGGCGGGCGATGAGTTTTGAGTTTATCCAGACGCTGTGCCCCTCTGCCTCTGTAATTCGAAGTTCACTGTCCGGGCAGATCGCGTCGAGATCCTCCTTTGCGAGACTGGCTCCGTTCAGCTGTTTCGTCTCCAGATCGAAGTAGTAGCAGTCCATACCGGGATTTTTCCTGATATGGTCTGCCATGAAGTCCAGAATTTCCTGTTTCCCTGAGCAAGGGATCCATACTCCCGGTTTTACATACTCATATCCGGCTGCAAAGGTGACATGCACATGGCTGTCAATGATACCGGGCATTATAAATTTTCCGCCGAGGTCCGTAACTTCGCCCTCATACGCAGCAAGTCCTGCTTCGTCGCCGACATAGACGAATCTGCCGTCCTTCACTGCAAGAGCGGTCGCCTGCGGATTATTGCTGTCTGCTGTAAAGACTTTTGCGTTTTTGATAAGCATATCTGCTTTCATGACGTGTCTGCTCTCCTTCCTGCATTTTCCGAAAATGCAACGCCCCCCGTTTTATTGTATCAGTTCACCTTCCTGCCGCAGATGAATACATCTTCTGGCAGATTCTGGCTGAAACCGTCATGTTCAGCAGTAAGAAGGTCGTTATCGAACACCAGGAAGTCGGCGTCCTTACCAGCCTCAATGGAACCCTTCTGCGCCTCTATGCCCAGCATCTTAGCGCCGTTGATTGTGTAACCGAGCAGCATCTCCTCGATACCCATTCTCTCATTTTCAGGAGGGAGTACTGCAGCGGTTCTGTCGTATTCTGCGATCTTTGTCTTTTCGGTCCTTATACGTGTCATGCCGACCTCCATCCCGAGGTATGGATTCCATTTCATAAAATCAGCATAGGCGACGCAGTCGCTGGACCATGTCACAAGCGCGCCGCTGTCCCAGATAGTCTTGCAGCGGAACAGTTTTTTCGAGCGCTCCTCGCCGAGCCATGAAGCAGTGGTCGCCGGGTCGCCGGCATGCCACCATGGCGTGAAATTTGCGATGACGCCCAGCTTCGCGAAGCGGTCCATATCCGCGTCGTCCTGGATCTCCAGATGCGCACAGGTGACCTTCACGTGGAAAGCATCTCCCAGCTCCTTCCGGGCGAGCTCAACGCCATCCAGCGCAGTACGGGATGCGCGCTCACCGACGGTATGCAGATGAAGATCCATGCCCATCTCATTGAGCTGCTTCAGAACATCTGCAAGCCCCTTCGCGTCAAAAGTGGTACAGCCCAGCTCACCGGTGTCCGCATATGGTGTGACCATGGCCGCAGTATGGATCTTCTGAGTGCCGTCCATCAGGATCTTCAGGGTATGCACCTTCAGATGCTCCGTGTTGAACTCGCGGTTAAAGCGCTGCAGTTCCTCAAGGGCCGTTTTCGTCTTCTGAGGATTGGTCAGCATATAGCAGCCGTCGATATAAACCGGCAGTCTTCCTTCAAGGTCCATCTTGCGTAGCTGCTGATAGACGCGCTCATGGATCTTTTCATGCTCCGGGAAACCGGCATCAAACAGAACGTTCACGCCCGTGTTCACGCAATAGTCGATCAGACGGCCCAGCGGCCCCTCGATCTTCTCATCATTCAGCTCCAGACCATCGAAGAGGAACGGCCAGGACGCGGATTCAAAGGTGTTGCCTGTCACATGTCCGTCAACGCGGACAAAATAACTTAAGCCCGGCACAGGATCCGGCGTTTCGTCGGTGATACCATGCTTCTCGAGGACCTTGGAATTTACCCAGTTGCTGTGGCATTCACCCTCCAGGACCACCAGCTCGCAGTCCGGACAGATCGAATCGAGATCGTCCTTCGTGAGCAATTCTCCCTTAAGGTACTTCTGTTCCATCATGAACCTGTAACGCGGAAGCCCCGGATTCTCTTTGATGTAGTCCGCCATAAAGCGGAGGGCTTCCTGCTTGCCGTCGCACTCAAAACGCACCCCAAGATCCGCATATTCAAATCCGATGCTTGAGGTCACATGCACATGAGTATCCAGAATGGCAGGCATAATGAATTTTCCGCCAAGATCTGTGACCTCTCCCTCGTAAGCAGATAGTCCTGCCTCGTCGCCCACATAGGCGAACTTGCCATCCTTTACCACAAGTGCGCTCGCCTGAGGATGATCCTTATCTGCTGTGAAGATTTTTGCATTTTTAATAATTCTCTCTGCTTTCATAAGCCCTCCTTCCTGTCAAACATTGAATCTTCTCTTTTTTTCTTTGATCACCTCAGTCCCAATTAAAGTAGCTATCTTTAAGTATACACTATAAAGACGCGACCTGCATTAACCGGCAAATCGCGTCAATTGTTTATCATATCATTTTGCTCAGGCAGTACAATGGTCCCATAGGGTTGGACAATAAATGCTGAGTTTATCGTGAACATGGTAGAATACAACCAAGCAAGGAGGAACCCACCATGTCACGTTAGGACTCATACTGCTCGGCCTTGGCATTATGCAGGTAGGACTTTCACTCAAGTCCCACGATCCGAGCCAGAGGGCCAACGGGTTCCTGACAGTAGCCGGCGGCATCATAATAACCTTTACCAAGGAGATCCTGACTATGATCACGGGCTAACAACAAGGCAGCGTCAATGCTGCCGATATATGAAAAATGACTTTTGCTATACACAAACAGTAAAACAGCTCCGACTGAAGAAGAGCGCGAGGCAGCGAAGGCAGAATACCTATATGATTGACGGAGATTTGTAACACCTCCGTTACTCTTATAGGAGATGGCTACGTAAGGTAGTCTCAAGGCAACATCATATGTGATATATTTACGGGCAAGGGTGCAGTTTACGTTGATTATTATTTGCCTGCTTAATAAAATAACGGTGTAGATCAATAGTCAATTTGATGGATGGAAGAATAGGGGAATAGAAATGAAGAAACAAACCAGAGCCGGAATATATGCAATGTTATTATTTGCAGCTGTTCTGTTATGCATATTTGCAGCTTCGTGTGCAAAGGGCGGCAATGCGCCAACCGAAGATGATACGATCGCATTAAACGACTGCAAGATCGAGCATAACGAGGAAAAAGGTGGTGTCTATATAAAATGTCCGATCGAGGAATTCCAACAGCTGGGATTCGAATACGGAGACAGTGTAAACATTATCTTTTCCAACGAGTACAGTATGAACGATGTTCCATATCACACCGGAGATTACGTGGATATGGGTAATCCTGTGCTTGTTGCATATCCGGAGCACTCCGAAATCGAAGTACATATTTATCACGGAGATGACATATGGAAGATAGCCGGTCTGGATGATTCCATGACAGCATCTGTTGTATTGAATGAAAAAGGAAAGTATCAGGACGAACAAACCATCAACGGCCTCACATACACTTATGAGCAGGGAAATCTGCCGGATGCGGTCTATGCAAATTTCCGCGCAGTCAACGTCGGCAATTTAAAAGAGAACATATTATACCGGTCCTCATCTCCTGTTGATAACCAGATCAATCGTGCTTCAGTGACAGATAAACTATGTCAGGAAGCAAATATCAAGTATGTCATCAATATGGCAGATGGTAAAGACGATATTGAATACTTTATTGACCAGGATGATTTTGATTCTCCATGGTATTCAGAATTATATGAGAGGGATCAGGTTTGCGCGTTAGACATGGATATCAATGTCAATACAGAGCAGTTGTTCCAGAAGCTTGCTGAAGGGTTCACAAATATGGCACATCACGATGGTCCTTATCTGGTCCATTGTCTGGAAGGAAAAGACCGCACCGGTGTTGCATGCATGTTGCTGGAGGCTTTGGCAGGTGCGTCTGAGGACGAGATCATACAGGATTACATGAAAACTTATGATAATTATTACTCCGTTACAGAGGATACGGATGCAGAATTGTATTCGAAAATACGCGCTGCCAATATTGATAAGATGATCACATTTATTACGGATGGGGAAAGTGTAGATCCCGCCAAGCCCGACCAGCTCAGCAAATATGCAGAAAAATTCTTGGTCGATCAGGGAATGAAGCCTGATGATGTACAGGCTCTGAAAGACAAATTGTGCCGGTGATCAGATCAAAAACAGACTGCCTGACTACATGCAGAAAGCGTTATGGTACACAGCTAAGCTGGCAGTACATACATTTGGGGATTCTGAGGTAATATGAATGAATACAAATGGGGATTTGAGCGGAATTCCGATTTACTCGAACGGGGATTTGCGCTATACTATCGTTGAAAAGGTGGTCGTTTATATGGAAAGACAAGTTTTTAGAAGAAAAATTTACGATGAGATCCGCGACTGGAAAGTCAATAGAAGCGATAAGTATGCGCTTCTTATAAAAGGTGCGAGACGTGTCGGTAAATCTACGATAGTAGAAGAGTTTGCAAAGAATGAGTTTAAATCTTATATACTGATCGATTTTGCCAATACGAGCAAGGAAATCAAATCGTTGTTTGATGACACTTATAACCTTGACTTCTTCTTCCTGCAGCTGCAGCAATTAACAGGAAAAAGATTATATGAAAATGAGTCTGTAATCATATTTGATGAAGTCCAACTCTTTCCCAAGGCCAGACAGGCTATAAAGTATCTTGTGGCCGATGGCAGGTACAAGTACATTGAAACAGGTTCGCTTATATCTATAAAAAAGAATACTAAGGAAATCCTTATACCCAGCGAAGAGCATAAAGTCTCTATGTACCCTTTAGACTTTGAAGAGTTCTTATGGGCAATTGGTGATGAAATCACTGCTGAAACTATAAAAATGCTATGGGCTAAAAGGATGCCGGCCGGGAACGTAATGCATAGAAATCTGATGCGTGTCTTTAGATTGTATATGCTTATCGGAGGAATGCCGCAGGCAATAGAAACATATCTTGAGCAGAATAATCTTCAGGCAGTAGATGCGACTAAAAGAGAGATAGTAGATCTTTATGAAGAAGATTTTACAAAAATTGACAGCTCGGGTCTGGCAGGAGACATATACGATGCGATACCTGCAAATCTTAGCGGCAATGCGTCCAGATATGTGCTGTCCAATGCAAGAGTGGGGACTCGTTCGGAGCAGGTGCGCGATTTGTTACCGAATATGCTAAACTCATACACGGTAAATATCGCATATCATGCAAATAATCCCACGGTGGGGATGGCGCTGGAAAAGGATACTGGGCGATATAAACTGTTTACATCTGATATTGGTATGTTTGTAACATTGGCTTTCAAAGATAAGATTTACACTGAGAACATAATCTATAATAGACTTCTTTCTGATAAGCTGGAAGCAAATCTTGGCTATGTTCATGAAAACGTAGTTGCCCAAATGCTCATCGCTAAAGGAAATAATTTATTCTACTATACGATGGGAAGCGAGACATCAAATCATTTATATGAAATTGATTTCCTTATATCCGTAGGAAATAAGATATGTCCTATAGAAGTGAAGTCCGGAAATTACAGAGGCCATAAGTCGCTGGATGTTTTCTGCAACAAATTCAGCAGTCGGATAAAAGATAAATATGTAGTCCATACGAAAGACTATAAGAGGGAAAATGGTATTAACTATATACCGATTTATATGGTCCCATTCATTTAAAATGGCTTTGCTAACACACTTCTGCTGACATATTTCTTTGAGCGGTTTCTCGTAAGGTTATCGGGAAGTGAATACAAGACGGATCTTATCCTTAAGGGCGGTTTTCTTCTCTCGTCTATTATGGGCCACAGTGACATAAGCGTCACGCTGGATATATACACTCACCTTGGCCTTGACGATGCTCAGATGGAGCTCACGAGACTTCAGGCACAGGAGCAGAACATAAAGGATGCGGAAGATGAGAGAGGCAAGCTGCTGAAGTTTGCACAGTAGGATAGGCGTCGATCCGGTCGCTTTAAACACAGGGGTAACTTGCCCGGTCACTTGCCCTGTCTCCGCCTGATACGTAAAACTGTATATGACATGGAAGCAAAAAATGCTGACGAAGACAATAACTGATCGAACCTATCAGGGCAGGAAGATGCAGTTTGAACTCAAGGACAGATCCGGACAGGCGATACCAAAGGAAATGCTGTATGTACAGCGGTATGCAAAAAAATGCGAGGAGTGTTCGTTCAAAATCCTTTGTAACGGATGCTTTAACTGCGGCGCATGTGAAGGATGGTCGGATCAGCAGATCCGGAAGTAATAAAGATGAAAGATTTAGGTAAACATACATGCCTCATTGCACTGGTCCAGGCTGAGCCGGTTCTGTTCAGTAAGCAGGACTGTTTGAAAAAAGCTTTGGGCTATATTGAAGAGGCAGCAAAAAACAATGCTGAACTGATAGTGTTCCCTGAACTGTTCATTCCGGGGTATCCCGTCGGGATGAATTTCGGTTTCAGTGTCGGCAAGAGGACGGAACCCGGAAGGGAAGACTGGAAGAGATACTATGATGCTTCTGTCGTGGCCGGAGGAGAGGAGTTCATTCAGCTCGCGGATGAAGCGAAAAAGCATGGTGCATATATCAGCATCGGCTTTTCCGAAAGAGATGCGGTCGGCGGGACTTTGTACAACAGCAATGCCATCTTCGAACCGGACGGAACATATAAAGTGCATCGCAAACTGAAACCTACAGGGTCGGAAAGACTTGTGTGGGGAGATGCCGATAAATGCTATTTTCCGGTCACTGAAACACCATGGGGACCTGTAGGAAGCCTTATATGCTGGGAGAGCTATATGCCGCTTGCCAGAGTCGCTCTGTATCAGAAAGGAATAACGATATATATATCCCCTAACACAAACGATAACCCCGAATGGCAGGCGACCATACAGCACATAGCAATAGAGGGCAAATGCTATTTTATCAATTCCGACATGATAATCAGAAAAGAGTCATACCCGGAGGACCTGAATACCAAAGCCGATGTAGCGGCTCTGCCGGATATGGTGTGCCGCGGCGGAAGCTGCATAATAGACCCGTACGGACACTACGTCACAGAGCCGGTATGGGATGAGGAAACGATAATATATGCTGAACTGGACATGGACCTTCCGGCAGCATGCAAGATGGAGCATGATGCAGTAGGTCATTATGCAAGACCGGATGTACTGCAGCTGGTAGTATCAGAAAGTTAAATCAGGTTTGCGGTATAAGCTAAAAATGAGTGGGAAGAGCAGATGCTGCAGTGAATAGTCAGAAACGACAGACAGGATGAAATACAGAGAACTGAAGCCAGATGAATATGGATTGCTTAAGCTCTTCACGTACGAAGCGATCTTCATTCCGGAGGGTTCTGAGCCGCCGGATCGCTCCATAACAGAACAGCCGGAACTCTCTTTGTATTATGACGGTTTTGGCAGCGGACCGGCTGATCTGTGCATGGCAGCAGAGGATAACGGAACCATTGCCGGTGTTGCATGGACACGCAGCATGGACGATTACGGTCATGTGGATGACGGCATACCTTCACTTGCCATATCGCTTATAAGAGAATACAGAGGCAAAGGCATAGGCACAAAGCTTCTCGGGAAGCTGCTCGATCAGCTGAAACATAATGGCTACGGGAGAGTATCGCTGTCAGTCCAGAAGGAGAATTACGCAGTACGCATGTATGAGCATGCAGGTTTCAGAACTATCAGTGAGAATGATGAAGAATTCATAATGGTTTGCGCGCTGAATTAGCAGGGCATGATACATAGACCTTTGACATGGAAGATCAGCTGACAAGCAAACAGGGCCGCGATTTCACGCGGTCCTGTTTGCTGAAAGGTGTTTTTGAGGTTGTTATGAAGAAGATTGTCTTGCTTTTTCGAGACCTGTCCCGATTTCTGAAAGAAATCGATGGAAGGTCCGATGCCGGAGATGTCCAAGAACACGGAGTGTGATTGGGTGCATCTCACGGCTGACAGCTATAGAATAACGCCTGAAGTTTAAATGAAACGTAAACAGGAAAACTTTTCTGATATAATGTTTTCATCGTTAAGCCGGCGTTGCCGTAAGGATGAGAACACTGATCTCCGCCGGCAAGCTCCTTCGATTGAATTTTTCATATGGACAAGAAACATTACGTATATATTCTTAAGTGTGCTGACGGTACGTACTACACGGGATATACAACGGATCCGGAAAGACGGACGCAGGTGCACAACTCCGGCAAAGGAGCGAAATATACCAGAGCCCGCAGACCGGTAGAACTCATCTACACTGAAGAATATGACGATAAGACAGAAGCTCAGAGGCGAGAGTATGCGATCAAGCAGCTCACGCGGGCAGAGAAGGAGAAACTGATCAATGGTCAAACCTATAATGCGTGACGCATTCTTTCTGAATCAGAAGTCAGAAGAAGCGACAAAGGCGGACCTGCCTGTCGCACAGGATCTCGAAGATACCCTCAAGGCAAACCGTGAGCACTGTGTCGGCATGGCAGCAAACATGATCGGCAGCAGGAAAAGAATCATAATAGTTGCCGCAGGCTTCGCAGACATGATCATGATAAATCCTGCCATAACCGCAAAGTCTGATCCATATGAAGCAGAAGAGGGCTGCCTTTCTCTTCCGGGGACAAGAAAGGCAACGAGATATGAATCGATCACGGTCGATTATCTGGATAAGAGGTTTGAGAAGCATACACAGTCATTCAGCGGACATATCGCGCAGATCATCCAGCATGAATGCGACCACCTTGAAGGGATACTCATATAATGGAACTTATAGCGGAAATAATCGTAGAACTGATACTCGCCGGAGGCGTTGATCCGGCTGACCACGCAGATGGTGAACATAACCGTTCATGATGAAAAGATCATCATGACGCGCAAGGTGCTGACGCTTGAGCAGTTCCGGGATGACCGCGCGCGGGAACTGGCGACGAAACACTTCCTGACCGGACTGACGGAGATGTTCACACACATCTTTGCCGGGATGATGGACAAGGGATTGATCCGCCGTGATGACCCCGCCATGCTGGCCTTTGCCTATACCACGCCGATTTCAGCACTGATCCACCTGTGCGATCGGGAGCCGGAGAAGACGGAGGAAGCGATCACCCGGGTGGAGGCGTTCTGCCGGCACTTTGTCCGGACATACGGGATGTGAGATCAGGACAGTGTGGACCGGTCCGGGCGGGATCCTGATCGGGGGACATGCGGCTGAATATCTATATGGGGGTGAAATAATGCGTATCTATGTTGATTTTGACGATTGCCTGTGCGAGACAGGAAGGGCCTTCTCAAAGATCGTGCCGGAAATGTTCAATAAGCATGTTCCTTATGAACAGATCCGTTATTTTGAACTGGACAGGTCTTTTGGCCTGGATGCGGAACAATACGAGCGGTTTATGCTTCGGGTGCACGAGCCGGAGATACTGTTGTCGTATGATGCGACGCCGGGAGCTGCGGAGACCATAAACGAATGGATTTCCTGCGGGCACGAGGTATCGATTATTACCGGCCGGCCGTCAAGCGTTTATGAGACATCCCGCATATGGCTGGATGAGCATGGACTTAAGAAAGCCGGACTGTACTGCCTCAATAAATACGGAAGGGATCATTTTATCAAAAACAGTAACAGCACTCTTGAACTTGAAGATTATTACAGGATGAAGTTTGATTATGCAGTTGAGGATTCTCCAAAAGCGTTCAGGTTTTTCGAACATCTGCCGGAACTCAAGGTTCTGGTGTTTGACAGACCATGGAACAGAGAGTGTGCTTTTCCGAATGGAAACTATCAAAGATGCGCCGATTGGGAGAGCATTCGCAGGATCGTTGCAGGAGATCGAAAAAGAGACCGGAGGAAAGTCAAAATGAAGGATTACACAGCATACTGCGGACTGGACTGCGAGACATGTGAAGCCCATATTGCAACTGTAAACAATGATAATGATCTGCGGATCAAGGTCGCAAAGGAATGGTCAGAGCTGAACAAAGTGGAAATCACACCGGAGATGATCAACTGCGCCGGATGCCGTATCGACGGAGCGAAGACTCCTTTCTGCGATTCACTTTGCCCGATAAGGCAGTGTGCGCTGGGCAAGGCTGCTGAGACCTGCGGAGACTGTGATAAGATGAGTACATGTGAAAAACTTGCGATGATCACAGGGAATAACGAGGATCTCTGTCAGTTTGAACGCAGGCAATCAAAACGAAGGCCTTTTAGTGTATAATCGTATGCATAGCAGACAGCTTATGACAGCTTATGAGCAAACAGCGCAGAGCGGCTTGCAGCAGGCTGTCATGATCCAGAGGAGGCAGCGTGAAGGAAGAATTGTTTGATATGATCGCATCAGTGATTCCGGATCTGCCGGATCGTGCTGATGAGACAGAGGCGCCTGATTATTCCCGTAAAGAGTGCTGGCTGAGTTTTCCGGAAATCACTAAGGATGTCGATACGTTCTACATTTACTCGACAACTTATGTTGAGTCGAGCGCCGAGAAGGGAGCCCCGGATTACGCACCGCTGGATGATCCCGAGATGATAATAGGCGCACAGGGCGAATACGTGACAAATGCGAGTGTGTTCGAGGAATCTACAAACGTGTTTGCCCCCTACTATCGTCAGGCCGGCATGAGGTATGCCGGGGAGGTCCGGGAGAAGACAGGGAACATCGACGCGGCGATCTCCGGCATGCCGTACGATGACATATCTGCTGCTCTTGACTATTTCTTCGGGACCTGCAACTGCGGACGTCCGTTCATCATCGCGGGCCACAGCCAGGGATCGGGAATGGTCAAGTACGTATTGAAGAATTACTTCAAAGATCATCCTGAATATTACGAGCGCATGGTGGCTGCCTACGTCATAGGCTTTTCCGTCACTGAGAACGATCTCGAAGCCTGTCCGCATCTGAAGTTTGCATCCGCCGAGAGCGACACAGGCGTTATAATCAGCTGGAACACCGAGGGACCGAAGAACGTGGAGACTAATGCACATAACGTTGTGGTGATGCCGGATGCCATCAGCATCAACCCGCTGAACTGGAGGCTGGATGAAACGTACGCGTCTGCCGCCGAGAACCTGGGCTCGCTTGTCCTGAATGAAGAAACAGGTGAATACGTGATCGCCGATATCGGTGCGGATGCGCAGGTGGTTCCCGGACGGGGCGTGATCGTTTCGAATGCCCGGCTGGCCCCTTCTGAGATGAGCGGATATTTCGGACCTGACAGCTTCCACGAGGACGAATACAATCTTTTTTACAACAATATCAAAGACAATGCAGCGAAGAGGATCGCAGCTTACATGGCACGATGCCATGAGTGAAAGATGACAAAACGGGAGAAAGCCCGGAAGAGCGGGTGGATAAAAGCAGCTGCCGTTCTGCTGATCGCAGTCCTGGCCTGTCTGACAGCTGCAGCGGTAAGCATCGTGTCTTTTTCAAAGACGGATGAAACAAAAAAGGCCGATGCAGCGATCGTTCTCGGAGCAAGCGTCTGTGACAACTCTCCGTCGCCTGTGTTCAGTGAACGCATCAATCATGCCGTAGATCTTTATAATGACGGATATGTTGATGCGATCATCATGACCGGCGGAACAGGAAAAGGCAATATCCGATCGGAAGCAGACATTGCAGGAGAGTATGCGGAGAAGAAGGGTATCCCGGCAGAAGCGGTCTTCATGGAAGAGGATTCATCTGTCACTGAAGAAAACCTTGTGAATGCAGGGAAGGTCATGAGTGAGAACGGCATGGATACTGCGCTGATCGTAAGTGATCCGCTCCACATGAAGAGAGCCATGCTGTATGCTAAAGACCTCAACATGACTGCTTACAGCTCTCCGACACCAACCACGATGTATCGCAGCTGGAATACCAGGCTGCCGTTTCTGATAAGAGAAACAATCTATTATTCAGGGTACAGGCTGGCGCGGCTGTTCAGACATAAGCCGGCACAGCCATAGCCATAGAGATCGGAAGGCGCTGATCATGTGGTTTCGGTTCTTCTCGCCGGAGTACAGGTGGAGCCGCGATACCGCCGCTGCCGAAGAGGCGTCATCCTGAGGCCCGTGTAATAGAGGAAATCTATACTCGCTGCACTTTCTGCCCCCAAACAGGGGGCATTTTGTGATACTATAGATGCAATGCATTTGAAACATCAAGAGAGAAGGAGCGGGTTAACAGAGACATAAAAGCAACGGGAAACCTCCTGGGTACGATACTCGACCTGGGACGTGAGATGATGGTTACAGGAGCCGAGGTATGGCGCGTCGAGGACATGCTCGAGAAACTGTTCGACGCGTACTGCTTCAAGGACTGGGAAGTATGGGTCGTATCGAGCTGCCTGGCGGCTACGGTATACACCTGGGATGACCGCGAATACACGCAGATAAGGATCATCAAGGGCCGCAATTACGACCTTGACAAGCTGGAGCGCCTGTACAGGCTGGCTGAGGAGGTGTTTGAGACACCGACCAGTGTCAGTGCCATAAGGATGAAGGTCAACACGATAATCGAAGCTCCGGGCCTTCCGGTCCTGCAGACTTATCTCGCGACGGTCATGGCCGGTGTAGGCGTTGCGATCTTTTACAACGGAAGTCTGATGGACGCTTTTGTCGTCTGTATCATGTCGCTTGCTTTCACGGCCTATACCAGACGGATAGGCCGGATGATAAACAATATGCTTGCGTACAACATCGTGGGAGCCTTCATCATAGAGATGATAGCGCTGGCTGTGAGCCGATCGCTTCTTGAAAACTCAAAAGGAGAATGATCCATGAACGATAACACCATGCCCGGCAATATCGCTGAGAGAAAGCAAGTCAGGCAGTCGCAGAAGGCCTGGAAGTATATCCGGGATGTGAACAACACCTCGCTGAGCGATCTCAGCCGTATCGCCGTAGAAGACGGTAAAAGGAAATACACCTACGGGCTCATGTTCCGCGAGTGGGAACGTTATGCTTCGGTGTTCACGGCGCTCGGCATGACGGGCGCGAACTCTTCGCGCGCGGGCCTGCTCGGTTCTACCTGCGCAGAAACCATCTTTTCGTTCTACGCTCTCGACATGACGGGCGCGGAGGTCTCTCTGATCCCCGCGTACAGCGCGTTCACGCCCGCGCGCATCATGCAGACCATACGCAGCGAAGAGCTGACCGACTTCATCATCACCGATGACTTCGCCCAGCAGAACCTCATAAACGACCTGCTTGCGAATCAGAAGAAGCTCGGTCTCAGGAACATCATCGTGCTGCACGTGCCGGTCGCGGGCGTCACCGTGAACCGGGCGCTGAGAGCGATGCAGGAGACCAAGTATGCGTATCTGAAAGCCTTTTACGGTCCGATATGCATGGACACTCTGCTTGATGTATACGGCAGTACTCCGGTAAGCTACGCGGACGAAAAGAGCAGCGACGCCGCGCTCATACTGCATACCACAGGCACGACGAGCGGCACAGGCAAGCCCGTACCGCTGTCCGACAGCGCGCTCAACGCTGCCGCCGCCTGCTTCTATGACGGCGCAGGCCTCGAACTGCCGTGGGACGATCTTGTGACATCGGCCATAGTGGACCTCAGCAACGCCTACAGCATGATCGATCAGGTGCACGTGCCGTTCGCGATGGGAGCCGCAGTCGTGTGCGTCCCGGGGGGAGTGCTCAATCCGCGGTTCTACAGAGCGATACCGAAGTACGGCATAAGCTTCCTGTTCACCATAAGCGCGATGTTCGAGCGCTGGATGAAGCTGCCCGAAAAGAAAAGACCGGACTTTTCGAGCCTGCGCTTCGTGGTGCTCGGAGGGACCTCCGTTTCGGCGGCGGACAAGAGGCGTTACTATGAATTCATGAAAGAGAACGGGGCGAAGGACATCACTCTCCTGAACGGATACGGGATATCCGAGCTCGGCGGAGCCTGCATACTGTCCGGCCCCGACATAGACGACGAATCGATCGGACGGCCGCTGCCTGGGGTGAGCGTGAGGCTGCTCGACGAGGAAAAGGGAAAGTACCTTTCGGAAAAAGACGCCCCGTGCGACGGAGTCCTCTACCTGCATTCGCCTTCGATCGCCACGCCTGAGCTCGACGGAAGGGAAGTGATGAAGATCGAAAAGATAGAAGGGAGACCTTACGTCTGCACAAACGACCTTGTAAGGCTGGAGGCAGACGGAAGGCTCACGTTCCTCGGAAGAGCCAACCGCTACTTCATAAACGACGAGGGCAGGAAGTACGAATCAGGCCGTGTCGAGACCGAGTTTGCGCGTCAGAGCGGCATCGAAAGCTGCGGCGTGGTGCCGGTGTACGTCAAGACCACGCACGACAACATACCGATGTTATGCGTAAGCATGCTCGACGGGGAAGATGACCCGAAGGAGGTCGTCATCGGGGCGCTCAGACGTATATTCATAGAGGAAAAGACTCTGAGACCGCATGACGTCCCGAACCGCATAATGATAGCGGAGGAGCTTCCGCGCAACGGCAACGGCAAGATCGATCTCTACAGGATAAACAAGGGCGAGGTCGAAGGCGAGACCTTCACCGCGGAGCCCGTGAAAAGGAACGGCGTCCTGACGGATTTCAGACTCGTGCCATATGAAGAGGGACCGGCCGACATGATAAAAGAGGTATTCGACGGTATTTCGGCAGAGCTCAGAAGCAGCATGCCTTTCAATAACAGTAATACAAACGGAAACAAGGAGGAACCTGAAATGAAAAACTTCAACCCTTTCAGCGGCTTCATGGCCATGAACAAGATGGGAATGCAGATGATGCAGAACATGATGAACATGATGAGCCAGAACAAGGACTCGGAGCAGTGCAAGGGAATGCCTGACATGTCAAAGATGATGGGCAGCATGCCTGACATGTCCAAAATGATGGGCAGCATGCAGGAAATGAACAAAAAATTCATGGCGGGCATGCCTGATGTACAGGGCATGGTGCAGAAGCAGGCCGGCGCTATGCTTCCGGGCATGCAGCAGCAGATGAACCAGATGATGGAATACATGAGCCAGATGAACAGGATGGGCTATGAGATGATGCAGAAGATGCTGGATCAGCAGACTGCGATGATGAACCAGTTCTTCGAACTCGCTGCCGGACTCCAGGCCGCGGGCGGAGCGCCGAAAGCTCCTACCGCCGCAGCTGAAAAACCTGCAAAGGCCGCGGCAGAAAAGCCTGCAAAGGCCGCCAAAGAGCCTGCGAAGGCCAAAAAGGCAGACAAGTAAAACGGGACGATCCACATGGGAGGGACTGGAAGGAAAAAGCTTGAAAAAAGAATAAAAGACGGCAGCATAAACGAGCAGAGCATATGGAGGTATATCCGCGAGAAGAACAGCGCTGAGCCGTACATGCTCTGCCGCACGGCCGTGATAGACTGCACGAGGGAGTATACCTACGGGCAGATGTTCACCGAATGGGAGCATTACGCCCGCGCTTTCTCAGCGCTCGGCATGACAGGAAGCAACGGCTCCAGAGTCGCCGTTGCCGGCACTGTCTCCGCGGAGCCTCTCTTTTCGTTCTACGGTCTCAACATGACCGGCGCCGAGGTCTCGATGTTCTCATATCCGGACTTCCTGCCGGGAGGCATGTGGAAGACCATGGCCGAAAAGGAAAGGATCACAGACCTGATCATATCCGACATCATGGTGAGTCCGGATACATGGCCGGACATAAAAAAGACTGCGGATGAGCTGGGCATGCGCAACGTGATACTCGTGCATTCAAAGCTCGGAGGCCCCAGCACCGGTCCGGCGGAGCTCGTATACAACGAATTCAACTACCACGCCCTCAGGCGGCTGCCGGATACCGTGTTCATGGATGACATGATCAGAAGATACGCTGCGGCACCGATCTCATACGGCGCGGGAGATCCGGATCACCTCGCCCTGATCACGCATACCTCGGGCACTACGAAGGGCACGCGCAAGCCCCTGCCGTATAAAGAGAGGTCCGTCAACACAGTAGCCACAAATTACACCGGCGGATTTCACAGCATGCTGTACGGCACGAAGCATACCGGCCAGGTGCGTATTACGCCGAGCTTTGATTTCAGCTCCTTCCTGTGCATGTGCGGAGTTGTCAATGCATATTTCTCAGAAGGGCAGACTGTAGTGCTCACGTTCTTCGGATTCATGCACCCGAAATTCGTCAGGGCGGTGGGATATTACGGCATCAACGTGTTGTTTACTTCCGGCTTCATGATCGACAGCTGGATGGACAGGACGGATACCGGAGATATCGATTTCTCCCCGGTCATAGTATTCGGCTGCGGTGGTTCGTACATGCCGCCTGACAAAGTCAGGAAGTATACGGAGTTCATAAAGAGCCGGGGCTTCAGGGGCGAGATCATAAGAGGGTACGGTATGTCGGAGACAGGAGGCGCCGAGCTGTATGTGCCTCCCGGATGCATGGACGACATCCTCGGATATCCTGTCAACGCGGATGACTACCGCATCCTGGACAGCGGGGACGGCCGCTTCTATTCGCCTGACGAAGGGCCCAGGACAGGAGTCATGTATGCGGCTTCGGATTCGCTGTGCATGAACGAACTCGACAGTGAGACTCTGTTCGAGTTCACTGAGATAGACGGCAGGGACTTCCTCTGTTCGAACGATCTCGTCAGGGTCAACGGGGACGGGAGCTTATCGTATGCCGGCAGGACTGACAGATACTTTGTAAATAATGACGGAGTCCGCTTCGAGGCGGGCCTTGTCGAGACGGAAGTATCGAGGCAGCCCGGCATATCCATGTGCGCGGTCGTACCGGTGCTCGACAAACGAATACACGACACCGTTCCGGTGCTGTATGTGACGGCTGATGCCGGAGAGGATGATCCTGCGGAGACCGTCAGGATAGCCCTCAGAAATGTCTTCATCGAAGACGGGCTCATGGCGAAGAGCATACTGCCGTCACAGTTCGTGCTCGCGGACGATATCCCGTGCAATTCAAACGGCAAGATAGATATATACAGGATCACAAGGGACAGACTCAAAGGAGAGGCGTACAATGTCGGCATAGTGAGCGAAGGCGGTGCGGCCGCTGACATAAGCTGTGAACCGGCGGAACGGACCGAAAGCATCAAAGCGGGAGCCCTCCCTGAGGGAATGGGCGCAGGATCCGCGCTCGGCTTATTCGAGCTCTTCAACAGCTGACCGCCGTGATCCGTTTCAGATAAATCACTAAAACCAAAGGAGAAGATAGAATGTTTGATTTTTCCAATGACCACAAGAATCCGTTCATGTTCCTGATGGACATGGATGATGAGGATGCTGAAGCCATGGAGCAGTTCGATTTCGGAGGCTTCGCTGATCCGATGATGTTTATGCAGCAGGCATTCATGATGCAGATGCAGTTTGCCTCTTTCATGTTCATGATGCCTTTCCGGATGATGAAGGCCATGGCGGACATGATGAAGGAAGCGGCACCGGACGGCGAAGAGGAAAAGGCCGCCGAAGCTCCGGCCCAGAACGGCATAAAGATCGGCGGCATGGACGTGCCTCCGGAGCTTCTCCAGAAGCTGCTGTACATGGACATGAGCCCGGAGAACCTCGAAAAGCTCCAGAAGGCGCTCGACTTTGCATTCAGCATGGTACCTGACAAGAAAGAGGACAAGGAATCCCGGGAGGTCACAGATGAGCATTGACGATATCGGAAATACAGTAAAACGCGAACTGTTCCGTGCGATGATGGAACGCACACAGAGCATGAACATGATGGACATGATGAATGCTTTCGGCGCGTCGGATCCGGTCATGTACGATGATGTGGAGGAGACACTCAATATCGCTTACGTAAACCGCGAAGAGACAGCTCTCGCCATGGATGTATTCAGGCCGGTCGTCCCGAAAGGGACCGAACTCCCTGTGATAGTCATAATCCACGGAGGCGGGCTCTTCATGGGAGACCGCGGTCTCGAAAGACCGTACAGCCGTCTGCTGGCTCACAAGGGCTATCTGGTGTTCTCTCTCGAGTACAGGCTGGCGCCGAAGGCCACGATCGGTCAGCAGCTCGATGATGTCTGCGCCGGCATGGATATCGTCGGGAGCATGCTGGTGGACTACGATGTGGATTTCGGACGCATGTTCCTCATGGCGGACAGCGCGGGCGCATATCTTGCCTGCTACGTCACGGCCATGCACGAATCCGAGAAACTCCAGAATGTCATCGGCTACAAGCCGTCAAGGATGGTGTTCGCGGCAGTCGGCTTCATGAGCGGTATGTTCTATACCAACAAGATGCTCGCGGACCAGATATTCGGCGACAAGAGGGATGACAAGAAGTTCCTCAAATACATGAACCCGGAGCACCCGGAGATAGTGAAGAACCTGCCTCCGGCGTTCCTTCTGACGAGCTGCGGAGACAGCTTCAACAACTACTCCATCAGGTTCAACAGAGCTCTCAAAAAGGCGGGCAGGGTCTCAAAGCTGCTGTACTTCGGAGACGAGGAACTCCAGCATGTCTTCACGATCACGAATCCCGAGCATCCGAGGAGCATCGAGGCCACCGACAGGATGCTGGCGTGGTTCGAGGAGCAGGCGGACATCAGGAGAAAAAGGCGCAGAAAAGACCCGAAGGTCGAAGCCGCGAAGAAAAAGGTGCAGGAGCGCATAAAGGACGGCAGCATCACCGACCAGAAGGTGTGGCGTAATCTCAGGGAAAGGATAGCGGCCGATCCGGCGACTCTCGAAAAGACCGCGGTCATAGACTGCACGCGCGAATACACATACGGGCAGATGCTTGAAGAGTGGGAACGCTATGCAAGAGCCTTCACAGGCCTCGGCATCGGTTATGAGAACAAGTCCCGCGTCGCGCTCTGCGGCACCATCACCGCTGAGCCTGTGTTCGCGATATACGGACTCAACATGGTCGGCGCCGAGGTATCGCTGTTCTCTTATCCGGACTTCCTGCCTCACGGCATGTGGAAGGACATGATCGAAAAGGAAAAGATCACAGACCTCGTTCTCTCCGACATCATCGCGACTCCTGAAGTGTGGAAGGAGATCCTCGAGATAAAGGAGAAGTGCGGTCTTCGCAACGTCATACTCATGCACTCCCTGATGGGAGGACCGGCGATAGGACCTGCCGAGCTCGTGCTCAACGAAGCAAATTACCACATGCTGAAGCGCAGGCCTGAGACCGTGTTCATGGATGAACTCATCGAAAAATACAGGAATACGGAGATCCGCTATGACGAGACAGTGGGCGAACGCATCGCGTTCATCACGCATACATCAGGCACCACAAAGGGCACGCGCAAGCTCCTGCCGTACACCGACAAGGCGTTCAACGCCTCGCTCGACGTTGTGCCGGGAGGTCTGCGCAGCTTCGTCAGGGGGGCTGATGACGGAAAGCAGCTCAGGATCATCCAGCTCTTCGACTTCAGCTCCATAATGGCGCTGGCCGCTCAGCTCAACGGAGCGTTCATAGCGGGAGAGACGATCGTGCTCACGTTCTTCGGATTCCTGCACCCGAAGTTCATACGGGCGATCGATTACTATAATATCAGCCTGCTGATCATAACAGGCTTCATGGTCGACAAGTGGATAGACAGGACGGACATCGACGATGTGGACTTCTCATCGCTCAAGGTCGCAGGCCTGGCAGGCGGATACACATCGCCTGAGAAGCTCGATAAGTACAAAGCCTTCTTCAAAGCGCACGGATTCAAGTATGAGCTCATGTCCGGTTACGGGATGTCCGAAGCGGGCGGAAGGCCGCTTGTCACCAAAGCGGATTCAAAGAAGGATGTTATCGGCACCTTCGACGATCCTGACGAGATACGGATCAAAGACGAGAACGACGGAAAGTTCTACAGATCGGATGAGGGCCCGCGCACCGGGCTTCTGTACAGGATGAACGAAGTGCGGCCCGACAACAAGCTGGACGGAGAGGTCCTCTACGAATACACGAACATAGACGGCAGGGACTTCCTCTGCACGAACGACCTCGTCCGCGTCAACGAAGACGGAAGCCTCTCGTTCGCCGGCAGGGCAGACAAGTATTTCGTCAACAACGAAGGACTGAAGTTCGACTCCGGCATAGTGGACAACGAGATGAGCTCCCACGGGGCGATCGACAGATGCGCGGTGGTGCCTGTCATGGAAAAGAGGATACACGACACTGTTCCCGTGCTCTATGTCATACCTGCCGAGAGAGGCAAGGGCGCGGCCGAAAGGATCAGACAGGCCTTTGTCGATGTATACGTGAAGGACAGAAAGGTCGGCGCGGACAATCTCCCGACGCAGTTCATGATCGTGGACGACATCCCTCTCAACGCCAACGGCAAACTGGACATCTACAGGATCACCAGGGAGAGGCTCGAGGGCGACGCCTACAACCTCGTACCGGTGATGACAGACGGAGAGCTTACGGACATAAAGGCCGAGCATGTCGAAAAGGTCAACAGCACCACCGCGGGGACGCTGCCTCAGGGCATGGAGAACAACTCCGCGTACAACATGTTCGACCTCCTCACTTCGCCGCCTGCAAAGAGCGACCGGGACTTCTCGTTCACGGACATCTTCAGACCGTGGAAGCTCTTCATGCCTGAGATGAAAGGAAAGAAGAAGGGCTTCAGCATGCCTGAGATACCTGAGGATGCGATGAAGATCCTGCTCAAATACGGCAACAGGATCTCGGGGATACCTAACGGACGCAAGTCCATCGACTTCGATTTCGAAGACTGATAACGCCTGATGATGCCGTTCTGACGGCATCAGGGCAGAAATGCTGATGGAAGATAAAGAACTGGAAAAAACAGGAGAACAGAATAAGGATCCGGCACCCAGGCCCGTAAAGCTCCCTCTGAGGGACCGCGACTCGGAGCCGGCGTTCAACTGGGGCGATACAGAGACTGTTGTATTCACGCCTCAGACAGGGACGCCGGCGAAAGAGAGGGCGGCAAAGCCTGCGAAGGAGAAGCGGGAAAAGGCGCCTGAGCCTCCGAAGCCGCCAAAGGCAAAGAAGGAAAAGGCGCCTGAGTCTCCGAAGCCGCCTAAGGCAAAGAAGGAGAAGGCGCCTGAGCCTCCGAAGCCGCCAAAGGCAAAGAAGAAAAAGGCGCCTGAGCCTCCGAAACCGCCGAAGGCAAAGAAGGAGAAGGCTCCGAAGCCTCCGAAGCCGCCAAAGGCAAAGAAGGAGAAGGCTCCGAAGCCTCCGAAGCCGCCAAAGGCAAAGAAGGAAAAGGCTCCGAAGCCTCCGAAGGCCGGGCGCGAAAGAAAGCGCAGGGAAGTTACCGGGAAACGGCGCATAGCTGTGATCACAGCTCAGATACTGCTGGGCCTGTTCTTGTGCGCCGTGGCTGTTTCGGGAGCGTATGTCGCGTATGTAGCGGTCTCTTCGAACGACATAGATCCGCACAATATCTACGCGGCCGTGGATACGAGCACCGTGCTCTACGATAAGAACGGAGAAGCGATAGACAAGGTGTACTACAGTGAAGACAGGGAGCTCGTGACCATAAACGAGATACCGGAATACACTAAAGATGCCTTCATAGCGATAGAGGACAAGACCTTCTACGAGCATCACGGCTTCAACCTGCACAGGATGATCGGCGCGGTGATCAACAAGCTCCTCGGAAGGACGGATGCGATCAGCGGCACTTCGACCATCACGCAGCAGCTTGCCAGGAACGTGTTCCTGCCGGACGTGAAGAGCCAGAGGACGCTGAGGCGAAAGGTGAGCGAGATGCTCTACGCGAGGCAGATAGAGCGTACGCTCACAAAGGATGAGATACTCGAGGCATACCTCAATACCATATATCTGGGCTACGGCAATTACGGCATAGGCGCGGCCGCGCGTTCATATTTCGATAAGGACGTGAGAGATCTGACCCTTGCCGAAAGCGCTGCCCTCGCCGCTCTTCCGCAGGCTCCGGACAGTTACGCGCTCCTGAAGGACGATAAGGAAGAGGGGACGGTATATCTTAAAAAGTACGATGTCTACGCCAACGACGCTTCGAAGGAGCGCAGGGATCTGGTGCTCGACCTGATGACTGAACAGGGATACATCTCCAGAGACGAGGCCGCCTCGGCAAGGGTGGACATCAAAGACATCCTCAGACCGCACATAGAGGAAAAGACGAGCGAATACACCTACTTTACCGATTACGTAGTCGGCGAGGTGGCAAAGGATCTGGAAAAGGAATACAAGCTGACGGAGGAAGACGCCCAGAGGATAGTATATACGGGAGGCCTTCAGATAAAGACGACTGTGGATCCGGAGATCCAGAAGATCATCAATGACGAATTCGCAGATGATTATAATTTCCCGTGGTCGGCCGAAGATCCCGAAGCGGCCATGGTGGTGACTGAGACGGAAAACGGAAGGATAGCGGCCATGGTCGGAGGACGGAAAAAGAGCGGCAGGAGGCTCTTCAACAGAGCTGTCTCACCCCGTCAGCCGGGATCGTCGATCAAACCGCTGTCCGTTTACGCGGCGGCTCTTCAGAAGAGCTATGACTACGCCGAAAAAGGAGAACCGTTCCCGTTCGTAAACTACGGCTTCGACAGACAGGGTACGTATTACTGGGGAGACTACATCACCGCCTCGTCATACGTGGCGGACGAGCAGATGATCGTGAACGGCGAGGTCTGGCCTCAGAACTTCAGCCGCAGGTTCACCGGCAGGCAGACGTTCAGGTCTGCTCTGCAGCAGTCCCTCAATACATGCGCTGTAAAGATACAGCTGCAGGTCGGGGCGGATTACTCGATGGACATACTGAAAAAGTTCGGGATCACGACAGCCGTTGATGATCCGGAGAAGCCTGTGAACGACCTCAACTCGGCTGCGCTCGGTCTGGGCGCAATGACGTACGGCGTCACTCCTCTGGACATGGCGGAGGCCTACGCCGCCTTCCCTAACGGCGGCAAAAGACACGATCCCGTCTGTTATACCGAAATAACGGATTCGGAAGGAAGGCTCATTCTGCTCAAGAAGTCAGAGCCTGTCAAGGTGATGGATGAAGGCGTCGCGTTCATCATGACCGACTGCCTCAAGTCCGTCGTGTCGCGCGGCATCGCGAGGAATGCGGGGATCTCCGGCGTACAGGTCGGAGGAAAGACCGGTACTACGAACGATACCGCGGATATCTGGTTCTGCGGATTCACGCCTAAGTACTCTTCGGCGCTCTGGATAGGGACCGACCACAATTCCGAGATGAATACCACATCGACGACCGCGGCCTCGCTGTGGAGCCGCATAATGAGCCGGGTCCCTGACGTGACGGAGGGAGAATACCCGGAAATGCCCGCTGATGTGGTCCTGACGGGCGGAGAATACTACACGATGGGCACCGAGCCAGGCAATTACCTGAGAAGGTAGCTCAATGGGACAGGGAAGCAAAATGGGAAACAACAATGACGAACTGATAAGAAAGCTCGCGGCGGAATGCACTCTCTTCCTGAAAAAGGACGGGAGCTTCCCTCTCGATAAGCCGTGCAGCGTCGCGCTCTTCGGAAACGGCGCGCGAAATACCGTGCGCGGAGGCACGGGGTCCGGCGATGTCTATTCGAAAAAGGTCGTTACGATCGAGGACGGCCTCAGGGCCGCCGGCTTTGACATCACCACGGATTACTGGATGACACGCTGCGGACAGATCAGGGATAACGCAAGAAAAGAATGGCTGAGCCGGCAGAAAAAGCAGGCAAAGGGGATATCCGGGTTTGCAGGGCTCCTGGGCATGAAGATGCCCGAGCCGGACTACGAACTCAGCGTCGATTATCCGGGAGACATATGCGTGTATGTGCTCTCCAGGATATCCGGCGAGGGCAGTGACAGAAAGGCCGAACGGGGCGACATACTGCTCTCGGAGACCGAGGTCAGAGACATCAACGCGCTGAACAGGAAGTTTGACAGGTTCGTTCTGGTCCTCAACACCGGCGGACCGGTCGATCTCTCCGAAGTATCGGATGCGGGCAACATACTGCAGTTCTCGCAGCTCGGACCTCTGTCCGGTGACATACTCGCGGATATCCTCCTCGGGGAAAGCATACCGTCCGGCAAGCTGGCCGCGACATGGACCGACTGGTGCGGATACTGCGGCATAGGCGAGTTCGGCGATCCTGACGACACGCGCTATATCGAAGGCATATACGTCGGCTACAGGTACTTCGACAGCGTCGGAAAAAGGCCGATGTATCCGTTCGGATACGGTCTTACGTTCACGGATTTCACACTCGGCAGGCCGTCTGTGAAGGTAAAGGGGACGGAGGTCACGCTGAGCCTTACGGTAAAGAACAGCGGCGGATATCCGGGCAGGGAGGTCGTCCAGGTCTACGTCTCGGTCCCTGAGGGCAGGCTGGATCAGCCATACCAGACGCTTGCGGCGTTCGCCAAGACAGGGATGATAGATGCGGGCGGATCGGAAAGGATCAGCCTCGCATTTGACATGAAGGATCTCGCTTCGTACGACGGGGAGACGGCTTCATACATACTCGAGGCCGGAGACTACATAGTTCGCGCAGGAGATTCGAGCGCTGACGCGAAGACGGCTGCAGTGCTGGAACTGCCTGAGACGGTCACCGTACTTAAGGCGAGGAATGTGCTCGGAGAGTGCGGCTTCAGAGACTGGCGCCCGGAGAGAAAGCTCAGACCTGAAGCCGGAAGCGCAAAGCGCATCATCATCGACAGCGGTGCATTCACCGAAGAGGCTGTCTGCTATGAGCTTGCTGAAGAGGTCGATCCGTTCGCTGAGAGCCTGACGGATGAGGAGCTCTGCTATATCGGCACCGGCCACTTCAGAGACAGGCAGTTCAGCATCATCGGCGAGGCAAGCGAAACTGTCGCGGGAGCCGCCGGAGACTTCACGACGAGGCTCACGGATAAGGGCTTCCCGGCCGTAGTTACCGCGGACGGCCCCGCGGGACTGCGTCTTGAAAGCAGATACTATGCGGATGAAAAGGGCGAGCACAGCGTCAGCAGAGACTCTGTCGATGAATTCAGCGAGGTCCTGCCTGATCTGCTGTATAGGCTGATCTCAAGACCCCGGAAGATAAAGCCCGGAACGAAGATATACGAGCAGAACTGCACCATGCTGCCGGCGGCCAGCGCTGTCGCGCAGTCTTTCGACACCTGTCTTGCGGAGAAGCTGGGCGCTGTCGTGAGTGAAGAGATGGAAAGATACGGCGTGGACTTCTGGCTCGCGCCTGCCCTCAACATACACAGGGACATTCGCTGCGGCCGCAACTTCGAGTACTACTCGGAGGATCCGCTGGTTTCCGGAAAGATGGCAGCGGCCGTGGTCAGGGGCGTGCAGTCTGCGGAGGGGCGCCATGCGACCATAAAGCACTATGCGGCAAATAACCAGGAGACAAACCGCTACAGCAATAATTCACTGGTATCGGAGCGTGCCATGAGGGAAATATACCTCAGGGGTTTCGGGATCTGCATCAGAGAGTCCCGGCCGGACGCTGTGATGACCTCGTATAATCTGCTCAACGGCGTGCATACCGCGGCGCACCCGGGGCTCATAAGGGATATCCTCAGATGCGAGTTCGGCTTCAGAGGCATAGTCATGAGCGACTGGATAGTGCGCATGTCCATGGGCGGGGGCAGGTACAGGCTGCCGCTCTCATATGAGGTCGCGGCCGCGGGCGGCGATGTGCTGATGCCCGGCAGCAGGAGCGACTGGAAAACTCTGCTCAGAGGGCTCAGAAAGGGCAGGGTCAGCCGCAGACAGCTCGAGATAAACGCGAGCAGAATGTATTCGTTCGCAAAAGAAAAGGCACAGAGACAGAAATGATAACTACAGTAGTATTCGACATAGGAATGGTGCTCATAGGATTCGACTGGGAGCGCTACATGAGAGATCTCTTCGATGAGGAGACGGCGGTACGCGTGACGCGGGCCATGTTCGGCGGATCCGCATGGAAGGAGCTCGACAGAGCCGTGCTGAGCGAGGAGGAAGTGCTCTCACGCTTCTATGAGTCCGAGCCGGAGTACAAAAAAGAAATAGACGAGGCGTTCGAAAGAGTGGGAGAGTGCGTCGCAAGGCGCGGATGGGTGATCCCATTCATAGACTCGCTGAAGGAGAGAGGATACAGGGTCCTTTATCTCTCCAACATGTCGGAGCACGTGCTGGGGTCCAACCCGGAGGCCTACGACTTCGTGAGCCGCATGGACGGCGGCATATGGTCGTGCCGCGCCCATCTCATAAAGCCGGATCCCGGGATCTACAGGCTGCTCCTTGAAGAATACGGCCTTGCAGCGGAGGAGTGCGTATTCATAGACGATACGCCGGCCAACATCAGGGCGGCAAAGAGGCTGGGCATGAAGGGCATCGTATACCGCGATCCGGATCAGCTGGCAGCCGATCTCGGGCAGGCTCTGGCAAAGGATGCGGGGCACGACAGGATAAGCGTGCTCTGCTACGGAGATTCGAACACCTACGCATACGACCCGGAGACAGGCGGCAGGTATCCGTACGAAAAGAGATGGACGAGCCTGCTCGGGGAGATGCTCGGAGGCAGATACGAGGTCATATCCGAGGGACTGAACGGCAGGACGACTGCATATGACAGACCTGACGCGGCCTGGAAGAACGGCGCCTCGAGCTTCGTCGCGTGCATGGGCACGCACAAGCCGGTCGATTATCTGATCATCATGCTCGGTACCAACGACTGCAACGCGGATCTCGGTCTCTCGGCCGCAGACATAGCAGACGGCATGGAGACTCTGGTAAGGCTTGCCGGGGAAAACGCGCCGGCTCTGCAGGGCTGCGTGCCGCAGATCATCGTGGCCTCTCCGGCAGCGATCGGAGAGGACTACCGGGATTCTCCGTTCGCGGACAATCTCACGGCGGAGTCCGTCCGCAAGTCAAAGGACATAGCGCCTCTGTACGAAGAGATCGCCCGCCGGCACGGCTGCGTATTCGTCGATGCGGAAGGCGCGGCAGAGGTGTCCCGGGACTGCGAGCACCTGACCGAAAAAGGCCACCGTCAGCTCGCGGAGCTTTTCCGCGACGCGATCACCGGAGCCGGTTAAATAACAGAGCGGCATTTTCGCAGCTGTGTAATAAGCCGCAGCTGATCATCAGATTTGTGTAATATCCTTCCGGATCCGGCGATCGATACACATATTCGTCTCCCGGAAGCCTGATCTGACCATTATGATTACCTGCTTTGTGTAATATTTACTGAATCAACAGATCTCATACACAAGTTTTGCTGAAATCCTGTGTATGAGATTTCATTTTCAGATTAAAATACACAAACCGGAGGAACCATGAGCTGTCTGCACGGAGCAGACCTACAGATTTGTGCATGATCAGACGATAATGCCCGAAAAATACACAAATGAATGTCTGTAAAGAACTGTGTTCTGGTGAAGGCAAAAAGACCGCATATTCAGCTGCATATTATGGTAGAATCAATACAGTATGTGAGCGATTACCGAATTGCTGCTTGAGAGGGAGATACAGACAATGGAAACCAGACATGACAAACTGATGAGACTTGCCACGGAGATGTGCGCCGGAGAGCTCGACATCAACCCGGAATGCGCCGAATACCAGCTGCTCGATTATCTGCTTACGGATGACGAGCTGGCTGTGATGAGCGAGATGAAGCTGGTCACTCCGGCGACCGCAAGGGGCCTGGCAAAGAAGACGGGCATGAAGCCTGAAAAAGTCAAGAGGATACTCGAGGACTGCGCCGACAAGGCATACTTCATGGACGTGAAGCTCGGGAAGGGAGGAGCCAAGCTCTATCTGCTCGTGCCTTTCGCGCCGGGGATATTCGAGTTCCAGCTTGCCAGGAGCAAAGAATACAACGAGGCTCATCCTGAGATATCCTACTTCTTCCAGAGACACGCATTCGAATCATATTCAAAGGTGGCCGCGTCGAACCCTATGGGTGTGGGCATCATGAGGGTCGTTCCGGTCGAGAGCTCGCTGCCTGCGGGCACGAAGATCCTTACCATGGAGAGACTCAGCACGCTGATCGAGACAACGATCGGCGGAGCGTTCTGCAGAGTGCCGTGCCAGTGCCGCAGGGTGCGCCGCATCATGGGAGAAGGCACGGGCGATCTCGAGGACGGCATGTGCATCTACATGGGACTTCTCGCCGAATCGATGCTGAGACACGGCCGTGGAGAGAGGCTCACCAAGGAGCAGGTATACGAGCATCTTAAGAGGACAGAAGAGCTCGGCTGCATCCATCAGATAACCACGCTCGAGAGCGGCATATCGTTCGCTATCTGCAACTGCCAGCCTCAGTCCTGCATGGCTCTGGGCAGCGCGACGTACTACGGCACGCCTAACATGGTGCGCAGCAACTATGTCGCCGAGATCGACAGCGAAAAGTGCGTCGCATGCGGACAGTGCGTCGAGACATGCGCGAACAACGCTCTGAGGCTCGGGCAGAAGATCTGCTCGAAGACGCCGATCGTCCAGATCCCGACCGAGCTTCCGGATGACCTTGAATGGGGACCGGAAAGATACGACGCGGACTACAGAGATCACAGAAAGAACGTGGTCGAGACAGGCACATCGCCTTGCAAGACCACCTGCCCTGCGCACATCGCGATACAGGGATATATAAGACTGGCCGCTCAGGGCAAGTACATGGAAGCCCTCGAGCTCATCAAGAAGGAGAATCCTCTTCCTGCGGTTTGCGGACGGATCTGTCCTCATGACTGCGAGAACGAGTGCACCAGAGGCGAGATAGACGAGGCCGTCGCAATAGACGAGGTCAAGAGATTCATCGCCGACAGGGAGATCGAGGCATCGCAGAGATTCGTCCCGAACAGGCTCTGGGATCACGACAAGAAGATCGCCGTCATAGGCTCCGGCCCGGCGGGCATCTCCTGCGCTTACTATCTGGCAGCCGGCGGCTACAAGGTCACCGTATTCGAGAAGGAGGCAAGGCCGGGCGGCATGCTCGTGAACGGCATCCCTGCATTCAGGCTTGAAAAGGATGTAGTCGACGCCGAGATCGACGTACTGAGAGAGCTCGGAGTCGAGTTCAGATGCGGCATCGAGGTCGGCGCGGACGTGACGATCCCGCAGCTTCGTGAAGAGGGATTCGAGGCGTTCTACCTCGGCATCGGCCTTCAGAACTGCGGAAAGCTCGGCATCCCGGGAGACGACGCAGAAGGAGTGATCGCCGGAGTCGAATTCCTCAAGGATATCAACCGCGGCAGCGACGCGGAGCTTTCGGGCAGCGTCGTCGTCATAGGCGGCGGCAGCATCGGAGCCGATGTGGCCCGTACCGCTAAGAGATACGGTGCAAAGAAGGTCGACCTTTACTGCCTCGAGTCCTACGATGAGATGCCTATGGGCGAAGAAGACCAGGCATACTGCAAAGAGGACGGAGTCACCATCCACGACGGATGGGGACAGACGGAGGTCGTCACAAAGAACGGCAAAGTCACAGGCATAAAATTCAGAAAGTGCGTGAGCGTAAAGGACAAGGACGGAAAATTCGCTCCGAAGTTCGACGACAAGGTGACCGAAGAGGCGAGGTGCGATACCGTGCTGTACTGCATCGGGCAGAGGCCTGACTGGGGCAGCCTGCTGACTGGCGTCAATGTGGAGCTCACGGAAAGAGGCTTCGTAAAGGCGGATCCTCTCACATACCAGACGAGCGAGCCTGACATCTTCGCGGGCGGCGACATCTACACGGGACAGAAGTTCTGCATCGACGCGATCGCGGCCGGCAAGGAAGCCTCGATATCCATCAACCGCTTCGTATGGCCGGGACACAGCCTTACTCTGGCAAGAGATAAAAGAGAGTTCACTGCGCTCGACAAGAGCGACCTCGATTTCGATCATATAAGCTGGGACAACATCAAGCGCCAGGTGCCGGGCGTCGACAAGGCAAAGAAGGGCACGAAGCGCAACGAGAGCCTTACCTTCACCGAAGAGCAGCTCAAGGCCGAGACCTCGCGCTGCCTCGGATGCGGAGCCACTGTGGTCGATCAGAACAAGTGCTTCGGATGCGGAGTCTGCACGACGAGGTGCAAGTTCGACGCGATACACCTCATAAAGAAATTCGACGAGCCGATCCACTCGATCCGCTTCCGCGAAAAGTTCGTGGAGAACTACCGCAGGGAGCGCGACATGAAGATAGCTGTCAGAAAGTTCAGAGAAGAGGAAAACAGGCAGTTTCTGAAGTAGGGTATCAAGGACAGAGGAAGCGGAGAGTCATATGGCGGGACAACTGGCAATGATCCTGAGGATGTCGATACACACGGCGATATACATCGCCGTGACTGTGTTGGTGTTCAGATTTTATAAAAACAAAGAACTGACCATGCGCGACAGGATCCTGATAGGTATCATCTTCGGAGGATTGTCTGTCGCGTCGACTCACTTCGGCGTTAACTACGAAACGATGGTCCTCAATGTAAGAGACATCGGACCGATGTCGGCGGGCCTTTTCTTTGATCCGATCTCAGGCATCATAGCGGGCCTCATCGGAGGCTTCGAGCGCTATATCGCGGGCACTTACTTCCAAGTAGGCGAGTTCACCACAGTCGCATGCAGCCTGTCGACATGCCTCGCAGGATTCTTTGCCGCATTCCTCAACATGTATCTCTTCAAGGGCAAAAAGCCTTCGATCGGCCACGCCTTCTTCATGGGCTGCGTCATCGAGGTGTTCCACATGTATGTGGTGCTCGTCACAAACAGGGAAGACATGGCGATGGCCTTCTCCGTGGTGAGGGTATGCTCGCTGCCGATGATCGGCTTCACCGGTCTCGGACTCATGATATCCGCGATCCTCATAAAGGCCATGAGCGGTGAACTGGACGATCCGTTCCGGCGCCCTGAAAGCGATAAAGTGACGGTATCCCAGAGATTCCAGACATGGCTCTTCGGCGTGACCGCCGCGGTCCTTCTCATGAATTTCTGGTTCAACTATTCCCTGCAGACATTCTCCGCCGAGCAGAATGCAAAGCTCGAGATGGATGTCGCCGAGGTCTATACGATGTACAATTACGACATGTATATCGAGAAAGGCCTTGATCTGTCAAAGATGGAGGTATATATCGCCTACGACGGGGTGTTCCTGATCGTGGATGAATCAGACAAAATAATCGCGGGCTTTTCTGACTGGACATCCGCTGACAAGGTGATCGAGGAGGCCAGGAAGCACGGGGAAAATGAATTCTTCACGATGAATTTGGGACACGGAAAGTGGCTTGGCCGTGTCACGACGATGGATGCGGACAGTACCAAAAAGATCATCACGGTAATGCCGTACACATCCATCTACATGGCGAGGGACGCCCAGGCGTACGAGACATTTCTCGCGGACATACTGGTGTTCACGGTCATCTACGTGCTCATATCCCTGCTGGTGCAGATCCTCGTAGTCGACAACCTGATAAAGGTCAACGAATCGCTCAACAAGATCACTGAAGGCGACCTGAATGAGAAGGTCAGCGTATACACTTCATCGGAATTCGCGTCTCTGTCGGATGACATCAACCTGACGGTGGACGCTCTGAAGGGATATATCGAGGCAGCCGAAAAGAAGATGGAGCAGGAACTGCTGCTCGCGAGGACGATACAGGCCTCCGCCCTGCCTGTGAATTTCGATTTCGGCCATTCGGCGTTCGAACTCTTTGCGACGATGGATCCGGCAAAGGAGGTCGGAGGAGACTTCTACGACTTCTTCTTCATAGACAGCGAGAGGATGGCGCTCGTAATGGCGGACGTGTCAGGCAAGGGCATCCCGGCGGCGCTCTTCATGATGCGCAGCAAAACGGCGATCCGCGGCCTTACAGAAAGCGGCTACCATCCGGGCGAGATGCTCGAGAGGGTAAACAACGAGCTGTGCACCAACAACGAGGCCAGCATGTTCGTTACGGTGTGGGTAGGCATCATCGATCTTATGACCGGGGATATCCGCTGCGCCAACGCCGGCCACGAGTACCCTGCGGTCAGAAGAGGTGAGGGACAGTTCGAGTCGTTCAGGGACAAGCACGGCCTGCCTCTGGGATGCATGGAGAACATGAAGTACAAAGAGTACGACATGCATCTCGATCCGGGCGATACGCTCTTCGTATATACGGACGGAGTGCCTGAGGCGATCAATACCGAAGAAGAGCAGTACGGAGAAGAGCGCATGCTCAGGGCTCTTACCAGGAACAAAAAAGCCTCGATGAAGAAACTGCTGCATGCAGTAAAAAGGGATCAGGACAAATTCGTCGGTGAAGCCGATCAGTTCGATGACATAACCATGCTCGGCTTCCGTTACTTTGGAGGAAATGATGAGAAAAAGTCCTGATGCAAATCCGGTAAAACGCATAGCCGCGCTGTTTATGTGCGCGGCTCTTGTATTTGCGGCGCTGCCGCAGACGGTTTCGCATGCGGCCGACACGCATGAAAAGGCAGGACGGTGCGAGTGGGATGGTATGAATCGTCCTTCAACACCCTGGACAGCAGCGGACGGCGCTCGGGCTACGCGTACGAAAACAAGCGCGGGAAGAAGTCCTGCAGTCAGGGAGAGGTAAAATGATGCCCGGCAAAAAAATGAAACTCAGGACAAAAGCTATAATACTGGTATCCGTGTTCATGCTGGTGACCAATCTGGCGCTGGGCAAGATCCTGAGCCAGATGAACAGCGCGACAAAGATGCAGATCAACGAGCGCATGCTCGATGTCGTAAACACCGCCGCGGCGATGCTCGACGGAGACGTTCTCGAAGATCTGAGCGCCGAAGACAAAGGGACGCCTGAATACGAACAGGTCATGGAGACCCTCGTAAAATTCCGCGACAATATCAATCTCGAATACATCTACTATGTCAGGGAAGAGGAAGACGGGACCTTCACCTTCGGCATAGACACCGACCCGGACGATCCCGGGGAATTCGGAACGCCCGTGGTATATACCGATGCTCTCAGGGAGGCAAGCCGGGGCAGGGCGGCTGTCGACGAGAAGCCTTACGCAGACAGGTGGGGCAGGTTCTACAGCGCTTTCAGCCCGGTGTTCAACTCTTCCGGAGAGGTCACGGCCATAGTGGCCGCCGATTTCAACGCCGAATGGTATGACGAGCAGATCGCACGCAACCGCCGCACGGTAATTTTTGCCTGCCTGCTCTTCATTGCCATAAGCATAGTCGTCACGATCCTACTGACCGGCCAGTACAGCCGCCAGATGAAGTCCATCAGGTCGAATCTGAACGATCTGGCCGATGACATGGAATCGCTCACCAACGAATACTCCGCAGGAGAGCAGAAAACGGGCCATGCGGATTTCCGGACAGACAGCATCCAGGAGCTCGGAGAGGACATATCCGAACTCAGAGACACCCTGCGCGACTACGTGACCCACAACAGCACTCAGGCCAACAGCATGATCACTGCGATGGCGTCCGACTACCGCGCCGTCTATTACGTGAACCTCGATGAGGATGAGGGCGTATGCTGGCGTACAGACTCGACCGAAAGGGAACAGAGCAGGGAAGGAGAACACTTCAGGTTCCACGACAGGTTCGCCAGATACGCCGATGCGCATGTCACGGAGAGCTACCGCGAGGGCTTCATGAACTTCATAGATCCCGACAATATCAGGGAGGCTCTCCTTACACAGCCGATAATCGCATACAGATATTTGGCAAGCAGGGAGGGACATGAATACTACGAGATGATAAGGATGGCGGGAGTGCGCCGAGTCGAGGACAGAGACGACCATATGGTGCACGCCATAGGACTCGGACTCACCGTAATAGACGAGGAGATGAGAGAGACTCTCGCAAGGAACGAGGCCCTTGCGGAGGCCCTCGAGCTTGCCGAGAGCGCGAACAACGCCAAGACGGCCTTCCTGTCCAACATGAGCCACGAGATCCGCACCCCGATGAACGCCATCATCGGACTGGACAGCATCGCCCTGCGCGACCCTTCCATCTCGCCACAGACCCGCGACGAGCTTGAAAAGATAGGCGCGAGCGCCAAGCACCTGCTGTCCCTGATAAACGACATACTCGACATGAGCCGCATAGAATCGGGCCAGATAGTCCTCAGGCAGGAGGAATTCTCCTTTGCCGGCATGCTCGATCAGATCAACACCATGGTGACCTCTCAGTGCGCCGACAAGGGGCTGGACTACGAATGCCGCGTTCTGTCGGAGATGGACGACTACTACATCGGCGACGACATGAAGCTCAAGGAGGTGCTGATCAACATCCTCAGCAACGCCATCAAGTTCACCGACGCTCCGGGCAGAGTCACGCTGAGCGTGGAGAAGGCGGCTTCGTTCGGTGACCAGTCGGCGCTCAGGTTCCGCATACAGGATACGGGCCTCGGCATGGACAGGGAATACATACCGAAGATATTCGATGCGTTCTCGCAGGAGGATTCGAGCCGCAAGAACAAGTACGGCAGCACGGGCCTCGGCATGGCTATCACCAAGAACCTGGTCGACATGATGAACGGAACGATAAACGTCGAGTCCGAAAAGGGGAAAGGCACGGAGTTCACAGTCGTGGTGACTCTCAAAAGGAGCGAACGCATGGATGCTGCAGCCGGAGAGAGGGCGGCACAGGCGGCGGATGCCGACGCGGGATACACGCTTGCGGGACGCAGGGTCCTGATAGCAGAGGACATGGAGATCAATGCCGAGATACTGATGGACATCCTGGAGATGGAAGAGATAGAGGCGGATCACGCGGAAAACGGAAGGATAGCCGTCGACATGTTCTCGGCGTCAGAGCCGGGGGCATATTCGGCTGTGCTGATGGACATACGCATGCCGGAGATGGACGGACTGGAGGCTGCAGAGGCCATAAGGGCGCTTGACAGGCCTGACGCGAAGACTATACCGATCATAGCGCTTACAGCCAATGCCTTTGACGAGGACGTGCAGCGCTCGCTGCAGGCGGGCATGAACGCCCACCTCACAAAGCCTGTCGAGCCTGAAGTCCTGTACAGGACCCTCGATGAGCTGATCGGAAGGACGGACTGAAAATGCACGAACTCACCCTTCTGTACGGAGTCGCCGAAAAGGTGGAGCAGGTCGTTAAGGAAAACGGCCTCGAAAGGATAGACGCCGTCGTTCTCGAGGTAGGCGAGGCCACGACTGTGGTGCCCGAATTCCTCCGCGACGGATACTCCGTCATATCCGATGACTACGATTTTCTCAGAGGCTCGGAGCTGATAATAGACATGATAACAGCTGTCGGACGCTGCCGCAGCTGCGGCAGGGAATTCCCGATAGCCGAAAACAAAGGGATATGCCCGGACTGCGGAAGTTTTGAAAAAGACGTGATCGAAGGCACTGACTTCTTCATTAAGGAAGTCCGGATCATGGAAACCTGAAGAAGGAGTTTTATGGATCAGAAGATTTTTATCGAGGCCCAGGGCCTTTACGGCTCAACAGATCGGCTGCCAAATGTGATCAGGGTCGGGATCCGCCTGAAAAACAGTATCGACCCCGGGATCCTTCGCTACGCCGTGGACAGATGCGCGGAGCGCTACCCCTACTTCTGCGTACAGATCGAAAAAAAGGACGGGGAATGGGTTCTTGCGGCAAACGAAAGGCCTGTACCGGTCACCGCTTCGAGAGAAGGAGTCAGGCTGGGCTCGGATGACGCCGGCCGGCATCTGATGGCCTTCTCTTACAACGACTGCTGGATCAATTTCGATATCAGCCACGCGGTCACTGACGGGATAGGTGCCTACGAGGTGGTGCGCACGCTGCTGTATTACTACTGCAGCAGGCGGAACGGAACTGAGCTCTCAGCTGAAGGCATAAGGATCTGCGGAGATGAGATAAGTCCGGCGGAATGGGAGGATCCTCTCCTCGGACTCACAGATGTCGAGGCACGGGATCCGGCCGGCATGGGGCCGGCGCTGTGCCTTACTGAAGAAAGCGGCATCGGGATCAGCGATCATCACTGGGCATGGGACATCGCGATAGACGAAAAGGAATTCATGCGCTTCAATCTGGAGAACGACGGAAGCCCGGGCACGATGACTGCGCTCTTCCTGAGCCGCGCGATAGAAAGGCTGCATCCGGACGCCGGAGACGGCCTGAGAGTATTGCTTGCGGTAAACATGCGCAGAGCTCTCCGTGCTCCTCTTGCGCACCAGCCGCTTGTCGGTGGAGCTGCACTCACATATAAGCCGGTGATGAGGGGCTGGCCGCTCGAGAAGCAGGCGACGGCATACAGGGGCATGGTGCTCGTTCAGACGAGAGAAGAGCACGTCCTGGCCGAAGCCGCCGGTCAGAGGGCCATGGCAGGGATGATACTCTCGCTCGGCACGGACCCGGAGAGAAGGGGGGTTGCGGAAAACGCCGCGTCCATGACGGACAGTATCATCACCGCCGGCGTCAGCTATGTCGGCAGGGGCAATTTCGGAGATGCCGAGAAATACGTGCGCGATTTCAGGCTGTATACGAACAGCATAAGCAGGACGCCTCTCATAGAGATCTCCGCCGTGAACGGCAGATTCATACTGAGCTTCATACAGCCGTTCAGGGATGACAGATATATAAGATCGTTCCTTGAGGAGCTGGATGACAACTACATATCCTACAGCCTGATGGATGCGGGCAGAGTATGGCTTCCGGGCGTCGAGCTGCCGTTTTGAACTGCTGCCTGAGGTGTTGCTCAGGGGGGTCACTTGCCAGAGTAAATGCAACATTGCCAGAGTAAATGCAACAAATAGTCAAAAAATGAGATAAAACAGGCCGCCGGAGGGGTGCAAAAGAGGCTGAAATCGTGTAAAATCGCGGTACAGAAAAAAGTCTGGGCACAA
>JAFWGQ010000057.1 GCA_017512365.1 Mogibacterium sp.
ATGTCGAAAAGCGGAACCCGATCCGGAAGAGGCGATGATAGAGGCGCTGACACTCTCATCTTCATCCATATTATCGAGCGGCCTTACGACCATCATAGGCTTCATCGCGCTGGCCACCATGAGATTTCTCATAGGCAGGGATCTTGGATTTGCGCTGGCAAAGGGCGTTGCCATATGCCTCATCGTTACGCTCACATTCATGCCGGGAGTCATACTCAGCATGTACAGACTGGTGGAAAAGACTGTTCACCGCTCGTTCATGCCGTCGTTCGAGGGCCTGGGGAGAGTCGTGCTCAGGACCACAGTACCGATGATGATAGTATTCGCACTTGCCGTGATCCCGTCGTACATCTGCAGCGAACGGAATTCATTCTGGTACGGCGGCGAGTATATGTACGGTCCGGAGACCAGGGTGGGGGCTGATCAGCGGAAGATAATAGAGCTGTTCGGCGAAGCGGATACGTACGTTATCATGGTGCCTCGGGGAAAAGAGGGGAAAGAAAGGGCTCTGATCAGAGAGCTCAGAAAGGACGACAGGATCTCATCGATCCTTTCGCCGGAATCCTTCATGGGGACATCCCTTCCGCTGGACATGCTGCCGGATTCTGTGACCGGACAGCTCAGATCTGATAAGTACGACAGGATCGTGCTTACGGTCGCCGAGTCTCCTGAGAGCGAGGCTGCATTCGAACTCGTACAGAACGTCAGGGATACTGCGGATAAGTTTTTTCCGGGAGAGTATTACCTGATAGGCGCCGCGGTCGTCAACTATGACCTCAAACAAGTTGTGACCGGCGACAGGCAGCGGGTGAATATCATAGCCGTACTGGCCATTTTTGCGGTACTGGCGGTCACCATGCGGGGCATACTGCTGCCTCTCATACTGGTGCTTGTAATAGAGACCGCCATATGGATCAACATGTCCATATCTTTCGTCACCAGCTCGTACCTGTTTTACATATCCTATCTCATAGCCAGCCCGGTGCTGCTGGGAGCAACGGTGGATTATGCGATACTCTTTTCGCAGCGATACAAGGAAAACCGCAGCGCTCCTGGGATGTCTCCGGAAGAGTGTGTACTGAAGACGATAAAAGACAATACCGTGTCCATACTGACTTCAGGTCTTACTTTGTCTGTGACCGGATTCCTGCTGGCGATCTTCTCAACGCAGGGCATGATCAAGCAGGTAGGACTCCTGCTCGGAAGAGGTACGCTGTGCTCGCTCTTTGCGGTCCTCTTCGTACTGCCGGGGTTTCTGATGCTGTTGGACAGGTATATCGTTAAAGAAAAGGAATGACAAGTGAGAAAAGAGGTACTTGATCTTCGAGAAGAGATGTGGCTTGAGGGCGTGGATGCATATTACATCCCGTCCGGGGATTATCACGCTTCGGAGTACTTCCCGGAATACTTCAGGACGTGCAGCTTTCTGAGCGGATTCACGGGCGAAGCTGCTGAGATGGTCGTGACGAACGACGGCGCCTGGCTGTGGACCGACGGACGTTTCTTTCTCCAGGCGGAGAAAGAGCTTGAAGGAAGCGGGATAACGCTCATGAAGTCCGGTGAGGAAGGCGTGCCGACAGTCATCGAATTCCTGAAAAAAGACGCCGAAGAATACCTCGCGTCTCACAGTGACGAATACTACGTGGGCCTTGACGGAAAAGTCGTCCCGATGAAGTTCGGCAAAGAACTGCTTGAGGAGCTTGATGAGATCTCCTCGCGGATCGACAGATGGGATGAAGAACTCCAGTGTCATGTGGCCTCTGCAGACATAAAGTGGGAGGAAGACCTTGCCGGCAGGGTCTGGAAGGACAGACCGGCGTTCAGAACCGGAAGCGTCCGGAGATTACCGCTCAGCTCGGCGGGAGTGTCCGCCGCGGACAAACTGAAAGACATGCGGGCAGCCATGAAGGATGCCGGGGCTGACTGCCTGCTGCTGACGGACCTTATGGAGATCGCCTGGCTTCTGAACCTCAGGGGCTCGGACGTGCTGCATACACCGGTGTTCTGCTCCTTTGTTCTTCTGGAGCAGGACAGGATCAGGATATACCTGCCTGACACGGCGAAAAAAGAAGATCTCCCTGATCCTTTTGAAGGAGCATGCGGATATGAGATAAAGGACTATGAAGACATATACGAAGACGTACGGGGTCTTCCGTCCGGTTCGGCGCTGATGCTCGATCCTGCCACAGCGAACTTCGCGTTATGCAGCAATATCATGAAGGGCGTAAAGGTGATCGAGGGACTTACCCCGGTCGCGGCAGCCAAGGTCATAAAGAACGGGACCGAGATAGCCTGCGAGAAGGACGCTCACATAAAGGACGCTGCCGCGGTCATAAAAACGATCAGATGGGTCAAAGCGGCTGTAAGGGAAAAAAATCTGCGCGAGACCGATGTGTCGGACCGTGTCAAAGAGGAGAGGTTCGCTCAGGAAGGATGCTTCGATCTGAGCTTTGAGACCATCGCGGCTTACGGGCCGAACGGGGCCATCATCCACTATACGCCGCAGAGGGGAAGCGACGCTGAACTGAGGCCGGAGGGCTTCCTCCTCCTCGACTCGGGCGGACAGTACGCGGATGGCACGACGGACATCACCAGGACCATCGCCCTAGGACATCTTAGCGATCAGATGATCAGGGACTATACACTGGTCCTCAAAGGCCATGTGGCGTTCTCGCGCTTCAGGGTCACTCCTGACATGGACGGCACTGAGATCGATGCGGAATCCAGGAAGGCGCTCAGAGAGCACGGACTTGATTTCAATCACGGCGTGAGCCACGGTGTCGGGCATGTGCTCGCGGTCCACGAGGGACCGTCTTCCGTAGGCCGAAAGAAGCCCGCCGCAGTCAGGATGAAGCCGGGCATGATAATGTCGAATGAGCCAGGAGTGTACAGAGCGGGCGAATACGGCGTCAGGATAGAGAACATGGTGCTGGCAAAGGACGCCGGAGACGGAAGCGGAGATGTCATAACAGAGCCCCTGACACTCGTGCCGTACGAGAGAGAGGCGATAGACGTATCGCTTCTTACAGATGATGAGCTCGCATGGATCAACGATTACCACGAAAGGGTACTGGAGACCGTCGGACCGCTTCTTTCCGGAGCCGACAGGGACTTTCTGGAAAAGGCAGCGGCTCCGATCGTGAGAGAGTAGTATAATAGGAAAAACAAAGGGCCGGAAAGAAAGGACGAAAGGGATGAACTTCATATTCATATCACCGAATTTCCCGCACACATACTGGCAGTTCTGCGACAGGCTGAAGCGGAACGGGGTAAACGTGCTGGGCATAGGCGACGCGCCTTATGACAGCCTCGAAGAGCCGCTCAAAGCAGCGCTCACCGAGTATTACAGAGTAGACAACATGGAGGATTATGACCAGATGTACCGCGCGGTGGCATATCTGGCACATAAGCACGGCAGGATCGACTGGCTCGAATCCAACACCGAGTACTGGCTCGAGCAGGACGCCCGTCTGAGGGAGGACTTCAACATCACCACCGGCGTACAGCCGCAGGAGCTTGCGATGTGGAAGAGCAAGTCGGCCATGAAGCCGTTCTATAAGGAAGCGGGCATACCGACCGCCAGAAACCACAAGGTTACGGATATCGCCGCGGCGAGGGAGTTCCTCGAAGAGATCGGAGGATTTCCCGTCATAGTAAAACCTGACATCGGAGTCGGCGCCGCGGATACATGGAAGCTCGAGAACGACGAGGACCTCGAGCGGTTCTACGCCGATCTTCCTCAGCATCCGTATGTGATGGAAGAATTCGTGTACGGGAATATATGGTCGTATGATGCGATATGCAACGCGGAGGGAGAGATACTCTTCGAAAGCTCGAACTGGTTCCCGCCTTCCATAGCGGACCTTGTCAATAAAGGCCTGGAGCTTGCCTACTATACGACGCCTGAGGTCCCGGCTCAGCTGAAGGAGTACGGGCGAGCGGCCATAAAGGCATTCAGGGTCAGGAGCAGGTACGTGCATTTCGAGTTCTTCCGCCTGACGGAGGCGAGAAAGAACCTCGGAGAAGTCGATGACTTTGTCGGACTTGAGGTCAACATGAGACCTGCCGGAGGCTACACGCCTGACATGATGAACTACGCGCATAACTGCGATGTCTACGAGATATGGGCCGAGATGGCCGCATACAACGAGAGGCGCCTGCCGGATATCGGAGGAGATCAGTACTGCGCTTACGCTTCCAGAAAGGATATCCACCAGTACAGGCACAGCCATGAAGAGGTGCTCGAAAAGTACGGACACTGCATGAAGATGTGCGAGCGCATGCCTGACGTGCTGTCCGGCGCAATGGGCAACCAGATGTACACGGCGGTATTCGCCACGATCGAAGAGGTCGGGGAATTCATCAGCTTCGTACAGGAACACGCATAACAGAAGAAAGGGAAAGAAAAATGAACGATTATTACCATAAGGAATACAGCTGGATACTTGACAGAGAGATGGAGCATGCGGTATTCGGAGACAGCGGCAGATGGGTCGTGGCCTTCGCGCCTCAGAGCGGTCACACCTATGATTTTCGCAACTTCGGCATGATAGACTCCATCGCGCCGTGGATCGAATCCGGCAAGATCAGGGTCCTCTGCGTCGACAGCATCGATGAGGAGACATGGTCGGCTGCAGGACAGGACGAAAGATACAGGCTCGAGCAGCAGGAGAGGTGGTTCCATTACGTGACTGACGAGCTCATGCCGAAATACCTCGGAGAGGGCGAGCGGGCTCTTACTACGGGATGCAGCATGGGAGCGACACACGCGGCGAACTTCTTCTTCCGCAGGCCTGATCTGTTCTGCGGCATGATAGCCCTGAGCGGCCTTTATGACACGGACTACTTCTTCTTTGACTACAAGGACGATCTGACATACGCGAATTCGCCTATAGAATTCCTCAGAGGCATGCCGGAAGATCATCCGTGGATGGATCTGTACAGGAGGAGCGCGATCATATTCTGCTCGGGACAGGGCGCCTGGGAGGATGAGATGAGAGAAGATCTCAACGAACTGGATGTCGTACTGAATGAAAAGGGCATAGAGCACTGGGCTGACTACTGGGGCTACGATGTCAATCACGACTGGCCGTGGTGGAGAAAACAGCTGCCGTATTTCATGGGACATGTTATCGGCGAACCATAAAGATCAGCTGATCACAGATAAAGCAGTGATAATAGTAAGGCAGTTATCACAGGAGGATGGAAATGAACAGTGAAGAAAGATTCAAAGCGGCTGCGGCCGGCATGGATGAACTCAAGGCAAAGATAGAAGAAGTCAATAAGGCGGTAAAGGAATCCTTTTCCGGGGGCGCGGCAAACTTCAGATCGGACATGGAGTTCACAAAGTCGAGCATCGATGAGATCTCTGACGAGACAGAAAAAAAGATCGAACTGAAGGCTGAACAGCAGGTCGATAAGATCATAGATGCCGAAGAGAAGATGGAGGCAAAAAAAGACGCCAGGCTCGAAAAGCGCAGAACGAAGCTTCAGGAACTCCAGGACAGGATCAATGATCTCGGGCAGGCGTACGCGAAGGCTGATCAGGAAGAGCTGATCATGGGACTCCTCGAATATGCCGATGAATGCCGGGATACAGCCGTATATATGGCTGACGAAGCCGTGAATGCATACAGGGCAGCGGCGGCGGAACTGGTAAAGTACAACGAAAAGTACGGAAATCAGTAAGCGGATCGGGCGTGAAACGCATACAGAACAAGACAGAGAGCGGATGCAGAAACATTCGCTCTCTTTTTTTCGATAAATAGTTGACAAGCACAGCGGAAGCGAGTATATTGTGAGTTGAGATTAGCACTCTCGCCAAGTGAGTGCTAACAAAAGACAAAACAAAAACGGAGGCGGGACATGGATCTGAGCGAAAGACAATTACAGATACTGCAGGCGATCATAACGGATTACGTTGAGAACGCCGAGCCGGTCGGTTCCAGATCGATCGCTAAAAAATACGATCTCGGCGTCAGCCCCGCGACGATAAGAAATGAGATGTCGGACCTTGAGGAGATGGGCTATCTGACACATCCCCACACCTCGGCGGGCAGAGTCCCTTCGGACAAGGCATACAGACTGTACGTCAACAACCTGATGAAAAAGAAGAACCTGAGCGCAAAGGACAAGAGGATGATCAGCGACCGCCTCTCAGCCAGCAGGGATGAATTCGACAGGACCATAAGACATGCCGCGGAACTGCTGTCCGAGATAACCAATCTGGCATCGTTCGCGATGACGCCGGCCACAAACGAGGAAACGATAAGCTTCATCAGGCTGCTGCCGGTGGACGAGAGGACACTGATACTCATGATCGTCGGAGAAAGCGGCAACATCACGAACACGACGCTGAGGCTGAAAGTCCCGTATACTCAGGATGCGCTTGACCTTCTGAGCAAGAACATGACGGTCCGCCACAAGGGACGCACACTGGACGATGTGCTCAAGTCCGAGATCATCGAGGACGTCGGATCGGACATAGAGGCGATGAACTCGCTTGAAGGAGACGTGATGCCGAGCTTCATCAGGACCCTCGAAGACATGCTCAATGTCAATCTGTACATGGAGGGCATGACCAATATCTTCGATCTTCCTGAGTACTCGAGCATAGACAGGGCAAGGGACTTCATGGAGCTCTTTGCCAGGAAGGACTGGTTCACCCAGAAGATGCTCGCCAGAGATGACGGCGTCGTGGTGACCATCGGCGACGAGAACGACACAATGAAGGACTGCACACTGATCACCGCATCCTATCATGTCGACGGCAAGCTGGTCGGAAAGATCGGAGTCATAGGGCCGACAAGGATGAAATACGACGAAGTCACTTCGATCATGGAGTACCTGACCAACAATCTGAGCGAATCGTTCAGACTGACGGAGGGAAGCGGACCGGGTGACAGCGGTCAGGAAGACAAATGAACCCAGATATCTATTGAAAGGAACATAAAGTAATGTCAAAGGAAAAAGCAAAGCACATCCACATCGAGGATGGCAATGCCGAAGAAAAAGAAAAAACGGCTGCCGAAGAGGTGATGGAGGAAGCATCTGAAGGAGCCGAAGCTGAAGAGCCGGAAGAGGAAAAGGCAGAAGAAAAAGCCAAAGAGAAAGCCGAAGCTGATGCAGAAGCGGAGCCTGAAGAAAAAAAGGAGGAAGCATCTGCCGAAGAGCAGGAATCCGAACGCTACATGCGCCTGATGGCGGAGTTCCAGAACTTTAAAAGAAGGGCGGCAAAGGAAAAGAGCGACATCCACGCGTTCGCAAACGAAAGGATAGTCGGAGACCTTCTCCCGGTGATGGACAACTTCGAAAGGGCTCTGGAAACGGAGACGGACGATATCGAGGCATACGCCAAGGGCATGCAGCTCATATTCGAACAGATGAAGACAGCCCTCGAGAAGGCCGGCCTCAAAGAGATAGAAGCGCTCGGGCTCGACTTCGACCCGAACGTGCATAACGCCGTGATGACGGACAATACGGAAGAATACGAAAACGACAAGATCAGCAAGGTCCTGCAGAAGGGATACAAGCTGAACGACAAAGTGATACGGCCGTCGATGGTCGCAGTGAACAAACGTTAACAAATCTTTTCAGACATACAGGAGGAAACAACAATGGGTAAGGTAATAGGAATCGATCTTGGTACAACCAACAGCTGCGTAGCAGTACTTGAAGGCGGTGAGCCTACAGTTATCACTAATTCGGAAGGAATGAGAACGACGCCTTCGGTGGTATCGTTCACAAAGAGCGGCGAGAGACTCGTCGGCGAAACGGCAAAGAGGATCGCGATCACAGAGCCTGAGGGCACGGTGTCGTCGATCAAGAGACACATGGGAGAGAACTACACCGTTAATCTGCGCGGAAAGGACTACACGCCGCAGGAGATCTCGGCCATGATCCTCCAGAAGCTCAAGGCGGACGCTGAGGCATATCTCGGCGAGAAGGTCACTGAGGCTGTCATAACAGTCCCGGCGTACTTCAGCGATGCTCAGAAGCAGGCTACAAAGGATGCAGGCAAGATCGCCGGCCTCGACGTAAAGAGGATCATCAACGAGCCTACTGCCGCTTCACTGGCATACGGACTCGACAAGGATACCGGAAGCCACAAGATCCTGGTTTATGACCTGGGCGGCGGCACATTCGACGTATCCGTGCTCGAGCTCGGCGACGGAGTATTCGAGGTCCTCGCTACGAACGGCGATACCCACCTCGGCGGAGATGACTTCGACAACGCTCTGGTCAATTTCCTCGCGGACAGCTTCCAGAAGGAGAACGGCATCGACCTCAGACAGGACAAGATGGCTCTCCAGAGACTGAAAGAAGCAGCCGAGAAGGCAAAGAAGGAGCTCTCGACAGCTCAGACCACGAAGGTCAACCTGCCGTTCATCGCGGCAAACGATGCGGGTCCTCTCCACATGGACATGGACGTCACAAGAGCAAGATTCGAACAGCTCACGAAGGATCTCGTTGACAGGACCATCGAGCCTATGCACAAGGCAATGAAGGACGCCGGAGTCACATCGGCAGACCTCGCCAAGGTCATCCTGGTAGGCGGTTCGACAAGGATCCCTGCTGTTCAGGAAGCAGTTAAGAACGTTACAGGCAAGGAACCGTTCAAGGGCATCAACCCTGATGAGTGCGTAGCCATCGGCGCTGCCATCCAGGCGGGAGTACTCACGGGCGAAGTCAACGACATCCTGCTTCTCGACGTAACGCCGCTGTCGCTGTCCATCGAGACGCTCGGCGGAGTAGCCACAAAGCTGATCGAGAGGAACACGACGATCCCTACAAAGAAGAGCCAGATCTTCTCGACGGCCGCAGACAACCAGACTGCAGTGGACATCCACGTGATGCAGGGCGAAAGAGAAATGGCTGCCGGCAATATCACGCTCGGAAGATTCCAGCTCAGCGGCATCGCTCCGGCTCCTCGCGGCATCCCTCAGATCGAGGTAACATTCGACATCGACGCCAACGGCATCGTGAATGTAAGCGCCAAGGACATGGCTACAGGCAAGGAGCAGAAGATCACTATCACATCCTCGACAAAGCTCTCGGAAGACGAGATCAACGCAAAGATCAAGGAAGCCGAGCAGTATGCTGAAGAGGACAAGAAGCAGAAGGAAGCAGTCGAGACGAAGAACCAGTCCGAGGGCATGATCTTCGAGATCGACAAGCAGCTCGGCGAGCTGGGCGACAAGGTCACAGCAGACGAGAAGGCGGCTGTCGAGGCAGCGAAGGACGAACTCCAGAAGGCTGTCGATGCAGGCGATGTCGAAGAGATGAAGACGAAGATGGAAGCGCTGACAAACGCGTTCTATCCGATCTCGACAAGGATCTATCAGGAGGCTCAGGCTGCTCAGGGCGGCGCAGGAGCTCAGGGATTCGATCCAGGCAACATGGGCGGCATGGGCTTCGACCCTAACATGGGCAACATGGGCGGAGCCGGCAGCGTCAATGAAGACGGTTCGGTCGATGCTGACTACGAGGTCGTTGACGACGAATAATTGATGATGACATTCCGGAGCTGCGGACGCCATGTGGTGATCCGCGCTCCGGCATGACAGAAAGGTAAACACATTTATGGCAGACAAGAGAGATTATTACGAGGTCCTCGGGGTCAGCAAGAACGCTTCGGATGCTGAGATAAAAAAGGCATATCACAAACTCGCCATGAAGTATCATCCGGACAGGAATCCGGGAGATAAAACAGCTGAGGAAAAATTCAAGGAAGCCAATGAGGCATACGAGATACTTTCCGATCCTGACAAAAAGGACAAATACGACAGATTCGGGTTCGCAGGCGTAGACCCGAATTTCGGAGCGGGCCAGGGCGGCTTCGGCGGTTTCGGCGGCTTCGGGAACTTCGGCGGCGGCATGGGCGGCATGGGCTTCGAAGACATCTTCGACATGTTCGGAGGCATGGGAGGAGGCTCAAGGCGCAGATCCAGATCCGGCCCTCAGAAGGGAAGAGACCTGCAGAAGACTGTCACCATCGACTTCACCGACGCTCTCTTCGGATGCAGCAAGCAGATAGAACTCACGAAAGCAGTCAAGTGCAAGACTTGCGGCGGCAGCGGATGCAAGCCGGGCACGAACAAGAAGACCTGCGACCAGTGCGGAGGCTCCGGACAGGTGTCCCAGGTAAGCAACACTCCTTTCGGCAGGTTCCAGAACATCACGACATGTTCCAAGTGCGGAGGCACTGGTCAGATCGTCGAGACTCCGTGCTCAGACTGCGGAGGCGCCGGCGTGCAGAAGAAGACCGTCAAGATCAAGGTGGACATCCCTGCGGGAGTGAATACCGACAGCATCGTGACAGTCAGAGGACAGGGCGAGCCGGGAAAGAACGGCGGACCGGACGGCGATCTTTACATCGTCATCAATGTAAGGCCTCACAGCACATACAAGAGGAGAGGAAACGACCTCTATCTCGATCTGCCGATCACGTTCGATCAGGCGGCGCTGGGCGCGAAGGTACAGGTCCCGGGCTTCGGCGAAAGCTACAGCTATACGATCACGCCGGGCACACAGACCGGATCCACGTTCAGACTCAAGGGCAAGGGCGTACCTGATATCAGGACGGGCAGAAAGGGCGATCTGTATGTCAAGGTAACAGTCGAGGTACCTGCAAAGCTCGGCCGAAAAGAGAAGAAGGCCATCGAGGACATGGCAAGTGCAATACCTGCCAGCGCTTATCCGAAGAAATCGAAGTTCGATAAACTGAAATTCTAGCAATGCTAAGGCGGGATGACCCCGGCGTCTCCCGCCTGAAGTGAAATGACAGAACCGGGCGTATCTCACGAGGACTGCAAACGTCTCTGTGATGCGCCCTTACTATATCTGAAAGGCGGCCTGAAGGAGGCTGCCGGAAAGGGAAACGGACAAAAATGATAGTAGTACCTGTATACAACATAATACTTGCGCCGGGTGCTTCGATCTACATGGGAATAGATCAGATAAAGAAGACGAGCGGAGGCAAGGAGATCACTCCGGGCGAGAGGGTGGTCCTCATCGTCGCAAAGGAGAATAAGAGCTTCAGCGAGCTCGATGAGAACAGCTTCTATCCTGTCGGCGTTTCTGCTTCGATCACCGAAGTGAACAGACAGGGATTCGTTCTGATGAATCTCGGATACAGGGTGGACATCGAGAATATCGAGATAAAACCGGACCACACTATAAGCCTCAGCATCAGCAGGAGGATGGACATAGAAGATCTGCCGGCTGATGTCGAGAAAAGAAAGACTGAAGAGCTCGTCGAAGAGATGCGCAAATTCGCTTCAGGCTTCGAGTGGGCCGATTCGATAGAATACTGGCTCAGACAGATCGACACTCTCGGAAAGGCCGCGAGTGCCGTGTCGCCGTGGATAGACGAGACCAACGAGAGGCGCTACGCCATACTCGCCGAGGACAGCAGGGCAAAAAGGGCTGAACTCATAGAAGAGATGATATACGGCTTCCTGGAGGTCGGCCGGATCACGAACGAGGCCATGACCTCCCAGCAGCAGGAGCATCAGCAGATGTACCGCGAATCGGCGATCAAGAAGCAGATGGAGCACCTCCAGAGGGAACTCGACGAGATGCATCCCGAGAATGTCAGCGATATCCAGCAGCTCGAACAGAAGATAGCTGAATCCGGCATGAACGAGACCGCCAGAAAGGAGGCCAACAAGGTCCTCAACAGGCTCAAGCAGGAAGGCGGTCAGGGCGCCGAAGCCGGCATGCTCTACGACTACCTTGATTTCGTGACGGGGCTGTCGTGGAAGAAGGCGGAGCCGCAGCACATAGATCTCACCGAAGCCAGAAAGATACTCGACGAAGACCACTACGGGCTCGACAAGGTCAAGGACCGCATAATACAGCAGATCGCGGTGATGAACCTCAAGAATAGTCAGGCCGGCTCTATACTCCTCTTCGTGGGAGCGCCGGGAACGGGCAAGACGAGCATAGGCAGGAGCATAGCGAGGGCTCTTGGAAGAGAATACTCGAGAGTCAGCCTCGGAGGCGTTCACGATGAGTCGGATATCCGCGGCCACAGGCGCACTTATATCGGAGCGATGCCGGGCAGGATAATGGACGGCATCAGCAAGAGCGGTGTATCGAACCCCGTCATGGTGCTCGACGAGGTGGACAAGCTCTCGGATTCGTTCCACGGAAGTCCCGCGAGCGCGCTGCTCGAGGTCCTCGATCCGGAACAGAACAACACATTCACCGACCACTACATGAACGTCCCGTACGACCTGTCGGATGTGATGTTCATCTGCACTGCGAATACGACCGACACCATACCGGAGCCGCTTCTTAACCGCATGGAGGTCATACAGTTCAGCGGCTACACCCCGATAGAAAAGCTCCATATCGCCAGGGAGCATCTCGTTCCGAAGTCGATGGAGAGCATGGGCATACAGCCTGAAGACATGAACGTCACCGACGAGGCGATAGAGACGCTGATATCGGACTACACGATGGAGGCCGGAGTCAGGGGCCTTCGAAAGAAGATCGACAATCTCTGCCGCATGTTCGCTGTCAAGGTGGCCTCGGATCCGGGAGAGAAGTTCGAGGTGACGCCTGAGACCGTACGCAGCGAGATGGATGAGAGACCGGTGATGCACAGCAGGATACTGCCTGAGCCTAAGGCGGGCGTTGTCACTGGCCTTGCCTGGACGCCTGTGGGAGGCGAGATACTTTACATCGAGACCATGTTCACGAAGGGCAAGGGCGAGATAATAATCACCGGACAGCTCGGCGATGTGATGAAGGAGTCCGCAAGGATAGCTGTCAGCCTGGTCAAGACACTGTTCCCCGACAAGGCGGAGCTCTTCAGCGAAAACGACCTCCACATCCATGTGCCTGAAGGAGCGGTCCCGAAGGACGGACCATCGGCGGGAATTGCCCTTACTACGGCGATATCCTCCCTCGTGACAGGACACATAGTCGATCCTCATATCGCCATGACAGGAGAGGTTGCGCTTCGCGGCGCAGTGACGCCTATAGGCGGACTTCCTGAAAAGCTGATGGCTGCCGAGAGAGCGGGCATCACCAGGGTGTTCATACCGAAGGACAACGAGTTCGATCTCAAGGACGTGGCCGGAGAGGTCAGGGAAAAGATCGAGATCGATACTGTATCTGATGTCGGGGAGGTGCTCAGAGCAACGGGCATACTCGACGCGGCCGGCAAAGCCGCGTAAAAACCCAGCTTAAACTACATAAAAACACACGCAGACCGGAAAGGGAATATGTTACAATGGCAGTCTCCGTTCCGGTCTCATATTTGTATGAGATATCGGAAGAAAATACAACAGGAGGTTTTATTGCAGTGATAAGTTATTACACCTGCGACAAGGCCATGTACGAGGAGAAGTCGAGATACTACAGGATAAGCGGAAAAGACCGCAGAAGAAGATAGAAGACTGAATGCAGGACCGGAAGTTCATCAGGACTTCCGGTTTTTCCCCTGCAATGTGTTATAATGATTGCTGATGATTCATGCGGCGCTGCCGTGATACACAGACCGCTGCTTTTATTATGGAGGACGATCTATGCTGTTTGGACACGAAAAGATAGAGATACTGCACCTGCCTACGCCTCTCGAGCATCTTGAGAATGTTTCGAAGGATCTCGGCATAGATGTATGGTGCAAAAGGGATGACCTTACGAATCTGGCGACGGGAGGCAACAAGCTGAGGAAACTCGAGTACTTCCTGAAGGATGCCCTCGATCAGGGCGCCACCATGCTCATCACCGAGGGAGGAGCCCAGACGAATCACGGGAGACTGACCGCTGCCGTCGCTTCGAAATACGGACTCAGATCGGCCATCATAACAGCTGACGAATATCCGGGAGAGATCAGCGCCAATCTGCTGCTCGACGGAATGCTCGGCTGCGACGTCCACTTCGTAAAGGACATGGAAAGCGGCAGGCAGAAGGTGATCGACAAATATACCGCGGAAGGCGAGAAGGTATACTATGTTCCTATGGGCGGCTCGAACGAGCTCGGGATACTGGGCTATGCGGAGTGCGCGATGGAACTCGACAAACAGGCGAGGGAGGCCGGCATCCCGGAGGCGGTCATATATGTCACGATCGGCAGCATGGCCACATATGTCGGACTTCTGATCGGACTGAAGGAATGCGGCTCGAAGCTCAGACTCGTTGGAGTGAACGTTCTTCCGTACGGAGAAGCCGGACGCGAGGACGAAGAACTCCTGAAGGCTCTTGAAGGATACTGCGAAAAGATCAATAAGTTCTACGGCAGGGATTTCGGGATCACGCGTGATGACTTCATCTTTACTACCGCGTACATACACGGAGCGTACAACAATGCCGTCGAAGAGGTGCGGGATGTCCTGTACTATCTGGCGAGGAAGGAAGCGATCATAATCGATCCGTGCTATACGGGCAAGACCTTCGAGGCCATAGTGGACGGAGCGAAAAAAGGAGCGATACCGAAGGGCTCGCATGTGATATTCATGCACACAGGAGGACTTCCGGGCATATATACGAAGCACCACAGAGTCGAGCTTGAAAAAGAGCTCATGCCGTACATGCACATAGAGGATCATTAACAGGCAATGTCGAGAACCAGCAGAGACGAAGATATCGAAAGAAGAAGGGCGAAAGCCAGACAAAAGGCGGCGGAGGCAAAAAACAGGCAGGCAGAGGCCGGGCGTGTGAAGAACGTAAAGAAAGATAAGGCGGCGGTCGTAAAGCTGAGGCTCATAGTGATCGCGGTCCTTGTCGTTTGCCTCATTGCGCTGGCGTTCAGGATCATTTCGTATGTCAGCAGCACATCAAAAGTCCACCTCAGTGACGAGGGCCTGACTCACGCGGAGCGCTATGAGGACTTCATCAAGGTGCACGGCATCGATGTCTCGGAATACCAGGAGGATATAAACTGGAAGAAAGTGAAGTCGAGCGAGGCCGACTTCGTGTTCATACGGGCGGGCTTCAGGAAAGGCGAGTCAGGCGAGCTCATGGAAGACGAAGACTTCGAGGACAATATAAAGGCGGCGAAGAAGGCAGGCGTAATGACGGGCGCGTACTTCTTCTCCCAGGCTCTCAGTCAGGAGGAGGCTGTTGAAGAAGCCAATTACCTGCTCGATCTTGTCAGACCTTACGACATAGACCTGCCTCTTGCGATAGATTACGAGCTGCTGGACGGCGGCAGGCTTCAGCAGAAGGTCGAGGCGGGCGAGATGCCGGCAGCTTCGAATTACCATGACATAGTCGTCGCGTTCTGCGAGACCGTTGAAGCTGCGGGATATGAGGCCTGTGTTTACGGGAATTACGACATGCTCACCAATTACATGGATTCGACCATACTCGATGACATGGAATTCATATGGGCCGCACAGTACGGCGGTCATTGCGATCTCGAGGGCAATTACATGTTCTGGCAGTGCGCTGAAGACGCGAAGATCGACGGCATCGACGGAAACGTGGACCACGACATCTGGTATATCGATCCGGACAAGGTATATCCGACCTATGCAAAGGGAAAGAAGGACGCTGTTTCCATGGGAGAATGCAAGGTGAAGTTCAACAGGGACAGCTACAGGCTGAGCGCCCACAGGGCAAATCCTAAGGTGCAGGTAAGCTGCGAGGGCAAAAAGCTCAGGGAGGGCACTCACTACGAGATCTCCTTCGTGCGGAATGAAACTGTGGGCACAGGCTACGCGATAATACGCGGCATCGACAGTTACAGGGACTGGATAGCGGTCCCGTTCACTATAGTAGAATAGACAGGGGTGATCCATGAAATTCATAAGCTGGAACGTGAACGGCTTCCGGGCCGTACTTGGAAAGGGGTTCGAAGACATCTTCAGAGACCTGGACGCAGACTTCTTCTGCCTTCAGGAGACGAAGATGCAGGAGGGACAGGCGAACTTCCATCCCGATGATTACTATGAGTACTATAATTTCGCCGAAAAGAAAGGCTATTCAGGAACGGCCGTATTCGTAAAGAAGACTATGGGCGAGCCTCTCTCGGCCGCGTACGGCATCGAAGGGGAACATGATGACGAGGGAAGGGTCATAACCCTCGAATACCCGGAGTTCTATCTCATCTGCTGCTATGTGCCGAACGCTCAGGACGGTCTCAAGAGGATAGATTACCGCTGCGAGTTCGAGGACGCGATGAGATCCTACATGTCCGCTCTGGATAAGAAAAAGCCTGTGATATACTGCGGGGATCTCAATGTCGCTCACAACGAGATCGACCTCAAGAATCCGGGTCCCAACAGGGGCAACGCGGGCTTTTCGGACGAGGAGCGCGGCAAGATGACAGAGCTTCTGGGAGCGGGCTTTACCGACAGTTTCAGATACCTTTATCCGGAGACGGTAACTTACTCGTGGTGGTCGTACAGGATGAAGGCCAGAGAAAGGAACGCCGGGTGGAGGATAGACTATTTCATCATATCGGACAGGCTGAGAGACAAGGTGAAGGACGCAGCGATACTGACCGACATATACGGCAGCGACCACTGCCCGATAGAACTGGATATCGAGTTCTGACTGCATGCAGAACACACCGGGGATTTGTGCAAAAAACATGCATAAATCCCTTGTTTTATTTGAGACGGTATCATATAATAGCGCTTGCGAATTAATGCATTATTTAATGAAAGTGGGGTAAATAACTAATGGCAAACATTAAATCCGCAAAGAAAAGAATCCGCGTAATCGACAAGAAGACAGCAAGAAACACCAGAGTCAAGAACCACATCAAGGAAGCTGAGAAGGCATTCCTCGCTGCGGTAGAGTCCGGTGACAAGGCTAAGGCCGAAGAGGCTTTCAGACACGCTGAGAAGAAGCTCATGCAGGCTGCTGCAAAGGGCACATTCCACAAGAACACTGTCTCCCGTAAGATAGGCAGATTCGAGAGAAAACTGAACGCGCTTGACGCGAAGTAATCTCACCCGTCCCCACACCGCGCATAAGTTAAATGCGCATGCAAGCGGAGTGTCTCCCGCTTGTTTTTTTGCGCAAAAATTCCATTCTCATCAGCACCTGCTTTCTGCTAAAATGTAAACAGTATTAGTACGACGATGCTTTTTCATAAGGAGGAACATTATGTACGATATGCTGTTTTCACCTATGAAAATCGGCACGATGACAGTCAAAAACAGGATAGTTATGACTGCCGCGGAATTCAGCCTTGGCGAGCCAAGCGGCAAGGTGACTCCGCGGCTTTCTGATTATTATGAAGAAAGAGCCAAAGGGGGAGTCGGCCTGATCATACCGGGCATATGCAGGGTGAACGACATGGCCGGAGCCGCCACATACACCCAGCTGGCCATGAGCCACGACTATCACATAGAGCCGATGCGTGAGATGGTCGAAAAGCTCCACAGTCACGGAGCGAAGCTGGCGATACAGCTTCATCACGCCGGGCGCCAGGGACTTGCAAGCTCGATCAACTCTCTGCCTGCGGTCATACCTGTCGCAGAGCGCGTGCCGAAGTTCATGGATCTGATGTATAAATGCACCCCGGTGCTTCTCGGCATGGAAGAGAAGGGCATATGCTTCTCGGTGCAGGCGCCTTCAAAGGTGCCGTGTGCTCCTCACGGAGCTGCGCGCATGCACGCTATGAGCAACAGGGAAGTCAAGAAGCTTATCCAGGATTTCATAGACGCGGCCGAAAGGTGTAAAAAAGCGGAGGTAGACGCAGTAGAGTTACATGGAGCCCACGGCTACCTGATACAGCAGTTCCTCTCGCCGTACACCAACCACAGGACCGACGAATACGGCGGCAGCTTCGAGAACCGCATGAGGTTCCTCGAAGAGATAGTCACGGGCATCAAGCAGCGCTGCGGAAAGGACTATCCTCTGATCGTAAGGCTCACGGTCGATGAGATGTACGACAGGATAGGAAAGCCGGGCACGGGCTATGACCTCGAGACTGGCAAGAGGATTGCAAAACGCCTCGAGCAGCTCGGAGTCGATGCCATCAACGTATCGAGTGCCTGCTATGACGTATACAACTGCTGGCTTGAGCCAACGACTTATGAGCCGGGATGGAGAAAATATCTGGCCAAAGCGATCAAGGAAACAGTGGACATCCCTGTCATCGCGGCCAACGTGATGCGTACTCCCGAGCAGGCCGAAAAGCAGCTCCAGGAGGGATATCAGGACTTCGTGGCGTCAGCCAGAGCCTTCATCTGCGATCCTCACTGGCCAGAGAAGGCGCAGTCCGGACATCCGGAAGACATACAGAGGTGCATAGGCTGCCTCAACTGCATCAGATCGTTCATGACCAACGCGGGCGAAGGAAAGCCCGGCGAATGCGCTCTCAACATGAGCATAGCGAATGAGCGCTTCTACTACGACATGCCAAAGGACGGAAGAGGCCGCAAGGTCATCGTCATAGGCGCGGGCCCTTCGGGGCTCACCGCTTCGAAGACCATGGCTATGAGGGACTTTGATGTCGAGCTTTACGAAAAGGCGGAGAAGGCCGGCGGACAGGTGATCGCGGCATCATCCGGCAGTCACAAGGAGCGCCTGTACTGGGCTATAGAAGACCTTCTTAACGCGGCGAAGAAAGAGGGCGTAAAAGTCCATCTCGGAAAGGAACTGACGGCAGAGCAGATAATTAAAAAAGGACCGTACGCAGTGATCTGCGCTACGGGCGGCATACCGCTGAGGCCGCACTCGATACCGGGTACTGACAGGGACGACGTCATAGCGGCGCCTGATCTGCTGCTGGGAAATGCGGCAATAAAAGACAGCAGGGTAATAGTCATAGGATCGGGCATGACCGGCCTTGAGACCACGGAAATCCTGAACGAGCAGGGCAACGAGGTCACGGTGGTCGAGATGGCAGACGACATCGCACCGGGAGCGTGGTTCCAGCTGATCGACGATGAGATGGAGAGGATAAAGCCTTACGGAACGAAATTCATGACGGGCACGAAGCTATGCTCGATAGAGGATGGCGGCGTCATCGTCGAGGACAAGGCTACCGGAGAGCAGCAGAAACTCAAAGCAGATTACGTTGTACTCGCCATGGGCGTGAGACCGAACACGGCGCTAGCCGACAAACTCAAAGAACTCGGCTTTGAGAACGTTTACTGCACAGGCGACGCCGAGAAGAGCGGCACTATCGCGCACGCATGTCACAGCGCGTACGATACGGTGATGAACATAGGAAAGGGGAATAATGAGACCGGAGTCAAAGCTGACGATTCGAAAACTGTAAAGGTGAAGGAGGCTTCGGCAATGGGCGGAATAAACAGGATAACGGAACTGGTACTGAAAAAGGAACTGAATGAGATCAGGGGCAAAAGCGTCGTGATCACCGGTGCGTCGAGCGGCATCGGAAAGGAAGTACTCGACAGGCTGGCCGATCCTGCGAAGAATAACAAAGTGCTGGCAACGAGCCGCACCATCGAAAAACTCACGGGCTACGGAGACAATGTCACGCTTTTCAACAGCGATGTGAGCACAAAGGAGGGCGTTGACGCGCTCTTCGAAAAGGCTGAGTCGATGTTCGGTAAGATAGATATCGTGATCGCGAACGCCGGGGCTCCGTATTACGAGAAGTTCGACTACGTCGACTGGGACCGCATCCAGAACATATTCAGCCTCAATACGATATCGCCTATATACACATACACCAAGTATCTTGAGCACCTGAAGGGAAGGGAGGGCCACCTGGCATGGACGATCTCTGCGATGGGCGAGATGGCCATACCGGGCTACGCTCTTTACACATCGACAAAGTTCGCGATGAAGGGCTTCCAGGAAGCCATAAGGCTCGAGGCTCCGAAGAATCTCAGGCTGACAGCCGTATATCCGGTATCCACAGCCACCAACTTCTTCAATGTCGGAGGAAACGGCATCGATGTAGGCAGGCCGTTCCCGGTGCAGAAGGCCGAGCTCGTGGCTGACCGCATGATAGACGGCATCGAAAAGGCAAAGGAGCACATCTATCCGTGCCGCATCTGGAAACCTTCAAAAGCTCTCATGACAGTAGTGCCTCAGATAAAGAGCTTCTACTGGGGCATGGAAAAGAACAGACTGAAAAGATTCCTGAAAAAGAAAGCAGAACTCGAGAACAAACTGGCAGACAAACTGTAGAAAGGAAAATGAAATGGCTAATATTCATGACATTACCAGAGACCGTTGGATGCTTTACGGCCCGCTCTCAAGAAAGGGCTATGATTGGTGGTGGCATTCGATGACTGCAGAGAACGCCGAGACCGGCGAAAAGAAAGCGTTCTACATCGAATTTTTTACGTGCAACCCGGCGCTCGCGGAGGACGAGCCAGTGATCGTATGGAACGACCCGGAGGCACAGGCTGCAGGCAGAAGGCCTTCGTATCTTATGGTCAACGCGGGCTTCTGGGGAGAGGACCACGGACAGCTGCATAGATTCTTCTCGCTTAAAGATGTGGACATACACGCCACTGCTCCATACAGCATCGCTGCGGACGACTGCAGGTGCAGCGAGGTGCACACCGAAGGCCATATAAAGGTCACGCCTGAAGAGGCCGAGGCACATCCTGAGTGGATGAGCGACGCCGGCGAGATAAGCTGGAAGTTCGACATCCGCAAGGAGATCGCCTTCCACGTCGGATACGGCGCCAGCAAGTTCTTCAGGGCGATCAACGCCTTCGAGATGTTCTGGCACGCTGAGGGCATGAAATCGGCGTTCACCGGCGAGATCACCCTCAACGGCGTAAAGTACATCCTCAGGCCTGAAACATGCAACGGCTACTCCGACAAGAACTGGGGCGGCGATTTCACGAGCCCTTGGGTATGGCTCTCTTCCAACAACCTCAAGAGCATGATCAGCGGCAGAAAGCTGGAGAACAGCGTGTTCAACATCGGCGGCGGCAGACCTAAGGTGTTCGGAATAGCGCTCAACAGGAAGCTCCTGGGAGAGTTCTACTATGAGGGGAAGGACTATGAATTCAACTTCTCGAAGTTCTGGACTCTGTCGCGCACGAAGTTCGACTGCTGGGAGACCGATGACGAGATCCACTGGCATGTGCTGCAGACAACAAAGAACGCCAGGCTTGACACACAGATAAGATGCGCCAAGAAGGAGATGCTCAACATCAAGTACGAGGCTCCTACAGGCTACAAGAAGCACAACAGACTGTGGAACGGCGGCACAGGCACGGGTACTCTCAAACTTTATAAACGCTCGCTCTTTGGGCGAAGTGAAAAACTGATCGATGAAGTATACGCCGAGGGCATAGGCTGCGAATACGGCGAATACTGCGATCCGGAATAGGAGAGGAGTCAGATGAGATCCTGCACTGGGAAAATCCTTAAGGTCGATCTGTCCGCAGGAACGACCGCAGTCGAGAACATACCTGATGAAGTCTACGAGGCCGTGCTTTCAGGCAAGGGCCTCGGAGCATGGTATCTGTACAAAAACATACCCGCAGGAGCGGATCCCCTGGGACCTGACAACATCCTGGGCTTCTGCTCGGGAGCGCTTACCGGTACGGGAGCTTTCATGACGGGCAGGTTCACTGTCGTATGCAAAAGCCCTCTTACGGGAGGCTGGGGCGACGCCAACTGCGGCGGAGTCTTTTCGCCTGCCATAAAGCAGTGCGGCTATGACGCCATATTCATAAGCGGCGTATCCGAAAAGCCGGTCTATCTGTACTGCGGCAACAAGGGAGCCGAGATAAGGGACGCTTCCGAATACTGGGGCCTTGATGCCGTCGAGGCAGAGAACAGGCTCCTTGCCGAAAACAGCGGAGGAAAGAAGCCTCGCATAGCCGTGATCGGTCAGGCAGGCGAGAACCTGTCTCTGATCTCGGGCATATGCAATGAAGGCGGCAGGATAGCCGGAAGAAGCGGTGTCGGAGCCGTGATGGGCAGCAAGAAGCTCAAGGCTGTCGTCCTCGCGGGCAGCAGAGCCATGCCGTGCGCGGACCCCGCTGCAGTAAAGGCTCTGTCGAAACAGCTCGGCAGCAAGATCAATAAGATGTGGATCCCTAAAGGACTGGGAGGCGGCATCGGTCTGATGGGGATAGGCATGGGCAGCAGCCCGTATGTTCTTCCTCTTGACGGATCCATGACTGCATACCTTTTCCGCGAATGGGGCACGCCTTCGAATACTCCTCTTGCCATAACCAGCGGCGACGGGCCTCTCAAAAACTGGGGCGCCGGTCCGGCTGAAGTAAAAGGCCTGCGCCTTGCGCTGGACTATAACCCGGAGAAGATAAACAGGATCGAAGAAGCGAAGTATCACTGCTACTCGTGTCCTCTGGGATGCGGCGGCAGGCTGGATATCTCTGGAGTGAAATACAGCGAATACTACGAGACACATAAACCTGAGTACGAAACTCTGCAGGCCTTCGGGCCTCTCTGCGTCAACCGCGACATGGATTCAGTGCTGTACATGAACGAGCTGCTGAACCGTGCCGGCATGGACTCCATATCCGCCGGCAATACCGTCGCCTGGGCCATAGAGTGCTATGAGAACGGAATACTCACAAAGGAGCAGACCGACGGTCTCGAACTGAAGTGGGGCAGCTTTGAGGCCGAGATCGAACTGATCCGGAAGATGATCGCCCGCGAAGGCTTCGGAAACGATCTTGCCGACGGTGTGAAACGCGCTTCAGAAAAGTACGGCGGCAAAGAATACGCCATGCATGTTGGCGGACAGGAGCCGGGCATGCATGATACCAGAAACGACCCGCAGCTCGGCATACACATGGTGGCAGAACCTGCGCCGGGCAAGCATACCATAGGCATGGGCGTCCAGTACAACGCCATGTCGCTCTGCGACATATGCAGCTGGGCTCCTCCTGCTTCTCTTCATCCAAAGGCGGATGATCTCGAAGCGACTGAAACTCTGGCTCTCATATCCAAAGCGAACGCCTGCTACTCGATGCTGTTCGACGGTATCGGGGGCTGTTATTACGCCGAGATGATGGGCGTCCACATGTATAAAGCGATAGAGTATATCAACGCGGCTGCCGGATGGGACTACGACGGCGATCATTACATGGAGATAGGAGAGCGCATACAGACGATCCGGCAGATGTTCAATGTAAAGCACGGATATGAGCCGGCTGATGTAAAGCTTCCGAAGCGCATGCAGGGGGAACCGCCCCTTAAGACCGGTCCGCTGAAAGGGGTCACTCTGAAAAACGACGAGCAGGTCGCGATGCACTGGAAGGCCTTCGGCTGGGACGAAAAGACCGGACACCCGCTTCCTGAGACCATAGAAAAACTGGGGATAAACAGACTTATGGAGATGTAAGATGGCGAATGCAAAGAAGATACCGAGCTTTCATTATGAGAACTGCGTGAGCTGCAGCATCTGCGTTCAGGCATGTCCGGCCGGAGCGATCGATCTGACAAAGCCGGGCAAGAGCGGCAGATACCGCAATCTCTTTCCCGAACTGGTGAACGAAAGGTGCACAGGCTGCGCCTTATGCGCAAAAAGCTGCCCGATGGACTGCATCAACATGCAGGCTGTATATGAGACGGAATAGATAAACTTTTAAAGGAAAAAGGGTAGAGAATCATGAGAGATCTTAAGCACATCCATTATTATGAGGAACTGCTCGAACAGACCGCGAACGAACTGGTGCTGAAGGAGAAGGAGGAAGGCGGCATAGCGGCAGGCTATACCTGCTATTATCTGCCTGAAGTGCTCCTTAACTGCGGGAAGGCTTTTTCAGTCAGGCTGAGGGCTCCGAATACCGGTTCCCTCGACATAAGCCAGTACTACATGTCGAGCTTCATCTGTGGCTATACGAGAGCACTCTTTGAGAGAGCTTTTGAGGGAGGCATGAACTTCCTCGATTTTTACGCGAGCTCGGACACCTGCCAGCAGATGGTGCGGGTGGTCGAAAACATAAGAGAACTCGGTCTCATCAGTAATCCGGACTTCGGATGGGGCATCATAGACGCTCCTCTGAAGATAAGCCCGCACGGTATAAAGCTGTATACCGACCAGATAAGGGACCACATATTGAAGCCGATGTCCGAAAAGTACGGCATCGACATATCCGATGAGTCCATACGTGCTGCGGTCAGAGAACACAACGAGATGTGTGCCGTTTTCGAAGAGATAACGGAGATGAGAAAACCGGAGGTTCCGGGTATCACACCGAGGGAGTTCCATATACTATCACTTGTGAGCTACGCCTGCCCGACCGCTAAGATACTGCCGTATCTCAGAGAGAGCCTTGAGGATCTCAGAGAGCGTAAGCCTGATCCGCCGGGGCGATGGAGAGCACGCATCGTTGTGGTCGGAAGTGAACTCGACGACTACGGTTTTTCGGAGATACTTGAGAACGCGCGCTGCTATGCGGCGGCCGACCGCTACTGCTTCGGATCCTTCCCGGGAAGGCAGCAGATACATCTTACAGAAGATGAGCCCGCTCTCGATCAGGTATGCCGGTTCTATCTTGAGACGAATCAGTGCCCGCGCTTCATGTCGCAGGAGAAGATAAGAGACAGACGCGAGACCGTGAAAAGACTGGCCGAAGAGTACCATGCCGACGGGGTGGTTATAGAGCAGGCCAAATTCTGCGACTTCTGGGGATACGAGCGCACTCTGAACACTCAGGTGCTGTCAGAGGAGTACGGGCTTCCGACACTCGGCATAGACCGCGAATATGTGGTCAGAGGCTCGGGACAGCTTGCTACCAGGATCCAGGCATTTGTAGAGAGCCTTGAATACAAGAAGATAAAGAAGGGCGGTGGAGAGCTGTGAAAAAGGGCAAAGCGGATCTTCTCAGAAAGGACACCGGCATCCTTAAGCACAGGGAGTGGCGCGGCATTAGCGACACCGTCTACGACTACAGCCAGTGGTGCCGCCTCTGGGGAATACTCATAAAATGGGCTGCCTCACATCCGGTGCAGAATGTGAAGGCTGTGATGAGATACCGCTGGATGTTCTCATACATAACTGTCGCGGCCTTTTTCGACCGCATATGCATGGGTCAGAGGGGAGCCGGACTCAGAGCTGCGCGGAGCAATCTGAACTATCTTGCGAGCGATGTGACGAAGACCCTTACGACCATATTCTCGGCCGACATGAATCTTCATCCGGGCAGCAAAAAAGCAAGGGAACTGAACAAAAAGATCATATGCTTCGACGAGCTTCTGCCGGCGATACTCGGCAAGGGTTTTCCCGGCTGCAGTACCATACTCTTCCAGGAATATCCGATGTATCTGCCGTCCCTGATACACCAGCACAGTCCGGTGCACTACATAGAGCAGTCCGAGCTGTACGGTCTGCCGGCTGACGTGTGCCCGCTGCCTTCGTTCGAGGCGGGCCTTGCCATAGAAGACGATTTCCCTAAGATCGGCTGCTGCATGGTCACATCGAACATGCCCTGTGACGGCAGCATAATGACGACCATGATACAGGAAAGGCGCATAGGGCTGCCTTCGGTGCCTCTGAACGTGCCTCTGCGCTGGAAGGAAGACGAGGTGCAGGACTATGCTGTGGAAGAGATAAAGGAAGCCATATCCTTCATGGAGAAGCACACCGGCCGGAACTACGACTGGGATGCCCTGACGGAAGCCTGCAGAATCTGGAACGCTCAGAACGAAGCCAAGTTCGAGAAGTGGGACATGAACAAAACGGATATACCGCCTCACACAGGCTCGTCAGCATGGCTGTACAGGATATTCGAGCATCAGGCGGTCTGCGGAGAACCGGCAGCTCTCAGAAACGACCTTAAGGTGAACAGGATACTGCGCAGACAGGTCGCGAAGGGGAAGTGCCCCAAGACCATACGTCACAGAGCTATAATATGGAACACTCCGGCAAATAACTACGCCAACTTCAACAACTGGCTGCTCGACTGCTGGGGCATTGACTCAGTCTGCGAGATGATAGATATACACGGAACGGATCTCATAGATACATCGAGCCGCGAGAGCATGCTGCTCGGCATAGCCGGCATGTACCAGACATCCACCATGCGGGCCCATACCAAGGGCGGCAGCGAGGTCATGCTGGACGATCTCTGGGAGAAATACGAAGAATACAATGCTGACATGATAATCATGTTCGACCAGATATCCTGCAAGGGAGTCGGTGCGATCAACGGACTGTTCGAGGAGGGCGCCATGCATCGCGGCATACCGATGTGCCGGGTGAGGCAGGATCTCATGGACCCTACATCGATAACAAGACGCGAGATGAGAAACGATGTGAACGTCTTCATGCTGACTGTGATGAAGGAAGAGCCGCTCGATGCCTCGCTTGTGGATTTCGATGATGATAAGAGCTGGTAAAGGGGAAGAGGACGAAAGTGAGAGTGAAGATATTCCCGCCGCGCGGCTGCGACAGAAGCGCCCTTGACGCCAGATCCTGGGCCGAAATGCCGGAAGGCAGTACGGTCGGCGATGTGCTGAAACTCATAAAATGCAGCCCTGTAAGGGCAAAGATGCTGCTTGTGAGCGTGAACGGCGAACGGGCGAAGCTCGGAAGGGTGCTTGATGACGGAGACGTAGTAGGTTTCTTTTCGCCTGTCTCCGGAGGATAGGGCAATGGGACACAAAAAGTATGATGAAGTCTGGGCGGTAGAGACAGAACGGGTAAAAGCGTTCTTTGATGAGTCCCGCAGCGGTCATAAATGCGATGTTACGGTCATGCCGATGCCGGTCAGAAGCATCGGACCGGTGAGCGTGCCGCAGACGAGGATCATCATCACCGGAGACGGAGCTGATGAACTTTACAGGAGATTCTGCCTGAAGTTCATGACTGCAGGAGGTTAGGCGATGAAAATTTTACTGTGCGGGAAGGGCGGCTGCGGAAAGAGCACCCTTGCGGCCCTTCTTGCCGGGGCGTATGCGGCAGACGGAAGGAATGTGCTGGTAGTTGACTGCGATGAGTCGAATTACGGTCTTCACAGGCAGCTCGGCCTTGAGCTGCCTGAAGATCTCACTCATTATTTCGGAGGAAAGAAAGGGGCGTACAGGGAGTTCGACAGCAAGGGCAGAGTCTTTGAGAAGAAGTGGACTCCTGAGGATGTCCCTCCGGAATATACGAGCCGGAAAGACGGGATCAGGCTTATCGCCGTCGGAAAGATATCCGAAGCGGGCGAGGGCTGTGCATGCGGCATAGGCTTTCTTGCGAAGGAATTCCTGAACAACCTCGAGACAGGCGATAACGACATCGTCATAGTCGATACGGAGGCAGGCGTTGAGCACTTCGGAAGGGGCGTGGACGAGTTTGCCGATGCCATCATAATGGTGGTCGATCCTTCATACGAGTCCATACATCTGTCTGAGAAGGTGTGCGACATGTGCCGGGCATTCGGCAAGCCGGTATACATCGTCATCAACAAAGCGGATGAGGCTCAGGAAAAACTTATAAGAGAGACGATACGTGACAAGGAAGCTGTCATAGCGGCGATACGTCCCGACGCCGGCATCATGGAGGCGGGCCTGAAAGGAGAGCCTCTCTCTGCGGACATTCCGGCGTTAAGATCCATAAAGGATAAACTTGAAAAAGCCTGACTGCTGAATGGTAAGCAAAGCATTATAACAGCCCGGAACATCTGGAAGTGTGCCGGGCTGTTCTGATGAGTGATATTTGTCCGGATCATCAGACGACTTCGAAGCCGTATGTGCCGGCCATGACTCTCGCCATCCGTTCTTTTCTGCAGTTGTCGCAGAGGCATTCAGGCTCGTTGCCGCTCCTCTTTGCAGCTTCCGCGATCTGCTCGGGAGTTCCGATGACTTCGCCGCAGCGTTCACAATGGACAAGATCGAATGTCTTCCCCCATATAGTACGCGTGTTGAAGTCTTCATTCATCTCTATAGCGTTTGTAGGGCATACCTTGGCGCATGCTCCGCATCCTATGCAGACGCTGCTCGGATCACCGTAAGGCGTCGATATGGCCTTTGTTATTCCTCTGCTGACCGTAGAGATCGCTCCCACAGAGAGCGAGCCGCAGACCTTTGCGCAGAGTCCGCACATAACGCACTTCTCTCCGTCCACCTTGAGGAACCGGTCTATGTCAGGCGCCTTGTAGTATCTGCACATCCTCGCGATCTCAGGGCTCTCCGGAGCGCGCTTTGAAAGAAGCGAGAGTATCATGGCGCGCTCGCGCTGTATCTTCTCGCTGTTGGTCTCGACCTCGATCTCGCTGTTGACAGGGTATACGCACGAAACGACTACGCTTTTGCGTCCGCGGTCGGTGATCTCCACTATGCAAAGCCTGCATGCTCCCATGCCTTCCTCGACGGAATCGTGCTGACAGAGGGTCGGGATGGTGATCCCGTTGCGGCGGGCTATGTTGAGCAGGAATTCGCCTTTTTCGCAGCTGCATTCTTTGCCGTCGATTTTAATGATCATCTTTCCTGCCTCCCTTCTGTAAGCACTGCTCCGAAGCGGCATGTCTCGCGGCAGCTGCCGCAGGATATGCACTTTGAGCTGTCTATGCTGTGAGGAGTCTTGAGCTCCCCGCTGATGGCGCCTGCAGGGCAGGCCCTTGCGCATGCCGTACATCCGCGGCATGTTTCGGGATCTATCCTGAATGTGGTGAGCTCCTTGCAGACTCCCGCAGGACATCTGTGTTCTTTTATATGTGCCTCGTACTCGTCCCTGAAGTACTTCAGGGTCGTCAGCACCGGGTTCGGAGCCGACTTCCCCAGAGCGCAGAGCGAGCAGTCTATCATGGTCTCGCCGAGAGCTTCGAGAAGGTCGAGATCCTCCATCCTTCCGCGTCCCTCGCAGATGTCTGTCAGTATCCCGAGCATCTGCTTGAGACCCTCGCGGCACGGCGTGCACTTGCCGCACGACTCGCCGCAGAGGAAGTTGACATAATATCTGGCCACATCCACCATGCAGCTCCGGTCGTCCATGACTATCATGCCGCCTGAGCCCATCATTGCGCCGTATTCCTTGAGGGTATCGAAGTCGACCGGAAGGTCGAGCATGCTCTCAGGGATGCATCCGCCGGAAGGTCCGCCGGTCTGGACAGCTTTGAACGGTCTGTCGCCCTTGATGCCGCCTCCGATGTCGAATATGAGCTCGCGCAGTGTTGTGCCCATAGGCACTTCGACAAGACCTGTTCTCTTTACCTTGCCTACCAGGGCGAAAACCTTGGTGCCCTTGCTCTTTTCTGTTCCCACCGAAGCGAACTTCGCTCCGCCGTGACTGATGATATACGGCACGTTGGCAAGCGTCTCAACATTGTTCAGCACCGTAGGCTGGTTCCAGAGACCTCTCTGCACGGACCTGATGTACTTGGCCCGCGGCTCGCCGACTTTGCCTTCGACAGACTGCATGAGGGCGGTGGACTCGCCGCATACGAATGCGCCGCCTCCTCGTACGACTTCAAGGTGAAGCTTTCTGCCGGTACCGCATATATCGTCTCCGATGAAGCCTGCGGCCTCAGCATCCGCAAGAGCCTTCCGGACGTTCTTTACCGCCAGATTGTATTCATCCCTGATATACAGATAGCCCTGCTCGGAACCGATCGCAACAGCGCAGATCGCAAGACCTTCGATGACGCTGTGAGGGTCTCCTTCGAGTATGGATCTGTCCATGAACGCGCCCGGGTCTCCCTCGTCGCCGTTACACGCGACATACTTGGGGAAGTTGTCATAACCCAGGGCGGTACGCCACTTGCGTCCTGTAGGGAAGCCCGCGCCTCCGCGTCCTCTCAGACCCGATGCGTCGATCTCGTCCATGATCTCTTCCGCTGTCATGCCGAGGGCTTTCTTGAGGCCTTCGTATCCGCCCGCTGCGATATAGTCTTCGATATGTGCAGGAGAGATCTTTCCGATGTTGCGCAGGGCGATCTTCATCTGAGGAGCGTAGAACGGGTTCTCGTCCTGGCTCTTTACGTATTCGCCCTTATCATTTTTGTAAAGCAGCTTTTCTATAAGCTCTCCGTTTCCGACAGTCTTTTCAAGTATGTCCTTTACATCGGACACCCTGACATGGTAGTAGGAGATCTCGTCGGGAAGGATGGTGACGAGAGGTCCGTTTTCGCAGAAACCGTTGCAGCCTGTACGCTTGATGTCGCATTCGACCTTTATGCCGTCTGCGCCTGCGGAAAGGCGTTCGAACTCTTCCGCTACTTTTGCGCTGCCGTTTGCGAGGCAGCCGGTGCCGCAGCAGATCCGGATCGTTTTCATCGTCTAGCCCTCCTTCCTGTAAGATTCCAATACTTCAGGCAGTTTTTCCATGGTCATCTTGCCGTAGTAGGTATCGTCCACGACCATGACAGGCGCCAGGGCGCACGAACCCAGGCAGTTGACGAGCTCGAGACTGAAAAGACCGTCATCGGTCGTCTCGCCGTCCGCTATGCCAAGAGCTCTCGTGATGCCCTCGACGAGGGTCATCGAGCCTCTTATATGGCACGCGGTGCCGTCGCACAGCTTGATGATGTGCTTGCCCTTAGGCTTGAGCGACAGAGCCTTATAGAATGTCGCCATGGAATAGAGAGAGGAGAGGGGAGTACCGAGGTATTCGGCGAGCGCCTCCAGTCCTTCTCTCGGTATATACTGGAATTCATGCTGCAGATCCTGCATTATCGCCAGACTGTAATGCCGGTCGGCAGGATAGCTCTGCAGAATATCCATGATTTTATCTTTATCAACAGGCAATTTTTCGTACCAGCCTTTCTGTTTAACCCCCTGCGACGACAGGGAATACAAGTACGGTATCGGTATCTTTGAGAGGCGTGTCCGTGCCTTCGAGAAACTCTATGCGCCGTCCGTTGACCATGACGATGGAACGTTCGGAAATGCCGTTTCCTTCAGGCGTCAGAAGCTCCTGCCTGAACTTATCGCCGTATGCATCGGCTATCTGCCGGCAGAGCTCCAGGACAGAAGCAGCCTTCTGCGGCCATTCAGTCTCCTTGCAGCCGGCATAAGCCGGATCTCTGAAGTAGGCAAAGAATTTTACCGTCATATAGCGCCTCCTTGAATATGCACCAAATCCGGAAGCGGCTGACACCGCCTCCGGACCGGTTATAAGTTCGGTATTTACAGTTTATCAGTCAAGACCCAGTTCCGCATCCTTTTCAGGAGTAGGGATACCGTCGGCAGTCCATCCGCGGACAGCGTAGTACTCGCCGAGCATGGTCTCGAGACCGCTGACCTTGCCCTTGGCAGGCCCGTTCTTCAGCTCCTCTCTCAGCAGGCGAGGAGGCAGAGTGTCCTTCTCGATGCCGGCTGCGATATTGAACTTCTTCTCGAGGTTCCATATGCGCTCGCCCTTGAGCAGGATGTCCTCGTCGCTTTCATCATCCCAGCCGCACGCTTCTCTGAGCATGCCCGCTATCTCCGGCAGACCCTGTCCGAACGTGGTGAACAGGCAGATCCCCGAGGAGTCGCAGAGCGCTGTCAGATCCTGGAAGACCTTGAGCATTGCAGGCTTGCCCTCTGTGGTGAGCGGATCCATGGCTACAGGGATACCGAGGACCTCAGGCGAGATCATGTATCCTCTTACGTGGCAGCCGCCTCTGTTGGATGTCGCATAGTTGAGCCCGATCCCCTGGATTGCTCGTCCGTCGTAAGCAGGCATCTCCTGCTTCTTTACCGACATCGAGAGCTCAGGGTGACCGTACTTCTCAGCCATTCTGTATGAGCCGAGTCCGAGCACCTTTCCGAAGCCTTCGCCCCTGCAGGTCATCTCGGTAGCTTCGACCATTGCCGCAGCGTCTCCGAATCTCAGAGGGAATCCTATCTCTTCTTCCTTTATGCATCCCATTTCGAAGAGCTCCATCGCGCAGGCGATCGTGCAGCCCATCGTGATAGGGTCGAGACCGTACTGGTTGCAGAGGAAGTTGGCCTTGCATACAGCGCCGAGATCATCGACGCCGCAGTCGGAACCGAACGACCAGCCTGCTTCGTACTCAGGGCCCTCGCCTCTGGACTTGAACGCGCCCTCAGCGATATCGACAAGTCTGCCGCATCCTATCGAGCAGCCGAAGCAGCCCTTGTTGCGGATCAGGTGTCTTGCGGCGAGAGTCTCTCCTGAAATGTCGTCAGCCTGCGGGAAGAGCGCTCCGTCACGGCCGTTGTTTACAGGAAGTCCGCCGACGCCGTTTACGATGTTGACGAGTATCATCGTTCCGAGCTGGCCGAGGCCCGCTCCTGTTACAGGGTGAGCCGCAAGCGTAGCTCTGGCATCTGCGCATACATTGAAGAATGCGTCAGGGTGAGCTACTCTGACCGATTTTGTGCCCTTGACGGCGATCGCTTTGACCTTTTTTGAGCCCATGACTGCGCCGGTGCCGCCTCTTCCGGCAGCGCGGTTCTTGTCGTTCATGATGGCTGCGAAGAGCACGCCTTCCTCAGCGGCCTTCGAGATCGTTGCGATCCTGAAATTCTCGCCGCATTCTGCATAAAGCGCGTCTGTCGCTTCGAATACATCGCTGCCCCAGATCGCCGATGCGTCTCTGAGTTCGACGGTATCGTCGTTGATGTAAAGGTAGACAGGCTTCTTCGAGATGCCCTCGAAGATAACGCCGTCATAACCTGCGTACTTGAGCTCAGGACCGAAATGACCGCCTGAGTTCGACGCTTCGATGGTCCCTGTAAGAGGCGACCTGCAGATGACGTTGTAGCGTCCGCCGGATGTAGCGAAAGTCCCGGTCAGAGGGCCTGTCATGAAGATCAGGTTGTTGCCCGGCCCGAACACGTCGCAGTCAGGTGCGCATTCCTCGCAGAAATACTTTGTTCCGAGACCTCTTGCGCCTACATAATCGTGGGCGTATTTCTCGTTGAGAGGCTCTTTGACGATTTTTCCGCTTTCAAGATTGACGCGGAGAATTGTTCCTACATAACCGTTGTTCATCATTACGCCTCCTCTCCGATAAGATCTCTGTACTGAGCGCTTACGGCAGCTCTCTTGTCATGGATGGTATCCGTGTCAACGAATTCGAGAGCATGACCCGGGCAGAACTTTACGCACTTAGGGTCGCCGTCGCAGAGGTCGCACTTGAACACCTTCCTGAGCGTCGGATGATACGAGATGTTGCCGAGAGGGCATGCGTTTTCGCACATCTTGCAGCCGATGCACTTGCTGTAGTTGATGACAACTGCATTGTTCTCATTGCGGGTGATGGCTTTGACAGGACATACCTTCATGCAGGACGGCTCCTCACACTGAAGGCACATCATTGGAATAGCTACAGCGGCTTTTTCGTATTCGAACACATGGACATTGGCGTACTTCGGATTGAATTCGCCGTAGTGGCCGAATGAGCATGCAAGTTCGCATGTGCGGCAGCCGATGCACTTTTCCGGCTTGATAACTAACTGTTTCATAGTTTCGCGGGCACAGAAAAGGCCCTTCACCTCCCTTGCAAAACACTTTTCAAAGTGACAATTATCTACATCTCAATTTTATCTGTTTATATTCCTTAAAATAATATCCGAAGATGTGTTCGATATTGCTTTTTGGAATAAGCGGGGAATAAAATAGGGGCATGAACATACAGAATCTGAGATATTTTGCGACAGTTGCCAAGCTGGAGAATGTTTCAAAGGCTGCGGAACTGATGCACACATCGCAGTCCTCGATATCCAAGAATATCTTTACTCTCGAGGAGGAGCTTGGAACGAAGCTTTTTGACAGACACGGCAAAAAGCTGGTGCTTAATGATGCCGGCAAACGCTTCCTGCAGAGCTGCGACAGGATACTTCAGGAGACGGAGACAGTGACAAAGGATCTCAGATACATGTCGACCGGTGAGGACAAACTTATCAGGATATGCGCCATAGGTACGGATCCGCATCTGTTTACATTCATGTCGATGTTCAAAGTCTCTTATCCCGAAGTCGAATATGCAGTAGACACTGCCGCCGAAAGCGGCGGGCTTCCGGACATAAACAGATACGACCTTGTAATCTATCCGGATGAACTCAAGTACAGGAAGTTCAAGGGCGTGGACTTTTTTATCGAGAAGCACTTCTTTGCCGTCAGGGTGGACAACCCTCTGGCAGAGAGGGTGTCTCTTCCCGTAAAGATGATGGACGGAATGCCGATGGTGTTTCTCAACCGCGGACTTGAATACGAATATCCGTATCATGTCTGCATCGCGCAGAATGTCAGGATGAAATCGGTGAATTTCGTGGATTCAAGGGACCTCCACAGACAGATGATCTCAAACGGCATAGCATCCGGCTTCGTGCCCGAGGGAAGCGCCGAGATGTACAGGAACGACAGCAGGATAAAACTGCTGCATCTGACCGATGACAGATTCACGAGGCGGATGAAGGCCTGCTTCAAAAGAGAAAAACACCTCTCACTTACGGGGAACGCTTTCAGACAGGCGATGACAGAGTATTTCAATCTGCAAAGCGAATGATATCGAAACTCATGTCCGCCAGAGAGCCTATCAGGAGGCTTTTCTCCAGAGGCACATCCAGGCCGCACAGGTATCTGATCGCTGCTGCAGCTTCTATCGCTGCACAGGCAGCGGGCGTGACCGCAAGCGATGCTTTCGAGGAAGGCGCATAGTCTTCGGGATACAGCTGGTGCAGCAGACCTGATCCCGGAGGTACGAGCATTACCTGAAGGTCCCATCCGCAGATCGCGCCGTGCACTATAGCCAGCCCTGCGTCCGCGGCGGCATCCTCGAGAACGAGTCTTGAGGCCGCGTTATCGAGCGCATCGACAACAAGATCAGCGCCTTCCATCAGAGCGGCCGCATTTTCTTCAGTCAGGAATTCGCATACAGGCGTCACCTCGATCGACGGATCGACAGCCCTTACGCGTTCGGCAGCAGCAAGAGCTTTCTTCTGACCGATGTTTCCGGCAGTGCTCAGTATCTGACGGTTGAGATTCGATTCTTCGAACACATCGCCGTCGACAACAGTCAGCGCTCCTGTGCCCATTCTCGCAAGATGCTCGATGATGTTTCCTCCCAGGCCTCCGCATCCGGCCACAAGGACCCTGCTTTCAGCGATCTTTTTCATGTCCGTTTCGGATAAAGCGAGCATACTTCTGCTGTGTCTTTCCTTTATATCATCCATCTCATACCTCTTTTCCGTGCATCAGCTTCCGAGCGAGTTCATGTCCCAGCTTTTCTCCCTGAGCGGAAGCCCCGTCTGCTATCTCGTGTACGTAGTCCGCGTTTCCGCAGAAGTGCAGCCAGCCGGGATATCCGTCTTCTTTCACGAGTCCCTCTGCAAGCGATCTGTCGGGCAGAAGGCCGAGAGCCGTGATCAGCGTGTCGCATTCGACATACTCATCTTTGCCGGTATCGGAGTGATGCACAGTCACTCCTTCGAGGCAGGGGTATCCGTGTATCCGCGTGACCGTGGAATGCAGCATCACGGGGATGTCAAAGGCTTTTATGCATTCCTCCTGATTGCGCTTCATGCCGCCGAGGTGATCTCCTGACTCTGCCATGCCGGCTACGGTCTTGCCGAGCTGGCAGAACCGCCTGGCCATTATCTGACCGATATCTCCGCTTCCCAGAATAAAGATGCGCTTTCCTACATCGCGGCCTCCGAGCTCGATCAGCTCCTGCGCTTCGCCCGCGGTGTATATGCCTTCGGGTCTCGTGCCCGGGACCGGCAGCGACCACAGGGGTTTTTCGGTGCAGCCGGCTGCTATGACGCATTCACTGAAGGATACTTCTGTGATCTCTCCGTATCCTGCAGCGAGAGCAGTCCTGTCCGGTCTTATCTCAAGTACGCGGGTGCCGGGCAGATAAACGGCGGAAGTCTTCTCAAAACGACTGAACTCTTTTTCGCTGTATTCAGGTCCCGTCATCTCATTTCCGTAGCGGCCGAGCCCGAAGCCGCTGTGCACGCACTGGGGCAGTATGCCGCCCGGACGGTCTCTGTCATCGGCGAGAATGACCCTCGCTCCGCATGAAGCTGCTGCAGCTGCTGCCGCCATTCCGGCAGCGCCGCATCCGATCACCAGTATATCCGTTGTGCGCGTTCCGATACTGCTCATGCATCCTCCCGGGTCATCGTTTTCACAATGCTATCACGATTGAAGAGGGTCTTCAAATGAGATATATTATCTATTGTAATATCGCTTTGCAGGATATGTGACGGATCCGTCATGCTGAAAGGGCAGAAAAAATGGTAAAAACCGATGTCATCGTAATAGGCGCAGGCCTGCTGGGATGCTTTACTGCAAGGAATCTCATGCGCCGTGAGATCGATGTCATCGTGCTCGAAAAGGAAAGCGATGTCTGCCGCGGCATCTCAAAGGCCAATACCGGCATCATATACAGCGGGTACGACAGCAGCCCTGGCTCTGAAAAGCAGAAGCTCTGCGTCCAGGCCAGCGAAGACTTCGACAGACTCTGCAGCGAGCTGGAAGTGCCTTTCAGAAGGACGGGCTCGCTGATGGTCGCGTACGGGCCCCGGGCGGATGCTGTCATAAAAAGAAAGTACGATGACGGCCTCAGGGGCGGTGTCAAAGGACTGAAGCTCATGAGCGGAAGCGAAGCTGAGGCAGCAGAGCCTGCTCTTGCAAAGGGCATCACTTCGGCGCTCTATTCGGAAGCAACGGGGACCGTGGATCCCTGGGAGCTGTGCATAGCGGCGTATGAGAACGCACGGGCAAACGGCGCGAAGTTCATGTTCGGAAGCGCTGTCAGAGACATACGAAGAGAAGACGGAGGCTTCACAGTCGTTACGGATGATGAGTCATACCGTGCAAAGGCTGTCGTCAACTCAGCGGGCCTTTCATCAGACAGGATCAGGGAATTGTGCGAAAAGCCTGAGGTGAGATTGTTCCCGACCGCAGCCGACTATATAGTGCTCGACAAAGGGACGGGAGCCATCGTGAGCCATATCATCATGCATGAGGGAGAAGAAGGAAAGGGCCTTACTCTCGTGCCGACGGTCGACGGCAACCTGCTCGTCGGTCCGACCGTCAGGGAAGCCTCTGAAGATGAGACGGCGGCTCATGACATGAGAACAGAAAAAGAGGGCCTCGATCAGCTGAAAGAGCTCTGCAGCGAGATCATACCGGGGCTCGATCTTTCAAAGCAGATAAGGACCTTCGGCTCGCTAAGGCCCGACCAGTTCTATGTAACGGAGCAAGGCGGGAGTTATGTAAGGGATGACAGAAGCATAAAGGACATACGCATAACGGAAGACGACGGGCTCTTCAGTCTCATAGGCGTCAAGACTCCCGGGCTGACGTTCGCGGACGAGCTCGGCAGGGCAGTCGCCGGAAAGGCAGCGGCCCATGCCGGAAAGACGAAGCATAATGCGGACTTCGACCCGCACAGAAAGGCGATAACAAGAGCGAGAGACCTTACATATGAAGAGAGGGCAAAGCTCACAGCGGAAGATCCCGCTTACGGAGAGATCGTCTGCGCGTGCATGGATGTCACTGAAGCCGAGGTCCGGCAGGCGGTCGGAAGGGGGGCAAGGGATTTCGAATCGGTAAAAAGACGGACGGGAGCGGGCATGGGCAGATGCCAGGGCAGCCGGTGCCGCAGAAGGATAACGGAAACAGCGGAGGAAGGTCATGAGTGAATTCACGCATTTTGATGAAAAGGGCAATGCATGCATGGTGGATGTCTCGGACAAGGATGTTACCAGAAGGAGAGCAACGGCGCAGGGAACTATAAAGGTGAGCAGGGAGGTCATGGATGCCGTGCTCGGCAGAAAGATAAAGAAGGGCGATGTATTCACGGTGGCCCAGGTAGCGGGCATAGCGGGCACCAAGCGTACGTCGGATCTCATACCGATGTGTCATCCGCTGAGCCTCACAAACGCGAAGGTGAGCTTCAGGACCGATGAAGAGGCCTGCAGTATCACCGCGGTCTGCACTGCCGTCACGGACGGAAAGACCGGAGTCGAGATGGAAGCTCTGACGGGAGTATCTGTCACGCTCCTGACCATATACGACATGTGCAAGGCCATAGACAAGCGCATGGAGATAAAGGATATACGCCTTGTCGAAAAGACAGGGGGCAAGAGCGGAGATTTCAAATTCTGATCAGAACGCTGCATTTCCAGCGGGGCATGCAGTATTTCGATGTTATCGCTAAATGGAATATGCGATTTTCGATTTGGATGTAATATTAATGCCTGAAGTGATAAACTATCAGCGATGGTTGACAAATACGGCAGGACAATAGAATACATGAGGGTATCAGTCACTGACAGGTGCGATCTGCGCTGCAGGTACTGCATGCCGCCGGAAGGCTGCGAGAAGGTGCCTATGAGCAGCATCCTCACATATGAGCAGATAGTGCGCATATGCAGAGTGTCTGCGGATCTCGGCATCAGCCGAATAAAGATCACGGGAGGAGAACCCTTTGCCAGACTCGGCTGCACCGGCCTGATCAGGGACATCAAGGGCCTTCCCGGAATAGAGCAGGTCACGGTCACCACAAACGGACAGACTCTCGAAAACCACATCGAAGAACTGAAGGCGGCGGGAGTCGACGGAATAAACATAAGCCTCGACACACTCGATCCCGGAAGGTTTGCATACATAACGGGCAGAGGCGTGCTCGAAAAGACCCTGAGGGCCGTTGAACTGGCCGCGGGGTCCGGCATAAAGACCAAGATAAACAGCCTCATAATGAAAGGCTTCAACGAGGATGAGATCACAGCGCTCGCCGGATTCGCCTTCAGTCGCGGCATAGACGCCCGTTTCATAGAGATGATGCCGGTGGGAGCTGCTGACGCGGGCAGGGGCATGTCGAATGAGACCGTCCTGGCTGTTCTGAAAGAAAAATGGCCGGAGCTTGTGCCGGATGAAAGCATCCACGGTAACGGGCCTGCAGTCTATTACAAAAGACCAGGAGAAAGAGGGGCGATAGGTCTCATAAGCGCGATGCACGGAAAGTTCTGTGAGGAATGCAACCGCGTAAGGCTTACGTCTCAGGGCGAGATAAAGCCGTGTCTTTGCTACGATACCGGGACGGACATAAGACCTTTCCTTTCGGAGTCCGACGACAGACTGAGGGAAGCTGTAAGGGACGCGATACTTGAAAAACCCGAAGCCCACTGCTTCGATTCCATGAACGATGCCGGAGGTCATGCCGAGCACCGCCTGATGTCACAGATAGGAGGTTAGCATGGGTAAGACAGGAAAAGTCACAGCCGTATGCATAAGTGAAAAGAAAGGAACTCAGAAGAAGGAAGTTCCTTCAGTGACCCTCGTTCCGGAATGGGGCATCGAAAACGATGCACACGCGGGGAGGTGGCACAGACAGGTGAGCCTTCTGGCGCTCGAAAAGATAGAAGCCTTCCGCGAAAAGGGAGCGGATGTGGATTTCGGCGCGTTCGGAGAGAACATCATCACAGAGGGCTTCGATTTCAGAACTCTTCCTGTAGGCACGAGGTTCAGGATAGGAGATGCTCTGCTTGAGCTTTCTCAGATAGGCAAGGAGTGCCACACACACTGCGCGATATATCATCAGGTCGGAGACTGCATCATGCCGAGAGAGGGAGTATTCACGATCGTGCTTGAAGGAGGCACGGTCAGGGCAGGCGACAGGATCGAGATGATCGAAGCCGATCCTGACAGGCCGTTCACCGCGGCATGGATAACGCTCTCGGACAAGGGGGCGGCAGGCGAAAGAGAGGACAGGAGCGGGCCGCTGATCGGAGAGATCCTTACAGAAGCCGGCTATAACGTGGTCGAAGGCATTCTTATCCCGGATGAACCTGAGGTGCTCATGCGTCATCTCATAAGGCTAGCCGATCAGAGACAGGTGAATGTCATCTTCACTACGGGCGGCACGGGCTTTTCGCAGAGGGACAGAACGCCTGAGGCCACAGCTGAGGTATGCGACCGCATGACGCCGGGAATATCCGAGGCGATCAGAGCTTATTCGATGACAAAGACTCCGACGGCAATGCTGTCAAGAGCTGCGGCAGGCATGAGAAAAGAGACTCTCATCATAAATCTGCCCGGCAGCCCTAAGGCGGTGAGAGAATGTCTGGAATTCCTGATCCATCCTCTCGGACACGGCCTTGAGATAATGCTTGGAAGAGACGGCGAATGCGCGCGTCCCTGACAATAAACGACAGCTATTTCTTCAGACACAAGGAGGGACTTTATGAAGTTCAGAAAGTTAACTGTCGTTCTTCTCAGCTGCATCATGGTATTTGCCTTTGCGGCATGCGGCAGCAAAACGACAGAGGAGACGACAGAAGAGACGACATCAGACGGCGGCGTTCTGATGATGGCTACGACCACGAGTACGGAGGACACCGGACTGCTCGACTATCTCAAGCCGCTCTTCAAGGATGACACCGGCATCGACCTTCAGTGGACTGCTGTGGGAACGGGCGAGGCTCTCAAGATGGGCGAGGACGGACAGGTCGACGTTGTGCTCGTACACGCTAAGTCCAGCGAGGACGAATTCGTTGAAAACGGCTACGGAGTTGAGAGATTCCCGGTAATGTACAACGATTTCGTGATCGTGGGACCGGCTGATCCGATCGCAAAGACGGATGATGTCACTGCAGTGTTCACGGCCATAAGCGAACAGCAGCTTCCGTTCGTATCCCGCGGAGATGATTCGGGAACGGACAAGAAGGAAAAGAAGATATGGGAGGAGCTCGGCATCGACCCGACAACGAATCCGAACTACATCGAAAGCGGAGACGGCATGGGCGCCACTCTTACGATGGCAAACGAGAAGAACGCTTACTGCCTGACAGACAGAGGAACATGGCTCAAGCAGTCGAAGGACTCCGAGAACGATTATGTCATCGATATCGTATGCGAAGGAGCGCCTCAGCTGCTCAACCAGTACGGCGTCATCGCTGTAAGTCCTGAAAAGTATCCGGACGTCAACAACGAGGCTGCCAACAAGTTCATCGAGTGGATCACTTCCGAGAAGGTCCAGAAGCTGATCGGCGAGTACGGCGCGGATGAATACGGTCAGGCTCTGTTCACGCCAAACGCAGGGACCGATAACTGATATCAGCAATGATCGGATGGCTCAGAGGAGTTTTTACTGATCCTGCTGTGCTGAGTGCGATCAAAGTCACCTTCGAGATGGCTTTTGCATCCACTCTCATCTCTGCCGTGCTGGGGACCGCATCCGGTCTCTGGCTGCAGAACCACGAATTTGCAGGTAAAAAGACAGTTGTAAGGATCAACAGGACGCTCATGGGAGTGCCTCCTGTCGTGATAGGACTGCTTGTTTACATGCTGACGATGCGCGGAGGGCCGCTCGGCCCTCTGGCGCTTCTCTTTACGGTAAAGGGAATGATACTCGCACAGGTACTGATCATAACGCCCATAATAAGCGGTATGGTCTTTTCCTATGCAGAGGCGGCTGTCCCTGAGATACGGAATTTCGCAAAGACGATGGGGGCGGACAAGAGGCAGACGGACCGTCTCATCCTGAGCGAGCTGAGAAACGAGATATACTTCTGCATAATAACCGGCTTCGGCAGAGCGATAAGCGAGGTCGGATCAGTCATGCTCGTCGGAGGCAATATAAAGGGCCATACGAGGACCATGACGACGATGATCTCTCTGCTGAAGAGCCGGGGGATATATTCCGAGGGCATAGGCCTCGGCGTTTTGCTTCTTGTAATGGCCTTCATACTGCAGACGCTGGCCGATCATGTCAGAAAGGAGCAGATCCGCGATGAGAATTACTGAACTTCGCAAGACGGTCGGCAAAACGGATCTGTACATAGAGGATCTGAAAATAGAAAGCGGAAGGATACACGGACTTGTCGGGCCCAACGGCTGCGGCAAGACGACGCTTTTAAAGCTCATCATGGGAACGGCAGAGCCTGATTCGGGTACGATAGACTATGAAGGCCTGAGACCGGCAGAGATCACCATGATGAGCCAGAGGCCGTATCTGATGCATACCAGCGTGTATGAGAACATCATCTATCCTCTGAAGATACGCGGAATCAGGATCGATGATGCTGAGATAAATGCGCTGCTTGAGCGCGCGGGCATGCTGGAGATAAAGGACCAGTATGCCGGAAGCCTTTCCAGCGGCGAGAGGCAGAAACTGTCGTTTCTGAGAGCGACAGTATTCCGCCCGAAGCTGATACTCATGGATGAAACTCTGTCGAACCTCGACGCCGAAAGCGCCGGGCTCTTCAGGGAAATGATAATCGAACGTCACAGAGATGACGGTTCCACATGGCTCATAGTGAGCCACCAGTGGGACGCGATGAATGAGCTCTTTGACGAGGTGCATCACATGGAGAAAGGGAGGATCGTTAAAAATGAAACTCCTTAATACAGACACGGTAAAAGAGGCGAGAGACAAGCTGGGCGAACGCTGCAGGGAGACCATGCTGCGCACTGAGATTGTGGGGCTTCGTGATGCGGCGGGCCGTATCCTTGCCGAAACCATAATTTCGCATGAGAACATCCCGCCGTACAGAAGGTCGATCGTGGACGGCTACGCTGTCATGAGCAAAGATCTTGCGGCCGCGGGCGACATGATCCCGTCGATGCTGAAGATCACAGGAGAGGTCCTGCTCGGCAGTGACCCGGCCGGGCTCAGAGCGGAGCCGGGCTGCTGCGTCTATGTGCCGACCGGAGGATATGTCCCGGACGGCGCGGACGCCGTTGTGATGATCGAATACTGCGAACCTTTCGCGGGAGGCATGCTCGCGGTCTCAAAGTCAGTTTCGGCGGGAGAGAACATCGTCCGGATCGGAGAAGACATGGCGGAGGGCGATACTCTGCTCGAAAAGGGCAGAAAGCTCAGACCTCAGGACACGGGCGTTCTGGCGGCGGCGGGGGTTTGTGAAGTCAGGGTCTTCGTTCCGTGGAGGGTAAGCATCATATCTACCGGTGATGAGCTCGTGGGGCCGGGCGAAAAGCCGGGACCGGGGCAGATAAGAGACATCAATACATATACCATAGCGGCGAGGAGCGGCGCGGAGGGATTCGATGTCGTGAGGACAGCATCTGTCAGGGACGACAGGGACGCCATCGTGAAAGCTCTTGAGACAGCCAGAGACGAAAGCGATGTCGTGATCATGTCAGGCGGCAGCTCTCAGGGTAAGAAGGACATGAGCGCAGAGCTGATAGGAGAGCTTGCCGACAGCGGAGTACTGACCCACGGCATAGCAGCAAAGCCGGGCAAGCCGACGATAACCGGATTTGACAGAGCCAGCGCGACTGTATTCATCGGACTGCCGGGGCATCCGGCCGCGGCTCTCATGGTGTACGAGCAGACCCTGATCAGGCTGTGGAGAGAACTGACATGCCAGCCTGAGGAACGCAGGCTGCGCGCAAGGGTCACGGTAAACGTGCCTGCAGCACCCGGCAGAAGGACGTTCCAGCTTGTCAGACTCAGCGGCGGGGACATGCCCGAAGCCGAACCCGTATTCGCAAGATCGGGCATGATACTGCCTGTGAGCGCGGCCGACGGTTATTTTGAGATGGAAGAGAACAGAGAGGGCGTCAGGCCGGGAGACATGGTCGATGTCGTCTTATGGAAATAGCGGGGTATCAGGATGAAAAGAAATCTCTATCTGAACACCATGCCTGTCGAGGAGGCGGGAGAACTGTACATGAGATCGCTCGGTGACGCTGCCGGGCCGCATACGGAAAAGATAAAGGTGACGGATGCTCTCGGACGCGTCACATCAGAAGCCGTATACGCTCTTTATTCCTCTCCTCTGTATAACTCGGCGGCGATGGACGGGATCGCAGTCGTATCGTCTTCGACAGAGGGGGCGTCGGAGTCTTCACCTGTGACGCTCAGGGCCGGAGAGGACTACATGGTAGTTGACACCGGCGATCCGGTCAGAAAGCCGTATGACGCAGTCATCATGGCAGAGGATACCCAGGAGAATGAAGAAGGAATGATCATACACGCTGCTGCGCCGGCGTGGCAGCACGTCAGACCTGTCGGAGAGGACATCGTGTCCGGCGAGATGATACTGACAAGATGCCACAGGATACGCCCGATAGATATCGGGGTCCTGCTCTCCGGAGGCGTGACGGAGATATCCGTTTTCGCGCAGCCGAAAGTCGGCATCATACCGACCGGCACAGAGATAGTCGAGCCTTACGAGGACCCGAAGGAGGGAGACATCATAGAATCGAACTCAAGGATGTTCGAGGCCATGGTGAAAGAACAGGGCGGCATCCCGAAGAGGTACGACATCGTTCCCGATGATTACGAACTGATAAAAAAGAGCGTGCTCAGGGCTCTTGACGAGAACGACATGGTCATAGTCAACGCGGGCTCGAGCGCGGGCACTGAAGACTATACCGTGCACGTACTGAGAGAGATCGGCGAAGTATTCGTGCACGGAGTCGCCATGAAGCCGGGCAAGCCGGTCATACTCGCAAAGGCGTGCGGCAAGCCTGTCATCGGCATACCGGGATATCCGGTGTCGGCTTATCTTGCGGTCGAAAATTTCGTTTATCCGGTGCTCAGGAGCTTTACCGGCATGAAGGGAAGCTCCGGAAGAAAGATCAGGGCGGTGCTGTCGAGAAGACTCGTGTCGTCCCTGAAGCACAGAGAATATGTGCGCGTAAGAGTCGGCAAAGTAGGGGACAGATACGTCTGCGCGCCGCTTGCAAGAGGCGCCGGCGCTGCGATGAGCATGGTAAGAGCGGACGGCTTCTGCGTCATACCGCAGGAAGCGGAAGGATACGAAGCGGGTGAGACGGTAGATGTCATATTGTTCCGCACGGCCGAAGAGATCGACAGGACCATAGTGTGCACGGGAAGCCACGACATGCTGCTCGATGTCATATCCGACCTGATGTCCGGCGAGGCAGAGGGAATAAGGCTGTCGAGCACCCACATCGGAAGCCTCGGAGGCCTCATGGCGCTTCAGAGGGGCGAGGCGCACATATCTCCGTCGCACCTTCTTGATGAGGAGACGGGCATATACAACGAATCGTATATACGTTCGATCTTCCCCGGCGAGGAGATGGTGCTGCTCAAGGGCGTCAGAAGGATACAGGGCCTGATGACGGCAAAGGGCAATCCTCTCGGCATCAGAGGCATCGAAGACCTCAAAAGGGTAAGGTTCGTCAACAGACAGAGGGGCGCGGGCACCAGAGTGCTGCTCGACTACAAACTGAAACAGGCCGGAATAAAGCCGGAGGATGTCGACGGATATGACGCTGAGGCGGCGACACACATGGCGGTCGCGGCGCAGGTCGCGGGAGGCGAGGCCGACTGCGGCATGGGGGTGTATTCGGCGGCTCATGCGATGGGCCTCGACTTCATACCTGTGGGCGAAGAGGAATACGATTTCGTCATGAGACCGGAAACTCTCGACATGCCGGAGATGAAGTGCTTTGTCAAGCTTCTCGGAAGCGATGAGTTCAGGGCAAAGCTCGATGAGCTCGGAGGATATTCGCTCGAAGGATCGGGAGAGATCATGAAGATAAAATGACAGGACACAGATGATGTGGCCATGCAGCCGGGGGATGCTCCGGCTGTTTTATTTGAAGAGCTTTTAATGTACAATAACTGTGAATAAACCAGCGGAAACTGACCGCAAGAAGAGGTAGGAATGAGTTATCTGGACAACATTAGAAATTTCAGCATCATAGCGCACATAGACCACGGCAAGTCGACGCTTGCAGACAGGCTCATCGAAAAGACGGGCCTCGTCGAGGCCCGCGACATGAAGGAGCAGTACCTCGACAACATGGACATAGAGCGGGAGAGGGGCATCACGATAAAGCTCCAGACCACGAGGCTTCTGTACAAGGCGAAGGACGGTCAGGAGTACATCCTGAACCTCATCGACACGCCGGGACATGTGGACTTCAACTATGAGGTCTCGCGTTCGCTTGCTGCCTGCGACGGGGCGGTCCTCGTCGTGGACGCTACGCAAGGAGTGGAGGCGCAGACCCTCGGCAACGTATATCTCGCTCTCGATGAAGACCTTGAGATACTCCCGGTCCTCAACAAGATGGACCTCGATTCGGCACGGCCGGATGAGGCGAGGGCCGAGATAGAGGACATCATCGGACTCGATGCGTCCGAAGCGCCTGAGATATCTGCAAAGACGGGACAGGGCATAGATGAGATGCTCGAAAAGCTTGTAGAGGTCATACCGCCTCCGCAGGGAGATCCGGACGGAAAGCTCAAGGCCCTCATATTCGACTCATACTACGACAGCTACAAGGGCGTCATCATATATACCCGCATATTCGACGGAAGGGTGAAGCGCGGCGATACCATCCGCATGATGAACACCGGCAAGAACTACGAGGTGACAGAAGTAGGATACTGCATACCGGGCACGGTGCCTGCGGATGAACTCAAGGCCGGAGAGGTGGGGTACATCTGCGGCAGCATCAAGCAGGTAGCTGACGCGAGGGTCGGCGATACGATCACTCTCGCACAGGACCCTGCGGACAAGCCTCTCAAAGGCTACAAGAAGGCCCAGTCGATGGTATACTGCGGCATCTTCCCGGCGGAAGGCGAGAAGTACGAGAACGTAAAGGACGCTCTCGAAAAGCTCCAGGTGAACGACGCCGCGTTCAACTTCGAGCCCGAGACTTCGGCGGCGCTCGGATACGGCTTCAGATGCGGATTCCTCGGACTCCTGCACATGGACGTCATAACCGAGAGGCTCGCGAGAGAATTCGACCTCGATGTCATAACGACTCTGCCTTCGGTAGTATACAAAGTCGTCATGAAGGACGGCAGGGTGCTCGACATACAGAACCCGTCGAACCTGCCTGACCCGGTGGAGATAGCGCACATCGAAGAGCCTATAGTCAAGGCGGACATCATGACTCCGAACGACTATGTGGGAAGCATCATGACGCTCTGCCAGGCGAGGCGCGGCAACATGATACACATGGAGTATCTGACGAAGACGAGGGTGCAGCTGCACTACGAGATACCTCTGAACGAGGTCATATACGACTTCTTCGACGCGCTGAAGTCGAGGACGAGGGGATATGCTTCTCTCGACTATGAGTTCCTGAGATACCAGCAGGCGAAGCTCGTCAAGCTGGACATACTTCTCAACCGCGAGAAGATCGACGCTCTTTCGACCATAGTTCCTGAAGAGGAGGCCATGGCAAAGGGAAGGGGCATATGCGAAAAGCTCAAGGACATCATCCCGAGACATCAGTTCGAGGTGCCGATCCAGGCAGCCATAGGACAGAAGATAATCGCCAGAGAGACCGTAAGGGCGTACAGAAAAGACGTGCTCGCCAAGTGCTACGGCGGCGACGTCTCGCGTAAAAAGAAGCTGCTCGAAAAGCAGAAGGCGGGCAAGAAGAGGATGCGCCAGTTCGGCACCGTCACGGTGCCTCAGGAGGCGTTCACTGAAGTCCTCAAGCTCGATGACAGCAGCAGGTAGAGCGGCCATGAAAAGAGGGATATACATCCATATTCCGTTCTGCGTGAAGAAGTGCAATTACTGCGCCTTTCTTTCGTTCGACGCGTATACGTCTCCGCGAAAGGAATACACCGATGCTCTTGTCAGGGAGACAGAGCTCAGGGCTTCACTGACTGAAGACAGGGAGACCGTCGATACTGTATATATCGGCGGAGGCACTCCGTCGGTGCTCGATGTGTCGCAGCTCAGAGACATCATGCATGCTGTGAACGAATGCTATGACGTGAAGCCTGACGCTGAGATTACTCTCGAGGCCAATCCGGCAACGCTCGGAATCAAGGACGGCGTGACGCTCGCAAAACTCCAGGCATACAGGTACATGGGTATCAACCGCCTGTCGATGGGCGTGCAGGCCATGGACAATGCCAGACTGGATCGTCTGGGCCGCATACACACAAAAGAGAACGTGACGCGCGACATGGAGCTCATAAGAAAAAAAGGCTTCGATAACGTCAGTCTCGACCTGATGTTTTCGGTGCCGGGCGAGACGACGGCTGATGCGCTCGCAGACCTTAAAGAGGTGATCGGCTTCGGGCCGGAGCATATTTCCTGCTACAGCCTGCAGATCGAGGAGGGCACTCCATTCGGCGACATGGCGGCGAATGGAGAGCTCATCGAGGTGTCCGATGAAGAGGACAGGGCGACATACCATGAGATATGCAGGATACTCAGGGAAAGCGGCTACGAGCATTATGAGATAAGCAATTTCGCAAAGCCGGGATACAGGTCGCGTCACAACAGCCTCTACTGGAACATGGACGATTACATCGGCCTGGGACTGGGGGCAAGCGGTTTTACAGGCGGCGTGCGGTATAAGAACACTGAGGACCTTGAGGAGTACATCGCTCTCATCAGCGAGGGCAGACTCCCGACAGCCGAAGAGCATGTCAACACGGCGTTCGACAACATCAGTGAAGCGGTGTTCACCGGTCTCAGGAGAACAGAGGGCGTCACTTATGAAGAGGCGGCGGATGCGTATTTCAGGGCGCCTGACGCGGAAGGCAGCAGACCGGAGGACAGTGAAGCCTGCAGAGATCTTTTCCGTAAGGTGTTCGCTGAGGCGGAGAAGGAGGCTGAAGAATATGCGGAGCGCGGACTCCTTATCATCGATGAGAAAGGCCTGAGGCTCACGGAGCAGGGCATAGATATAAGCAATTCCATAATGTCGCTGTTTGTATAAGAGAGGGCAGAAGCATGAAGAAGTACATAATGGCGCTCGACCAGGGCACTACCAGTTCAAGGACCATCATCTACGACAAGGCGGGAAAGATCATCTCTGTGGTGCAGAGAGAATTCACGCAGATATTCCCTCACGAGGGCTGGGTGGAGCACGACGCGATGGAGATATGGGCGTCCCAGATGGGAACAGCCCAGGAGGCTCTTCTGAAGGCGGGCCTGACATACAAGAACATCGCCGCCATAGGCATAACCAACCAGAGAGAGACGACCGTCGTCTGGGACAGGGAGACGGGAGTGCCTGTGTACAACGCCATAGTGTGGCAGTGCAGGAGGACGGCCGACTACGCCGCAAAGCTCAAGCCTCACGAGGACATGATAAGAAAAAAGACCGGACTTCTTGCCGATCCGTACTTCAGCGGAACCAAGCTCGCGTGGATACTCGAGAACGTGCCCGGCGTCAGAGCAAGGGCTGAGAAGGGCGAACTCCTCTTCGGCACCATCGAGTGCTGGCTGATCTGGAAGCTTACAGGCGGGAAGGTCCACGTGTCCGACTATTCGAATGCCTGCAGGACGATGCTCTTCGACATAAACACTCTGAAATGGGACGAGGAGCTCTGCGGACTTCTGAACATTCCGATGTGCATGCTTCCTGAACCTGTGGAGTGCTCGGCCGTTTACGGAGAGACCATCGATGAGATCTTCGGAGGTCCTGTTCCGATCACCGGCTCTGCAGGTGACCAGCAGGCGGCGCTCTTCGGAGAGGCATGCTTCAGTGAAGGAGAGATCAAGAGCACATACGGAACGGGTAATTTCCTCCTGATGAATACGGGAGACAAGCCCGTCATGTCGAAGAACGGCCTTCTGACCACCATCGCCTGGGGCCTTGACGGCAGGGTCACATACGCGCTCGAGGGTTCTGTATTCATCTGCGGAGCCGCGGTGCAGTGGCTGAGGGATCAGATGAGGTTCTTCAGGGACGCCGCGGAGTCGGAGGAGATAGCCGACAGCGTGCCGGATGCGGGCGGAGTATACGTGGTGCCGGCATTCGTGGGACTCGGAGCGCCGTACTGGGAACCTGAGGCGAGAGGAGCGATGTTCGGCATCACCAGAGGAACGACGCGTGAACACATCGTCAGGGCGACACTGCAGTCGCTGGTATATCAGAACGAGGACCTCATGTACGCGATGAAATGCGATACGGGGATGGAGATAAGATCCCTGAAGGTCGACGGCGGCGCTGCGATGAATGACCTTCTCATGCAGTTCCAGGCCGACATATCCGATGCGGACATCGTAAGATACGCCTCGATAGAGTCGACATCTCTCGGAGCGGCTTATCTCGCAGGTCTTGCCGTCGGATATTATGAGAGCCTGGACGATATAGTCGCAAGCAAGAAGATAGCAAAGACATTCAGACCATCGCTAGGTGAAAAGGAGAGGATGGAAAAGATCGAAGGCTGGCACAGAGCGGTCAAAGCTACGATAGCATTCAACGAATAGCGTCACAGGGACTGTAAGGGGAAACAGGATGATCAGGCGATCCGTATCAGGAAGAATAATCACGGTGCTTCTGGCGGTCATGCTGGTGACCGCTTTTCCTGCGCCGATAAACGCGGCGGGAGAAGATCAATGGTATGATTCGATCCCTTCGATGCTCTCGGCGGGGCAGTACGAGGAAGGAGTCGTGATCGCGGGAATAGACATGTCGAAGGCCGTAAGACCGGAGGACCCGGGCTCCGCTCTGGAGACTAAAAAACTGCGGGCAGCCTCTGAAGCAATCATGACTGTGGATGCCGGCGATGCATCGGCGGACAGTGATCTGCTCTCGTGGCTTCGCCGGCTGAAGGACTGGCTCACCGGCAGGAACGCCGACGGTGTCTGCATCACTTCGATCAGGCGGAAAGACATGACGACCGAACAGATCCTCAGGACGCTGGCGGATGATGACAGCGTCGTTTTTGCAGAGCCTAATTATATAAAAAGTCTGGAATCACTGAGTGGCAATGATCCTGCAGACCAGGGAGATGCAGCCGCAAACGCTGCTGCGAGGGAAGCAAGCGCACTTCAGTGGAGCTCGAGCGAAAGTGCGACTCTCCATGCGGCCGGAAAAAACGGGAATGTTTCCATGAAGGTCCCCGGCTGGCCCGCAGGAAGCAACATGGAACATAAGATCATAGCTGCGGTCGTAGACATGCCGGTGGATTTTACGAATCCGGATCTGGAGGGAGTCGCATATACCTTCAGTCCTGAGCAGCAGGCACTGCTTGGCTGCGATGACCACGGATTCAATGCTATATGGGAGTCGAAGAACGGCAAACTGGATTATGACGGAGCGGGAAGCCACGGCACCCATGTCGCGGGCATTATCGGCGCAGAATGGGACGGCCGCGGCATAAGCGGCGCAGGATCGAAAGTAGAGATCGTGTCCGTCCAGAACAGCAAGGACGGCATGACTTCACTGATCGACTCGCTGAACGGCTACAGCTTTATAAAGAATGCTGTCGATATAGGGATCAAAATACGCATAGTGAACAACTCATGGGGCCTTCAGCAGTCCAGCAGGGCTCTCGACGCTGCGGTCACGGAGCTGGGAGAACACGGCGTCATCAGCTTCTTTGCCGCCGGAAATGACGGCGATGACCTCAATGCCATGAGTACTATCGTCTCCACGCTGGGAAACAATCCGTACGCTGTCATCGTGGCTTCGACCAAACCGGACGGAACTATCTCGGATTTCAGCAGCTACGGCAGAGGGATAGTAACGCTCGGAGCTCCGGGCGAGTGCATACTTTCATGCATACGTCCTGCAGAAGCGGAGTACATGCCTGTGCTGTCAGGGACCAATAAGGTGTACGAGAACTTCGAGAGCGACGGTGCGGCAAAGGTGAAACTGTGTCAGGTCGGATATAATGAAGACGGTTCGCCGGATTCCGATGGTGTGGTCAGCGGAACTGACGGCACTGTGGTCACCGGTCCCGCTGAACTGGGTTTTGAAGGACAGAAGGTGCTGAAGATCAGGTTCGACAGGGCTCATCTCGGAGGAGACTACGGAAGGACTTTGGCTGTCAGGATGGACTTTGAATTCAGCCAGAAGAGATCTTTCACATCCAGCGACGGCGTCGGATTTGCGTTCGGCGGAAAAGGGACATTTTTCCCTGAATCGACCGAGATCGCCGGAAAGCCTGAAAGCAGGACTGAAACCGACCACTGCTACAATTATCCCGGCAGCTGGGGATCATACTCATATACCTTTAAGGAAAACATCAGCGCGGATAAGCTTTCTTTCATATGCCAGATCTATGTACCGAAAGATGAAGATGAAGTATACTTCGATGCGATAGGCATAGGCGATGAAAAGCAGCCGTATGCATTCATGTCCGGAACTTCGATGGCGACTCCCGCCGCTGCAGGCGCCGCTGCTGTGATCGCTTCAAGACATCACGATGAACTGACCGGAATGGACTCCGCTTCGGCAAAAAAGCTGGCGAGCCTCGTCCGCTCAAGCGTCAGGCCAAATGCTTCGCTTGCGGGCAAAACGAGCACGGGCGGCATAATAGATCTGACTGTGGATGAGAAAGATAATGCCCGGGCTGAAACGCCGGGGCCGGATATCACAGACCTGACGATAAGCGGCAGGACCGTCACGCTTACGGGAGCAAATTTCGGTGAAACCGGAGGGAGCGTGAAAGTCGGCAAATACGTGCTCGGAGCCCCTTCGGATGCAGGTTCGTCTGTCACCAGGTGGAGCGGCAGCAAGGTCGTCCTCACTCTTGATAAAGATTTCGAGGGCATCATCGAAGCCGTCCTGACCGCTTCGAACGGCAAGAAGGACACGATCGTAAAGTATATCAGCAAGAGCAGCAATATATTTGAAAAGGATCATCACATAGGAAGCGATACCGGCAAACCGTTCGTGTTCGATGAGCCGGGACCGTCAGACCCGGGTGCGGAGACCCTGGGGGATTTTGAGACTTCAGGCATACTCGCCGCGGGGGACGGCAGACTCTGGTATCTGCCTAATGTCGCCAAAGTAGAGGTGAACGCTGCATGCAAAAATATGTACTCTTATGACCCGGTCAGCGGCTCATGGTCGGTATGTCCGGCTCTTCCGGAATGGATAAGGATAGCATCAGGGACATGGTTTGACGGAAGGATATACGTCAAGGGCACAACTGCCTATGTCGATGACAGCGGCACCATTCCTTACTCCGACCCTTACACCGGGAAACCATACGGGACATGTGTATATTCGTATAAGCCGGGCGACAGCAGCTGGACGAAATGTTCTTCTGAAGGGGTCGCGCCTGAGCTGACTCTTTTCGCTGCGGGCGGCAGGCTCATGCTTGCGGGAGCGACAACGGAGGAATCAAAAGATGAGTCAGCCGGAAGCTATCCTTCCGTGCGAGGATACGATCCTGCTTCCGGAGCGGGAAAGCCTCTCGGACATCTGCCGTGCTCCGCGATAAAACCTAAGGCCGCATATGCCGGAGGACATGTATATCTGTTCGACTTTGAGAGCGGGAAACTGTTCGTTCTCGACGGCAGCATGTCCGCAGGCAAGGAGGATGTGATAGGACTGCCGGAGTTCTGTCTGGGTGATACGGGCGGCAAGAGCCTTCGTGAATACGATCTCGCGCTGCTGTCTTACGGAGACATGCTCATACTGACAGGCCCTGCGGCAAATGGCGGTCCGTCGGACACGTTCACGCTCTATGACGGCGAAAGATCCTTAAGCCCGTTCAGCAGGCGCGTCTCTGACGCCAAGGTGCATATGCCGGCTGCGGCCGTTCTTGACGGCAGGCTCTACGTCATCGCCGCTTCAGCATTCGAGCCTGACCTGAGGATATTCAGATCGACCGCGCTCCCGAAGCCTGATGCGGAGCGCTTCACGATAACATACGATCTGAACGGCGGAAGCTTTGACGGAAGCGCAAAGGCCATAAGGGAAGTTTATGAAAAAGGAACCGTCATCTCCGTGCACGAAGCTCCGGAAAGGGAAGGGTACGTTTTCAGATACTGGAAGGGCTCCCGTTACGATCCGGGCGATGAATATACTGTCACGGAGAACCATACATTCACGGCGCAGTGGGATAAGAAGGGCGCAGGAGGAGGCGGCACCCGTACCGGAGACGGATCTCATCTGCGGATCTGGGCACTCTTCGCTTTTCTTGCGGTTCTGGGGATAGCTGCCATGGCGGTCATTCGCAGAAGAAGATGACGCCGTCCGTACCGGGAGAAACCTCCGTGTAAAGTTTTAAAAATAATACTGAGGAAACTGTAGACAATCATCAGGCTTTCTGCTAAAATACCATTTGCGCACGAAATAGCGCAGATGTGGCGCATTGGTCAAGAGGTCAAGACGTCGCCCTCTCACGGCGGAATCCAGGGTTCGATTCCCTGATGCGCTACCACGCTGACGGCTTCTACACGAAGCCGTTTTTTTTTCGGCCGATGTCCCCATGGCCACATCCGTGATAAAATATACGAGTTATGATAGAAAAGATAAAAAAGATATTTCTTCCAGGCAAGCCCCCGGCTGAGCTTCTGGGCACAGAGCCGGTAAATACGCTGCTGCTCTCACTGGCAATACCATCAGTGATCGCCATGATAATGCAGGCGCTCTACAATACCGTTGATTCGATGTATGTCGCAAAGATCAACAGCGAAAGTCTGGCGGCCGTCACGCTGGCTTTTCCGGTCCAGATGATAACCGGGGCTCTGTCGACAGGCATTGGCGTCGGCATCAATTCGAGCATTTCGAGACATCTCGGCTCGGGCGAGCCCGAACAGGCATCGAAGGCTGCGGGCAACGGGATAGTTCTGGGTTTCGGCACTGTGGCCGTAATGGCTCTCTTCGGGATATTCGGAGCTGAGCCTTTCATCAGGATGTATACCAGCGACCCGGATATCATAGTGATGGGCACGACATATGTGCGTACGATCTCGCTTCTGGCATTCGGATCCATATTCACGCAGATCACTTTCTCGGTTCTCCAGGGCTCGGGCAACATGGTCGTGCCGATGGTATCGCAGCTGGCGGGGGGATTCTGCGTCATTTTCCTCGATCCTGTATTCATCTTCGCACTGAAGCTCGGTGTCCTCGGGGCCGCGATAGCGTCAAGCCTTTCGCAGGCGATAGCCATGGCGATCGGCTTCTACGGGATATTCAGGGTCAACAGGGCCAATCTTCCGGTCACGTTCAGAGGCTTCAGGCCCGACTTCGGACTGATGAAGGATATCCTGGCTGTCGGACTGCCTTCAGCACTGACGCAGGCGACCACTTCTATAGTGTCCGGCATCATGAACAAGCTGATCGCGGGATACGGAGTAGCGGCCATCTCGGTATACGGAGGCTATGGCAAGTTCAGCAGCTTCGGCACGCTTCCGATATTCGGCGTGACGAGGGGAATGACTCCTATACTCGGATACTGCACGGGAGCAAAGGACGGAAAGCGCTTCATCGAGACGAGAAACCTCGCGATGAAGTACGCGTCGGTATTCGCGGTGCTCACCTGCATGCTCTTCGTGATCGCTCCGGGGATAGTGCTGCATCTCATCAGCGCCACACCGGAGATGGAGACCGTGGGAATGCGTGCTTACCGCATACTCGGAATGCCGATGGCGCTCTACGGGGTGAGCATAGTGCTGGCGCAGGAGTTCCCTCCGGCAAGGAAGTCGTACATAACGACAATACTCACTCTCGCCAGACAGGTCGGCTACATGGTGCCGCTGTGCACGCTGTTCTCGAAAAAATGGGGCATAACGGGCATATGGGCAGGCTATGCTGCCGCTGATGTTATCAATTTCATAGTTGTAATAATAGTTGCCGGATGGTTCAGACGAAAGGTGATAGAAAAATGGGAAAAGACAGCTACAGACTGATGATAACCTCCCTTTACGAAGGGGACTCGCGTGACAGCGTGGAGTATTACTACGCAAAGGAAGGCGAAAAGAACATGTACTGCGACGCTCTGCTCTCAGCGGAGGCGAGCAGCAAATACATACTCGCGAACTACAGGATAGACGAGATCGTTACTCTGGGCAGCAAGACCACATTCGACCCGGGAGACGAGATCGTTCAGATGGTCCTCAGAGAGGGCAGCACGTTCTATTCCTCGGATATCAAAAGCATGTCGACTTACAGCCTCCTCAGATACAGGCTCGCCCAGTATCTCGATGGTCTGAGGATAGAGGAGCAGGACATGAGAGATCTGCTGCCGGAGGAAGAACAGGAAAAAGTGATGCAGGCTGTCAGGAATGCCTTCAGGGACAGTACACAGGGCAACGACAGAGCCAAATTCAGCCGCTTCTTCGACATGCTCAACAGAGACGGAGAACTGCGGAAATCTGTTGTAAAGCACATGGTCGACGCGCCGGGATCCGACACAAAAGATATAGAGTCGTATCGCAGATGGGCGCTCAACTGGGTGTACAGCGAGATGAACGAGTCATCAAAAATGACGGCGCTGGAATCCAACGATGATGTAAAGATACGCTTCGTCCCGACAGGAGATGTAGGTTCGCTTGCATTCGCGGTCAGCTTTTTCGAAGATTTCCTGTATGCCAACGACAGGATCGGAGATGACACGGACATCGAGCTGTTTATCTGCATCCAGAGCGAGGACGCGGACGATACATACGCTCTGATGAGCCTCATGGACCTCATAAAGGCCATGCCGGGCAACCGCATCAAGATCAAGCGCGTCGTGACCAGTGCGCGCGATCTGGGAGAGATAGCAAGCGATATCTCGGACAGCACAGATCTGTACGGAGTCTCGGAACTGGTAGCCGGGGCGAGGTCCTTCCTCAGATCGGGCAAGACGGACATGCTCTCAAATTACTGGAACATGCACAGGACGGATAATGATTACATCGACCGTCTGCTCAATGCGATGAGGAATATCGATATAGGAATATCTCTCTGCGACATATCAGATATCGAAAGGGGTATCTCCAGTCTGCGCAGGCTGTTCTCAGAGGAAGAGTATGCGGCGGGACCGAGCGTGGTCGAGCAGTATTTCGGCTTCATCATACTGGCCATCAAGGAAGATTACGGTTCTATCCTTGCCGGGGACAGGATGGAGAACATAGAACTCATCAAATGGGCCTACAGGAAGGGATTCTGGCAGCAGACGCTGACGCTGATCGAGTCGAAGGCCCCTCAGGACTTCATCGACAACGGCATCTATTATTACAGTGACGGTGAAAAATCAAAGGAATATGCAATAAAGACATTCGGAAATACTTTCTACGAGCTCAAGCCTTTCGAAAAGTACAAGCTCGATGACATTTCACACTACTTCGTCAAGTTCTACGGAAGAGGCAGGGTCAGGCACATGCATAGTGAAGAGGAACAGGTGCAGAAGTATACCGCTCTGAGGATAGACGATCTGAACACTCATGAAAAGGGTGTCCTCAGGGCGCATACCGACTGCCCGGATGAGAATGCGCTCGGAGACCTGCTGTATGCGTATTACAAGGTCGGCAATGTGAGAAACGCGACTAATCACGCGGAAAACGGCGGATCGGGGGGCTTCGGCGGACACAGGGATGACAGTGATGTCAGCGAACGCATGAGCATGATCAGGCAGTCGGTAGAAGGATTCATATACTCGTATGACAAGGTGATGGAACTGATCGGAGAGAACGGCGGACAAAAAGTCGTAGAGGTGACCAACGATGAGATCAGGTCGTATGCGAATACCCTGAAACACAGGGAATTTGAAAGATACGACAGGAAAGATCAGGACGGCAGGGAAGAACGGCCGGATAAAACAGAACAGCCGGATAAAACAGAACAGTAAAGGACTCTTGAGACATGAAAGCCACCGGAAAGCTGCTGGGAGCTATACTCGATCTGGGACGGGAGATGATGGTCACCGGTGCCGAGGTATGGCGTGTAAAGGGACTTCTTGTCCAGATGTTCGATGCATACTGCTTCAAGGAATGGGAAGTATGGATCGTAGCGAGCTTCATGGCGTCCAGCGTACATACCTGGGATGACCGGGAATACACGGAAATAAGGACCATCGAAGACCGCAGCTATGATCTTGACAAGCTGGAGCGTCTCTACAGCCTGGCCGAGGAAATGATCCGGTCTCCGGTCAGCGTCAATACTATGAGGATGAAGGTCGATGAGATAATTGAAAGACCCGGACAGCCTGAGATCCAGAAGTATATAGCTGCGATCATGGCGGGCGTAGGTTTTGCGGTCTTTTACAGCGGCGGTCTTCCGGAGGCCCTTGTTGTGGCGGTCATGTCCGTCGTCTTCATGCTTTACAGCCGGCGCATGGGCAGTGTGATCGATACACGTCTGGCGTTCAATGCCGCAGGAGCCTTTGTCATGGAGACGATAGCTCTTACAGCCGCAGCATGCGGCATAGGAAGCGATATCGCTGCTGTCACAACAGCGGCGATACTCCTCCTTGCGAGCGGCATCGGCTTTGCGAGAGGTATCGGGGACTTTATTCACGGTGACACTCTTGCCGGAGTAGGAGAAACATCGAATGCCCTTCTCGGAGCAGCAGGGATCGCCATCGGCATCTATATTTCGATGCTGTTCTTCACCAGCTTCCTTAGGCAGGATATCTTCGTGGAGAACACCGTGAACCGCATTGCCGACCCGGCGATACAGCTGATCTCGTGCACGATCGGATGCGCCGGATTCGCTCTGATGTTCGGCGCCAGAAGGCGGGCGCTGCCTTTTTCGGTTATAGGATCATTCCTCACCTGGACAGTATTTCTTGTTGCCGTGAACCGTTTTTCCTGCACGTCCTTTACTGCGACGCTGCTGAGCTCATGCTTTGTAGCGCTGTATGCAGGCGCGGTAAACGCGGTCACGAAGATACCGTCGGCCATATTCCTCACCTCGTGCGTGTTCCCGCTGCTGCCGGGATCCAGTCTTTACTATGCTGTCTACGGACTCGTATGTGAAAACATGGATATGTTCCGATCCCATGGAAGGGCGATGCTGCTTACATCGATCGGCATAGCGCTTGGGTTCATAATCGTGAATAATCTGATCCATATCATCAGAAGGGTGTTTTTCAGCGAAGCGTCGTGATCAGCGCATGCGCGGCAGGACCCGGAAAAATGAGTCAAATAAAGAGCAGTCCGCGGGACAATGTCATTAAGTTAAGCGACTAAGAGATACTCTCTTATCAGAAATGGTGAGAGGGTATTTTTTTCTTCTCAATGCTCGCGCGCCTTTAAGCCCTCCCCCTTGGAACCCGCCCTCTCCAGGCGCGCGAATTATCTGAAAAACACTTGACACTACGGCCGTTTTGTGCGGCCGCTTTTATTGGCCATATATTAAAGCCAATAAAAGCGGCCAATTTAGCAGAGGTAAGACACACGCTCAATGCGAAAGGAGGTATTAAGATGAATGCGGCATGTGTAAAGCAATCTCTGCTTGATCAAA
>JAFWGQ010000058.1 GCA_017512365.1 Mogibacterium sp.
ACGACAGACGTAACAGGTGATCTTCACCTTCCTGAAGGCACAGAGATGTGCATGCCTGGAGACAACGTAGTGATGGAGATCGAGCTGATCACACCTATCGCTATCGAGGAAGGACTGAGATTCGCTATCAGAGAAGGCGGAAGGACAGTCGGATCCGGCGTTGTTACAGAGATCATCGAGTAATTTAGTCCGAATAAATACGGCAATATTGTGGGCACCGCACGGCGCGGTGCCCCTTTATATTGTGATTGCCGGCGCTGTGCGGAAACCCTGTGATCTTTTTTACCGGCAAAAAATAACGTTAAAAAGACCACAACTCTTTACAATTACTGCCTTACACGTTAAAATCTTAATGTATGTTTATGTTATGCGGTGAGTGTGTGCGCATAGCGGCATGAAACCGTTGACATAATATTGGGAAGTTAAAGGAGGAGAACAATGAAGAAAGGAAAAAGGCTGCTGGTCGTACTGCTGGCGACACTGACCATGGTGATCGGCGCGGTCAGCATGTCGTATGCGTCTGAGTCCCATTATTGGGCGATTGGTTCTGGAGGCGGCGATGAATCAATAGAATTTAGATGTAACAAGTGGACAGATGATGATGGTACTGCAAGCGCCACTATTGCATTGGAATCAGCTTTAAGTAGCGGTTCTGTAAAATATGACGGTAGTGGACATGGTCTGGCGACCACTCCGGTTACGATTACGGATGCTCGGCATGTAGGCGATAACAGCATCTATTTTGATGTTGAGACCATTAATTATACTGGAACAGTGTATCCGAATACGGATGAAGAGTTTGAATATAATAGTGGAAAGAAACCTACTAAAGTGGGTAATTATGAAGCTCATATCACGGTTTACTATGATAATGGCTCCAGTAGGCAATCAACAGAGCTGAAAAAGGCGTTCAGTATCGTACAAAAAGAGGTTACTCTTACCTGGGAAGGACCTTTTGCTTTCACATATGATGGTGATGAGCATGCCCCTGAAGCTACTAGTGAAGATTTCGTCTATGGCGATGAGGTTTATGTCGATGTAACCGGTAAAACAGATTCAAATGCAAAAACACGTGAACCAAAATACACAGCAACTGCAAGCCTGGCTGGGGATGATGCATATAATTATGTGTTTGCTGAAGGAGTAGAAATAGAACATGACTTCTGGATCGACCAGAAAGGCGTGACCGTCAGCGGTATCACTGCAGAGGGCAAGACATATGACGGAACCTCTGACGCAACGCTGAAATATGAAGGTCTTGCTCAAATCGAGGGCATCGTTTCTGGAGAGCAGGTGTTCGTAAATTCTGCTACAGGATATTTCTACGATGGAAGCGATGGACCGAAAGAGGAAACTGAAGTAAAGGATGCCGGTAACGGGATCAGGATCAAACTTGAGGCTGATACGTATGATAGTGAGACTGATCACAAAGTTACGGAGCCTGGAACTGTAACTCTCGGCGGCAATGATAAAGAAAATTATTATGTAAAGAAAGTACAGACTAATCTGAAGGGCAATATCGCACCTCTTCCTGCCCAGATAGTATGGGAATCTGATGATGAAGATGTTGCAGAGAACCCTGATCACGCGCTGATATACAACGGAAAGTATCAGGCGCCTACTGCTAAGGTGGACAATCTTATCGGATCTGACGGGCTTTTAGATATCACGGTAAAAGTAAACGGTGCAAAGATACCTGCCGGCAGGGAATATGGAGCGAAGGCTGTAAAAATTAACGGCAGCAGCAACTATACTTTGCAGGGTGCAGATAATCTCGAGACTGAATTCAGTATCTATCCAAGAAAGGTTGCACTTACATGGATAGGCGACAAAGTGGATGTAGAGGATAACAAGGTTTATTCGGACGGTCTCATCTATAACGGAAAAGAACAGGCACCGACTATAGATATCCAGAAGGCCACAGAAACATCTAGTGATGGTCTTATTGATGGCGATGACCTAGACCTCACGATAGAGGGGGCGAAGGTGGATTCCAATGCCAAAGCCAAAGTAGCTTATTACCCGGCAAAAGCGACATTTACCAATCCGAACTACACGCTTGATGATCCTCTGAAAAAGAGAGTCAACAAGACTGAAACAGAATTCAAGATCTATCAGAAATCCGTAGAATCGGTCAGCTGGACGGACACCCATAAAGGGGAAACCAGTCCAATGGCCTCCGATGGCGTGGTGTTCACATATGACGGAAAGTTCCACTACATGGAAGCACATCCGAAATCGTCCGCGATCGTACCTGGTGATGAACCGGTTACAATAACTGTTGTGCATCAGGATGTGAAACCTGGACAGGAAGAGCCTGTGTTTGTGGACAATAACAGGTGGATCGATGCCAATGTAAAATCAGAAACTTCAAAGTATGTTGCACATGCAGAATCTCTGAGCGATCTGAACTATACATTCTCAGAGGATGCCCGTTATCCGGATACAGTCGATGTTAAAGATATGGACTGCAAGTTTAATATCGATCAGCTCGAAGCTGACTTCAGCTGGGACAAGACCAAGTTCACATATGATGGTCAGCATCAGCAGCCTAAGGGTACAATAACAAATCTTCAGGATAACGAGGAAACAGGTAAAACTGATGAGTGTGAAGTAGAAAAGTATTGGTATCGCATAACATCAGACGGTGCGCTTGGGGACCTTGTGGAAATGACTATCGATGCAGGCACATACAGAGTCTATCCGGTAGTCTTAAGTGACACTAACTACAGACCGAAATTCTCACTTGACCCGTTATTCTGGGATCATGAGGATTATAGGATCTTCGCTCGTCCGGTCGAACTCAAATGGACTCCGAGTGCAAGAGAGTTCACCTATGATGCAAACAAGCATGAGTATTCGGCAGAGGTCACAAATGTCGTCAAGGAGAGAGAGGATACCAAAGAAGCGGATGTAGTTGAAACGGTACTTGGCGGAATCTATGCAGAAGCCAATGCAGGCAGCTATACCGCGAAAGTGGCAGAACTGGTAGGGTCTGACGGCGTAACACCGGCTGAAAACTACACTCTGCTTGCAAAAGAGATCGATGGCGACGAGACTACAAAGGTCAAGGATGCAAGCATCAACTGGAAGATCAACAAGAAGGATCTGACTGTCACGGTATATGACAAGACCGGATACTACGGCGATGACCCAGCGACATACGTGCATGGTGTCAAGTACACAGGACTTGTAAACGGCGACGCCAACAAGGATGACAACAATGGTGTTCCGGGCACATATGATGCCAACCAGTTCAAGGATCCGGAAAAACCTAATGTCAAGGCTGTTGTGGAAGGCGCTCTGGCGTACAGCTGCAAATATAAGCAGTACGGCAAGCCTGGCAAGTATGCTGTCAGCGCAAGCGGTCTGACATCAGACAACTACAACATCAAGTTTGTTGATGGTACGCTGACGATCAAGGACAGGAACCTGGCGGGCGATCTGGTTGCAAAGGCAAAGGCCGGCAACAAGAAGGCTACGATCTCCTGGAAGAAAGTGAAAGGCGCAGCTAAGTATCAGATCTACTTCTCGCCATGCAACAAGGGCAACAAGAAGTACACACCTAAGCTGTACAAGACTGTAAGCTCCAGCAAGAAGTCGTACACGATCAAGAAGCTCAAGAAGAACACATACTATAAGTTCTATGTAGTTGCTCTTGACAGCTCCGGAAAGAGGCTCGCAAAGACAGAGGAAAATCACTTCTGCACGAACAATGTAAGCGAGGTCTACACTAACCCGAAGAGCGTCACGGCTTCGAAGACAAAAGTCACTGTCAAGAAGGGCGGCACATACAAGGTGAAGACTACTGTTACCAAGGTAAGGTCAGACAAGAGACTGACCAACGGAACACACACCAAGAAGGTAAGATACAGAAGCGCTGCTAAGACGGTCGCGACTGTAAGCAAGAACGGTACCATCAAGGGTGTTGAAACCGGATGGTGCAGAGTGTACACCATGGGAGCCAACGGAATCTGGCAGGTGATCGAAGTAACCGTTAAGTAGTTTGCTTCGGACTGACAACAGGGGCTGAAACGGCCCCCGAAAGACCAAAACAGACAGGAAGGCGAAAATTTTCGTCTTCCTGTTTTCTTGCCCGAAAACAGCGATCCGTTTGACGGATAAATTCTTATTTTACGAAAAATCGAGGGGCGTTCCCCCGTTTTCGGGGAAATCCCAAAAAGAGGGATTTCAATGTCGGATTAAGTGCTTTTTTTGTTCGACAGTTTTTCGCGGACAATGTAGCATCGTGTCACAACGGAGCTGCAGCCGGAAATGATGCAGTCAACTGCAGCAGAAAGGAGCACTGAAATGGCTAACGTTAATACACGACAGAGACGTGATGAAAAAGTCACGTTTGACCTGATGGAGAACCTGCTGGTGTTCGGACAGAGAAAGGACTCTGGCTGGACGAAGGAGGCCAACATAGTCTGCTGGAACGGCGGCTCTCCCAAGCTGGATATCAGGGAGTGGGACCCGGATCACGAGAGAATGTCCAAGGGCGTCACGCTTTACGAGGCCGAGGCCGAGAGGCTCGCAAAAGTACTTTGCAAAAGATACGGCATCACCGCGGGCAGCCGCAAAGGAAAGGGGAGCGGCTATGAGAGCTTTACAGATGAGGAAGAGCTCTTTGAAGACGAAAACTTCGCCTCCCCGGAAAGCATTCCGGAGGAGGATGCTGCTGCCGGGGAAGACGCAGTGACCGGAGAGGCGGAGGAAGGAGGCACGTCATGATCTCCGTAAGCAGACATGCCGGCCGCCGGATGGCAGTGCTGATCCTGATGCTTGCGCTGGCCCTTTCCCTTACAACATCCCCTGCTCATGCGGCAGCGGGGACTGTGACCCTCAAGTACGGAGGAGTCACCAGTTACGGAGGAGCGGGATACACCTATCTGAAATGGGTAACTCATATAGACGGAGAAGCGGTGGATCTGGATGAAGTGGCGGGCGTGAGCAGGTCTTACGCGTACTGCGTGCAGCCGACTGCGGATCCCCCGCCGGAGGGCACGCACAAAGTCACGATCGTCGATGATGACGACACGGGCAGGATATCCAAAATGAGGAAGTTCATCTACTACCTGCCGGGTTCATACGGATACGCCAAAGTGACGAAGAAAAAGTGGTTTTCGGGCTGCTCCGTAAACGAAGCGTATTCACTGGGCCATCTGGGCCTGTCCTGGATATATGACAAATACTCTGATGATGTCAAAGTATGGGGAGGAGCTTCCGACTCCGTCGTCAAGAAGGTAAAAGGCCTTGTGGATGACCTGAAAAATCTCCCGGATCCTCCGGAGGAATACGAGATATTCTGGGTGAAGGTCTCGGGCAAGCAGGATGTTTTCGGAGCTTTCTACAGTACGGAATACGGCAAGGCCAAGGTAAAGAAGACCTCTGCCATGCCGCATATCACAGACGGCAATGTCAATTACAGCATCGAGGGAGCGCAGTACACCCTGTACGAGGATGCCGAATGCAAGACGCTGGCAAAGACGTCGTCCGGAGGCAAAGCGGTGATCACCGTAAAAGCCGACGGGGACTCGGATCCGATCGAAGTGGAGACCGGACAGTACTACATGAAGGAGACAAAGGCTCCTAAAGGATATGCGCTGGATACAGACGTGCATTCGATAGAAGTACATAAGGACAAGACCACTACCTACTCGGCGACAGACGTGCCGAAAAGCAGCTGCGTCGAGCTGCTCCTGCAGAAGGCGGACAGGGAGACCGGGCAGCCGAGGCCGCAGGGCGGCGCGAGCCTGGCGGGAGCCGAATACACGGTCAGTTACTACGACGCCGCGGTCCCTGCCGGACAGACCGGGGACGCGCTCGCGCCGTATGTAACAGGCAGAGCGCCCGCAAAGATCGAAGGAAGGGATGCCGTATGGGTGTTCAGGACCGACGAGGAAGGCCGCGTAAAGATGAACGATCCCGACGGGTATCTCGTGCAGGAAAAGAGCGCGCCTCTCTACAGGGACTCTTCGGGCAGGCCGGTGCTGCCTTTCGGGATCATCTCGGTAAAGGAAACGGCCGAGCCGAAAGGCTATGAACTGGACAGCAGGACATACTACGCGGCCATAACAGACAGCGGACAGACCGAAACGATCGCCGCCCTGGCGGAACTGACCGGAACATCGTCCCTGAAGGAACAGGTCATCAGAGGAGACCTGAAGTTCATCAAAGCAGCGGAAGGACGCAAAAGGATGGGAGGCGTGCTGTTCCGGCTGACCTCTCTCACTACAGGCGAGAGCCATGTGCTGGTGACGGACAGGAACGGGGTCGCGTCCACAGCGTCCGGATGGAACCTCCACAGCAAAAATACCAACGAGGGCAGGACCGCTGAGGACGGCGTATGGTTCAACGGCTACGGCAATGAAGCCGGGGGCGCCGGAACGGACGACTCGAAGGGAGCTCTTCCGTACGATACGTACAAGCTGGAGGAACTCAGGTGCGAAGCCAACGAGGGCTATGAGCTGTTCAGCGACGAGGTCACCATCGAAAGGCCGCTCGTGACCGTGGACCTCGGTACCTATGACAACGAGAAGACTCCGGTCCCCGTGATCGAGACCAGGGCAAGGGACGACGAAAGCGGAGAAAATAAAGCCGTCGCCGACAGCAAAGTGGTCATCGTGGATGAGATAAGCTATTCGGGGGTCGCAGCCGGAAAGACGTATACCATGGAAGGCAGGCTGATGGACAGGGAAAGCGGCGAACCGCTGAAGGATGAAGGGGGCAATGAAGTAAAGGGCAGTACCGAATTCTACGCGGAATCGAAAGAGGGAAGCATAGAGGTCAGGTTCGAGATGGACGCCTCTTCTCTCGGAGGAAAGGAAGCGGTGGTGTTCGAGTATCTCAAACAGGACGGAGAACTGGTAGCGGCTCACGCCGACATCAACAACAAAAAGCAGACGGTAAAACTCGAGGAGCCGCCGAAGCCGGAGATCCACACTGACGCCCGCGACGGGGAAAGCGGCACGGGCAAGGCGGAGGCGGACAAGGATGTGTGGATCATCGACACGGTCGAATACAAAAACCTCACGCCGGGAGTGAACTACCTGCTGTGCGGGCTGCTCATGGACAAGGAGACGGGGCAGAAGCTGCTCGACGACTCAGGCGGAGAGATACGCGCCTCGTCGGAGTTCACCGCGCAGACGGAGAGCGGCTCGCATGAGATCAGCTTCCGCTTCAGCGGGGAGAAGCTCGCGGGAAAGGATGCAGTAGTGTTCGAATATCTCTACCTGAAGGAGACGCAGGAGATGGTCGCGAGCCACGAGGACATCAACAGCAGGAAGCAGACTGTCAGGCTGACCGAGGTGAAGGAGCCGCCACCGCCTGAGAAGGAAAAGCCGAAGAAGAAGAAAAGCAGTCCGGATACCGGAGACTCAGCTGAACAGGCGCTGTACTGCCTGGCAGCCATGGCGGCAGCACTGGAGATGGCCTTGTTGACCCTCAGACGAAGGAATGATAGACTCAAGCGGGGCGAGTAGAAGGACCCCGGACAGGAGCACACATGAAAGTCGCATTCCACACTCTGGGCTGCAAGGTGAATCAATACGAGACGGAGGCCATGAAAGAGGCCTTCGTTTCCCGTGGAGCCGAGATCGTTTCCGAGGATGAGGCTGCGGACGTATACATCGTGAACACCTGCACCGTGACGAACATCGCCGACAGGAAGTCGCGGCAGTTCATCAGGAGGATGAGCTCGCAGAATCCCGGCGCTCTCATGGTAGTGACGGGCTGCTATGCCCAGGTGGCGGAAGACTCTCTGGCAAAGATGCCCGAAGTGGACATGATCGTGGGCAACAGCCTCAAGTCGGGGATAGCGGACGCGGTATATGAAGCTGTCGGAAGGAAGGACGGACTCCCGCTGAGGAAGGTGCTCCCGTATGACGAGCTCACAGGCTACGATGACATGGGCATAGTATCCGCCGAGGAGTCTTCGAAGTGCAGGGCGTATATAAAGATAGAGGAAGGCTGCGACAGGTTCTGCGCGTACTGCCTCATACCCTTTGCGAGAGGCAGGGTCAGGAGCAGGGTTCCCGAGGAGATCGTGGCCGAAGCGAAGGGCCTGATCGGAAGGGGCTGCAGGGAGATCGTCCTGACAGGCATCAACACGGCTCTGTACGGCACTGAGGCAGGCTTTGACTTCAGGCGCATGGACGATGAGGCCGGGCTTTCGGGCCTCGAGACCGTTATAAAGAGGCTCGACGCTCTGGAGGGGGACTTCAGGATACGCCTGAGCTCTCTGGAGCCGACTGTCGTCGATGTGAACGACGTAAGGAAGCTGCTCGGATACGGAAAGCTCTGCCATCACCTGCACCTTTCCATACAGAGCGGCAGCGACCATGTGCTGGGCCTCATGAACCGCCGCTACAGCGCAGCGGACTACCTTGAAATAGTAAGGGCGCTCAAGGACTTCGATCCGGACTACGGGATCACGACTGACATAATAGCCGGCTTTCCGGGGGAGACGGAGGAGGATCACCGCGAGACCCTCGCCCTCATAGAAAGAGCGGGCTTCGGCAGGGTGCACGTCTTCAGGTACTCCCCGAGAGCGGGAACGGCGGCTGCAAAGATGAGCGGCCAGACGGACGGCGGCACAAAAGCGCGCAGAGGCGCTGAGCTCCAGAAGGCCGCTGACAGGGCGTTCGAAGCATTCGCGGAGCAGAACAGGGGACGCACGCACAGCTTCCTCGCCGAGGAGCGCGCAGACGGATACGTCTCGGGATATACGGACAACTACATACGCGCATACGTAAAGGATGAGGATGAAGAGATAAGAACAGGCGAATTCTGCGATGTGAGGATCACGGGCATGGCGCGCGACGGCGTGCTTGCCGTAAAAGCACAGGACTGAAAGCGGGCAAAGAAGCATGGAATATGATAGAATATATAAACCGAGAGGCAAAATAAATGCCCTCCTTCAGAGGGTGATCGTAAAAATCGCAAGGAGGATAAGATCTATGGACGACTGCATTTTCTGCAAACTCGCGAACGGCGAGATCCCAACGGACATGGTCTACGAGGATGAGCTGATCGCAGTGTTCCGCGACGCGTCGCCTCAGGCTCCGGTCCACATGCTGATGGTACCGAAGGTCCATGTTGCATCGCTCGATGACCTGACCGATGAGCACGCGGACCTCATGGGACACATGATGCTCAAGATCAGAGAGGTGGCGGCAAAGGAAGGCCTAGAGAAAGGCTACCGCTGCGTGATCAATACAGGCGAGGACGGACAGCAGACCGTGATGCATCTGCACATCCACATCCTCGGCAAGCGCGCCATGCAGTGGCCGCCGGGCTAATCCCTCGGTCCGTTATATGTCACGCAGAGCATCGTCAGATCGTCGAACTGTTCTGCATCTTTCACAAAGCCGGCAACGGCTTTTTTCATTCCTTCAAGTATCTCCTCATCAGAAGCATCGCGCAGCCTGTTGAGCTCGATCAGAGTGCGGTCCATGCCGAACATCTTCAGGTCCGCGTCGGTCGCCTCAGGCAGTCCGTCCGTGTACAGGAAGAGCCTCGCTGATCTTTACTGCGTAATCGTCGAGCTCTCTGGACAGTATGGTGATGTCCTCTGATATGATGCCTATCTCGTTCGAGGAGTGTATCGCCGACAGGCTCTTTTCAACAGCCGCGCTGTCCTTGGTGCCTGTGTATTCTCTGATCGTCTTCTGTATGGTGCGCAGCGGCCGGACTATCGAGTAATAGACAAGCCGCAGACAAAGCACCGCCATGGCAGCTATGAAAGCCATGGACAGGAAGGACAGCCTTAAGGCGCGCTTCATTACCTGGGCATTGTACTTGGCCAGCGAGCGTGTGATCCCCAGCACATAGTCGTGACCGTCTATCCGGGCGACCGGATAGTAGTAATCGATGTAGTCATAATTGCTGTTGCGCACGAGCTGAGGCTCGCATTCCATCGCGAGGGTAACGCCTTCCTTCTGACCGCCGCCCGCGGTAAGTATCGTCCCTATCGGGAAGAACCTCTCCGCAATGCCGGTGTTGACATCTTCCGCGGCGCCTGTTTTTCTTCACTTTACCTGAAGTCTCCGCTTATCGTGATCATTGCAACATGTTTACAATATGATTGTAACCTTTATATATGACATCCTCAAGAAGAACGTAGGGAGAACGTGGGGAAACCGGGGCGCATGTTCGCTGCAGACCTATATATTGGGGTATCCGGTCGGAGGGAGGCACAAATTATGGTACTCTGGTAAACGCGGATGTCCGTGTTGGGGATGAGCGATCGGAAAGCCCGAAAATTCAAGGCTTTCAGCTCTTTTGGACCTCCAAAAATACGCAAAAAACATTTCAAAAATCCCTTGCATTCCGGAGGCGGTATGTATATAATTCAAAGGCTTGTTAAACGCGAAGAAGCAGGAAGTTACCGTGCTAGCGGATAATTTCTGCCGAGAAGTCCTCACTCGATGGGGGCGAAGGGTTTCGCTGTTTTCTTGTGCGCACGACCATAGGAAACGCGCATACAAGTGTAAGAGGCTCGGAGGCGCGGGCCCAAGAGCCGCAAAGCTTGCAAATACAAGGCAGCGAGGTCCTGTACAAGCATAGCGACAATTAGTACAAATCTATTTAACAGGAGGAAGCAATGAGCGAATTACAGAAAATCAGGATCAGAATGAAGGCTTATGACCACGCTCTTCTCGACAAGTACGCTGCGAAGATCGTAGACACAGTCAAGAAGACAGGCGCTGATGTGAGCGGACCTATCCCTCTGCCGACAGAGAAGGAAGTCGTCACGATCATCAGAGCGGTCCACAAGTATAAGGACAGCAGAGAGCAGTTCGAGCAGAGAACACACAAGAGACTCATCGACGTCACGAACGCGACCAACAAGACGGTCGAGGCTCTTCAGAAGCTCGACGCCCCTGCAGGCGTAGACATCTACGTAAAACTCTAATCGTCAATAACTCTAATCCGGAGTTGTTAGTAAGATCGAATGAGAGGGAGACTTGTCCTGCCGACCGGCAAGCCGAAGGAGCAGACGGAGGCATGGAAAGTCCTCTGCGAGAGTTGCCCATGAGAGCGAGCGAAGCGAAGCACGAATGGCTGCAACTCACCGCTGGCGGAGACAGGGCAGGTACTCCAAACCAGATCGATCCGCTGTAAGAACAGGAGGAAAACACATATGAAAACATTGCTGGGAAAGAAGATCGGAATGACACAGATCTTCGCAGAAGACGGAACAGTCATCCCGGTCACTGTCGTAGAGGCAGGCCCGGAGACCGTCGTACAGATCAAGACGGTCGAGACAGACGGCTATGACGCGGTCCAGGTCGGATATGAAGACCAGAAGCCGCACAGAGTCAACAAGCCGGCCACAGGCCACTTCGCCAAGGCAGGCGTTGACACGAAGAAGCACCTCGCCGAGTTCAGGCCGGGCGAGGGAGAAGCTTACGAAGTCGGCCAGGTCATCACAGTGGCGGACTTCGAAGAAGGCATGAAGCTGGATGTTACCGGAACTTCCAAAGGTAAGGGAACACAGGGCAACATCAAGAGACACGGCCACCGCAGAGGACCTATGACTCACGGTTCGAAGCACAAGAGACTCGCCGGCGCTCTGGCAGCGGGTACATACCCATCCAGAGTCTTCAAGGGCAACCACGCTCCGGGAAGAATGGGCAGAGACACAGTGACCGTACAGAACGTAGTACTCGTCAAGAAGCTCGACGACCGCAACATCATGATGATCAAAGGAGCCATCCCTGGCAAGAAGGGCGGCCTCGTAAAGATCAGACCGGCGGTCAAGGGTCAGGATAAATAAGCAGAAAGGAGGAACTGAAAATGGCAAAGTTAAACGTAGTAGACGTTAACGGCAAGAAGGTCGGCGACATCACGCTTTCGGACGATATCTTCGGGATCGAGCCAAACGAATTCGCTGTTCAGGCCGTAGTCAAGAATTATCTTGCGAACCAGAGACAGGGAACCCAGTCTGCAAAGACAAGAGCAGAGGTCAGAGGAGGCGGACGCAAGCCTTTCAGACAGAAGGGAACAGGCCGTCACAGACAGGGAAGCTCGACAGACCCTACACAGGTCGGCGGCGGAGTGGTATTCGCACCGAAGCCAAGGGATTACAGATATTCCCTCAACAAGAAGCTCAAGAGGCTCGCTCTGAAGTCGGCGCTCTCCGCAAAGGTGGCCGACAAGGAACTGATCGTCGTGGACGAATTCAAATTCGAGGAGCCTAAGACGAAGGAAATGGTCAAGGTCCTTGAGAACATCAAGGCAGACAAGAAGGCGCTGATCGTCATGGACGAGAAGGATGACAACGTAGTCAGATCCGCTCACAACATCCCTGGCGTCAGGACAGCACTGGTAAGCACCATGAACGTATACGAGATCGTAAACCACTACACACTCGTGCTCACCAAGGCAGCAGCCAAGAAGATCGAGGAGGTGTACGCATAATGAAGACCGGATACGATGTCATACTCAGGCCTATAATCACTGAGAACAGCATGGACATGGCGGCGGCCAAGAAGTACGCGTTCAAGGTAGCCCTTGACGCCAACAAGACAGAGGTCCGCAAGGCCGTAGAAGAGATCTTCGGCGTAGACGTAGCCAAGGTCAATATCATGAACGTAAGCGGAAAGAGGAAGAGACTGGGAAGAACCTTCGGAACGACTTCTTCATATAAGAAGGCCATCGTTACCCTCACTCCTGACAGCAAGGAGATCGAGCTCTTCCAGGATATGTAATTAAGGAGGCAGTAGGAAATGGGAATCAGAAAATACAAACCAACGACTCCGGGTCTCAGAGGAATGACAGTCTCCACATTCGAGGAGATCACCACTGACAAGCCGGAAAAGTCTCTTACCGTCACACTTAAGAAGCATTCGGGAAGAAACGTAAGAGGCAAGATCACCGTCAGACACAGAGGCGGCGGTTACAGACCGAAGTACAGGATCATCGACTTCAAGAGAGACAAGGACGATATCCCTGCAACGGTAAAGACGATCGAGTACGATCCTAACAGAACGGCGAACATCGCGCTCGTCGTATACGCGGACGGAGAGAAGAGATACATCATCGCTCCTAACACGCTCAAAGTCGGAGACGTCGTTGAATCGGGTCCGAACGCGGACATCAAGCCGGGCAACGCTCTTCCGATCGCGAATATTCCTCTCGGTACTATCATCCATAATATCGAGCTCAAGCCGGGCAAGGGCGGACAGCTGGTAAGAGCAGCCGGAAACGGAGCTCAGCTGATGGCCAAGGAAGGAGAATACGCTCAGGTAAGACTCCCTTCCGGCGAAGTGAGAATGGTAAGGATGGAGTGCAGAGCCACAGTAGGCGAAGTCGGCAATATCGATCACGGCAACATCCACATCGGTAAAGCGGGCCGCAAGAGACACATGGGCTGGAGACCTACCGTAAGAGGTTCCGTCATGAACCCTAACGATCACCCGCACGGCGGTGGTGAAGGAAGAGCTCCTATCGGACGCAAGGGTCCGGTCACCCCATGGGGCAAGCCGACACTCGGTTACAAGACGCGTAAGAAGAACAAAGAATCCAACAAGTACATTGTCAGAAGACGTAATGGCAAATAGAGAGGAGCAATTCAATGGGAAGATCGCTTAAGAAAGGCCCGTTCGTCGATAAGAAGCTTCTGAAGAAGATCGAAGAGATGAACGCAGCCAACGAAAAACAAGTTATCAAGACATGGTCCAGACCATCGACAATATTCCCTCAGATGATTGGCCACACGATCGCTGTCCACGACGGACGCAAGCATGTGCCTGTATACATCACAGAGGACATGGTAGGACACAAGCTCGGTGAGTTTGCTCCGACCAGAACATTCAGAGGTCACTCCGGTGACAGGAAGCTCTAAGCAGAAAGGTAACAGAAAGGAGAATATATACTATGGAAGCTAAAGCAGTAGCCAGGTATGTAAGAATGTCTTCAAGCAAGCTCAAGCCTGTTACCGATCTGGTAAGGGGCAAGGACCTTGCAGAAGCACTCACTATCCTCAAGTTCACGCCGGGCAAGGGCAGCGAGCTTGTGGAAAAGGTAGTACAGTCCGCAGCGGCAAACGCCGAGAACAATCACGAGATGGATCCTGACAGGCTGTATGTCGCAGAGATCAGCGCGAATCAGGGACCTACGATGAAGCGCTGGAGACCGGGCGCACAGGGAAGAGCGGGAATGATCCTCAAGAGAACGAGCCATATCTACGTTACTCTGAAGGAAAAGGACGTCCCTGTAAAAGCGGCGCCTAAGGCCAAGGAAGAGCCTGAGGAAGAAAAATCTGAGAAGGAGGAGGTTCGTTAATGGGTCAGAAAGTTAATCCACATGGAATGAGAGTCGGCGTCAATAAGGACTGGAGCTCGAAGTGGTATGCCGACAAGAGCAATTTTGCGGATCTCCTGGTAGAAGACAACCAGATCAGAACATTCGTAAAGAAGAAACTGTATAACGCAGGCGTTTCCAACGTCGTGATCGAGAGAAAGGGCGCTGACGAGGTCAAGGTAATCGTCATGTGCGCAAGGCCTGGTATGGTCATCGGAAGATCGGGCGAGGGAATCGACGAATTCAAGAAGGCGCTCGTCAAGATGACAGGCAAGAAGGTCGACGTAAGCATCGAGGAAGTCAGAAGAGCTGAACTCGACGCGCAGCTGACAGCTGAGAGCGTGGCACAGTCCCTGGAGAGAAGAACTTCCTTCAGAAGAGCCATGAAGCAGCCTATCGGCAGGACCATGAAGGCCGGCGCCAAGGGCATCAAGATCGTCTGCTCCGGCAGACTGGGCGGTGCCGAGATCGCAAGATCCGAAAAGTACAGCGAAGGAAACGTGCCTCTGCACACACTCAGGGCAGACATCGACTACGGATTCGCTGAGGCTGACACGACCTACGGCAAGATCGGCGTAAAGGTCTGGATCAACCACGGTGAGATTCTCGATAAGGGCCTCAAGGAAGCCGTTCCTAAGTCGGATGACAGAAGAGACAGGAAGGGCAGACGCAATGACCGCAAGGACAGAAGGTCTGACAGAAGATCCGACAGAAGAGACGGAAGAAGATTTGACGGCCGCGAGGCAAAGCCAGAAGTAAAGCCGGCGACTACAAGAGTCCGCAAGGCACCGAAGGCAGCGCCTGCTCCTGCTCCGGCAGAAGAGCCTCAGGTAGAAGCACCTGCAGAGACGAATGCAGCGGAGACAGAAGCATAGTATTAAGGAAAGGAGAAACTCGCCATGTTAATGCCAAAACGCGTTAAGCGCAGAAAACAGCACCGTGGCAGAATGAAGGGCATCGCCACAAAGGGCAATGCCGTGGCATACGGTTCATACGGACTTGCCGCTGACGGACGCGGCTGGATCGATTCCAATCAGATCGAGGCTGCCCGTGTAGCAATGACAAGATCCATCAAAAGAGGCGGTAAGGTATACATCAAGATCTTCCCGCACAAGCCGGTAAGCAAGAAGCCTATCGGAGTACGTATGGGTTCCGGTAAGGGCGCACCTGAATACTGGGTAGCAGTAGTCAAGCCGGGCAGAGTTATGTTCGAGATCGACGGAGTAACTGAGGAGCAGGCAAGAGAGGCCATGAGACTGGCTGCTCACAAGCTCCCTATCAAGTGCAAGTTCGTCGTCAAAGGTCAGGAAGGAGGAGAGCAGTAATGGATCTGAACAAAATCAGAAAGATGACAGATCAGGAAAGGACTGCTGAACTCGAAAGAATGAAGCAGGAGCTCTTCAACCTGAGATTCCAGCACGTTACAGGACAGCTGGAGAATCCTGTAAGGATGAGAGAAGTAAGAAGAGATATCGCCAGAGTAAAGACCATCATGAGAGAGGTCGAGCAGGGCAGGAACGCGTAGAAAGGAGGAGTGCTGACAAATGGATAGAAACGCAAGAAAGACCAGGATCGGTATCGTTACAAGCGATAAGATGGACAAGACCATCGTGGTCGCAACAGAAGACATCGTCAGACACCCTCTGTACGGCAAGGGCGTCAAGAGAACTGTAAAGTTCAAGGCTCACGACGAGAACAACGAGTGTGGCATCGGCGATAAGGTCATGATCATGGAAACAAGGCCTCTGTCAAAGGACAAGAGATGGAGACTTGTGAAGATCGTTGAGAAAGCTAAGTAAGGAGGCAACGCAGAATGATTCAGACAGAAAGCAGATTAAGAGTTGCCGACAATTCCGGAGCTAAGGAGCTGCTCTGCATCAGAGTTCTCGGAGGCACAGGCCGCAAGTATGCGAACATCGGCGACATCATCGTATGCACCGTTAAGGACGCTACTCCGGGCGGAGCCGTCAAGAAGGGCGATGTAGTCAAGGCAGTTGTTGTAAGGACCAGGCGCGGCACAAGAAGAACTGACGGTTCGTACGTCAAGTTCGATCAGAACGCAGCAGTCATCATCAAGGACAAGAACGACAAGACACCGGTAGGTACGCGTATCTTCGGACCTGTCGCAAGAGAGCTGAGAGACTGCGGCTTCATGAAGATCGTGTCACTGGCACCGGAAGTACTGTAGGAGGTGCGAGTGATGCAGATCAAAAAAGACGATATGGTAGTAGTGATCGCAGGCAAGGACAAGGGCAAGACAGGCACTGTCCTCAGGACGATCCCTAAGAAGAACAAGGTAGTTGTAGAAGGCGTGAACATGCAGACAAAGCACGCCAGGGCAACAAGGACATCCGCTTCCGAGATCAAGCACATGGAAGGCCCTATCGACGCATCCAACGTCATGATCTATGACAAGGACGCAAAGGCCGCCACGAGGATCGGCCACGAAGTCAGAGACGGCAAGAAGGTCAGGATCTCGAAGAAGAGCGGTAATGCAATCGACTAGGAAAGGAGGAGCAGACGTGGAAATCAGACTTAAAGACAAGTATAAAAGCGAAGTTTTCAAGGCCATGCAGGACAAGTTCGGCTACTCCAACCCTATGGAGGTTCCTAAGCTGACAAAGATCACCATCAACATGGGTCTTTCCGAGGCAAAGGACAACGCAAAGGTGCTCGAGAGCGCAGTCAAGGAGATCGCTCTCATCGCGGGTCAGAGACCTGTAGTAACCAAGGCGAGAAAGTCCATCGCCAACTTCAAGGTCAGAGAAGGAATGCCGGTCGGAGCAAAGGTCACGCTCAGAGGCGACAGAATGTACACTTTCGCCGACAAGCTGTTCAATGTGTCTCTCCCGAGAGTAAGGGACTTCAAGGGTCTCAGCAGAAACTCGTTTGACGGCAGAGGCAATTACTCCATGGGTCTCAAGGAGCAGCTGATCTTCCCTGAGATCGTGTATGATGACGTTGATACTATCAAGGGCATGAACATCGTTTTCACAACGACTGCGAAGACGGACGAGGAAGCTCTGGCGCTGCTCGAGCTCATGGGAATGCCGTTTGAGAAGAGCGTTAACTAGCATAGGAGGACAAGATGGCAAAAACTTCACAGAAAGTTAAGCAGACAAGAAAGCCTAAATATTCGACGAGGGCTTATACAAGGTGCAAGGTTTGCGGAAGACCTCACTCCGTCCTCAAGAAATATGGCATTTGCCGTATCTGCTTCAGGGAGCTTGCTTACAAGGGCGAGATCCCTGGTGTCAAGAAGGCAAGCTGGTAAGATAATTTTCGCAGGCCCTCAGGAAGTCCTTAGAGAAGACTTTAAAATGCATGAGTGAGGGGCTTTGCGGCAGCCGGCACTTAGCGACTGGCAAGCCGGAGGCGCAGACAGAGCTTAGTACCGCTGCGTTAAGCCGCAACGAGGCGAGAGCCGTACCCGAAAGAATGTATTTTAAAGGATTCCATAAAGAGGTCTTCAGAAGGGAACCGCGTTAAGAAAGGAGAACAAACTGTTATGTCAATGACAGACCCAATCGCAGATATGCTGACAAGGATCAGAAACGCGAACACCGCAGGTCATGCTTCCGTGGATATCCCGGCTTCGAAGATGAAGAAGTCGATCGCGGAGATCCTCCTCAAGGAGGGATTCATCAGCGGATATGAAGTAGTTTCTGACAATGCTCAGGGTACTATCAAGATCGATCTGAAGTACGGTCCTAACCGTGAGAAGACGATCATCGGAATCAAGAAGATATCAAAGCCGGGACTCAGAGTCTACGCTAAAGCAGACAGAGTGCCTAAGGTCCTCGGAGGACTCGGCATCGCCATTCTGTCCACTTCCAACGGTGTCATCACCGACAAGGAAGCGCGCAAACTCGGAGTAGGCGGCGAAGTTATTTGTTACGTCTGGTAGAGAACAGGAGGAAGACAAAATGTCAAGAATTGGTGTTAGACCGATAACCATCCCTGCCGGCGTGGAAGTAACGGTAGCAGATGGCAACGTCGTAAAGGTCAAGGGACCTAAGGGAGAGCTCTGCTCAAAGATCGGACCTGCGATGAAGGTAAAGATCGAGGACGGAACTCTCACAGTCGAGAGACCTGATGACGGCAGAGAGAACAGATCGCAGCACGGTCTGGCAAGAACTCTCATCGACAACATGGTAACGGGAGTTACACAGGGTTATGAAAAGAAGCTCGTGATCGTAGGCGTCGGATACTCCGCCGCAAAGCAGGGCAAGAAGCTTGTCCTCAAGCTCGGATATTCCCACCCGATCGAGCTCGAAGATCCTGAAGGTATCACTACAGAGACTCCGGATGCAAACACTATCCTTGTCAAGGGGATCGACAAGGCGCTGGTAGGCAACTACACAGCGGACATCAGAGCATGGAGACCGCCTGAACCATACAAGGGCAAGGGCGTCCTCTACGATGGCGAAGTCGTCCACAAGAAGGAAGGCAAGAGCGGAGTAGCAGCAGGCTAGGAAAGGAGGAAAGAAAATGGCAGAGAAAAGCAGAAATGACAGAAGACTCAAGAGACATGCAAGAGTACGCAAGAACGTTTTCGGAACTCCTGAGAAGCCAAGAATGTGCGTGTTCAGATCGAACGCAAACATCTCGGTACAGATCATCGATGATGTGAACGGAAAGACTCTTTGCAGCGCTTCGTCGCTCGACAAGGATCTCAAGAAGGGCATCAAGTACGGCGGCAACAAGGAAGCTGCTGCGGCGGTCGGAAAGGCTATCGGAGAAAAAGCTGTTAAGGCTGGCATCAAGGAAGTATGCTTCGACAGAGGCGGATACCTCTTCCACGGCAGAGTCAAGGAACTCGCAGATGCAGCGCGCGAAGCCGGATTGGAATTCTAAGGGAGGATACGTAAATGCAGAGTAAAGTAGACGCATCCAAGCTCGAACTTACAGAAGAGATCGTAGATATCAGACGTGTTGCCAAGACAGTAAAGGGCGGACGCAACATGAGATTCTCCGTCACGGTAGTTGTCGGAGACGGCGAGGGCCACGTAGGAATGGGCCTCGGCAAGGCTATCGAGATCCCTGAAGCTGTAAGAAAAGCTACAGAAGATGCCAAGAAGAAATTGATATACGTGCCTACAGTGGGAACGACAGTTCCTCACGAGACAGTAGGCGAGTTCGGAGCGGGCAAGGTCCTCATCATGCCTTCGGCAAAGGGTACAGGCGTTATCGCGGGTTCATCCGTACGTACAGTGCTCGAGGCTGCGGGAATCAAGGACGTAAGAGCCAAATCGCTCGGAACGAGCAACACCGGCAACATGGCCAGAGCGACTATGGAGGGCCTCAAGAACCTGACGACCGTCGAGGAAGTCGCGAAGCGCCGTGGAAAGACACCGGAAGAGATCATCGGATAGGAGGCAAGGGAAATGGCAAAACTGAGAATCACATTAGTCAAGAGCCCTATCGCTTGTCAGCCTAAGCAGAAGAAGACCGTCGAGGCTCTGGGACTCAGAAAGCTCCACCACTCGGTAGAGCTCGAGGACTCCCCTGCAACAAGAGGAGCCATCAACAAGGTTTCGCATCTGCTGAAAGTAGAAGAGCTGTAAGGAGGGCAAAGGCCATGAGAATTCATGAACTGAAAAAGCCTGAGGGCTCCACAAAGGCGCCTAAGAGAGTAGGCCGCGGCCAGGGTACCGGTCAGGGAACGACTGCCGGCAGAGGCATGAACGGTCAGAACTCCAGAAGCGGCGGCGGAGTAAGACTCGGCTTCGAGGGTGGCCAGATGCCACTCTACAGAAGACTCCCTAAGAGAGGCTTCACAAACAAGTGGGCAAAGGAATTTGCCGAAGTAAACGTCAAGGATCTCAACAGATTCGAGGACGGTGCAGTAGTTGACCTGAACGCTCTGCTCGAGAAGGGCCTTATCGGAAAGGCTCTCGACGGAGTAAAGATCCTCGGCAACGGCGAGCTCGAAAAGAAGCTCACTGTCAAGGCTGAGAAGTTCAGCAAGAGCGCTGTCGAAAAGATTGAAAAGGCAGGCGGAAAGGCAGAGGTCATCTGATGGAATTTCTTAAGACATTCTCTAAAGCATGGAAAATACCGGAGATCAGACAAAAGATCATCTTTACACTTCTGATGCTGCTGGTATTCAGGATCGGCTCCAATATCCCGGTCCCGGGTATCGATAGAGAGTATCTTGCTCAGATGTTTTCGGGAGACACGGGACTGCTCGACCTGTTCGATCTGTTCTCCGGCGGCGCGTTCAGTAACTTCACGATATTCGCGCTTTCGATCACGCCGTACATCACGGCGTCGATCATCGTCCAGCTGCTGACCATCGCGTTCCCGTATTTCGAGAAGCTCGCTCACGAGGGAGCTGAGGGACGCAAGAAGATGGCGACGATCACAAGGTACATGACCGTAGTGCTCGCCGTCATCCAGGCCATCGGTCTGACCGTAGGTCTGTTCAGAAGGGCGATCATAGACTCGAGTCCGTTCAATACGATCACGATCATCGTCGTACTGACCGCCGGCACATCCTTCCTGATGTGGCTCGGCGAGCAGATCAACGAATACGGGATCGGAAACGGTATCTCGCTGATAATCTTCGGCGGTATCGTGGCGAGACTCCCGTCCGCGATCAGAGGCGTAGCGGCGCAGGTCAGAGACGGAGCCGTATCGATGGTAGCGGTCATCGTGCTGGCCATCGCAGCCGTGCTGGTCACGATGGTGATCATAGAGATGCAGCAGGGCGTCAGAAAGATCCCTGTCCAGTACGCGAAGCGCGTAGTGGGACGCAAGATGTACGGAGGCCAGTCGACTCACATTCCTATGAAGGTGAACCAGGCAGGCGTTATCCCTATCATCTTCTCGATCTCGCTGCTGCAGTTCCCGCTGACGATCACATACTTCTTCCCGAATTCGTCATTCACGGATTTTGTGAGCAAGTATCTGTCGCCTTCCGGTAATCCGGGAGTGTGGATCTATGCGGGACTGAACATCGTACTTACAATGTTCTTCACGTATTTCTACACTGCCATCATGTTCAACCCGGCGGACGTCGCCGACAACATGAGACAGAACGGCGGATTCATCCCGGGCATCAGACCGGGAGCGGCGACCGTGGAATACCTGTCCAGGATAATGAGCAGGCTCTGCTTCGCAGGCGGACTCTTCCTGGCTGCAGTAGCCACGCTCCCTACCATCGTAAGCGTGTTCACACCGTTCAACTTCGCGTTCGGCGGTACCTCACTGCTGATCATGGTGGGCGTCGCGCTCGATATCGTACAGCAGCTTGAGAATCAGATGCTGATGAGGAACTATCAGGGCTTCCTGAAATAAAGTCACAGGAGAGGCGATTGCGTTGAAGCGCGCAGGGACTTTGCGGCAGCCGGCACTTAGCGATTGACGAGTCGAAAGACGAAGTCAGAGCTTAGTACCGCTGCGTATAGCCGCAACGAGGCGCGAGCCGTGCCCTGCAAGCTATAACGCCAAGCGCCCTGGAAGGAGGACAAAGTGAGAGCGGTATTGCTAGGACCTCCGGGTGCGGGCAAAGGCACCCAGGCGGTAAGACTGGTCGAGAAGTACAATGTACCGCAGATCTCGACCGGAGACATCTTCCGCAGGAACATCAAAGAAGGCACGGAACTCGGAAAGAAGGCTCAGGAGTACATGAACGCCGGTCAGCTCGTACCTGACGAGCTGGTGGTCGACCTGGTAAAGGACAGACTCATGCAGGACGACTGCAAAAACGGTTATCTGCTCGACGGGTTCCCGAGGACCATCTATCAGGCTGAACAGCTTGACAGATTCCTCTCAGGACAGGGCCAGAAGCTCGACGCGGTCATCAACTTCGAGGTAGGCTACGATACGCTTATCGAGAGACTTACCGGACGCAGAGTCTGCAAGGCCTGCGGAGCGGGATTCCACGTAAAGAACATGCCGCCTAAGGTCGACGGAGTGTGCGACAGCTGCGGCGGAGAACTCGAGCAGCGCAAGGACGATACCAGAGAGACTGCAGAGAACAGGATCTCGGTATACGAGGAGTCGACGGCGCCGCTGATCGGCTACTACAAAGAGACGGGAGCTCTGAAGAACTTCAACGCAGAAAAGGATCCTGACGAGCTTCTGAAAGAGATCGTTGCTGAGCTGGGAGAATAAGCTGCATGATAGTGATCAAGTCAAAACGCGAGATCGAACTTATGAGAGAGCCATGCAAGGTCACGGCGCAGCTGCTGAAGGACCTTGAGGCGTACATCGAACCCGGAAGGACGACGATGGACATCAGCGAGTTCGTCGAGAAGCGTATAGAGAGTCATGGCATGACACCGACATTCAAGGGCTACGGCGGATTCCCCGCTGCAGCCTGCGTGTCAGTCAACGAAGAAGTCATACACGGCATACCTTCGAAGGCAAGAGTACTGAAGGAAGGCGACATAGTGAGCATCGACGTGGGTGCGACCTGTAAGGGCTATAACAGCGACGCGGCGCGCACATATCCCGTCGGAGCCATAAGCGCCGAGGATCAGAAGCTCATCGATGTCACAAGGCAGAGCTTCTTCGAAGGCATCAAATACGCGATGGAAGGCTACAGGATCGGAGACATCGGGCACGCGGTGCAGCAGTATGCCGAGGGCTTCGGGATGGGAGTCATCAGAGACTACACCGGCCACGGCACGGGCACCAGGCTCCACGAAGATCCGTTCATACCTAACTACGGCAAGGCCGGAAAGGGCGCGAGGATCGAAAGAAACATGACGCTTGCGATCGAGCCGATGATAGCGCTCGGCACATACGAGGTGAGAGTGCTCGGAAACGAATGGACCGTGGTGACCATCGACGGAAAAAAGGCCGCTCATTATGAGAACACAGTCCTTGTGACTGACGGCGAACCCGAGATACTGACTCTGTTACAGGAGGAGACAAATGGCTAAGAACAATACAATAGAGGCAATGGGCACCGTAGTCGATGCGCAGCCGAATGCAATGTTCAAGGTAAGGCTCGACAACGACTTCGAGATACTCGCTCATATTTCAGGCAAGATCAGAATGAACTACATCCGCATACTGCCGGGAGACAGGGTCAAGGTGGAGCTTTCACCTTACGATCTGACTCGCGGAAGGATCACATGGAGGGAGAAATAATGGTTCCTCCGGATCGTACACCGTTGGCGTAAGGTCGGAACCATTGATCTCCGGGGGCTTGGCCCCTTCGATAGAATCATGAAAGTACAGGAGGTACTGATATGAAAGTAAGGGCTTCGGTAAAACCGATGTGCGACAAGTGCAAGATCATCAAGAGACACGGACGTGTGATGGTCATTTGCGAAAACCCAAAGCACAAACAGCGTCAGGGATAATCAATATCCTCAGGAAACGTTCGCATCGCACTCATGATGCGCTGCGTTTCGAAAAAAGTACAATAAAAAGCATTGCAAAAATGCTACTATTAAGCGTTCGCGCGTAACCCAAGGTTTAAGTATGCCTTGGGCGTTCGCACGCTGACAGACACTGTTGATAAGCCCTGCAGGACCGGGATTGCAGAACAAGGCTTAAAAGTACATGGAACACCCGTCTGTATCGCCCCCGGGAAGGCGACGGAAGATGGGAAAGGAGGAAAAACATGGCAAGAATTGCCGGAGTGGACCTGCCTAGAGACAAGAGGATCGAATACGGTCTGACATACATCTACGGTATCGGTCTCACTACATCCAGAGAGATCCTCGCAAAGGCGGGGGTGGATCCTGACATCAGAGTCAGAGATCTGACAGAAGAAGACGCCGGTAAGATCAGAAGAGTCATCGATGCTGACTACATGGTAGAGGGTGACCTCAGAAGAGAGGTTTCTCTTAACATCAAGAGACTCATGGAGATCGGATCCTACAGAGGCATCAGACACAGAAGAGGACTCCCTGTAAGGGGTCAGAAGACGAAGACGAACGCAAGGACCCGCAAGGGACCGAAGCGCCTCGCCGGAAAGAAGAAATAAGGGGAAGGAGGTATAAGTTATGGCAGCTGTTAAAAAGACAGTACGTAAGAAGAAAAGAGAACGCAAGAACGTTGAACGTGGCCAGGCTCATATCCAGTCCACCTTCAACAACACGCTGATCACACTGACCGACATGGACGGAAACGCACTCAGCTGGTCCAGCGCCGGATCGAACGGATTCAGAGGCTCCCGTAAGAGCACACCGTTCGCGGCAGCGGAAGCAGCTACAGTAGCGGCAAAGGCGGCCATGGAGCACGGTCTCAAGACTGTAGAAGTCTACGTCAAGGGACCTGGATCCGGAAGAGATTCCGCAGTCAGAGCACTTGAGACTGCAGGCCTCAAGGTAACCATGATCAAGGACATCACACCGATCCCTCACAATGGTTGCCGTCCGCCTAAGAAGAGAAGAGTCTAATCGGGAAGGAGGAGCAAGATATATGTCAAGAGACAGAGGACCTGTACTGAAGAGAGCAAGAGCTCTGGGCATCGAGCCTCAGTACCTGGGTGTAAATAAGAAATCCAAAAGACATGGCGCAGTCAGACGCCGCAAGAAGAGCGAATACGGGATCCAGCTGACCGAGAAGCAGAAGGTAAGATTCACTTACGGACTCAGCGAGACCCAGTTCCGTAACCTGTTCGACAAGGCATCGAAGAGAAAAGGCGGAGCCGGTGAGAACCTCCTCATCATGCTCGAAAGCAGACTCGACAATGTCGTATTCAGAATGGGATTCGCGGCAACAAGAAGAGAAGCCAGACAGCTGGTGAACCACGGTCATTTCCTTGTAAACGGCAAGAAGGCAGACATCCCTTCAATGGAGCTCAAGGCCGGTGACGTCGTATCCGTCAAGGAAAAGTCGCAGTCATCCCCTAAGTTCACAGAGCTCAGGGAAATGATCATCACTACTCCTGCCTGGATCGACCTTAATCTCGACAAGTTCGAGGGCAAGATTACCAGAACTCCTGAGAGAGAGGACGTTGACCTTCCTATCGAAGAGCACTACATCGTAGAGTTCTACTCGAGATAGCAATCTGAGCCGGCATGAGTCCGGCGAAGGAAAGTCGTTTCAACTGAATATAGCAGGAGGAAGAGAATGATCGAAATTATTAAGCCAACAATTACCAAGGAAGTTGATGACAACGGTCGTTATGGTAAATTTGTGATCGAACCTCTTGAGAGGGGCTATGGAACAACTCTCGGAAACTGCATGAGAAGAGTGCTTCTCAGCTCTCTCCCGGGCGCGGCGATCACAAGCGTCAAGATCGACGGGATCCTTCATGAATTCTCGACGATCCCGGGCGTCAAGGAAGATGTCACAGAGATCATCCTTAACCTCAAGAGACTCGCGGTCAAGGTAGACGGAGATGAGGACAGAAGAGCCATCATCAACGCTGTCGGACCTTGTGAAGTCACGGCAAAGGATATCCTCGTTGATGCGGATACCGAGATCTTCAATCCGGGTCTGCACATCGCTACACTTGCCGACAACGCAACGCTGGTAATGGAGATGAACATCGCAACGGGCAAGGGCTACGTTCCTGCAGAGCAGAACAAGACGCCTGAGACTCCGATCGCGGTGATCCCTGTGGACTCCATCTTCACACCGGTCAAGAAAGTCAACTTTACGGTTGAGAACACAAGAGTAGGTCAGGTCACGGACTTTGACAGGCTCATTATCGAGATCTGGACAGATGGTTCGATCACACCTGAAGAGGGCGTATCGATCGGAGCCAAGATCATTCAGGAGCACCTTGAGCTGTTCATCGGCCTCGGTGCTGAAGTCAGCGACATGAAGTTCATGATCGAAAAGGACGAGGACCGCAAGGAAAAGGCGCTCGTCATGGCGATCGAGGAACTCGAGCTGTCCGTACGTTCATTCAACTGCCTGAAGAGAGCTTCCATCAACACTGTTGAGGAGCTGACTCAGAAGACAGAGGAAGACATGATGAAGGTAAGGAACCTCGGCATGAAGTCGCTGGTAGAAGTTAAAAACAAACTCGCTGAGCTGGGTCTTTCCCTCAAGCCGAGCGATGAAGAGTAATCGAAAGGAGCATATCGATGAAGGGTTATAAGAAGCTGGGCAGAAATTCTGCACACAGAAAATCCATGCTGAGAAACCTCGTCACCGATCTTTTCAGAGAAGGCAGGATCACAACAACTGACATGAGAGCCAAGGAAGCCGGACGTCAGGCAGAGAAGCTCATCACTATCGCAAAGAAGGGCGACCTTCACGCGAGAAGACAGTGCCTCGAGTATCTGTTCGATGAGGATGTTGTGACAAAACTCTTCGATGAGATCGCTCCGGGCTATGAGGGCCGCAACGGCGGATACACAAGGATCCTCAAGCTCGGACCTAGACAGGGTGACAACGCTGAAGTTGTATATCTCGAGCTGGTCTAGTAAAAACACCAATCAAAAACCGCGCCGGATCAGCGGCGTGGTTTTTTGTGCAATAAACGGGAATTGACCAATAATGAGGTCTATGAATTCGATGTGTAAAGTGATACAATCTTCGGAGTGATTTGAAAGGGCAGGCGCATCGTCTGCCAAAGGAGCCAATGCTTATGACAAAACAGGAAAGGAAAAAGGCGATACTGTTCTTCACGGTGGTCGCGGCGGTCCTGATGATCGCGGCGATACTGGTCGGCAGCGTCGAAAAAAAGGAGACCATACAGGACGTCATGAGAGACGCTGTCCTGCATGACATGAACAAGGTCAGCCTTTTCGGCATAATGGACGTCAATCCGGGGCTGATCGCGGGCATCATAGTATCGTGCATGCTCATAGTCTTCGCCCTGATCTGCCGCATCTTCGTCATACCGAAGTTCACGACCGTGCCGGGCAAGTTCCAGTCCGTTCTCGAGACGGCGGTGGGCATCTTCGACAACATGGCGAAGGGCAACTCGAAGATCAACGGCTTCCTCGGGGCGTACATATTCGCGGCCGGCGCCTACATCTTCACGGGAACTCTCTTTGAACTCTTCGGATTCCAGGTGATCACTACGGAGGGCACATCCATATCGCTTCCGGCGCCGTGCTCGGACATCAACGGGGCGATCATGATGGGCTGCCTCTCGTATCTGGTCATAATGTCCGGAGGCATTGCGGGCAACGGCATCAGGGGGATAGGAGAGACCCTCAAGGAATACTCGCTCCCTATATCCATGAGCTTCCGACTTTTCGGAGCCCTGCTCTCGGGAGCCCTCGTGACCGAGCTCGTGTACTACTACACATCGCTCAGCTATGTGCTGCCGGTGCTGGTGGGAGTGCTGTTCACACTGCTCCACGCACTCATACAGGCGTACGTGCTGACCATGCTTACATCCCTCTTCTACGGAAAGGTATCGGACAACACGCCTAAGCCGGAGAAGGAAAAGAGCCCGAAGACGGCAAAGACGGCAAAGAAGCCGCCTTCAAAACCTCACAGAAAACGCACCACGGTCGTCGGAAGACACAGAGCGGCCTAGAGACATAAATAAGTCAGAACTGTCATCCCGAACGAAGGATGACTGAATGTAATAAAGGAGAACTGAAATGCTTAATCTCAATGTCAAGAAACTTACAAGGATCGCCATAGTGCTCGGAGCCATCATCCTCATCATGGGCACCATCGCAACCATCGGAGCTTTCGCCGACAGCAGCGTAGCAGATAACGGCGGCGCCGCTGTGACCGCTCAGGATTCAGGCGACGGATACATCGCCGAAGCCCAGGGCGACGCTGCGGACAACACCACGGGCCTCAAGGCCATCGCGGCCGGCATCGCCATCGGACTCGCGTCCTGCGGCGGCGGCATCGGCATGGGCATATCCGGAGGCAAGGCCGCCGAGGGCATATCAAGGCAGCCTGAGGCAGACGGCAAGATAAGGACGAGCTTCATGCTGGGACTTGTATTCATCGAGACGGCTATCATTTACGCCCTGCTCGTTGTAATACTGATCATATTCGTGCTCTAGGCGTGATCGAAAGGAAAGAAGGCATAAGCACATGACAGGTGTACCACTTAACATAGACTGGCAGCAGATACTGCTCCATCTGTTCAACTTCACCATACTCTTCGGCGCGCTGTACATCCTTCTCTACAAGCCGGTCAAGGACTTCATGACCCAGAGGGAAGAGCACTTCGCAGAAATGGAAAGCAAGGCCGGCCAGGCGCTTGCCGACGCCGAGAAAAACAAAGAAGAGTATGAGAAGAAGCTCAGCGATTTCGAAGAGAAGTCCAGAGACGACAGGAATCAGATGAGCAAAGAGGTCGAAGCCGAACGCGAGCGCAGGCTCGGCGAAGTAAAGAGCGAAGCCGAGAAGATCATCGCTGACGCCAGGACCCAGGCTGAGAGAGAAAAGAGCGAGATAATCGCGTCCGCTCAGAAAGAGATAAGCGGCATGGTCACGGAGGCGACAGAAAAGCTTGCCCTCGACCAGTCGGCTTCTGATGCATTCGATCAGTTCCTCGACGCTGCGGAGGAGGCGGATCATGAGTAAGGAAGAAAAGAATCTGACCGCAAAGCTGTACTCATCCGCAAAGCCGGACAAAAAGCAGGAGGAAAGGTTCGCCGGGTTTCTTAAAAACAAATACGGACAGGATGTCGCCCTTGAATGGATCGAATCCGACGCTTTTCCGGGCGGATTCAGGATGGAAGTCGGATCGGATATCTACGACTGGTCCGTCGGAGGAAGGTTCCGCCAGCTGAGGGAAAGCCTCGCCGAGGTGCCGACTGAGAACGGGAACATCATCCCTCTTCTCAGAGAGAAGATCGCTTCGTGGACTCCGGAGGCGCTCGCCGAGCAGGTGGGCGAAGTCAAGACCATCGGAGACGGCATCGCGACCGTGAAAGGACTGGAAAACGCCACATACGGCGAGATCCTGCTCTTCACGGACGGAGTCAGAGGAATGGTCCAGGATATCCGCGAGGATGAGATCGGATGCATACTCTTCAACGACGACGAGGACGTAGTGCAGGGATCCAGCGTAAAGAGGACGGGCAAGACCGCCGGCACTCCGGTCGGGGAGAACTTCCTCGGCAGAGTCGTGGATTCGCTCGGCACCCCAATCGACGGGCTCGGCGAGATCGAGTCTTCGGGCTATCTGCCTGTAGAGACTCCGGCGCCGGCCATACTCGACAGACAGCCTGTAGACACGCCGCTCGAGACCGGCATCTTCTCTATCGACTCAATGTTCCCTATAGGAAGGGGCCAGAGAGAGCTGATCATAGGAGACCGGCAGACCGGAAAGACGGCCATAGCCGTCGACGCCATAATAAACCAGAAAGGCAAGGACTGCATATGCATCTACGTGGCGATAGGCCAGAAGACCTCGTCCGTGGTCCGCATACAGCAGACTCTCATAAAGCACGGAGTGATGGACAACTCCATCATAGTGTCCGCTTCGGCGAGCGACTCCGCGCCGCTCCAGTACATCGCGCCTTACGCAGGATGCGCGATGGCCGAGTACTTCATGAGCAAGGGCAAAGACGTGCTGATCGTATACGACGATCTGTCAAAGCACGCTGTCGCCTACCGCGCGCTTTCCCTGCTGCTCGACAGATCCCCGGGCCGCGAGGCTTATCCGGGCGACGTATTCTACCTGCATTCGAGACTGCTCGAAAGAGCCGCGAGAATGTCGGATGAGAAGGGCGGCGGATCGATCACGGCCCTGCCTATAGTCGAGACACAGGCGGGCGATGTATCGGCGTACATACCTACGAATATCATATCCATCACAGACGGTCAGATATTCCTCGAGTCAGACCTCTTCTTCTCGGGACAGAGACCTGCCGTCAACGTCGGACTCTCGGTATCCCGTGTGGGAGGAGACGCTCAGACGAAGGCCATGAAGAAGGCCGCCGGCACACTCAGGATCGACCTCGCGCAGTACCGCGAGATGGAGGTCTTCATGCAGTTCGCCTCAGACCTCGACGATCAGACCAGAGCCCAGCTCGAATACGGCCAGGGCCTCATGCGCATGCTGAGGCAGCCGCAGTACAGGCCGAAGAGCCAGCACGAGCAGGTCATCACCCTCGTGATGGCGCTCGCTCATACGATGCAGGGCGTAGCTCCGGACGATGTGGATGACTTCATCGGAGAGCTGATCGGCATGTTCGAGACGGAACACAAGGACATCTGCGACCGTATCGATTCGACAGGACAGATGGACGACGAACTCAAGCAGGAGATTATCGACATCTCGGCTAAGTTCCGCGAAAAATATAAGCCGGCGAGTAAATAGCATCAGATTCAAATGGCATCTACCAAAGCGATAAAAAACAGAATACACAGCGTCGGCGACACGCAGAAGATCACGAACGCGATGTACCTCATCTCGTCTACCAAGATGAGAAAGGCGCGCCGTGAGGCCGAGGACACGAAGCCGTACTTCGACCTTCTGAGGCGCGAGATACGCAGGATGTTCGCCGTGGGCACGGACCTTTCGAGCAGGTATTACGATGCCGATGTCGATGAGAACGTCGCGGGCGGCAGGAACGCCATACTCGTGATCACCGGAGACAAGGGCCTTGCGGGCGCCTACAACCAGAACGTGCTTAAAGAGACGCAGGCGCTGATCGACAGGAGCGGCGAGTACAGGCTCTATGTGGTCGGAGACTACGGCTGGAGATATTTCAAGAGCCGCGGAGCCAACGTATGCGAGACGTTCACACACTCCATGCACGAGCCATCGCTTGCCATGGCAAGGGACATAACGATGGAGCTCCTCGACGACTTCGACAGGGGAGACTTCGACAGGATATATGTCTGCTATACCGAGTACGGCGGAAGCATGAGCGCGGGCGAACCCATGCACGACAGGCTGATCCCTTTCGACAGGGACGACTTCGTGCCTCAGGGCGAGGAGACGGACAAGGACGCATCGACAGTATTCGAGTATGAGCCGGATGTGGAGACAGTGCTCGAGAGGATAATCCAGTCATACATGGTCGGGTATGTGTATTCGGCGCTCGTGAACAGCTACTCGTCCGAGCAGAACGCGAGGATGATGGCTATGGATTCGGCCAACGACAACGCGAGCGACCTGCTCGACGCTCTCGAAAAACAGTACAACCACCTGAGACAGAATGCGATCACCCAGGAGATCACCGAGATCTCGTCGGGCGCGCGCAGTCTGAACAGCAAGGGAAAATAACAAAAGATCAACAATCAACTCAACAGGAGATCGGAAAATGACAGGACGTGTAGTTCAGATATCGGGATCTGTAATAGACGTAAGGTTTGATGAGGGGCTGCTGCCGAGGATCAACGACGCGCTTACCGTGGAACTCGACGGAAAGACGCTCGTGATGGAGGCTGCCCAGCATATCGGAAACAACATGGTCAGATGCATCATGCTCTCGGGTTCGGAGGGAATGAGCCGAGGCATGGAGGTCACCGCAACGGGAAGCCCTATCAGGGTGCCGGTAGGCGACTGCGTGCTCGGAAGGATGTTCAACGTTCTCGGAGAGCCTATCGACGGCGGCGGGCCTGTGCCTGATGACGCCGAGAGGGATTCCATACACAGAAAGGCCCCGGGCTTTGACGAGATAAGTCCGTCGGTAGAGATACTCGAGACAGGCATAAAGGTCATCGATCTGCTCGAGCCTTATCCGAAGGGCGGCAAGATCGGCCTCTTCGGAGGAGCCGGCGTAGGCAAGACCGTGCTCATACAGGAACTCATACACAACGTCGCCATGGAGCACGGCGGCTACTCCATATTCACCGGCGTAGGAGAGCGTTCGAGAGAGGGAAACGACCTCTGGAAAGAGATGAACGAGGCCGGAGTAATGGACAAGACCGCGATGGTCTTCGGACAGATGAACGAGGCCCCGGGCGTCAGGATGAGAGTCGGCCTTTCGGGCCTCACCATGGCGGAGTATTTCAGAGACAGGCAGAACAAGGACGTTCTGCTCTTCATAGACAATATCTTCAGATTCGTGCAGGCGGGTTCTGAGGTGTCCACGCTGCTGGGGCGCATGCCTTCAGCTGTAGGATACCAGCCGACGCTGGCTTCCGAGATGGGAGCCCTGCAGGAAAGGATCACATCGACCAAGGCGGGATCCATCACATCCGTCCAGGCCGTATACGTGCCGGCGGACGACCTTACGGACCCTGCTCCGGCGACGACCTTCGCCCATCTGGACGCGACGACGGTGCTTTCAAGAAGGATAGCCGAGATGGGACTCTACCCGGCGGTGGACCCTCTCGATTCCACATCGCGTATCCTCGAAGCGGACATAGTAGGACAGGAGCATTACGATGTGGCCAGAAAGGTCCAGGAGATACTGCAGAAGTATGCCGAACTCCAGGATATCATCGCGATCCTCGGCATGGACGAGCTCTCCGAAGAGGACAAGGACACTGTCTACAGGGCGCGTAAGATACAGAGGTTCCTCTCGCAGCCTACGCACGTGGCCGAGAAGTTCACCGGCATGCCGGGCGTTTACGTGCCGGTAGCCGAGACCGTAAAGGGCTTCGGAGCTATCGCTGCGGGCGAGATGGATGAATATCCTGAGCAGGCGTTCTTCAATGTCGGGACCCTGGACGATGTGATAGCAAAGGCAGAGACTCTTTAAGATGGATAATTACAGGCTTCAGATAATGGCAAGCGACCACATGGTGTTCGACGGCGACGCGCAGTCGGTCTCGCTCCCTACGACGGAGGGCAGCATCGGCATACTGGCGCATCACTCGAATATCATAATGGCCGTAGTGCCGGGAGAGATCACATACAGGGCCGCGGATGGCAGGGAAGAGACCGTCATAGTTTCGGACGGCCTGCTTAAGGTCGAGAACGGCGAGGCCATGATACTCGTCGATACGGCCGAGAGACCTGACGAGATAGACGAGGCCAGAGCACAGAGGGCGGAGGAAAGAGCCAGGGAAGAGCTCAAGAGAGCGAATACAAACAGGGATATCGCCCTCGCCAGCGCGGAGCTTTCAAGGGCGATGGCACGTATAAAATCCTCCAAAAAGAAGCACCGCATCTGAGCCAAAAAGTAAGGTCCCCGTGACGCATTTATGATAGAATAGTTCCAGTAATTTACGGCTTTGCTGTAATGGTAAAGCCGTTTGTATTTCGGGAGGAACCGTGAAGACTGTCCTGAGCATATTCAGGGATGATATAAGAGCAGTAAGCCGGCGCTTTTTTGCGCTGGCTATTATCGTGGCGATCTCTTTCCTTCCGGCTCTTTACGCGTGGGTAAATATTTACGCCAACGGCAACCCGTATGCCAACACGGGAGGCATAAAGATCGCGGTCGCTTCCGTCGACCCGGGCATCGATCTCGGTGACGGCACCCATGTGAACATGGCGGACGAGGTCGCAGAGGATCTCAGGAAGAGCGACAAGATCGGATGGCAGTTCCCGGAAAGCGCCGAAGAGGCCATAGACGGCGTCGAGTCCGGAGAGTATTACGCCGCCGTCGTCTTCGAAAAAAACTTCACATACAACATGTATAACTTCGAGCAGGCGCTGCTCGACCGCAAGGCGCCTATCACCTATTACGAGAACGCAAAGAAAAACGCGGTCGCATCCAAGATCACCGAGACCGCCGCGCAGAACGTGCAGGAGTCGATCAAGACGAAATATCTCGAGACGGTGTTCGGCGTCATTTTCGATGAAACCAACGACGCGGCCGACAAGATCAGAGCCGGCAGCACGGCGGACAGCGTGATCGCGCAGCTCAGGGATCTGAGGGATACGCTGAGGGCGTATGATACGGCGATCAGCGCGTTCACGGACAAGAGCGGAAGCGTGCACTCGGGGATATCGACCGCGAGGAAAAAACTGGCAAATACGCGCAAGTCGGCGAACGAATCGGCTTCGAGCGCCGGCAGCGATCTCGCAAAGGCGAGGAGCAGCCTCGTGGTGCTGCAGAAAGCTCTCGAGGAGAGAGAAAAAAAGATAGAAAAAGAGCGGAAGACGCTTGAGAATACAGTAAATAAGCTGAACGATTCCGCGCTGACGCCTGCCGAAAGAGCGGCGCTCGAAAAGCAGGCCAGGGATCAGGCCAATGTGTTGAAATCCGATATCGAGGGTCTGCTGGCATCCTTCCCTGCGGATTCCGACAGCGCCGCAGTCAAGGCGATAAGCGCGGTACTGACGAGCATGATAAGCGATCTGGACGCCATATCGGCATCCCTGTCCGATCCCGTGGTCACGTCAGCTCTTTCGGAGGAGCTGAAGAAGCTCAGCCAGGTCTCGCTTGCCGAATCGGTCGCATCTCTGATCACGACCATGGACAGGACGCTCGATCTGATGGAGCCTCTGATGAAGAGCATGTCTTCGATGCTGGGAGACATCGATCCGGTGCTCAAGAGCGCCGACGGCACTGTGAGCGATCTTGACGAGTCCCTGCTGCAGATGCAGAAGCTCTTCCGCGGGACCGCGGACAAGGTGGACGATATCATCGCGAAGGTAGAGGCTGCTTCCGGGAACGACAAGCTGGCCCTGCTCGTGAAGCTGCTCGGTGGCGATCCCGAGGAGTACGCGAAATTCTTCTCATCACTCGTGGACGTCGAAGTGGAGGAAGTGTATTCCGTCGCCTCGTACGGAGCGGCGATGGCGCCGTTCTATTCGGTGCTGGCCATCTGGGTCGGAGGGGTAATACTCGTATCCATACTCAAAACACACATAGACAGGAAGAAATACCCGGGAGTCACCGAAGCCCAGGCGTTCTTCGGGCGCTTCCTGCTCTTCTTCCTGATAGGACAGGCCCAGGCGGCGGTCATAGTGGCGGGAGACATATTCCTGCTGCACTGCGAGCCTGTGCATCCGTGGCTGATGTGGATCGCGGCGGCTGTCTCCAGCTTTGTATTCGTGATGCTGATCTACGCGCTGACGCTGTCGTTCGGGGACATAGGAAAAGCGATGGTGGTAGTCGTGATGGTGCTGCAGATCGCGGGCTCGAGCGGCTCCTATCCTATCGAGATACTGCCGGTCGTGTTCGGCAAGATATATAAGTTCTTCCCGTTCCCGTACGCGATAAACGCCATGAGAGAAGGGCTGTGCGGAACGTACGGAAACGATTTTATCGGCTATCTGGCGGAGCTGCTGCTGTTTGCGGTGCTGGCTCTTGCCATCGGACTTTTCGTAAGGAAGCCGTTCATAGCGATGAACGACTTCGTGACTGAAAAGATCGAAGAAACGGAGGTGCTGTGATGGATAAGCAGGACCGCCATTACGAAGATCTGTACAGGCGTCTCCGTGAACGCGGAGAGACGATGCACATGAACAATAAGAAGAGGATCAGGATAGGCCTGATCGTGCTTGCGCTGCTTCCGGCCATACTCATCTTCATAAGGTGGGCGACGGACAGCGACAGGGTGGTATTCCTCATCATATGGGTGCTTTGCATGTTCGCGGCGTGCATCTATCTGATCAGCATCGAGTTCATCGATTATCAGCTACAGAAGACGCTGGAGGAGGTGACCGAAAGAGAGGCCGACATGGGAAGACTTATCATCGGCACCGAACAGATCGGCGAGAAAATAGTCGAGAGGCACGAGCGCATCCATGAGCGCAGGCAGGAAAGACGCGGGAAAAAACAGGAGCAGGAGATACACTACTTCAGGCCTCCGGAAAGCGGGGATGAACTATGAAGAACATCCTCAGAATAATCAGACATGATCTCAGAAAGATAAGCGGAAGCGTGGTCGCCATAATAACGATCATGGGTCTCTGCATCATCCCGTGCCTGTACGCATGGTTCAACATTTTCTCGAACTGGGCTCCGTACGAGTCCGACGCGACGGGCAGGATATCCGTCGCCATCGCAAACAGCGACGAAGGATATACCGCTGCCGGCATCACCATCAATGTGGGAGACAAGATAGTCGAGGCGCTGAAGGCGAACGATGCAATAGGATGGCAGTTCGTCGACGGCGAAGAGACCGCAAAGGAGCGCGTGTACGCGGGCGACTGCTACGCCGCCATCGTCATTCCCGAAGACTTCAGCTGCGATGTGCTGAGCTTCGCCAGGGGCGATCTCACGAATCCGAAAATAAAGTACTACGAAAACGAAAAGAAGAACGCGATCGCTCCGAAGATCACCGGCAAGGCAAAGACGGCTCTGCAGGAGCAGGTGAACGCGACATTCGTCGAGACGCTCGCCGGCTATGTGTCCGACGCGGCGTCGGTCGCTGAGGCGGGCGGAGCGGATCCGGCGTCCATGCTCTCCGACATGTCGGAAAAGGCGAAGGAACTGAGCCGCGATGTCGACAGCTGCATCGCGCTTTCCGACTCGGCAGCCGGACTGACCGGTTCGGCCGGATCGATGCTCGATGTCTCGGAGAATTTCATCGGCAGCACGCAGGATGTGATCTCCGCAAACGACCTTCTGCTGGCAGAGGCCGAAAAGCAGCTGAATGACACCGGCAGGACGGACACGAAGTCGCTGGAGACGGCGTCAAAGCGGATAAAAACCACTGCCGCGTCCCTGAAGACTCTCGAGACTGTCATGGAGTCGCTTGCCGCGGACAATATCGCGTTCGGCCTCTTTATCGACAACGACAGAGACAAGTGGGTCAGCAGGGTCGACGGCATGCAGAGAGACGCGAAAGAGCAGGCGGGGATCGTCAGGGCCGAGGGCTTTACGGCGCTTGCGGACAGATTCGAAGAGCTTGCCGGCACGCTCGGAGACATATCCTCGAGTCTGAGCGGACTCGACAAGAGCATGACGGAGGATGAGAGGCGGAATGCTGTAAGGTCGATCTCCGCAGACATAAAGAAGGCTGAGAAACAGACAGACGCGATAATAGAGCAGATCAGGACGGACATAGACACAAATCTGGAGACGGCTCTCGCCAATTCAAGAAGATCGATCTCGAAGTTCAGAAAGGCCATGACCGGAGCGGGAAGGGATCTCGGTACGCTGAGCGACGCGCTGGAATCGTACGGAGGCTCGCTTGACAGCCTCAGGTCGAGCATAGACAAGACGACGGCAAGCCTGAAGTCGCTGCAGCGCGGAGCGAACACGGCTGCAGATCTTCTGTCCGACGCTTCGGGAAGCGAGCTGCTGCAGAGGCTGAACGAGCTCGCGGCGGGCGATGAGGCCGCTGTCGCCGAGTATCTGGCGAATCCGGTAAAGATGGACACAAAGGTGTTCTGGCCGATAGAGACCTACGGCTCCGTGATGGCGCCGTTCTACACCGTGCTGGCGCAGTGGGTCGGAGCGCTGCTGACGGCCGTGCTCATCAAGGTCAGGATAAAGAAGAGGCGCGATTATCCGAAACTCAGGCTCCACGAATGGTTCTTCGGGAGATACGGGCTTTACATGCTTGTAGGTCTTGCCCAGGGACTCATAGTATCGCTCGGAGACCTGCTCTATATACATATCCAGTGCACCGCGCCGCTGAGATTCGTGCTGATCGCGTGCATCAACGGCATGGTATTCATGATGATAAACTACGCGCTCGTGTTCGCGCTTGACAATATCGGTCTCGGCGCCGGAGTCATCATACTGGTGCTGCAGGTAGCCGGATCGGGCGGGACCTATCCGGTCGAGGTGCTGCCTCATCCGTTCCGGGTGCTCTATCCTTTCATGCCGTTCCGCTATTCGATGGATGCCATGCGCGAATGCATAGGCGGCATGTATGACGGCACGTACTGGAAATGCGCGGGAGTCCTGATGATCTTCTTCGTGTTCTCGGTGGCGTTCGGCCTCGCGTTCTACCGCCCGGCCAGAAAACTCAACGAGATGATAGCGATAAGCAAGGCAAAGAGCGAGATAATGCTGTAATGTTCCGCGGAGGCTGTGCTCCTCCGGAAAAAAATAGTATACTATATGCAAAGGGCAAGGAGAGGAGACGAACATGGACTATGATGTGATAATAATCGGAGCCGGTCCGGGCGGCATATACGCTGCATACGAGCTTACGAAGGAGGACCGCGGGATGAGGGTCGCGGTCTTTGAAGCCGGCAACGAGCTGCACGAAAGAAAGTGCCCGATCGACGGAGACAGGATCAAGACCTGCATAGGCTGCGAAAGATGTTCGATAATGAGCGGATTCGGCGGCGCGGGCGCGTTCTCCGACGGCAAGTACAACATAACGAACGACTTCGGCGGCACTCTTTACGAATACATAGGCAAGGAAGAGGCCATCCGCCTCATGGAGTACGTCGACAGCATAAACATGTCGCACGGCGGAGAGGGAACGAAGCTCTATACGACCGCGAACTCGACATTCAAGAAGATATGCCTGCAGAACAAGCTGCAGCTTCTGGATGCTTCGGTAAGGCATCTGGGCACGGACATCAACTACGTCGTGCTCGAGAACCTTTATGACGAGCTGAAGGACAGGGTCGAATTCAGGTTCCGCACCCCGGTAAAGAGTCTCAGCCTGACAGACGGCGGATACAGGGTCGTTACTGACGGCGGCGAGTATACCTGCAGCAAGTGCGTGATCTCGGTAGGCCGGAGCGGCAGCAAGTGGATGGAGACCGTGTGCGAAGAGCTCGGCATCGAGACGGAATCGAACCGCGTGGATATCGGCGTAAGGGTCGAACTGCCGGCGGTGCTCTTCTCGCATATCACAGACGAGCTCTACGAGAGCAAGATCGTCTACAGGACGGAAAAGTTCGAGGACAAGGTCCGGACCTTCTGCATGAACCCGAAGGGATCCGTTGTAAACGAGAACACCAACGGGATCGTGACCGTAAACGGCCACAGCTACGAGGATCCTGAAAAGCAGACCGACATGACGAACTTCGCCCTGCTCGTGTCAAAGCACTTCTCGGTGCCTTTCAAGGACAGCAACGGCTACGGCGAGAGCATCGCGAGACTGTCGAACATGCTCGGCGGAGGGGTCATAGTACAGAGGTTCGGCGACCTGATCAGAGGCCGCAGGACGAACTACAAGAGACTGTCGTCGAGCTTTGTCACCCCGACCCTCAAGGCGGAGCCGGGCGACCTCTCGCTCGTGCTGCCGAAACGCATACTCGACGGCATCATCGAGATGATATACGCTCTCGACAGGATCGCTCCGGGAACGGCCAACGACGACACTCTGCTCTACGGGGTCGAGGTCAAGTTCTACAACCTTGAAGTCAAGCTGGACGAGCACCTCGAGACGAGGCACAGGGGCCTCTACATGATAGGAGACGGCAGCGGCGTGACACACTCGCTGTCCCACGCTTCGGCGAGCGGCGTGTTTGTCGCAAGAGATATTCTGAAAGCGATGTAGATATAATCGGCTGTACGCATTTACCCTTTTTTGTGGTACAATATGAACGTTAATATCGGCGGGCGACCTGCTGTGCGCGGGGGCCCTGCGCAACAGGGCTCCGTGAACCATGTCAGGACCGAGAGGTAGCAGCATTAAGCGATCTGTTCTGTGTGCCGCAGACCAGCCTCTGCGTACTGCAGATCACCCGCCGTTTTATATTTCCCCGAACAGGAGATACCGCATGCAGCGTGCACTGTACAGGGCCGAGAGGCCTGAAGTATTCGAAGACATAATAGGCCAGAAGCACATCGTAAAGATCCTTCAGAACCAGATCAGGACGGATACGGTCAGCCAGGCTTATCTTTTTGCGGGCACGCACGGCACCGGCAAGACCAGCACCGCGAGGATACTCGCCAAGGCGGTCAACTGCACGGGAGGTACGGATGCTCCGCCCTGCGGCAGCTGCGAGAACTGCGAAGCCATACGCGAGGGAAGGTTCGTGGACTGCATCGAGCTCGACGCGGCTTCCAACAACGGCGTCGACGATCTCAGGGCCATCATCGAGATGGTCAAGTACCCTCCGACGATCGGAAAGTACAAGGTATACATAATCGATGAGGTGCACATGCTCTCAACGGCTGCCGAGAACGCCTTCCTGAAGACTCTCGAGGAGCCGCCTGAGCACGCCATATTCATACTGGCGACCACGGATCCTCAGAAGGTCAGGCAGACGATACGCTCGCGATGCATGCAGCTCAATTTCAAGCGGGTGACCGAGGACGAACTGATCGAGGGCATGGACAGGATATGCGCGAAGAGAGGCATATCCGCGACAAGGGACGCGCTGGCGACCATAGCTTCAAGAGCGGACGGTTCTGTAAGAGACGCGCTTTCCATACTCGAGCAGTGCATGGCGGCGGGCGACAAGGAGCTCACAAGAGCTGCAGTGCTCGAATACACGGGAGCCGCGGGAGAAGACTTCTTCCTCGCGCTGACAGGAGCGGTCATAGACCACGATGCGGGCAAGGCTCTCGTATACATAGACGAGATCGTGAAGAGGGGCAAGGACACCAGGCAGATACTCAAGGACTGGCTCAGGCACTTCAGGGATCTCATGATAGTCAAATACGTCGGAAAGGCCGAGCGCATAATCGGCGCGTCGACCGAAAACATAGACAGACTTAGAGCCCAGGCGAAGGGCGTGGATGCGGTGTTCATAGAAAAGGCCATCAGGCTCATATCCGAATACATAAATCTTGGCAGGTATTCGGAGAGGCCGAGGATACTCCTCGAGACCGCGGCGGTCAGACTGGCCGCGCCTCAGGGAAGCGCCGCGGCCGGAGCAGCCGGAACGGCCAGGGGGACAGACCCCCCGGCCGCAGCAGCAGCGGCAGAGACAAAAGCTGCGTCCAGGGGCTCTGTCACCCCGGCCGGGATGAAGGAGCCTGAAGACGACACGCCTGCGGGAGAAGTACTCGCTGACATGATAGCGTCGGCTCCGAGAGAACAGACCGGAGATCCGGACGGGATGTGGAACCTCATAGTGCGCGAGATGTCCGCATCCGACAGAAGCTTCATGAGCCTGGTCGGCAGGAATTCCGCTGCGGCGGGATACGATGAAGGAAAGCTCGCTGTGACGGTCAGTCCGGGAAAGCTGAGCTTTGCCCAGGACAAGGAGCCTGAGATACAGCGCATCGCGAGGGAACTCTTCGGTCCGGATGTGTATGTTTCCCTGCACGGCGGCGAGATCAGGAAGTCTGCCGCTCCGGAGTCGAACAGCGGCATATCCGAGGATGAAACGTCGAGGATAATAAACGAAGACATAAGCGTAAACGAAGTCATGGAGGACGTCGAGGACCTCTTCGGCATAAAGCCGGTGATGGAGAACTGACGGAACAGATACAGGAGGATGATATGGGAAAAGGAATGAAAGCCGGCAAGAAGCCTAAGAACAGACAGGGCGGCGGCGGAGGCGACATGCAGAAACAGCTCAAACAGCTGCAGGCCATGCAGGCTGAGATGGAGCAGACTCAGGCCGAACTCGAGGAAAAGCAAGTGACCACGACAGCCGGCGGCGGAGCCATCGAAGTCACGGTGAACGGAAAGAAAGAGATCACAAAGCTGACTATCGACAAGGATGTAGTCGATCCTGACGATGTCGAGATGCTTCAGGATCTTGTCATCGCTGCCGTAAACGAGGCGATGAGACAGATCGCGGAACTCGAGGAATCCGAGATGAGCAGGATCACGGGCGGCTTCGGCGGACTCGGCGGATTCGGATTCTAGGAAATGAGACAGTATCCGCGTTCTCTCAACAGACTGATAAACGAACTGGGCAAGCTGCCGGGCATCGGCGGCAAGACGGCGCAGAGACTCGCTTTTCATGTGCTGAGTCTGTCGGACCGGGAAGCGGAGGCACTGGCGTCGGCCATCATGGAGGCCAAGCAGAGCCTTCACTACTGCAGCGTGTGCGGCAATCTTACCGACAGGGAGGTCTGCGGCATATGCTCTGATGAGTCGAGAGACTCATCTGTGATCTGCGTGGTGGAGACTCCGCAGGACGTCATGGCGATGGAAAGGATACGGGAGTTCAGAGGGACATATCACGTCCTGCACGGAGCCATATCCCCGGCCGAGGGCATAGGTCCTTCGGACATCAATCTGAAGAGCCTAATCGAGAGACTGCAGAAGTCCGACGATGTGAAGGAGGTCATAATCGCGACCAACCCGAACATCGAGGGAGAGGCGACCGCGATGTATGTTGCGAGGCTGCTGAAGCCTGCCGGGATAAAGGTGACGAGGATAGCCCATGGCATTCCTGTGGGAGGCGACCTCGAATACGCGGATGAAGTGACTCTCCTCAAAGCCATGGAGGGCAGAAGAGAGTTGTAATATTATTGCGAAATATAGAAAAATATTGCGAAAATGGCCAGGGGGGTCTGTCCCCCCGGCCGGGAAAAGGTATTGTAAGGTATTTGGAAGGAGCAATCTCAAAATGAAAAAGAGCAAACTGACGATGAAAGAGACCATCGTTGTCGCGAGCACTCTGTTCGGGATGTTCTTCGGAGCGGGCAACCTCATCTTCCCGGTCCACCTCGGACAGATGGCCGGCAGCAATTCATGGCCTGCGATCATAGGATTCTGCGTGACAGCCGTCACCGTCCCTATCCTTGCCGTAGCGGCCATCGGAAACACACACAGCGATGACCTGCTCAGTCTTTCGAGCAAGGTGTCGGGCTGGTACGGAGTAGTCTTCACTGCCGCGCTCTATCTCACGATCGGACCGTTCTTTGCGATCCCGAGATGCGCGAGCGTATCCTTCACGACGGGAGTCGCACCGCTGGTCGGAGAGTCGCACTTCAGACTATGGCAGCTGCTGTTCTCGTTCGTGTTCTTCGCGTTTGTGATGTACTTCTCGCTGAGGCCGGGCAAGATCACTACATGGATCGGGCGCATCATCAACCCGCTCTTCCTGGTGTTCCTTGCCATACTGGTCATCGTGGCACTGGTAAATCCGGGAGCTCCTATGTCTCAGGTAGAGCCTGTGGACGCATATAAGAGCGGTGCGTTCTTCAACGGATTCATCGAGGGTTACGGCACGATGGATGCCATCGCTGGCCTGGCGTTCGGCATCGTCATCATCAATGTCGTAAGGGACCTCGGGATCGAAAAGGACGATGATGTGGCAAAGCAGACACTCAAGGCCGGAGTCTTCACGGGACTTCTGATGGCCCTCATATATCTCCTGACGATCATCATGGGAGCGCAGTCGAGAGGCCTCTTCGAGCTTTCTGACAACGGCGGCATCGCTCTGACACAGATCTCGGGCCACTACCTCGGCGGATTCGGAAGCTTCGTGCTCGCCCTGACTATCACGTTCGCGTGCCTCAAGACCGCGATCGGTCTTGTAACGAGCTGCTCCGAGATGTTCATCAAGCTGGTGCCGGGAAAGCTCAACTACAGAGGCTGGGCGATGGTGTTCACGCTTTTCTCGTTCGCTGTATCGAACGTCGGGCTGACTGCTATCATAACTTACGCCATCCCTGTACTGATGCTTCTCTACCCTCTCGCTACAGTGCTCATCATCATGGCGCTCTGCGAGAAGGCTTTCGGCAAGAGCAGATATGTCTACGCGTGGGTCAGCCTCGGAGCATTCATCCCTGCGGTGTTCGACTTCTTCAAGACGATGCCTGAAGGCGTACAGAACGCTCTTCATATCCCTGCCATGACAGCGCTAGGTCAGAAGATATTCCCGTTCTTCGACCTCGGACTCGGCTGGGTCGTGCCGGCTCTGATCGGACTGGTCATCGGCCTCGTGCTGACAGCGGTGAACAAAAATAAGGGAGCGGCCAAAGCTGCATAGCATGGGCCCGCTCTGCAAATAAGGACTTTCTGGAAAAAGGTAAATATATCGCTGCTGCAGTTCATATATTTACCTTTTTTCTGTACAGGCCAGTAATGACCCGGGAATTGCTTTACGATAACAACTGGTTTGGACTTATTTTGAACGTTTTATCCTGATTAAACCGTATATGTTCAACAAAAGGTAAATAATATGACCATTGAGGATGAAGTATTTACCATTTGTCAGAAAAGTCCTTTTCAATATGTATGGAGGAGAGAGATGTCTATAGAAACAGCAAGAGAGTATCTGAGAAAGGCCGGTTACGAGGACCGGATCAGGGAGTTCGATGTTTCGAGCGCGACGGTCGAGCTGGCTGCAAAGGCGGTCGGTACTGAGCCTGCCAGGATATGCAAGACCCTGAGCTTCAAGCTGAAGGACGGCAGCGGCGTGCTCATTCAGGTCGCCGGCGACGCGCGAGTGGACAATAAAAAGTATAAGGACTACTTCGGCGAGAAGGCGAAGATGCTCTCGCCTGAGGAAGTGCCCGAGTACACCAACCACGAGATAGGCGGCGTCTGCGCGTTCGGGGTGACCAGAGAAGATGTAAGGATATACTGCGACAAGTCCATGCAGAGATTCGATACGGTCTATCCCGCGTGCGGATCAGGCAACTCCTGCGCGGAATTCACGCCGGATGAACTCTTCGAAGTATCGCGCTCGCTCGAGTGGATCGACGTTTCGAAACTCCCGGAGGAATAGGACCGTACAGAGAATACATACAGCAAGGCGTTCAGACAGAAATATCTGAGCGCCTGTTTATTTGCTTTCATACTCGCCCCGCTGCCCGGAAACAGTGTACACCATCCCGCTCGCCCCGCTGCCCGGAAACAGTGTACACCATCCCGCTCGCCCCTGGGCCTGTACACACAATGGACCTCCGCGCCACCCCTGCGGAGCTCATTTTGCAGTATTCTGTGTACACCGCGGCTCTGTATAGGCAGGCTGTACACAGTTTTCAGAAAAAACAGTGTACGATCTTCTGCCGATCAGCAGTACTGTACACAGAATGGAGCTGTCCACATGCATATCTCTATATCAGGCAGACAAAAATGTGTACAGGCAGAAGGATCTCTTCTGCTTTGTACACATATCCGGATCCGAACTGCGTCTGATATCCGTAACGAAGGCATCAACCCCGATCCTGAAAAGAAACTGCTTGCCGGTTGATCTGCTCAAAAACACCGAACGGTGTAATCCGCTGGGATACAGAGCTGGTATTACACACCATAGAGCCTCCTGAAGCCTCAGGGTCAGCCGCTCCGGGAGCAAAAGGGTGTAATGCTTGACTGGCCAGCGGCAGGATTACACCCGATCCCGGAAATGCGGTGTGATCCTCTGCGCTACAGAGCTGACATTACACCGCGCGCTCCTGTCCGCCCCCCTTGGGATACGCGAGGAATTTTGTTTTTGCAAGAAAACAAGAAAGCTGTTGACGGCATGATATGTAAATGTTATTATTGCTTTGTCAATTTAGCACTTTAACATGCTAAAGCAGAGAAGCGGGAAAGCGCTATGAAAAAGGGATAAGAAGGAAAGGACAAGAAAAAGGGAAACGAAATGTATTATCAGATATTCGTACGACATTGATGCCTGAGACCGCGGACAGCGCAGACAGCTGTCAGAAGAAGATCAAAAGAAACTAATTGCATACTCTCAGACATCAGATGAAAGGAAAAAGAAATGAAGAAGAAACTTACAGTACTCATGCTCGCGTTCACTATGGTATTCACAATGCTGGCTGTAACGGCCTGCGGAGGCGGCGGACAGAGCGAAGAAAAAGCAGAAGAGACAGGCTACGGCGAAGGCTATGTATTCAAGCAGGGCTTCGACCTCGACTACAGACCATACTCGTTCGTTGACGACAACGGCGAGAACGGCGGATTCGATGTAGAGATGGCCCAGGCCGTATGCGACTACTACGGATGGAAATATGAGGCGGTACCGTTCAACTGGGATGCAAAGGATGCCGAGCTCAACGCTGGCAGCTGCGACTGCATCTGGTCCGGATTCACCATCAACGGCAGAGAGGACGATTACCTCTGGAGCAAGCCGTACTCCGACAACACTCAGAAGATCATGGTCAAGAAGGACAGCGGCATCGCGGCTCTTGCTGATCTCGCAGGCAAGAAGGTGGGCGTACAGACAGCTACTTCAGCGTACGATCTGCTGAACGACGAGGAAGGCCAGAAGAAACTCGCGGACACATTCGCATCGCTCGAGGTCTATGACACATATACGATCGCGATAACCGACCTGAACGCCGGCGCTGTAGACGCTGTTGCGGTAGACGCCACAAGAGCTGCAGAGGCCATGGCCAATGACGAGAATCTGGTATGCCTCGAGGAGAACCTCGGAAGCGAGCAGTACGGCATCGGATTCCGCAAGGACGATACGGAACTCTGCGAAAAGGTGAACGCCGCGCTCGACGCTCTCGCAGCAGACGGCACAGTCGCCAAGATCGCAGCCAAGTATCCGGAGATCGAGGAATACATCACACTCGGAAAGTAAAACTGTTTCAGCCATTTGAAATAACGATCGCCTGTAAAGCGCCTGCCTCATGGCTCGCGCTTTACGAGCGTATTGAGAGATCAGACATCAAAGGAGTTTAAATGACCTTTTCAACAATGCTGTCCACAATGAGCGTCGGCATGCTGAGGACCTTCCTCATATTCGCGCTCACGCTCATAGGATCACTGCCGCTCGGCATGATAGTTGCGCTTTTGAAGAAGTCGCGCTTCGCTGTCGTCCGCGGCATCATCAGCGTATACATATCGATAATGCGCGGCACGCCGCTCATGCTGCAGCTCGTGGCGTGGTACTTCGGACCTTACTTCCTCTTCGGATGGAACATCGGCAGCTGGCGGTTCCCGGCGATAATCGTGGGCTTCGTTCTGAACTACGCAGCCTATTTCGCCGAGATATACCGCGGAGGCATAGAGTCGATCCCGGTCGGCCAGTACGAGGCTGCCGAGGTGCTGGGCTACACGAAGACCCAGACGTTCATGAAGATCATACTGCCTCAGGTCATCAAGGTCATCATGCCGTCCGTAACGAACGAGGTCATAACGCTGGTCAAGGACACTTCGCTGGCGTTCACGCTGGCTTACCAGGAGGTGTTCTCTCTGGCCAAGCAGATATCGGCATCGCAGACATCATTCATGCCTTTTCTCATAGCGGGCGTATTCTACTTCGTCGCGAATTATGCGGTCGAGATAATAATGACCCGCATCGAAGGATCCATGGATTACTACAAGTGAGGAGGGCAGCGCAATGATACTCGAAATGAAAAACATCGAAAAAGGCTTCGGAAGCCTCGAGGTCCTCAAGGACATAAGCTTCGGAGTGGACAGCGGAGAAGTCGTGAGCATCATCGGTCCGTCAGGCTCCGGAAAGTCGACGCTCCTGAGGTGCGCGACCTTCCTCGAGACGATCGACGGAGGAGAGATAGTATACATGGGAGACAGGGCGGCGTGGACTGATGAAAACGGCAAAGCGGTCTACGCGGGGCCGCAGCAGATGAAGAAGTTCCGCAAGTACTGCGGGCTCGTCTTCCAGCAGTTCAACCTCTTTCCGCATTACAGCATACTTAAGAACATAACCGACGCACCGATACATGTGCTTGGAATGAGCAGGGAGAGCGCCGAGGAAGAGGCGATGAGCCTGCTTCGCAAGATGGGCATAGCGGACAAGGCCTCCGCCTATCCGTACCAGCTCTCGGGCGGCCAGCAGCAGAGGGTCGCCATAGCCAGAGCGATGGCGATGAAGCCGGAGATACTCTTCTTCGATGAACCTACATCGGCCCTCGATCCGGAGCTCACGGGCGAGGTCCTGAAGGTCATACGCCAGCTGGCGGAGGAGAAGATGACCATGGTGGTAGTCACCCACGAGATGCCGTTCGCGAAGGCGGTCAGCAACCGGGTCATATTCATGGACAATGGAGTCATAGTCGAGCAGGGCGATCCGAAGTCGGTGTTCGACGACACTCAGGAGGAGAGGACAAGACAGTTCCTCCGCGTATTCGAAAGATAAAACGGACGGCACACAGGAGTCATATATGGATATCAACTACTGCATATTCGATCCGACGGGAAACATAACGGCTCTTGTCGAGACGGAAGTCGATGCTGCCTCCCAGCCGGCAGTCGCGGCGGAGATAATGCGCGAGCATTTCGATGTCGAGCAGGTTGGCTTTGTCAGGATGCTCGGGAAGGGCGAAGACCCGGACGGCGCGGTCGCGTGCCTCCGCATGGCCGGAGGGGAATTCTGCGGAAACGCGACCATGAGCAGCGCTGCCCTTTACGCAAAGAGGAATGAAGAGCACTTCGGGGACATCGGCTGCGCGGAGATAAGGGTCGACGGCATCAGCAAGCCGTTCAGCGTCCAGCTCAGAAGAGAGGATGCGAACTGGTGGGCGGCGGGAGTCCTCATGCCTCCCGCAAAGAGCATAGATGAGCTGAGGATGACAGCCGAGGACTATCCGGCGGCGGAGCTAGGTACACTGCCCGTTGTAAGGATGGAGGGCATCGATCACATCATGATCGAGGAAAAGTCGTTCTACTACAATCTCAAGGACAACAGATCGCTCACCGAATCACTGATCAAAACGATATGCGGCGTGCTGGACTCCGAGTGCCTGGGCATGATGTTCCTGGCTGACGGGGGAAAGGAGCGCGAGCTGACGCCTCTTGTCTACGTGCCGGGAGCCGACACCATGTTCTGGGAGAATTCATGCGCGAGCGGCAGCGTCGCGGTGGGACAGTACCTCTCCGCAAAGACCGGAAAGGCGGTGTCCGTCGCCCTGAAGGAGCCGGGCGGAACGCTGGTCGCGGAGAGCGATCCGGAGACAGGCGGGACCTGGCTTTTCGGAGGCACAAAACTGAGGGATCAGCTCAGTCTGAAATTGACATGATCCGCATATAAATGTTAGAATATCGTGCTGGCCACCGGGGGACAAAAGGTGGCTCACGATTTTTTTTATGAGGTAAAATAAGAGGAGAACGCTGACACAGGATATGGAGAACTATAAGGAAATACTCGAAAAGTACGCAGCCGCCGATCTGGACAGGATGACGGATGATGAATATAAAGAACTCAAAGAAGCGGAATTCGCCGACATGAAATTCATGGCGGATTCGATCGCCGAAAGCGACGTGCCGGAGGTGATGTATCGTATAGGAAGACCGATCACGGATCTCAAGATGATGATGGAGAGCGGAGCCGACACATACGGATGGGACAAGGTCCTCTATCACCAGATCATGCCGGGCGATGACCATTTCACAGAGTTCTCGTACGGACAGGTAAGAGATGATGTAAGGGCCCTCGGCACGGCAATGATGAAGCTCGGCCTGAAGGGCGCTCACATCGGCATCATCGGATCGAACTGCTACGAGTGGGCCGAGACATATTTCGCGGTCACGGGAGGCCTCGGTGTCGCGGTGCCTCTCGACAAGGAGCTTTCGGCAGAGGAGCTCACTAACCTCGTGAACATGGGAGACATAAAGGCTGTCATCTGCTGCCAGGACAAGTACTACGATATATTCAGGGAGATAAAGGCGCAGAAGAACTGTCTCGATATAGTCATAGGCGTCAACAGGAAAGAGCACGAGGACCCGAAGAAGGGCCTGTACTCATGGAACCTCCTCAGAGAGGAAGGAAGGAAGCTGATCGAAGAGGGCGACAGGAGCTATCTGGATGCAAGAGTCAGGGCTTCGGACATGGCCGCCATAGTATTCACATCCGGAACGACGGGAGTCAGCAAGGGCGTCATGCTTTCGCACAGGAATCTGTGCTCGGACGTCCTGATCGCTCAGTCCTACCTTGAGGTATGCCCGAGCGACATATTCTTCAGCGTGCTTCCTATCCATCATACATACGAATGCACATGCACGATGATCGAAGGTATCTTTATGGGAGCCTCGATGGCCTTCTGCAGGGGACTCAAGTACATCACCAAGGACATGCAGATGGTCCACCCGACGTTCCTGCTCGCGGTGCCTCTGATCTACGAGAAGTTCTACAACACAATACAGAAGACTCTCAAAAAGCAGGGGCAGGACAAGCTGGTCAATACGCTCTTCGCGGCGAACAGATATACAAGCAAGCTCGGCCTCAACATCGCCAGACCTATAGCGAAAAAGATAATGGCCCAGTTCGGCGGCAATATCGACATGTTCATCGCGGGCGGAGCGAGGGTAGACCCTAAGGTCCTCGCCTTCTTCCGCAGCATGGGCATACCGTGCCTGCAGGGCTACGGCCTGACGGAGACCTCGCCCATGGTCGCGCTGAACCCTGACCAGTGGAAGTACATGAGAAACGAGTCCGCCGGCAAGATCTTCCAGTTCACCGAATGCAAGATCGTCGACAGGGACGAGGACGGAAACGGCGAGATATGCTTCCGCGGACCTCAGGTCATGATGGGCTATTACAAGAACCCTGAAGCGACCGCAGAGTGCATGGAGGACGGCTGGTTCCACACCGGCGATGTCGGCTATGTCGATAAGGACGGATACGTATACATAACGGGCCGCCGGAAGAACGTCATCATCGCCGCGAACGGCAAGAACGTCTTCCCTGAAGAGCTCGAAGAGAAGATCGCAAGAAGTCCTTACGTTGAAGAATGCATGGTCTGGGCGGTCGAAGACAAGGACGATGATCTTGACAGAGGGATCTATGTCACGCTGAGACCTGACATGGAGAACGTAAAGGAAACTCTGGGAGACAGGGCGAACGACGAGGGCGCCGTGAAGGCTCTCATAAGCAGCGAAGTAGACAAGCTGAACGCGCACTGGCCTGACTGGAAGAGAGTGAAGCACATAGTCATAAAGAAGAGCGAGTTCAACAAGACGACGGGCATGAAGATCAGAAGGTTCGTCGAGGAGAACAAGCTCGCCGACTGATAAAGAAAGGCAGAACCATGGCAAAAAGACCGACACTGATCCTGGATCACGAGGCGCTGAGATACAATATGCGTACTGTGGTCGCATGGTGCGGCGAAGCCGGCATAGACGTCGCGGGAGTCATCAAGGTAACGACAGGAATGGCGTCCGTGGCTCTCGACTACGAGAGCTGCGGGGCTAAATGGGTCGCTTCATCGAGGCTCGAACAGCTCGCGAGGGCAAAGGAAGCCGGCGTAAAGGTCCCTCTCCTCATGATAAGGGTTCCGATGATCTCGGAACTCGACGAGATGGTCCGGATATGCGACTACAGCCTCGAGAGCGGACTAGACACGCTGATCTCGCTCGATCAGGCGGCAAAGAAAGCCGGCAGGACGCACAATGTCATACTGATGGCGGATCTCGGGGACCTCAGAGAGGGGCTCATCGAAAAGCCGGAGCTGGTCGAACTTGCGAAATACGTCGAAGACAAGCTGGACAGCCTGCACCTGGCGGGCATCGGTACGAATCTCGGATGCGTGGGTTCAGTGATGCCTACCGAAGAGAAGATGCTGATGCTCTCCGAATGGGCGGAGGCCGTAGAGGATGCGATCGGAAGGCCCCTGGAGGTGGTCTCGGGCGGTGCGACATCGAGCCTGATGCCGCTCTTCGACAAGGTGATGCCTCCGAAGGTCAATATGCTGAGGATCGGAGCGATCGTATACTGCGGACCTTACGAAGACCTTCGCACCTGCTACGGCAGAAAGGAAGCCGATGAGCTCAGAGGAGACGTGTTCACGCTCGAGGCAGAGGTCGTGGAGGTCAGTACAAAGCCGACCCACCCGATCGGACAGCTCGGAGTAAACGCCTTCGGTGAAAAAGCGACATATGTCGACAGGGGCGAGCGAAAGCGTGCGATACTCGCGATAGGAAGAGCGGACTACGGAGATCTGGGAGACATGATCCCGCTGCTGGAAGGCTTGGAGATCACGATGGCCTCCGGAGACCACACGATACTCGACATCGAAGACTGCAGGGAAGACATCAGGGTCGGAGATGTGGTAAGATTCGCACTGAAGTATTCGGCCATACTCAGGCTCACGGCAAGTGAGAATGTAACGATAGAAGAGAAGAACATATAAGAAAGGGACAATGAAATGGCAGCACTCAAATCCAACGAAATGACAAGAGAAGGTTATGACAACCTTAACGCGGAACTCGAACATCTTATCACCGTAGTCCGCAAGGAGAACGCAGAGAGGCTCAAGGAAGCCATCTCTCTCGGAGATATAAGCGAGAACGCTGAGTACGACGCGGCCAAGGACGCGCAGGCAGAGACCGAAGAGAGGATCTCGAACATCGAGGAGATCCTGCGCACGGCAGTGATCGTCGAGGAGACAGATGAGAGCGACGACTCGGTCCAGACGGGACGCACAGTCACCATCAAGGACCTAAAGACCAAGGAAGAAATGACATACAAGATCGTGGGAACCACCGAGGCTGACCCTCTGAACGGCAAGCTCTCGAACGCCTCGCTCGTGGGCCAGCATCTGCTCGGACATCACGCAGGCGACAAGGTGGAGTTCCCTGTACCGGACGGCATCGCCAGATATCAGGTAGTGGAGGTCAGGAGATAATGGCAGAGAACAGGCTGCAGAAAAAGATCGAAGCCGAAGTCCGCGAGCTCAGCGAAAAGGAGATCGGCGAACAGAGGAAGGTAAAGAGAAGGAAACTCCAGGAGCTCAGGGAGATGGGCAGAGACCCTTATCTCGTCGAGACCTTTGATGTGACTGCGCACTCGGGCGACATCAGGGATGATTTCGTGATGATGGAGGGCCAGACGGTCAGAGTCGCGGGACGCATAATGGCATTCCGCCGCATGGGAAAGGTCGCGTTCATCGATCTGCAGGACAAGCAGGGCCGCATACAGGTCTTCGTTGCCAGGGACAATATCGGCCAGGAGGAGTACGACGTCTTCAAGACATATGACACGGCTGACATCATCGGTGTCACGGGAGAGGTCTTCAGGACGAAGATGGGTGAGATCAGTATCAGAGCGCACGAAGTGAAGCTGCTGTGCAAATCGCTCCAGGTACTTCCTAACAAGTGGCACGGCCTTAAGGACACGGATCTCAGATACCGCCAGAGATATGTCGACCTCATCATGAACGAGGACGTGAGGGATACCTTCGTCAGGAGAGCGAAGATCATCAGCACGATGAGGAGAGTGCTCGAAGACGATTATGACCTGGTAGAGGTCGAGACCCCTGTGCTCGGAAACATCGCGGGCGGAGCGGCCGCAAGACCATTCATCACGCACCACAATACACTGGATATCGACATGACGCTCCGCATCTCGCTTGAGCTCCATCTCAAGAGGCTCATAGTCGGCGGGCTCGACGGAGTTTATGAGATCGGCAAGGTCTTCAGGAACGAGGGTATGGACAGGAACCACAGCCCTGAATTCACATCGATGGAGGCATACAAGGCTTACGTCAACCTCGAGACGATGATGGATCTTATGGAGCAGGTGACATACAAGTGCGCCATGGCTGTAAACGGCAGCCCGATCATCAGGTACGGCGACAAGGAATTCGACGTGACTCCGCCGTGGAACAAGATCGACATGACCGAGGCCGTCATCAAGGCGACGGGCATCCCGTTCGATAAGATCGACAGCGATGAAGAGGCCATCGAGGCTGCGAAGAAATACGGAATGACATTCGAGAACGAGGCCGACTGGTCGAGAGGAAAGATCATAGCCGAGATGTTCGAGGACTACTGCGAGGACATCCCGGGCTTCCTGGACGGACCGTGCTTCGTATGCGGACACCCGCTCGAGGTGTCGCCTCTTGCAAAGAAGGATCCAAAGGATCCGAGGATCACGAGAAGATTCGAGGCTTACATAAACGGCTGGGAGCTGTCGAACGCGTTCAGCGAGCTGAACGATCCTATCGACCAGTACGAGAGGTTCGCCGAGCAGCAGAGACAGCTCGACCTGGGAATAGACGACGAGGCACATCCCATGGATACCGACTTCGTCAACGCTCTCGAGGTCGGAATGCCGCCGACGGGAGGCATAGGCATCGGAGTCGACAGGCTCGTCATGCTGCTGACTGACAGTGCTACCATCCGCGACGTGCAGCTCTTCCCTACAATGAAGCCGGAGCGAGCAGCAAGAGACACCGGGGTGGCTCCTGCGAGCGCAGGCAAATCCAGCGGAGCGACGGTTTCATCCGATGTACAAAATGGAGAAACCGGAGCGGAGTCGGAGAAGCCGGAAATCACGATCGACCTCTCCAAGGTGAAGATCGAGCCGCTCTTCGAAGAGGAAGTGGATTTTGACACCTTCAGCAAGTCAGATTTCAGAGCTGTTAAGATCAAAAACTGCGAAGAAGTTCCTAAGAGCGACAAGCTCCTGAAGTTCACTCTGAACGACGGATCCGGCGAAGACAGAGTCATCCTCAGCGGCATAAAGAAGTATTACGATCCGTCTGAACTCGTTGGAAAGACTGCGATAGCGATCGTGAACCTTCCGCCGAGAAAGATGATGGGCGAGTACTCAAACGGCATGCTGATCAGCGCAGTCAATGAGTATGACGGAGATGAGATGCTCAACCTCCTGCTCGTGGACGACAGGATCCCGGCAGGAGCGAAGCTGTACTAAGCGAATAAGAATTATCATGAAGGCACGATCTGCTGTGGCTGGCAGACCATGCCTTTTTCTTATTTCAGCAAGAGCACATACATTTTGCGGTGATGTATGATAAAATATTTCCACAGGCCAGAGAGAAGCCAGTATAAAAAGGAAGTGAGGAAAGCATGCCTGAGTTAAGCAGATTTTTCGGTATCATTGTCAAGATGATTTACAATGATAATGACAAGCATCATAAGCCGCATGTGCATGTTTATTATGGTGAATACGAAGCGTCTGTTGGACTTGATGGGGAAGTGCTTGAAGGTAAACTGCCGATGAAGCAATACAGAATGCTATCCGGCTGGATGGCACTTCATGAAGATGAATTATATGCGGCATGGAATAAAGCGGTCCAGAGCAAGCCTTTCGATAAGGTGGAGCCGCTGAAATAGGCGCGAATATGTATTACAGTAATGGATTTGTATACGGCGGATATCCGGAAGCCCCAATAAAAATAGAATCGGTCAGGCCTCTCAGCGATATGATGATGCTTGTCAGTTTTAATAATGGTGAAACAAGGCTTTTTGACGCATCATGTTTGGACGGTGAAGTGTTTGAACCACTTAAAGAAGAAATGGTGTTCAGGAATTGCATAATCGAACATGGTGTTCCTACATGGTGTGAAGGTCGTATCGACTGTGCACCTGAGTACATTTATGATCACAGCTTTGAGTACGGCTCTGATTTTCATGACAGACAATCAGCAACTGCATAGATTGAATTATGATCAAAAAATGATTCGCGCAAAAGCAATCGCAATGTTTGCGGTTGCTTTTGCGCATGGAAGCAAATAGATAAAGGATGGCACATAAATGGAATACTATCAGATCAAGTCAACTGAAAAAGGCTCTCAGCCGCCAAGATGGTACCGTGTACTGGTGCCATCCGGCATCACGTTTTCTCAGCTGTATGTTTTGCTCGCATTCATACACGACAAGTTGTTTGATGATCTGTCAATGTATTTCGAATATGAGACGACAGACAGGAAGATATATCTGGAGGAATTCGAGGATGGAGAACCATCTTTTGGAAACAATTTCATTGATATATATGATACCAGGGGCACATATATCGATACATTCTTCAAAGAAGGGTTCAGGATCAGTCAGTACACAGGCAGGGACTTTGATCTGACCATCGAAGTAGAAAAAGATGCGGAAGAATATCAGGAACTTAACGCCCCGAAGGTAATAAAAGTCAGCAGGATCATAGCAGATGAAGAGGGCGGCCAGCCGGACGGAGAGACCCTGCCGGAGGAGCTGTTCGAAGTGATCCCGGACAGGGAGCGTTACTTCAGGTATGCCGGCGAGCTTGTGAATATTATGGGCAGGGAGTCTGTAATGCATATATCCGAAGATCCGGTAACGCCGGAGGAGAGCGTCTGTAAAGGAAGTCGCTCCAGAAGCATGGAGACCCTTCGTGAGGCGTTGCAGCCTCTGCACGAAGACGCGGAGCTTTGTCCTCTGCTCGAGCAGTATGAAACGTATCCGGATACAGGACAGGTACCCGACAGGCATCTTCTGCACAGGATCGACAATCTGATGCTCCAAAAATACGGAATGACATTTGGCAGATATACACTTGCCGCTGCGATAAAAGGGCTTGATGCGGGAAGAGAGCTGTCGTCGCTGCTGGAAGAAAAGCATTCAAAGCCTGCAGTCACAACAGAAGCTTTCATCAACAGCTACAGCAAAACCGACCTGGAAATGATTGCAGACGAATACGGATTGATGCTGCCTGCAAACAAAAGCAAGAAGAATCTTGCCAAGGTCATACTACAGCAGATGTTTACAACGGAAGCCGTACTCAACAGGCTGATACAGCTTGAAGATGATGAGATGGAGCTATTCAGGCTCACTGCCGAATGCGAATTCGGAAGGGTCCCCGAGACAGATGAAGAGGAGATAACGGCAGATGATTTGGTGAACGAACTGTTGGCGGTCCCCCTCAGGGACGACAGGCTGTTCATAACAGATATCATCCGGAATGTATATGAAGAATCAGACAAGGATGCGCTTGAAACTGAGAGGCAAAAGTCGGTATGGATGTATAAGTGCCTCGAGATCGCGCGTGATTTCTATGGAGTGATGGACTGGGATGTGCTGGGACAGCTCTTCGCCCGCAGGTTCAAAGGATTCGGTCGCGATGAGCTGACAGAAGTGTTCAGGCGCACGCCGGAGATGTATAACGATTTTGAGGAAGTCGGCGATAAACTTGTACTCAGTTATTTCATTGAAGATGATTACTACATGTTCCTTGAGGGTACGATACAGAAAGACAAGCCGTTCTATATTCCGAGCAGGCAGGAGATAGAGGAATTCTGGGATAAAGGATGTCTGCTCAGCAGCAGATCTCATCAGGCCATGTACCGCTATCTGCTGAAGACCTTCGGATGCAGCAAAAGAGAGGCTGAACTGAAGGTGATGGAGATATACCATGCGATCAACAATCAGCTGAGACTTCAGGAAGTGATCGACATTCTGCAGGACATGGCGCCGGATGATGGGGATGACTTCGTGTTCGGATCGCAGAAAGATGCAGAGGAATTTACAAAGTGCTACACGGAGATGCATAACCACAGCCATGTCATGGGCAACAGAGGATATCCGCCGCATGATCTCTTCAATGCAATGGGAGGAGTGCGAAGCCTGCCTGGGGACATGATTATATCCCCCAGGGGACCCGAGGCTGCGGCCATGCTGGATGGATCAAGAGAAGAACTGGCAAAGCGCGGTATAAAGATCGATGAAGAACGGATCGATTCAATGCTGGCCGGTGAAAAGCGAAAAAAGATAGGCCGGAACGATCCATGTCCATGTGGCAGCGGCAAAAAGTATAAGAATTGCTGCGGCAAAGGTTAAAGCGTCTACCTCATTTCGCCCATTCACTACCCCGCCAGAGCCGAAGGGGATATATTTACGACGCACCGGGAGCCATGGCAATCATAATAGGTTTTGCTTGCATCCTTTATCGGTTTTTTAGCAGCGGCAATATGTGTTAAGGCAGAGGGAGAATAATACATGAAGAAGATCCCTAAGTTCCGTATAGAAGAGGATGTATTGCACGAACAGATCGGCGATAAACTCTTCAAAAGAGACTACACGATATACGATTGAAGGGGGTGCGGGATGGCGACTGATAAGCAGCAGCTGATAAGAGAGATGACGGAGATATTCCGGGAATGTGACGGCAATGTCATAGGCGGCGACACGGCGCTGGACGGATGCAGCAGCCTGATCATGTTTGAGGAGCCGGTGTTCGGCGTCAGCTCTCCCGATGACGGGATATACCGGGAATTCATGAAAAAGGAAGTGATAGGGCCAAACTTCGTGCAGCCGGGAGAGTGGCTGCCCGGAGCAAAAAGCGTGATCTCTTTCTTCCTGCCTTTTACGGAGAGGGTGAGAAGCTCCAACAGAGGAACTCCGGAAGAAACATCTCCGGAATGGCTGCACGCGAGGATAGAGGGACAGGACTTTCTCAACGCGTATACCGAACGCCTGAAGGAATACTTCAGGAGCAGGGGCGCTGACGCGTGCGTTCCGGCAACCGACAGCAGGTTCGCGGTCAGAGCTTCTGTTCTGCCTCCGTGGAACCGGAAGGTCCTTCATATAGCGAGCAACTGGTCGGAGAGACATGCAGCGTACGCTTCGGGACTCGGCACATTCTGCCTGACGCGCGGACTGATCTCGGAAAAAGGCGTGGCCGGCAGATACGGCAGCATCATAGTGACAGAAGAGATCGGGGCGGACAAAAGGCCTTACGAGGGCGTCTATGACTACTGCATCATGTGCGGCGCATGCGTAAAAAGATGCCCGGCCGGAGCGATCTCGCTGAAACACGGCAAGAACCAGCTGAAGTGCAAGCTGTGGATGGATAAAACAAACAGGAAGTATGACCCGCGCTACGGATGCGGAAAGTGCCAGACGGGAGTGCCATGCGAAGACAGGATCCCGAGGGTGAGGTCTATGTGATCTTCCGGTCTGAGTAGTGTTTTCTCTTGTCCTCATACATGCGCTCATCCGCATCGGCCAGTGCTCTTCGCACCTCTCTGCAGTCAGAAGTGAAGCTGCAGCCTATGGCAAAGCTGAGATCGGGATAGTGTGTCTGGGCGATGCGAAGATCGCTGACCTTCTTTTCGAGTTCTTCGTTTGATACTCCTGTCAGTATCACTACGAATTCGTCGCCGCCCGCGCGGAATATCTGCTCTGTATCAAAGAGCTCCCTGAGGGCTGACGCTGCGTTGCGAAGAAGGAAATCTCCGGCTTCGTGCCCTTCCGAATCGTTGATGCGCTTGAGACCGTTCAGATCTGCGAATATGACGCCGGCCGGCTTCACGGCTTTTTCCGGAAGCCCGCTCAGGGCATCGACATAGTTGTTCATCTCATTGCGGTTCATGATGCCGGTCAGCATGTCTCTCGAACTGAGCTCTCTGAGCTTGTTTACCATCATGTAATTGGCTGTCTCAGAGCCCAGCACGAATGTGGTCAGCTCGAGTATCTCCTTGACCTGCGCCGAACGGTCCTCGTCGAAGTTGACGGCCCACATGTATCCGATCTCCTCATCCGGTCCTTTGAGAGGGAAGAGCGCGATGGTCTTCACCCCGGCGTCTTTCAGCGATTCGTACCAGAGCGGATTCCTTTCTTTTACGACTTCCATGTCCCCGTCGTTTTTGGCGACCAGACAGTTGCTTCCCGCTATGGTATCCTTCCATGTACTTGCGATAGGGTAAAAGTCTTTCCCGATATAATCATTGTCCGGTCTGAGATCCGAACCCTCGGCATAATCCTCGCCCAGGAGCTCGCAGCATTCATTCTCTTTGTCCACAAGCAGCATGCCGCAGTATTCCACATCGCACAGTTTCCGGATATCTCCGACCGTATCCTTCAGGGCGCTCCTGAAGTCCTTCGCCTCGCGGAGCCTGATGGCTGTTTCAAGTACTGCGGCTGCGATATCTCCGGATATATTGGATATCCTCTCCGAGTCTGCTTCGAAATTGATCTCCATGATATATGCACAGTAGTGTATATTGCCGTCATCCGGTCCGAGCGGCATGAAAGTCATGTTGAACCATATGTCATATCTGTCCGGGTGCACATATGAATGAAGGCATTTTTTGTTGACCGCCGCACGAAAACAGAAATCCTCAAAATTCAGATCTCTGGTAAGGTACTCCGTGTAAAGCGAGTTCGGCACGAACTTCCTGGTCAGCATCTCGAGATCCTGCATGGGATGTTCGATGCTGTCGATATATGCTTTGTTGCCGGTAACGATGCGGACATCACCGCAGCTGCCGTCCGGCTTCTCTTCTACAGACATGATGCAGGCCAGTGCCGCGATGCTGTCCGCTACTTTCTGAAAATCCATTTCCACTTCGATTCCCTTCCGGTTTATTATCTATTGATTTATTATAATCGATTTGCACTCAGACGGCTATAGCGTCATCTCGGGCAGCGGTTGAAAAACGCTTTGAAAAAAGTATACTTTACTGAAAGCGGAGCTGTTTGTCAATTCCATTGCGAACGAGGATCAGACAGGGAGAGCTCTGCGAACCGATGGGGGAGGTGAAAGGCTTGGATATAAAGATACTGCTGGCATGGCAGGAATTCCGGAACGGTGCCGGTTCCTGTCTTGTACCCTTCATGATGAAGATGAGCTTCATCGGCGAGATGAGCACGGTGCTGATCTTTATTGCGATCATCTACTGGTGCGTCAGCAAGGAGTACGGCAGGTACTTTCTGATGGGCTGGACCGGATGCAGAGTGGTCAACGGCCTGCTCAAGGTGACGGCCTGCGCATATCGCCCATGGATCAGAGACGCGCGCATCATACCCCACACCGAGGCCATGGAGACCGCGACCGGGTACTCCTTCCCGAGCGGGCATTCCACGAATGCAGGTGCACTGTATGGCGGCGGGGCCATACGCAGGGAACTCCCGGGCATACTGCGCATCACGCTGGGTCTCACGGCGGTGCTCATCGCTGTCAGCCGCAACTTTCTGGGCGTCCATACGCCGCAGGATATCTGGATCGGACTGGGTGCGGGTGTGCTTGTGATGTGGCTGACGATGAAACTCCTCGCATGGCTCGAAAAACATCCTGAAAAAGACATGCTCGTGATGTTTCTCGGCATAGGATTCTCTGCTGCGGTAGCGGCATATGCCGCATGCAAGAGTTACCCTGTCGATTACGATGAGGCCGGTAATATCCTTGTGGATGGAGCGAAGATGGCCAGAGACACATATAAAGGCGCGGGCTGGTGCATCGGTTTCATGACGGGGTGGATCCTCGAAAAGAGGTACATAGGTTTTTCGACAGATGTCCCGGTCGTTACGAGGGCCACGAGGCTCGTTACCGGTGTCATGAGCTACTACGCGGTCAGCCTGATCTTCACAAACCTTGTGAAAGAATGGATACCCGGCCCGGGCGGCCCGCTCGCGGCATGCTTCATCCAGACGTTTTACATAACATTTGTCTTTCCGTGGCTTATCAAGCGCTGTGAAAACGCCTGTGTGCCGGCATGATGGTCATCATTCCGCTGCATGACATGACCGGAAGCGTGGTCTGCTGCAAGACGCAGATCACGCTTTTCTATTACATAAGGTGAGCAGGGGTGAAATCTGACAGGTTTTCGGGTAAAATAGCCGTGGAGGTAACTGCAGTATGTTTTCATATATCTGGCCTGTCGCACTGGTGATAACAGCCAACGTCTTTTATCAGATATGCGCTAAATCCGTCCCGCATGAGATCGATCCGTTTGCATCGATAATAGTGACCTACCTGGTCGGTGCGGCGGTAAGCACGCTGCTGTATTTTGTTCTCGGGCCGGGGGAGAGCCTTGCGAAGGAATTCGGAAAGCTGAACTGGGCGCCTTTCGTACTCGGGCTTGCTATCGTCGGACTGGAAGCGGGCTGGATCTATGCGTATAAGGCGGGATGGCAGGTCAGCACGGGATTCATCGTACAGAGCGCTTTCCTGGCGATAGTGCTCCTGTTTGTCGGATATTTCCTATACCGAGAAGCTTTGACCTGGAATAAGGTCGTCGGAATAGTGATATGTCTGATCGGTCTTGTGTTCATAAACATCAGATAGAGTGCATAATACTATGAGAGGTGTAAAAGGCTTATGAGCGGCAAAGCAAAGAGAGATCTGGCGGGAGCGATACTGTTTTTTATCGCGGGAGTGGTATTCTTCTTCAGCGAAAAAGGGAGATACATGTCATATGTGTTCCTCACCCTGTCGCTGATATTCTTCGCACTGGCCAGAGGGAACAGGGATAAAGACGATTACTGACCGGGAGGAGCGATTCCATGATCGACGCAATAGGAAACTGGGCATTCACGATATTCGCGGGGATCTGCGGCCTTGCGGGATCCGCGGCTCTTGTCTACGGCCTTGTGCTGTTCATAAAAGAGAACCGCCGCTGCACCTTCAGGACCACGGGCCGGGTGATACAGACCCTGTACGATTACAGCGATTCGTACGGGACCGACACGAGCGGCACGGCGATGTGCGGACTGCGTTTGGAGGTCGAGCTCAACGGCGAGAAGCTTCAGGTCTTCAACGACCAGTACAGTTCGAGCTACTGCAGGTATCGTGAGGGAGACATCGTTCCGGTCAGGATAAACCCCGGAAACCCGAATGAATATATCGTAACTGACGGCTCGGCAAGTCCGGGGCTGTTCCTGCTGCTGCTCGGCCTGGGCATGCTCGTCGCAGCCTTCATGCTGATAAGATGGGTGTGGTTCTGAAAAAGATCTGATCACTTAAGCCTGATTTAAACTTCGCCTGGTATCCTGTGCATCGTAAAGGAGACGATGTCATGGGATATCAGGCTGTTTTTAAAAGATACGAACTCAAATACATGGTCACGGAAGAGCAGAAGGCGAAGATCCTGAAGGCGATGGAGCCTTACATGGAAGCCGACCGCTACGGACGCTCGACGGTCAGGAACATCTACTTCGATACCGACGACTTCATCCTGGCAAGGCACTCGATCGCCAAGCCGGACTTCAAGGAGAAGCTCCGCATAAGAAGCTATTCGAAGGCTGAGGCAGGCAGCACTGTCTTCGTCGAGCTCAAGCGCAAGTACGACCACGTTGTATACAAGAGGAGGGTCGGAGTGACGGAGAAGGAGGCCGTGGACTGGATATGCCGCGGCAGGCCCGCGACAGCGCACGGAGACCAGGTCTCCCGCGAGATCGATTACTTCCTCTCGCTCTATGACGGCATCAGGCCGGCGCTATACCTGAGCTACGACCGCGAGGCGTACAGGATGAAGGACGGCAGCGACTTCAGGGTCACCTTCGATACCGACATACTCTGCAGGGAACACGATCTGTCGCTCGAGTCGGATCCGTACGGCACACTGATACTCGGTAACGGCATGTCGCTCATGGAACTCAAGTGCTCGGGAGGCCTGCCTTTGTGGATGACCCGCATACTGTCGAAGGAGCGCATCTACAAGACCTCGTTCTCGAAATACGGGACCGCGTACTGCAGCTTCATGGAAGAGACGCCGGCAGAGCGCGCGCATGAGATAGCGGCCGAAAGCCCGGTGTCTGCCTTCAGGGAAGCAAGGGCAGCAAGGATCCTGCCTTCCTACGGCGCGGCTTTCGTATAGAAAAAGCAAATTATATGAAATTACATCCCCTGCGGGGGCTTGTGAGCGAAAGATACCGACCTTATACTTCAGGGTGAGAAAGATCAAAGAAGCTGCAGGGAGGTATTTTTTATGCATATGGCGGACGCTTTGCTGTCACCGGCTGTTGCCACGACGATGTACGCGGCCACGGCAGCGGCAGCGGGATATTCGATACATAAGCTGAAACAGGATGATGATCCGCAGAAGCTGCCGGTCATGGCGGTAACATCAGCTCTGGTATTCGCGGGCCAGATGATCAACTATACGATACCGGGCACGGGTTCTTCGGGACACATGTGCGGAGGCATGCTGCTCTCGGCCCTGCTCGGGCCTTATGCGGGATTCCTGTCCATGATAGTGATACTGACGATACAGTGTCTCTTCTTTGCCGACGGAGGGCTGATGGCCCTGGGGGCAAACTGCTGGAACATGGCGTTCTACGGGTGCTTCGTCGGCTACTTCCTGATCTGGAAGCCGGTAAACGCGGGCAAGTGGTTCGGAGAAGGACGCTCCGCGGAGAGGGCGCGCATAATCGCAGCATCGATACTGGGCTGCGTCCTGACGCTCCAGCTCGGAGCTTTCTCAGTGGTCCTCGAGACGAGCCTTTCGGGCATAACGGAGCTGCCGTTCGGGGCGTTCTGCGGACTGATGCAGCCGATCCATCTGGCAATCGGTCTCGTTGAAGGCCTGATCACTTCGGCCGTGCTGGTGTTCATCTACAACTCCCGTCCGGAGATGCTCCAGGGCGTTGAGTTCAGCGGTGAGCGGACGGCAAAGCGCTCTCTGAAGTCGGTGGTCGCCGTTCTCGCCATAGTGGCCGTAGCTGTAGGCGGAGGACTCAGCCTGCTGGCAAGCTCGAATCCGGACGGCCTTGAATGGGCCCTCTTCGGCAACAGCGACGGGGGATACTCCTCCAACATGGGCCTCGACGAAGAGAATTACGGAGTCAGCAGTCAGGCAGCCGAAAAGGCGGAGTCCGTTCAGGAGAAGACCTCCTTCCTTCCGGATTACGCCTTCCCGGACAGTGATTCGGCGGCCGGAACGACGGTATCCGGCATAGTGGGCGCGGCCATCGTGGCCGGCGTCGCGGTGCTGATCTGCCTGATCGGAGGCTTCTTCCGCAGGAGGAAAATGAAAACCGAATAGACCATACTCTCTTTCTCTCTCAGGATATGGTATATTAGTAAAGGGCATCAGAGGATGCCCTTTTTACTGAAAAGGCAGTTTTATGAACAAAATGCAGAGGGCCCTGGCCGAGCTGTCTGAGATGGACGAACTGGCGGCGATGCGCTCGCCCGTCCACAGCCTGCACCCCGGCGCGAAGCTCATAACTACAGTCGTATACATACTGATCACGCTCTCGTACGGCAAGTACGATCTCCCGGGCCTGGTGCCGATGGTGCTGTGGCCGGTTTTGATGTTTTCGGTCAGCGGAGTGAATGTGCGGACATGCTTCTACAAGCTGCGCATAGTGCTGCCGCTCGTCATGGCTGTGGGTCTCTTCAACCCGCTCTTTGACCGGGAGATCATGCTCACGATAGGAAATACCGGGATCTCGGGAGGCGTGATATCCATGATCACGCTCATGCTGAAGGGCGTATTCTGTCTGATGGCATCGTTTCTGCTGATGGCGACGACAAAGATCGACAGCCTCTGCGCGGCGCTCAGAAAGCTGCACGTTCCGTCTGTGCTCGTATCCCTGCTCCTGCTGACATACCGTTACATCGGTGTGATGACGGAGGAGCTTGCGGTCATGACGGACGCCTACCATCTGAGGGCGCCGGGACAGAAGGGCATACACATTTCGGCATGGGGATCCTTCCTCGGCCAGCTGCTCCTGCGCAGCATGGACCGTGCGCAGGAACTCTACTCGAGCATGCTGCTCAGGGGCTACCACGAGCACTTCCATTACGCGGACATAGACCGCTTCAGAGGACGCGACGCTCTGTACATGCTCGTTTCGGTGCTGTTTTTCCTGCTGCTCAGATACGGCAATATTTCACAGCTCGTCGGCGGGCTGGTCGTGAGGTGAATGCATATGATCGAATTCCGTAACGTGAACTTCTCCTATGAAAAGGGCCGCGAGGTGCTGCACGACATGTCGTTCAGGATCGAAAAGGGCGAGACGGTCGGACTGATCGGCGCGAACGGCGCGGGCAAGTCCACCATAATGAAGCTGCTGCTCGGCCTGCTCGAGGCGGACGGCGGCGTCTTCGTCGACGGCACAGCGGTAAAAAAGGAGACTCTCTCTGAGATAAGGGGAAAGCTCGGCTTCGTGCTGCAGAACTCCGACAACCAGATGTTCATGCCGACTGTTTACGAGGACATGATATTCGGTCCGCTCAACTACGGCCTGCCGCGCGAAGAGGTCGACCGCAGAGTAGATGAGGTGCTCGAAAGACTGGGCCTCGAATATCTGAAGGACCGCTGCAATCATAAGATCTCAGGAGGAGAGAAGCGCATGGCGGCCATCGCAACCATACTTGCGATGGAGCCTGAGGCCATACTGATGGACGAGCCTACATCGGCTCTCGATCCGTACAACCGGCGCATCGTGATAAACACGATAAGGGAGCTCGAGCAGACGAAGCTGATCGCCTCTCACGACCTCGACATGATACTCGATACCTGCGGCAGAGTCATACTCATCTCCGGGGGGAGGATAGCCGCGGACGGAGACGCGATGGAGATACTGACAGACAGGGAGCTGCTCGAGGCGAACCGCATGGAGCTTCCGTTCTGCTTCACGGGCAGAAAGTGAAAAGAACTGAAATGCAGAAAACTAATGGGACGGGCATGATCCGGGGCGCGCAAAACGCTGAGGGTGCCCGTTTTTTGACGTTTTTTCTTGTCACAGGCGGATATCCGATAGTAAAATAATTATGTGTGAGCATTTTGAATGGATCAGAAATAAGATGAGCAAGGTATATATAACAGGACACAGGAATCCCGATCTCGACAGTCTCTGCGCAGCGCTTTCGTACGCGGCGCTCAAGAACCTGACGGATCCGGAAAACGAATACGTGCCGGTCCACTGCAGCCCTGTCTCGGACAGCGTGCGCAGGCAGATGGAGGCTATGGAGCTCGAGATACCGGCATACAAGAAGGACGTATACCCTAAGGTAAGGGACGTGATGCTGACATCGCCGGCACGCATGCAGGCAAAGGCGCCGATATACGATCTTATCAGGACATACAGCACTGACAAGCCTTCAGTCGTGCCGATCTACGAGGGCGAAGACTTCTGCGGCCTTCTGAGCGTGGACGATATCACGGGATGGTTCCTTTCGGACAACAAAGAGGAGACGCCGGTATACAGATTCACCGTGGACAACATCCTCCGCGTCATACCGGGCAGGCTGCTGCACAGGGGAAAAAGCGACATCATCGAGGGCTCGCTCCTGGTAGGGGCGGCCACTTTCGAGTCGTTCTGCGACTTTCTTGAAAGGGTCAGCAGCTGCATAGTCGTTCTGGGGACCCGCAGGGAGCATATCGAGCACGCGATCAGAAAGCAGGTGCCGGCGATAATTATCGCCGCGGACGGAGAAGCTCCGGACATAGATTTCAGCGGATATGAGGGCTCGGTCTTTGCGACTGACCTGGGAACGGCAGAGACGCTGAGAAGGGTCAGGCTGGCGGAATCCGTCGAGACGATGATGGAATCGGATACTGAGACCATCGAAGCGGACGATCTTTTCATCGACGGCAAGGCCATCTTCGCGAATTCGCATACAAGAGGGCTGGCGGTCATGGACGGCGGCAGGTTCGCGGGCTTCGTCACCAGAAGATGCTTCCTCGACCTGCCTGAATACAATGTGATAATGGTCGACCACAACGAGCCGGCCCAGAGCATAGACGGAATAGAGACCGCCAACGTCGTCGAGATCATCGACCACCACAGGCTGGATTCTCTTTCGACAAGGATGCCTATATTCATCGCGGCCGAGCCTCTCGGCAGCACATGCACGATAGTCTATCAGCAGTTCCTGAGGCACGGCCTCATGCCTGATCAGAAGACCGCCCGTATCCTGCTGACCGGAATCATCGCGGATACCCTTATACTCCGGAGCCCGACGACTACGGCTTCGGACATCAGCACCTCCGAGATGCTGGCGAGGCTTGCGAAGGTGACGAGCATAGAGGAATTCGGCGAGAAGCTCTTCAGCATAACGGACAACCTCGCTGCACAGGATCCGAAGGAGATGATACTCTCCGACTTCAAGAAATATGAGTCCGGCGGGATAAAGATCGGAGTCGGACAGTGCGAGGTCACGACGCTGAAGGATGTGGATTCGTACGCTGACAGATATCTCGATGCGCTTTCGGAGATCGCCGAAGCGCAGGGACTCGACTGGACCCTCCTGATGATCACGGACGTTCTGAGAGAAAAGAGCGTTCTTCTCACGAGCGATCACAGGGTAGCGAGGAATCTGCAGTACAGCAGGCTGTCAAAGGGAATGTACAGCATGCCGGGCGTGATGAGCCGCAAGAAGCAGCTGCTGCCGATGCTGATATCGGCGACGACGGTATAGGTGGTACAGACGGTGCAGAAAGGAAAGGCGATGGCTGCAAAGACCAACTGGTACAAGGAAGCCGTGGTATATCAGGTATACCCGCTGAGCTTCAAGGACTCGAACAACGACGGCATGGGCGACATACCGGGCATAATCTCGAAGCTCGACTACATAAGGGACCTCGGCGCGACCGCCGTGTGGTTCTCGCCTCTCTACGCTTCGCCGTGGAAGGACTACGGCTACGACATATCAGACTACAGGGCGATCCATCCCGCATTCGGGACCATGGAGGACTTCGACAGGCTGGTCGCGGAATGCCACGCACGCGGACTCAGAGTCATCATGGATGCGGTGTTCAACCATACGAGCAGCCGGCACGCCTGGTTCAGGGCGGCGCTTTCCGATCCGGATTCGCCGTACAGGGACTACTACATAATCCGCAAAGGCAGGATCAGAAAAGACAAAAAAGGCAGCGAGGAGCTCATCCCTCCGACCAACTGGACCTCGTCGTTCACGGGATCCGCGTGGGAGAGGATACTCGGAACAGATGAGTACTACCTCCACCTCTTCGCCCCGGATCAGCCGGACCTCAACTGGGAGAACCCGGCGGTCAGAGAAGAGATGGCGGATATCCTGCGGTTCTGGCTCGACAGGGGCGTGGACGGATTCCGCTTCGATGTCTTCAATCTGCTGTCCAAGGAATATCCGCTTCGCGACGACAGGAACCGTCTGCACTTCCAGAAGGGCACGCAGTACTTCGTCGACGGACCGAGGATGCATGAGTTCCTGAACGAGCTCAATGAAAAGGCTCTCTCGCTCTATGACACATATACCGTGGGCGAATCCTATACTCCGGACGAGGTCCACGCACACAGATACATACACGAGGAATCGGGCGAGCTCGATACCATATTCGACTTCGGCCACATGACGAGCGACAACGTGGGCGGGATGAAGTTCATCCCGAGACCGTTCAGCCTGATAAAGTTCAAGCGCGGCCTCATCGATCCGCAGCTCCGATACCACGGCACGGGATGGAACACCCTCGTGCTCGAGAACCACGACTGCGTCAGATGCGTCAGCCGCTTCGGCATCAACGACAAAAAATACAGGTACGAGGCCGCGACCTTCCTGCCGGTGATCACGTACTTCGGCTGGGGCACGCCGTTCATCTACCAGGGACAGGAGATCGGCATGACGAACGCGAAGTTCAGGAGCATGCGCGATCTGAAGGATCCTGTGTCGCACTTCGTCTATGACACGATGACGGAGATGCACATCCCGGCCAGGGCAGCCGAAAAGATGATCATGTTCGGAGCGAGGGACCACGCCAGGACGCCGATGCAGTGGGACGGCAGCGCCAACGCCGGCTTCAATGAGGGGACCGCGCCGTGGCAGTGCATGAACCCGAACTACAGGAAGATCAACGTCGAGGCGGATCTCGCTTCGGACAAGTCGATATACAGGTTCTATCAGAAGGTGCTTGAGATAAGAAGGAGCGAACCGGCGCTGCTCTACGGCCGCACCATCGAGTACTATCCGGACGACAGGCAGGTGATCGCCTACAGCAGAGACTACGGCGGAAAGCGCTTCCTGATAGTCGGGAACTTCTCGGCTTCCAGAGCGGACTTCATCATGCCGGGCGACTTCGAGCTGGATGAGCTCAGCATCAGGCTGACCAACCTGGACCGCACGGAGGCTGAAACAGAGGAGATAATGCAGCTGAAGCCTTACGAGGCGCTGCTGTTTGAAGAAAATAAAAAATAAAGGAGATGAACAGTATGGGGATCATGGAATACTATGCGCCGACTCACGTCTACTTCGGTGAGGGCGCGGAGGACAAGGTCGCGCAGGTGCTTGCGGAAAACGGCGCCACAAAAGTGCTGGTGCATTTCGGGACAGGATCGGTAAAAAAGACCGGACTGCTCGACAGAGTCGAGGAACTTCTGGACAAGGCCGGCATCGGATTCGTCGAACTCGGCGGTGTAGTGCCTAATCCGAGAGTGTCCCTTGTCAGAAAGGGCATCGAGCTGTATAAGTCGGAGGGCTGCGACTTCATACTCGCGGTAGGCGGCGGCTCCGTTCTCGACAGCTGCAAGGCCATCGGCTACGGCGTTTACGGAGGCGGAGACGTCTGGGACTTCTACTGCGGCAAACGCAAGGTCGAAGGCACCGCGCCTGTGGGCTGCATCCTGACACTGTCGGCCACCGGCTCCGAGATGAGCGATTCGTCCGTCATCACGAACGATGAGACCGATCCTGTATACAAGAGAGGCGTCAACACCGATTTCGGAAGAGTGAGATTCGCTCTGCTGGATCCGATGCTGACCACTACAGTCACGAGATATCAGACGGCGTGCGGAGCGACGGACATAATGATGCATACGCTCGAGAGATACTTCCACGACGGATACGCTCTCGACTTCACCGACCAGCTCTCTTTCACTCTTCTCAAAGAGGTGATGAAGTGGGCTCCGGCCGCTCTCAAAAAGCCGAACGACTACGACGCGAGGGCCAACCTCATGTGGTGCGGCAGCCTTTCGCATAACGGTCTTATGGCAGCCGGCAATTCCACGAAGGGGGACTGGGCGTGCCATCAGATCGAGCATGAGCTGTCGGCAGAGTATGATGTGGCTCACGGGGCAGGCCTTGCGGCGATATGGGCCTCATGGGCAAGGTACTGTCTCGACACGGACAGGGCCAGATTCGTCAAGCTGGGCGAGGGCGTGTTCGGGGAAAGCGACCCTGAAAAGGCGATCGCGAAGTTTGAGGACTTCTTCAGATCCATCGACATGCCTGTGGACATAAAGGGACTCGGGCTCGACTTCGATGAGGCGGCCTGCAGAAGGGCGGCTCTCGGGGTAACGTTCCAGGATGCCCGGACCATCGGTAATTTCAAAGTGCTGGATACCGAAGACATATTCAACATCTACATGATGGCCTCAGGGCTGAAGTAACAGACAGTATCACATGAAGCTGATATATTTTGACCTTTGCTCAATACCTATATTCCTGCTCATCATCTACGCCTGCTTTGTCCGCAGGATGACGACGAGCCGGGCTGAGAGACTGTTCCTCATGGTCAATGTGCTCTCGCTCATATGCGCTGTCCTGGACATCTGGATGGAATACGTAGTGAATCCGGTGCCTATCACCGAAGGGGCGGCTGCTCTCGGCATGTGGATATCATTCACATACAAGCTGCTGCACAACCTCTCGTTCGTATTCTACCTGCTGTTCGTGTTCGTCATCACGAGGACCCTGCACAGACTGAGAAGCAGGCTGTCGAGGATCGCGGTCTGGACTCCGTTCATTGTCCTGGCGGTATTCCTCGTACAGAACTTCTTCACGCGCAATATGTTCACGGTCACGGCAGAAGGAGGCTATTCGAGAGGCCCTCTGCTGATCCTGGTATATATCGTGGCGGGCATCTACGGGTTCGCCGGCATGTTCTACACGATCTACTGCAGAAAATACCTCGAGAACAGCAAGTGGGCGGCCCTGCTGTCCGTGTATCTTCTCATATTCGCTGCCGTGATCGCCGAATTCTTCTACCCGCGTCTGCTGGTCGAGATGTTCGCGATCGCAGTCGGCGTCCTGCTCGTGCTCAATCTGGTGATGAGGCCGGAGGAGACCATGGACGGATATGTGGTGATCAGGACGCGGCGCGCGTATGAGAACGATCTGCGGAATTCCATCCTTTCGGGAGACAACTTCCAGATCGTCATCGTCCAGATGGAAAATGCCAGCGAGATACGCTCGTATCTCGGAGAGCACCGCTACTACACCTACATGAATGAGATAGTGGACGAGATCCGTCAGCTTTACGCGAGCAATCACATACATATCGAGATGTACTTTGAGCGTCCGGGCATAATCTATCTGATACTGGACGATCCTGACTTCGATGTGAGCAGCGTCGTATCCGTCTTCATCGAAGGCGTGTACAGCCGCACAAAGGAGTTCATGGACATGGGAGTGCAGTTCGAGCCGCGCATCTGCACCATCCGCTGCCCTGAGGAGATGGGCGACAGCAGCGAGATACTCGAGCTCGGCCGGACCTTCACGATGCTGGGTTCTCCGGACAGGATAATATACAGCGCGAGCGAACTGAAAAAGCACCCGGACTTCAACAGCATCGTGCACATGGATGAGATACTGAACCGCGCGATGACAGAGGACAGCCTTAAGGTGCTCTACCAGCCTATCTACAATGTGAGGGAAAAGCGCTTCGACTCGGCGGAGGCTCTGTCGAGGCTGGTCGACAGGGTATACGGCACCATATCTCCGGCGCTGTTCATACCGGCAGCCGAGGCGAACGGTCTCATACTGAGTCTGGGCGAGAAGATACTGGAGTCTGTATTCAGATTCATCTCCGCGAACGATATGGATGAGCTCGGCCTTTCGACCGTAGAGATAAACCTGTCTATCGCGCAGATGCTGCAGCCTAAGCTGCCGGAGGTGCTGAGAGGGCTTCAGGAGAAGTACAGCATCGATCCTGCGCGCATCAATTTCGAGATAACGGAGTCGATGTTCGACAATCTCAGCGATGTCATCGTCCGGAACGTGGATCAGCTGAGCGAGGCGGGATACAGCTTTTCGCTCGATGACTACGGCACGGGATACTCAAGCCTCCAGAGGATGAGCAAATACCCGATGAGGCTCGTAAAGATCGACAAGTCCATGACGGACGAAGTCCTCACGGATTCAGGGAATGTCATCATGCTCAACACGATACGCATGATGCATGACATACACAAGAAGCTGGTCGTCGAGGGAGTCGAGACCGAGGACGCGAAGAACGCCGTAAGCGGCATGTCGTGCGACTACATACAGGGCTTCTACTATTCAAAGCCGCTGGCTAAAGAAGACCTGATCGAATTCCTCAGGACAAACATGCGGACGGCTGTTGTATCCTGAAGGGAAAAAGGGGGTGATGAGAGAAATGAAAAAGTTGATAACTGTCATGATCATATGCGTGTGCGTGCTCATGCTGGCCGCATGCGGCGGAGGCGGCAGCAAGGCCTCCGCGTACAGGGTGATCACGAGCGACGAATCGGGGGCTCCCGTGGAGGGAGTGAACCTGCAGTTCTGCTCTGACGAGATGTGCCAGATGGGAGAGACCGGAGCGGACGGGACAGCCGTCTTCGAGGTCAGCGAGGGAGCCTATACGGTCAAGGTCTTCAGCGTGCCTGAGGGCTATGCCGAAGACAAGACGGAGTATCAGGCGCCTGAGACCTACGGTGACATCAATATCACGTTAAAAGCGGCAGAGTAGACCGGAGGTTTGACCATGGATCAGAAAGAAACGAAGAAAAAAAGAGGCGGATGTCTGAAGGTCGCTCTTATCGTACTGCTTGCTCTGGTACTGCTGATCGCCGCCGCAGTGTTCATATGGTACAAGGTGAATGAGGACAAGATCAGGGCAGTACAGACGGAAAGGAACACGACCACATGCACGGGCATGACGATGCCGGATTTTGAGGCTGTCACTACGGACGGTGAGAAAGTCTCGCTCAGCAGTCTCATGGACGGCAGGGACGTTACGGTCGTCGTGCTCTTCGCGACATGGTGCGGCCCGTGCGAGAAAGAGTTCCCTTTCATGGATGAGGTCTATAAGAAATATCAGGACAAAATGTCGATGATCGCGCTCGACGTAGACTCCCTCGACAGCGATAAATCTGCCAAAGAATACGCCGACTCACACGGTCTGTCGTTCCCTGTAGCCTATTACCCGGACGGAAGCATCGGAAGCATAAAGGCAACGGCATATCCGACGACGCTGGTCGTCGACAGGAACGGAAAGATAGGCATGCACAGGATCGGATCCATGCCTGATGAAGAGATCTTCGAAAAGATAGTGACGCAGTTCATGGGCGATGACTATCAGGAGACTCAGGTCGGATACTACACGTTCGCCGGGCCTCCGGGAACCGAATTCAGCCTGACTGACGAGGACGGCAATGAGTCCACGTACACTGTCGGAGAAGACAGCAAGTGCGATGTGCTCACCGACAAGCCTCACGATTTCAAGGTCAAGGTCCTGAGGGTGCCTGATGGCGGCGAGATAGACGGCGAAGGCGAGATGCAGAGCGGCGTAGGCTCGACTATCGTCATACTCCCTGTCAAAAAGAAGTGACGGATCCTTGACAGATCAGGAGTTCGGGAATGGATAAGAAGAAAATGCTCCTGTATGTTCAGGCGGCGCTCTGCGTCCTGTGGGCGGTCCTGATGGCTGCCGCGGCAGTGCGGATATACAGCGAGGGTATCGCGTATCAGGCGCAGGGGCATCCTGAAGCATGGATATATACAAGAGAAAAAGCGGCGGCGGCGATCGGCAGATACCTGCCGCTGCTTTTGCTTGCGGTGATCACGAACATCGCCTGCGCTGTCACGGGGGCCCGTGACGGAAGGCAGGACGAGCCCGCCGCCGATCCGGCGCTGATAAACCTGTACAAAAAGGAACGCGAGGACGCCCCGGCCGGGGCCGCGGATCCGCGAAGGCTCAGGGCGGCCAGAGCGGCGGTGCTCATCATCGCCGTGCTCTTTGTCATCGCCGGGATACTGAACGGGAGCATGGAGGACATGTTCATCAAAGCTGTCAACATATGTTCGGAGTGCATAGGTCTTGGGTAAGCATAAACGCAAACTGATACAGCTGTATTCGGCTGTCCTGTACAACGCCTGTGCGAAGGGCTTCATAAAGGGAGAGATATATACCGGCAGGACCAAGATCATGTGCGTGCCGGGCCTCAATTGCTACTCGTGTCCCGCCGCGGTGGGAGCCTGCCCTCTCGGCTCGCTCCAGAACGCTCTCGCGTCGTCAGAAAACCGCGCGGGCTTTTACGTCTTCGGCATCATCATGCTCTGGGGGCTCATGCTCGGACGCACGATATGCGGCTGGCTGTGTCCTTTCGGCCTCATACAGGAGCTGCTGCATAAGATCCCTGTTCACAAGATAAAGAAAAACGGAGCGACACGCGCTCTGACATATCTCAAGTACGTGATCCTTACGGTATTCGCTGCTGCCGTGCCTCTCTGGTTCGGACTGAGGGAAGGAAGGGCGGTCCCGGGCTTCTGCAAGTACATCTGTCCGGCAGGCACACTTGAGGGTGCCATAGGCCTTCTTTCGAATCCTTCAAACGAGAGCTTCTTCGGGATGCTCGGCGCGTTCTTTACCGCGAAATTCGTGATCCTGATGATCATCGGTCTGGCCTGCGTGTTCTGCTACCGTTCGTTCTGCAGGTTCCTGTGTCCTCTCGGCGCCATATACGGCATGTTCAACAGGATCGCTCTCACAGGCGTAAAGGTCGACGCGGACCGCTGCACGCACTGCGGCGCATGCGCCATGAAGTGCAGGATGGACATCCGGCATGTCGGCGACCGCGAATGCATCAGCTGTGCGGAATGCGTGGACGTCTGCAGCCAGGGGGCGATATCTCTGAGGGCGGGGAGGATCACGCTCATCGCGCCTGAGAAGGACCGCGAAGACGGCGGAGCGGATCACGCGGCGAAGAGGGAGCGCGGCAGACGCATTGCCGGCGGCGTAGCCCTGGCGGTACTTGTCTTTGCTCTTCTCTGGTACAACGTGCTCGACAGGTCCGGAGAGACAGGACCGGACAGGCCGGCAGGAGCGTACGGTCACGAGGCGGGAGATGAGCTTGAGGATTTCACGATAGAATGCCTCGACGGGAGCACGTTCAGTCTCGCGGACACGCGCGGCAGGGTCGTCTTCATCAATCTCTGGGCGACCTACTGCGGACCGTGCGTAGAGGAACTTCCGTACTTCAACGATCTCGCCGGAGAGCATCCGGACGACGTGACGGTGCTCGCCGTGCACAATCCGATGTCGAAGGACGACATCCCGGCCTATCTGGCGGACAAGGGCTGGGACGATCTGCGCTTTGCACTTGACACAAAGGACAAACTGGTATGGAATACCGTCGGAGGAGGCGCGGCCATGCCTCAGACGATAGTCCTCGACCGGAACGGGAAGGTCATATACAATCAGGCCGGCAGGGTCACGCCTGAGCTGCTGGCTGGTCTGTACGAACAGGCCGTGGGTTTGTGATACAATACAGGTGGTAATTTTAAGAGACGACAGATTCGAGGTGACGGCCATGACAGATGAGATCAGGGAATTGAAGAAGATAATAGACGAAAGCAGAAACATCGTGTTCTTCGGAGGCGCAGGGGTGTCGACAGAAAGCGGCATCCCGGACTTCAGAAGCGCGAACGGACTGTATAATCAGGATCTGGGGAGGACGGTATCGCCGGAGGAGATGATCTCGCATACCTTCTACGTGAAGCATCCGGACCAGTTCTTCGAGTTCTACCGGGACAAGCTGATCTATGAGAACGCAGAGCCGAACAACTGCCACAAGGCGCTTGCAGAGCTCGAAAAGCAGGGAAAGGTGAGCGCGATAGTGACTCAGAACATCGACGGCCTGCACCAGAAGGCGGGCAGCAAGGTGGTATGGGAGCTGCACGGGTCGGTGCTCAGGAACTACTGCGAGAACTGCCGCGCGTTCTACGATGTGAGCAAGATAATAAACAGCGAGGGCGTTCCGACATGCGACAAGTGCGGCGGCAGGGTAAAGCCTGATGTCGTGCTTTATGAAGAGGGACTCGACGACAGGGTCGTCAGCGGCGCGATCGATTCGATCTCGCATGCAGATACCCTGATAGTCGGCGGCACTACGCTCATCGTGTATCCGGCGGCGGGACTTATCCACTATTTCCACGGAAAGAAGCTCGTTCTCATCAACATGAGTGCGACGAGCGCCGACAGCGGAGCAGACCTCGTCATCCGCGAGCCTATCGGAGAGGTCTTCCGCCGGGTCATGGGCTGGTAAATATCCATAAGCGCATGCAGCAGCTTTCAAATCTGAACATTCTATACTGAAAAAAGAGAGGTCTTCCTGACATGAGGATTCAATTAAGAAGAACTGTATTACTCGCCGTGTTTGCCTTCGCGTTCGTGATGGCGTTTTCCGTGTGCACATATACGGCACACGCCGATGTAGTTGTCGTGAAAGGCGAAAGCCAGGTGGCGAATGCCCAGACCTTTGCGGATGCTGTCGAAGCAGTTAACAGCGCTTCGAATATCAAAGACGGGGACAGCGTCACATTCAGGATCGAAGGGAACACATACCCCGGGAATGCGCCTGAATTTGACAAGAGGATAAAACTGGAGATCCACGGAGTGCTGGATAATGATGATATCGTAAAACGCGGGAATGAAAGCGTCAACATCAGCAATGCGGCATCGGTGGAGATCCGTGACCTCGATTTCTACTGCGATGTTTTTATCGATGACAGCATGAAGGCTTCAGATGTCAGTATCAAAAGGGTCAATTCCTACGGAAGGCTCGAGATCAGAAATGCGGGGTCTTGTTCGATCGACGGTACCCGGGAGGGCGGATCTAGGAGCAAAGTGCAGGAACTCAAGGTCCTCGGCAGCACGGGCAGCAAAGTAAAGGTGTCCGTGATCAAGGGCATTGAGGCAGAAGAAAAAGGTGACTACTATCCGGGATATGAAATAAGCTGCGCCGAATGCGGCGAAATAAGCAATATCAATATAGACAACAACCAGCTGGTACTGGAACATGCCAGGGTCAGGAAGTTGAGCAATGTCGATATAACTTATAATAAAGGCATTTCATCATACGCTGACGTTCATACGACCGCTTTTGTCATGTGGGACTCCCTGATCGATCTCATGGAGAACTGCACGATCATAGCCAACCAGCCCAATACTTCGGAGTACAACATCAGAGGCAGAGCGTTTCTCGCGGATACAACTACGCTTACTTCACCGGATAAAGCGGTAGGCACGATGAAGAACTGCATAATATACGGGCCATATACCGGTATGGAGCTGCGTAACTACAAATGCAGTATAGGTACGATCGACAGCTGCGTCATAGCAAGTAAAGTAACCGCTATCCTGAATCCGGCTCTCGGTATCTTCTTCACCGCCGCCAATATAGACAATATTACGGGAGATACGGTGATCTTCAGCTTGCTTGATTCTCCGATCTATTTTGAGGGAACCTGCAATATCGAATCTGAACTGGAGGCGGCTGACGGAGCGACTGTAGGAAACGTCAGGATAGGAACGGATTCAGGAAAAGCTCTTTTCAACGGTAAAGATGCGAATCTTCCTGACGGTTATTCATGGAGAAATACCGAAAGCATATACACCAAGAAGGTAACACCGGCAAAGCTGAGACCGTATTTCACATATGATCACGCAGTCTTCAACTACATCTCCTACAAGTGCAGGATCACCTACCACGAAGGGGCCGGAACGAAGAAACCGGGTTATGACAAGTACTATCAGTCAGAGGTCGACGGCGGCTCATATTTCACGGTAAAAGGATTTAACAGTGACTATATATCGGGCGTTGATCCTGAAGTGGTTCCCGATCCAATGCAGTGGAGATATGATCCTAAGGGCGGAGTACCTGATGTAGAAGAGCGTCTGGCTCTGCGCGCAGATAAGAAGAGCTATGATTTTTACCCGAATTATGATTTTAACTCCATGTACAAGGTGGAGTTTGTGACCGGCGCCGGATCAAAGGTCGAGACACAGCAGGTATTCAATGACAATGTTCCAAGGAAGCCGGAAGAACCGACACGTCCGGGAGCAGTATTTGATGGCTGGTACCTTGATGCGGGCTGCACCCAGCGATACGACTTCAGTGAGTCCCTGGTTGGGAGTGTGGATGCTGAGAGAACAGTGAAGCTCTACGCCAAATGGGAGCTCAAGGATTGCAAGGTGACCTTCAACACGGTCAAAAACGGCGGCAGACCTGAGGAACAGCAGACAGTTACCGTGAAATGGGGGTCTAAGGTCACAAAGCCGGGAAATGATCCTGTATACAGTGAAGGGTCAGCCTACAAGCATTTCACCGGCTGGTACAAAACAGCCGGAGGAACGACGGAGTTCAATTTCGATACTGAGATCAAGGCGGACACCACTATTTACGCCTGCTTCGAATACAATCATTCTACGGTCACCATCAATATGGACGGCGGAAGCGTGCCGGATCTCAATGCTCCGTGGGTCAGGAATTCCGCAGGCAACATAGTCTACAGAGGAAAGGTAGACGACCAGATCTCATATCCGTGGGACAGCTGGTATTCGTCTGATGAGCCGAGAAAGGACCACTATGATTACGGAGGGGTCTATCAGGACTCGACTTTCACAAAGCCTGTCAGGTTCGAGGACAGAGTGTTCTGGGTACCTCCTACGACGACGTATTATGTGAAGTTCGTGCCGAAGGATTACACTGTCAGGTATTATGACGTTTCATATTCCGAGTACAAGAAGGATACGAGCATCAAGCCGATAAAGGAGGAGTCGCTGCCTTACGGAAGCGATATAACCTATGTACCTGAGGACTGCTCAGACCGCTTCTCAGAGTGGAATCCGTATACATACAGCTATAACTCGGGATTCAGCCACATCGATAACTGGGACGGCAAGGTCGCAGGCATGGAGATGGGGCTCTTCATGAAGGAGAACCCGAAGATCATATTCCACAGCGATATCGCCGGGACCAGGGTCCTGGAGAGGGTATACGTCAGGAAGGGGACAAGCCTTGACGGCTACGCTGACAGGAAAGCAGAGCAGGCAGACTACAACTTCGTCGGCTGGACCACAAAGCCTAAGACCGACGGCGAGTACAGTTACAAGGAGACGCTGCCTGATGCTGAGAAGGACGAAGATGACCGCGAGAAGTATCCGTATGTAGGCTTCTTTGACTTCAGCGGCAGCATGCCGGCCGGAGACATCAACCTGTATCCTGTACTTGTGAGAGACAGGCTGAGGGTGAACCTTAACACTAATGGAGGCACTCTGGAAAAGTCTCAGAGCCCTGAATTCACTGTGGATATCAATGAGAAGCTCCGCATGAAGGGCCTGAATTCCGCTGTAAAGGCGGGATACGAGCTCGACGGATGGTACACACAGAGCGGAGTAAAATGGAACGAAGACTGGGGCGTCACTCCGGAATACTGCCTTAAGGATGAAGACGGCAAAGCGGTAAGGAATGAAGAGCCGGGCAAAAACTATTGCTACTACACGGTCGGACTGAACGCAGTGTGGACTCCTCAGGAGGTCACGGTCGAATATAAGGAGGGAGCGCACGGCAAGTCGGATGCGCCTTCGGCAAAGACCTCTCTTGGCAAAGCGGTAGTGCTGGCGGATGCTCCGGCTGCTGACCACGGATACCTGTTCACAGGCTGGAAGGACGGCAAGGGAGGAATGCACTCTGCAGGTGAGGAATTCCTGTTTGATGACTGGGATCTCGTAACGGGCGGGAAGCTGATATTTACTGCGCAGTACGAAGAGAAGATGCCTGAAAACCATACCATAAGCTTCGACACGGCAGGCGGTTCCTATGTCGCTCCTGTAATACAGGCCGAAGGAACTGATATTGATTCCGATGGCATCTCTGATCCTGTAAGGGACGGATATGAGTTCAAAGGATGGGACCCTGAGATCCCGGAAACCATGCCGGGCAGGGACATGACATGCAAAGCTCAATGGGAACAAATAATCAAACAGTATACGATCAGCTTCAAAACGGCCGGAGGCAGCGTGGTCAGGCCGATCACAGCTGATGAAGGCGCTGAGCTGAAAAAGCCGGCCGACCCGAAAAAAGAGCACTATGTATTCAAGGACTGGACGCCGGCATTCCCTGCTGTGATGCCTTCAAAGGACGTGACACTCAGCGCTGCATGGGAGCCTGTTGTCTACAGGGTGACCTTCGACGCTGACGGAGGCAGGTTCGGCGACGGCAAAGGAACACAGACCGTAAGCGGGATCTACGACGCGGTGCTCACAGTTCCTGATGAGCCTGTAAGAGACAGGTACAGCTTCAGCGGATGGGACAGTGAGATACCTGCCCACATCACGGGCGATCTGACTATCCGGGCGAAATGGACGAAAACCGGACCGGATGATCCGAAACCTGAACCTGAACCTGAACCGAAACCGACGCCGGAGCCTGGACCTGAACCAAAGCCTGCGGCTTCAGAAGAGCCTGCCGCCGCTGTAGGTTCACTGCATACTATCGGGGCGGGAACAGTGAGAGTGATCTCTGCGGAAAGCATGACTGTCAGCTTCGTAAAGGCGAATGCAGCCGGGAGCAGCATCAAAGTGCCTGACAGCGTTCAGATAGGAAACAGGACATATACAGTCACGGAGATAGCGTCAGGCGCATTCAGGGGGAGCAAGGCCAAAACGGTCACTGTCGGTGCGAAAGTGAAAGTTATCAGAAGCGGCGCGTTCAGATCTTCGAAGGCGGCGACTCTCATAGTAAAGACTAAAAAGCTCACTAAAGCGAGAGTGAAGGCTTCTCTCAAAGGCTCGAAGATAAAGACCGTAAAGGTCAAAGTCGGCAGCAAAAAGGTCAATAAGAAGTACGTCAGCAAGTACAAGAAGATCTTCACGAAAAAGAACGCCGGCAGAAAAGTTCGCGTGAAATAGCTGAACGCTGCCGGCAGGGATGAAGCGATCCCCGTTGCCGGGGAAGCAGCAGTGATATTTGCGGACAGGCGTTTTTCAGGCGGGTATTATAGATTAAATCAATAATACCCGCTTTGAAATGGGAGTATATTTGTTGTGTACGGAAAACGGCCGGGGGGACAGACCCCCTGACCAAAAGTGGCCGGGGGGTCTGTCCCCCTGACCGGAATTATTAAATGACCGGAGGTAATAATATGAGAATCGATGCAGGCGGCAAGCAGTGCCCGATCCCTGTGATCATGGCAAAGAAGGAACTCGAAGCAGGCAAGCAGGATGTTGAGATCATCGTTGACGGCCCTACTCAGATAGGAAACCTCACAAGACTCGGCGACGCTCTCGGAAGACCTGCCACAAACGAGCCTTTCGGAGACAAGTTCCTCGTGAAGTTCGCGAACGGCGAGACAAAGATGGGCGCGACAGTAGCGGAGGCAGGCACTTACGCCGTATTCTTCAATAAGGATTCGATCGGAACGAACGAGGGCGAGCTCGGACAGAACCTCGCCAAGATGGCGATCTTTACGCTCAGCGAGTCCGAGAACATCCCTTCATACGTTCTCTTCATGAATGAGGGAGTCAAGCTGGTGACGGGCGTTGAGCCTCAGATCGTCGAGAATCTGAACACTCTCATTGAGAAGGGCACGCAGGTGCTGGTATGCGGAACATGCCTGAACTTCTACGGCCTCAAGGACGAGATCAAGGTCGGAACTGTCAGCAACATGTACGACATCCTCGGCGCCATGCAGGAGGTCAGCAAGGTCATAAAGCTGTGATCGCTGCGAAACAATCGAAAAAACTATCGGAGCAGGCTCTTTACAGGGTCTGTTTTATTGTATAATTAATTAGTTAGCGGCAATACCGTATACAGAAGGAAGTTTTATGGAAGAATATTATCTGATCACATTCGAATCCACACATGCGGCCATCTCGACGGAAAAGCTCCTGAAGCCGGCGGAGGTCACCATAATGCCGGTCCCGAGGTTCATCTCGGCGAGCTGCGGCATATCCGTGCGCATCCGCCCGGACAAAAGAAAAGCAGCGGAAGACATCTTCAGGGCTGACAGCAGGCTGGGCCCCGAAGAGTACGCTTATTACCGCATAAGGACGGACAGGGAATCGGGAAAGGTGAGATGCAACAGGATCAACATGGACAAAAATGACACCATGGTCATTTTCGATCTGGACGGGACTCTGTGGGACTCATCGGCAAACGTAGCCGCCTCGTGGAACGTCGTCCTTGAACGCGAGTACGGCAGCAGGAAGGTACTTACTGCTGAAGACATTTCGAGCAATATGGGCAAGACGATGATCCAGATCGCGGATATCCATTTCGACTGGCTGCCGGAGGAGGAACGCTACGAACTGTCGCACAAGTGCGAGGTGTACGAGAACGAATACATCACTGAGCACGGCGGCGAGCTGTACGAGGGAGTAAGGGAGACTCTGGCCGCACTGAGAGAAAGAGGCACGGCGATGAGCGTCGTCAGCAACTGTCAGCTGGATTACGTCAAAGCCTTCATGGACTCGATGGACATGTGGGACTATTTCTGCGATTACGAGGAGTGGGGACGGACGTTCAGGTCCAAGGCCGAGAACATCAGGCTCGTGATGGAACGCAACGGAACGGACAGGGCCGTTTATGTCGGAGACATACAGAGAGATTCCGACGCCGCTCACGAGGCGGGGATCCCGTGCATATGGGCGAAATACGGCTTCGGCGAGATAAGCGACGCGATAGCCGGGCTCGACAGCTTCAGCGAGCTTCCCGGAGTTCTGGAGGAGCACGGATTCATCTGATAAAACGATCCCGGGGAGAGATCATCATGAAACTCAACAACAAACGGACCGTTCTGGTAGGTCTGGCATTCCTGTCGATATGCGCATTCTGGCAGATGTACGACAGCGTCATTCCTCTGATACTTACGAAGACATTCCATCTTCATGAGACTTTTTCGGGAGCCATCATGGCTGCCGACAATGTGCTCGCGCTCTTTCTGCTGCCTTTCTTCGGCACGCTTTCGGACAGGACGAGCGCAAGGACGGGAAAGAGGACGCCGTACATAGTGCTCGGCACGGCGGCGGCGGTCATACTTCTGAACGCGCTGCCTCTGATCGACAATTCATACTACGCTGAGCCGTCCGCCGGCAAGATGGTCGCCTTCGTGGTGCTGCTCGGACTGCTGCTCATCGCGATGGGCACATACAGATCGCCTGCGGTAGCTCTGATGCCTGATGTCACGCCCAAGCCGCTGCGCTCGCGCGCGAACGCCATCATCAACCTGATGGGGGCGGTCGGCGGGATCATCTATCTGGCGGTGGCTGCTGTTATGTATCCGAATTCAAGGGTGGCCGGACTCGAGCACGTCAACTATCAGCCGCTCTTCATCGTGGTCGGAGGCATAATGGCCGTTTCCATCCTTGTGATGAGACTCACCGTAAACGAGCCTGAGCTGGCAGCGGAGAACCGGAGACTCGAAGCGGAGCATCCCGAGTGGAACCTCGCCGAGGACGACGGATCCGGCAACGAGGTGCTGCCTCCTGCTGTAAAGAAGAGCCTGGCGTTCCTGCTCGCGTCGATAGCCCTGTGGTTCATAGGCTACAACGGCATAACGACGTGGTTCACAACATATGTCGACAAGGTGATGGGCCAGGGACTCGGCGGAGCGTCGACCTGTCTGCTGATCGCCACCGGCGGAGCCATCATCTCGTATATCCCTATAGGAAGCCTTGCACATAAGGTAGGCCGCAAGAGGACCATCATGATCGGCGTGCTGCTTCTGGCGGCATGCTTCATGGCGTGCTTTTTCCTGACGACCGCCTTCCACGAGATCAATGCGGTAATGTTCGTCATATTCGCTCTCATCGGCTTCGCCTGGGCCGCGATAAACGTCAACTCGCTGCCTATGGTGGTCGAGATGTGCAGAGGCTCCGACATCGGCAAGTTCACGGGCTACTACTACACGGCTTCGATGGCCGCCCAGGTCGTCACGCCTGTGCTCGCGGGCTTCCTGATGAGGAACGTAAGCTATAGGGTGCTCTTCCCGTACGCGTCACTGTTCGTGCTGGCGAGCTTTGCGACCATGATCATGGTCAGGCACGGAGATGCCGCGCCTGAGGTCAAACACGGGCTTGAAGCATTCGAGGACATGGAAGACTGAAATGAAAAGGAATAAAGATCTGGCAGACATGTACGCGCACAGAGGATACCACGACAAGCCGGAGATCCCCGAGAACTCCATGGCTGCCTTCAGGCGCGCAATAAAGTACGGCCTCCCGACGGAGATAGATGTCCACCGCATCGCCGACGGCACTCTCGTGATATTCCACGATGATGATCTCGAACGCGTGACAGGCGTGAAGGGCGTGATCGAAGACTACGACATCACCAACCTGAGGAAGCTGAGACTCGAAGGCACTGACGAGATGATCCCTACATTCGACGAGGTGCTCGATCTGTACGAGGATACGGGCCTTCCGCTTCTCATAGAACTCAAGGTGAACAGGAGGAATTACGCCGCGCTCACGAGGGCCGTGGCGGAAAGGCTAGACAGATACAGAGGGCGCTTCGCGGTGCAGAGCTTCGACCCGAGGGTCCTTCTTGAGCTCAGAAAGATCAGGCCGCAGTTCACGAGGGGACAGCTGTCCCAGGATTTCCATAAAAAGAAAGAGGGCCTCGCGTTCTATCAGGCGGCTTTCCTGACCAATCTGTGGCTCAATATACTGACGAAGCCCGACTTCATATCCTATAAGTACAAAGACAGGAAAAACAGAGCGCTGAGGAGATCGGTCGACAAGAGAGGAAAGACGGAGGCGTCCTGGACCATACGCACTCCGAAGTCGCTGAGAGCAGCTGTAAAGGCGGGCTGCATACCTATATTCGAAAAGATAGAACCGGAAGACCTTAAGGAAATACTCGGCATCGAGCCGGAGGAGGACAAAAGATGACTGAAAGGAAAATGAAAAAGATCATGAAGAGGGAAGCGCGCCGCAAAAGGGCCAGAGGCATAGGAGCCTTCGCGGGAACCGCTACGGCCTTCGCCATACTGGGTGTTCTGTACGGCGGCGACATGAAGAAGGAAGCAAAGCTCGCGGCCGGAGAGATAAAGGCAAAGCTGGGACTGGCTGAAAAGGAGAACGCATGAGAAACAAAAGAAGAGACGGAGTAAGAGTCAGGGGACTTGACGGATACCACAACATCCTCCCGTATGTCATGCCTAAAAGGACAGAGGCGGAGGTATCGCTGACGGAGCAGTTCGACGTAACTGACCTAGTGAAGTACATGAAGGAGAGGAATGAAAAGGAGGGCACGAACCTCAAGATCTTCCACGCGATCTGCACGGCTGTCGCGAGGACCGTCTATCACAGGCCGAGGCTCAACTGGTTCATCTCGGGCAGGACCTTCTACGAAAGGAAGGACATCACGCTTTCCTTCGTCGTAAAGCAGAAGTTCAGGGACGACGCGGACGAGACCCTCATGTTCCTCAAGGTGGAGCCTGACATGAATATCGACTCGGTATCGAAGATGATACTCGGAGACGTAGAGAAGGTCCGCAGGGAGAAATCCAACGACCTCGACAAGCTCATGAACTTCGTGGGAAGCCTGCCGAGACCTGTCCTCGAGCTGTTCTTCGGCTCACTCAGAGTCCTCGAGTACCACGGGATCATGCCTAAGAGCCTGACTAACGGCGATCCGAATTACTCGTCGGTGCTGCTCGCGAACCTCGGATCGATAGGAGCGGACTCCTGCTACCATCACCTGAGCAACTACGGCACATGCTCGTTCATGATCACCATAGGCGTGCTCCACAAGGAGCAGAAGCTCATGTATGACGGGACGTGGCAGGAGAGAGACGTCATCAACTGCACTTTCACGCTTGACGAGAGGCTTTCGGACGGTTTCTACAACGCCAAGTCCCTCAGGATAGCCAAGTACCTGCTCGAGCATCCTGAATCGCTCGCCGAGGAGATACGCAGACCTGTGCCTGTGGAGCTCTGACAAAAAACTGCGGGAACGGATCTGACGGAAAGGGAAAGGACTGTACGATGGGCAGAAAGGAAGAGAAAAAAGCCGGGAAGGACAGGGCGAAAAAAGGCTTCTGGGCCGGACTCGGATGGTGGAGGATCCCGATAATCGTCGTCATGATCGCAGCCGGTCTGTTCGTGCTGACGAATGCAGTCAACTACGGCGTGTCGCTCAGCCTCAGACATTACATCGACAGCTTCGATCCTGTCGATTACAGCGGCGTCGACAGAGCCGTGCCTGAGTTCGATACACCGAAAGGCTGCTATGCCTTTACGACCGACAGGGATCTCAGGATCATGTTCATCACCGACATACACCTGGGCGGCGGGTTCTTCAGAGCCGGAAGAGACCGCAAGACTGTACGCGAAGTGATCACAATGCTGCAGAAAGAGAAACCCGATCTGGTCATACTCGGGGGAGACAACACCTTTGCCGTTCCGGGCCCGATATACCACGGAGGAGGCACGCTCAACAACCACATGGCTGCCCGCGATGTAATTGAGATATTCGATCACGAAGGCGTGTACTTTACGACAGTATTCGGCAATCACGACACTGAAGTCTTCGGATACACAAACAGGCAGCGGCTCGCCAATCTGTACATGAGGAGCGAATTCGAATACTGCATATTCAATGAGGAGTACTCAGACGGAGGCGATCTGCCGTCAGTAAGCAATCAGATAGTGCTCGTAAAGAATTCAAAGGGAGACATAACAAAGGCGCTGCTTCTTCTGGACAGCAACGCATATGTGGATGACAGCGTCGAAGCTGTGCTCAACTGGGATTATGACATCATAAGAGACGGCGAAGTCGACTGGGCGGCGGGCAGACTGAAGAAGCTCGGCAGCCCGGATACGGTGGCCTTCTTCCACATACCTACCAGCGAATACCGCATCGCGTACGAAGAACTCGACGCCAACGGCTACGAGGATACCGAAGATACGAAATACATAGGCGGAGTCTGGGACGAGCTAGTGGATGAGACCGCAAACAGCTGCATATGGCACGGCGGGATCACCAGGACGGATGTGCCGCTTGCGGACATAGACAAATTCTTCGAGACTCTCGGACCGGACGGGATGAACGTGCTCGAGGGCTGCTACTGCGGACACGACCATGTCAATAACGCCTGGGTCAACTATAAGGGCGTGGATCTGTGCTACGGATACTCGATAGACAATATCGCATACAAGGATCTCGACATGTCAGGCCTGCAGAGAGGCGCCACGATCATCACGATCGCTCCGGACGGCACGAGAACGACTGAGTACAAAAATGCATATCTTGACTACGGCATTCCGGCCAGAACAGGAGGCTTCAGTATCTATACAGACAGATACTACTACGACGGGGCAAGGCCTGAGGGCGTCATGCCTGCGTACAAAAACTGAACAGCTGATGCTTTTCTGAGGGTAAAGGGCAAGTAAGGGCAAGTAAATGAAGATCAACAGAATAAGACTGACAAAAGTGGGAGTATGGCATTATGTAAGGCTGGTCTACAGATCGGTGCTGTTCATACTCGTGGTGATCGCGTACCTGAGATTCAGGTTCAGGGAGGGCGTGCCGTTCACCATCGGTGTGGAGCGGATGCCGGTGACCATAATCGTCGTATGGTGCATATATGTCATTGAGATGATAGCGAGGTTCTTTCCGTGCAGCTTTGAGAGCCCGGGCTGCCAGAAGCAGTTCGCCCGCAACTACATAAAGACCGGAAAGACCGATATAGTGGTGCACGACAACAACGCCACGATGCTCGTCGCTCTCATATGGATAGTGTTCAACGGCATCTTCGGAATGCTCCACATGATGGGAATACTCGATGACGGCATCATGATAGTACTGTGCAGCGCGTATTCGGTATGCGACATGATATGCATACTGTTCTTCTGCCCGTTCCAGTCGTGGTTCCTCAAGAACAAATGCTGCAGCGCGTGCAGGATATACAACTGGGACTACGCGATGATGTTCACGCCTCTCTTCTTCGTATCGAAGACATACACATGGAGCCTGCTGCTTCTGTCCGTGGCGCTGCTGGCAAGGTGGGAGATAACCTTCTACAGGCACCCGGAGAGGTTCTCCGAGGCCACCAACGATTATCTCAGATGCGCCAACTGCACCGAGAAGCTGTGCACGCACAAGCGGCAGCTGAAGAGCCTGTGGAAGCAGATAGAAGAGTATACACAGGAACGCGTAAGAAGGCTGAGCAGCGACCAGTAAAAACCTGACGGGGGAGATGTGATGAAGACTCAGACAAAACTCGGAACGAGATTCTGGACAGCCATGATCATCTTCGGCCTGATGGGCCAGGTCGCCTGGGTGGTCGAGAACATGTACTTCAATGTGTTCATATACAAGATGTTCCACGCCACGCCGGCAGACATCTCGGCCATGGTTATGGCGAGCGCCGTGACAGCGGCTCTTACGACCATCGTCATGGGCGCCGTATCGGACAAGGTCGGAAAGAGGAAGGCCTTCATGAGCGCGGGCTACATCATCTGGGGACTCAGCATCATCACATTCGCGTACATAAAGAGCATCATGCTCACCATTGTCATGGACTGCGTGATGACATATTTCGGATCGACAGCCAACGATGCGGCGTACAACGCCTGGCTGACCGACAGAGGAGATTCGACCAACAGAGGAAAGATCGAGGGAGTCAATTCGATGATGCCGCTGATCGCGATACTCGTGGTCTTCGGAGGCTTCATGAGCTTCAACCTGGATACTCACGAGGCGTGGGTCACGATATATTACATCATAGGCATAGCTACGACCCTGATCGGCGTGTCGGGATGGTTTCTGATCGAGGACGCTCCGGGCCTGAAGCCGGTCGGGGAGAGCCTCGGCGAGACACTGACGTACAGCTTCAGACCGTCTGTGGCGAGAGAAAACAAAACGCTGTATCTGGCGCTTCTTAATTTCGCGGTCTTCGGCACTTCCATACAGGTCTTCATGCCGTATCTTCTGATCTATTACGAAAAGACTCTGGGAATGGATGATTATGTGCTCATATTCGCGCCGGCCATACTGCTCGCCGCGGCGATAACTGTGTTCTACGGCAGGCTTTATGACAGTCAGGGTTTCATGAAGAGCATACTTCCGGTCTGCGCGATGCTGGCGGGAGGCTATGCTCTTTTGTATTTCACCCGAACGACGCTGCCTGTATTCATCGGATCGCTGCTGATGATGGCGGGCTACCTGACGGGCATGTCCATATTCGGAGCCATGATAAGAGACAATATCCCGGAGGGCAGATCCGGACAGTTCCAGGGGGTCAGGATCATAGGACAGGTATTCATACCGGGCCTGATCGGGCCGGCAATAGGAGCGTGGGTGCTGAAAGACGCGGAAATGATAACGAACAGCGACGGCACGGAATCGTTCCTGCCTGACGCGGGCATATGGGCCGCCGCGGCGGCAGTGCTGGCGGTGCTTGTGATCACCCTGCTCCTGACGATGAGAAACAGAGCGACAAAAGCTCCTCAGCAGGAGTTTTGACAAAAGAGAAAAAAGTCCTTCTGAAGACGGGAGAAGACTGAAAGAGAGCAAGGGGACAGAAAGGAAATGGCGGGACCGGGACCGGGCCGGATGGGGCCGGCGCGCTTCCTCACAGAGGAAGAAAAAAAGAATATGCCCAAGGTGACGAAGGCTCTGCTTGCCAGGATAATGGCTTACCTCAAACCGTACCGGCTGCAGTTCGTCTTTGTTTTCATTGCCATAATGATCTCTGCCGCGTTCGGGCTTCTTCCGTCCATCATCACGGGCCGCATAGTGGATGAGGCCCTGGTCGGGCAGAACATGGAACTCCTCGTAAAGCTCCTTCTTGCGGCGTTTGCGGCGCTGACAGTGAGCCAGCTCGTGGGGGTGCTCGAAAACTACATAAACGCGTGGATCTCGCAGAAGATCATCTTCGACATGCGCAACCAGATGTACCGCCATCTGCAGTACATGCCGCACTCCTTTTTTACAACTGAGAAGCAGGGCGACATCATCACGCGCATGAACACCGATATAAGCGGAGTGAGCTCTGTCATAAGCGGCACTCTCTCGAACATCGTGAGCAATATCGCTACCGTCGTGACGACGCTGACAGCGCTCTTCAGCATGAGCGTTCCTCTGGCGGTCGTCGGGATAGCGGTGATCCCGCTCCTGATACTGCCGACAAGGACGGCCGGACGCACCCGGTGGAAATACCTGACGGAAAGCCAGGCCAAGAGCGATGAACTCAATCAGGTGATAGACGAGACGCTGTCGGTATCCGGATCGATGCTCGTAAAGATATTCACCCGCGAGCAGCAGGAGTACGAGGAATTCGAAAAGGTCAACCGCGAGGTGACCGACCTCGGCCTGAAGGAGCAGAGATCCGGCCAGCTGTTCAGGGTGGTCATGGGCATGTTCACACAGGTCGGACCGCTGCTCATATACTTTGCGGGAGGATATTTCATCATACGGAAAATCGATCCGTCGCTGACCGTCGGCACCATAACCGCTACGGTCGCACTGATCAACAGGCTCTACCGTCCGGTCGAGCAGTTGATGAATCTTTCGGTGGATTTCACGAGGAGCCTCGCGCTCTTTACACGGATATTCGACTACTTCGACAGGGAAAACACCATCACATCGCCTGAGAACGGACAGAAGCCCGATGTGGACAACAGGCCGGTCAGATATGAACACGTGGCGTTCAGCTACGACCACGGCAATCCGATCCTCACGGACATCGACTTCGAGGTGCCGGGCGGCAGCATGTACGCCATCGTCGGACCTTCGGGCTCGGGCAAATCGACCGTCGTCAATCTGATCCCGAGGCTCTATGACGTTACGGGAGGCGCGGTAAAGATCGCGGATGTCGATGTCAGGGACTTCGACCTTACATACCTGAGGGAGCAGATCGGCGTGGTGACTCAGGAGTCCTACCTCTTCAACGGAACGATAATCGATAACCTCAGATACGCGAATGCGGACGCTTCAATGGAAGAGATCGAAGAGGCCTGCCGCATCGCCAACATACACGATTTCATAACGAGCCAGCCTGACGGCTACCATACGCAGGTCGGAAACCGCGGACTCAAGCTCTCGGGCGGCGAGAAGCAGAGGCTGTCGCTGGCCAGGGTCGTACTGAAAGACCCGAAGATACTGATACTCGATGAAGCGACCTCGGCCCTCGACTCGATCTCCGAGAATTCCATACAGGACGCTCTCGAGAAGATGATGGAGGGGCGTACAAGCATCGTCATAGCTCACAGGCTGTCGACCATACTCAAGGCCGACCGCATACTCGTCGTGAAGGGCGGAGTGATCGCCGAGCAGGGCACCCATGAGGAGCTGCTGGAGCTCGGCGGCATATACAGGGAACTCTATGAGACGCAGTTCAGACGGGCGATCGACAGCGAGGCCGGACGGGAAGAGGGCGGCCTGGACATCGCGACCCTTTCTACTCAGTACATGGTAAAGAGGATACGCGAGGAGGACATATCGGCGGTCTACAGGCTGGCGAAATCCAACTCGAAGTATTACAGCTACCTTCATACAGTCCCGACGCGAGAGAGCCTTACGGAGGTCATCACGACGCTGCCGGACGGCACGTCGCCGGGCAGCAAGTATTTCGTGGGCTTCTATAACGATGACGATGTGCTCGTGGCCGTCATGGATCTCATCACAGGTTATCATGAGGCTGACGACGCTTTCGTCGGATGGCTCATGGTCGACGGAGAGATGCAGGGCAGAGGCATAGGCTCCGACATCTTCGCCGATGTACGCGCCGCGATGAAGGCCGCGGGCTATGACTACATGGCGCTTGCCGTGGTAAAGGAGAACGAAGAGGCCCTGAGATTCTGGAAGGGGCAGGGCTTCAGCATAAAAAACGAGTCGGTCAGCACCGACGGCTACGAAGTCTATGTAATGGACAGAGATATATAGGATGGACAAAGGAATGTTATTCAGAAAGGCTGAAAAGGGCGACCTGGACGCCATATGCAGGATATACGAAAGGACACACGACGCCGAGGAGGAGGGTCTCAGCACTACGGGATGGCTGCGGGATGTCTATCCGGTAAGGGAGACCGCGGAGGCGTCGCTCGAAAGAGGCGACATGCATGTGGCCGAGCTTGACGGAAGGGTGATCGCGGCAGGTATCATAAATCAGATTCAGGTCGATGTATACTACGACTGCGACTGGGTCTACAAGGCGGATGACGAAGAAGTCTCAGTCCTGCACACTCTCGTGGTGGATCCCGGCGCAAGAGGCATGGGCACCGGTCCCGCCTTCGTGAAGTATTGGGAGAAGCTCGCGTCGGAGCAGGGGCTTGGAGTTCTGAGGATAGATACGAATGCGAGAAACGAACGGGCCAGAAAGATGTACGCGGATCTCGGATACACCGAAACGGACATAGTGCCGACAGTATTCAACGGCATACCGGGAGTGGACCTCGTTCTCATGGAAAAGAAGCTGTAAATACGCAGAGATACACGAAGGGAAGGGAGAAAGATGATAGTACTGAATGTGACTTACAAATGCAGCCCGGATCAGGGCAGAAGATTCCTCGAGGCCATATGGACCGAGGGACTGGACGCGGCCAGCAGGGCCGAGGAAGGCAACATCAAATACGATTACTATTACCAAGCGGCCGAGACCGGCGAGATCCTGCTTGTCGAGAAGTGGCGCGATGCTGAAGCCCTTGCAAAACACATGGAAGAACCTCACTTCAAACGCCTCGGGCAGATCAAAGAGGGCTTCGGCATAGAGACCGTGATCGAAAAATACATCGCGGACTGACAGATACGAAAAATGAGCCAGATAAGCATTTTTGAAAGCGAAAGCAAAAACAGCCAGCCGCTCGCGGCGCGGATGCGGCCGAGGGACCTCGATGAGTTCGCCGGCCAGCAGCATCTGGTGGGCGAGGGCAAGGTGCTGCGAAATCTCATAGAGAGGGACAGCATATCCTCGATGATATTCTGGGGACCTCCGGGAGTCGGAAAGACCACCCTGGCCCAGATCATCGCGGCGAAGACTGATGCTCAGTTCATAACCTTCAGCGCGGTCACGAGCGGCATAAAGGAGATAAAGACGGTGATGCAGCAGGCCGACAAAATGACGGCCATAGGCGCGCGCACCATAGTTTTCGTGGACGAGATACACCGCTTCAACAAGGCCCAGCAGGACGCTTTCCTGCCTTTTGTCGAAAAGGGCAGCATCATACTGATAGGTGCGACGACTGAGAATCCCTCGTTCGAGGTGAACGGGGCTCTGCTCTCGCGGTGCAAGGTCTTCGTCCTGCACCAGCTGACGCCTGAGGACATAGCGGAGCTCATAAGGAACGCCGTAAAGGATCCGAGGGGCTTCGGGGATCAGGACCTCAGGATAAGCGAGGACGTCATCGGCGCTCTCGCCGGCTTTGCCAACGGAGATGCAAGGACGGCATTGTCTACTCTCGAGATGATGGTGCTGAACGCCAATCATTCGACTGATCCTGAGGACGGACACGAGATAATAACGGTCACGACAGAGGATTTCGAGCAGTGCACTTCGAGAAAGTCCCTGCTCTACGACAAACAGGGCGAGGAGCACTACAATCTCATATCTGCCCTGCACAAGTCGATGAGAAATTCCGATGCCGACGCCGCGGTCTACTGGCTCGCGCGCATGCTCGAGTCCGGCGAGGATCCGATGTATATCGCGCGCCGGGTGACGCGCTTCGCAGCAGAGGACGTGGGCCTCGCCGACCCGAGGGCTCTTGAGCTTTCGGTCGCGGCATTCCAGGCCTGCCATCTCATCGGGATGCCGGAGTGCAGCGTGCACCTCACCGAGGCAGTCATATACAACGCGCTCGCACCGAAGTCCAATGCGATGGAAACCGCATATATACAGGCTGCGCGCGACGCCAATGAGCACATAGCGGAGCCGGTTCCGCTGCAGATCAGGAACGCTCCGACAAAGCTCATGAAGGAGCTCGACTACGGCAAGGGCTATGTATATGCCCACGACACCGAAGACAAGATCGCCGACATGGAGTGCCTGCCGGACAACCTTCGCGGCAGGGAGTACTACCATCCGGGCGATCAGGGCCTGGAGCCGAGGTTCAGAGAGCGCTATGAGGCAATAAAGAAATGGAGAGAGGAACACAGAAAGAAAGGGTAGCGGCTATGGAGAAGACAGACAAAAGATACAAAGCGTACATTCAGATACTGAAAGAGGAGCTCCTGCCGGCCATGGGCTGCACGGAGCCTATTGCCATAGCATATGCCGCGGCGAAGGCTGCTGAGGTGCTGGGAGAAAGACCCGAGAAGCTCGTCATCGAGGTGAGCGGCAATATAATCAAGAACGTAAAGAGCGTCGTCGTTCCTCATACGGGAGGCCTCAGAGGCATTCAGGCCGCGGCGGCCGCGGGAGCGGTGGCGGGTGACGCCGGAGCTGAGCTCGAGGTCATCTCGAAGGTAACCCCTGAACAGATAAAAGAGATAAACGCTTATCTTGAGAAGGCGGACATCGAAGTGAAGCATGTCGACAACGGCCATATCTTCGACATAGGCATCACCGCGGTAAAAGGCGGCGAGGAGTCTTACGTCAGGATCGTGGATTTCCATACCAACATCGTTACCGTCCGTCACGGAGACAAGCTGCTGATCAGCAAAAAGACAGAGACCGGAGATGACGGCGATGCGCTTACGGACAGGAGCTGTCTGACCATAGAGGGTATCGTGGAATTCGCCGACATACTGGACGTCGAAGATGTAAGGGAGATCCTCGAGAGACAGATCAGCTATAACATGGCGATCGCCGAGGAGGGTCTTGCGGGCGACTACGGCGCCAACATCGGGAGCACACTGATGCTGGGCCACGAATACGATCTGAAATACGTCATGAGATCGTACGCTGCAGCGGCGAGCGACGCCAGGATGAACGGCTGCGAGCTTCCTGTGGTGATCAACTCCGGAAGCGGCAACCAGGGTATAACATCCAGCATTCCCGTCATCGTGTACGGCAGGGCGCGAAACAGATCGAAAGAAGAGATACTCAAGGCTCTCGCCGTATCCAACCTGGTGACAATCCACTTAAAGACCGGCATAGGCAGGCTTTCTGCGTACTGCGGAGCTGTGAGCGCAGGCTGCGGAGCCGGGGCCGGCATAGCGTACATGCAGGGCAAGGGAGTTGAAGGCGTCGCGCATACAGTCGTCAACGCGCTTGCGGTCGATTCGGGCATAGTCTGCGACGGGGCAAAGGCGAGCTGCGCCGCAAAGATTTCCATGGCGGTCGAAGCCGGTCTGATGGGGCTTTCGATGTACAGCAAGGGCAACAACTTCTTCGGAGGCGACGGACTTGTCAAGAACGGAGTCGAGAACACCATCGACGTGGTCGGCAGGCTCGCGAGGTTCGGCATGAAGGAAACGGACGAGGAAATTATCCGCCTCATGCTCGAGGACTGAGCGAATGGCCGGGAGGACTCCCGGCTGTTTTACTGGATCCGTTTTTTTCCGGAAGCTCATGCATATACCAAAAGTAATACACAGGTTTTGAGAAAAACTGTGTATCACTTTTCATGATCGATATATTTACGCTATGCGATCTCGAGCGCGATCTCGATCATCGCCGTGAGCGAGGTCTGGCGCTCTTCCGCCGTCATTATCTCATCCGGGTAGTTGAAGGAATCGGACACCGTGCATATGCACAGAGCGTTTTTGCCGAGTCTTGCAGCGTTGCAGTAGAGAGCGGCGGATTCCATCTCGATGCCGAGCACGCCGACCTTCGCCCAGTCCATGCCGGAGCCCGCATCATCATAGAAGATATCCGAAGACAGGATGTTTCCTACCTTGTAGTTCACGCCCTTTTTCTCAGCTTCATCAACGGCCTTTCTAAGCAGACCGAAATCCGCGATAGGGGCGAATGTCCCCGGAAGCCTGTACTGGATCGCGTAGTTGCCGTCAGTGCAGGCGGCCTGAGCGATTATGAGATCCTTGAGGTGAAGGTCAGGATGGAGAGATCCGCAGGATCCGATCCTGATGATGTTCTTTACATCGTACTCTTTGAAGAGCTCGTAAGAGTATATGCCGATCGCAGGCTGGCCCATTCCGGACGCCATGACGGATACTCTCTTGCCTTTGTATTTGCCGGTATAGCCCTGCACGCCCCTTACGTCGTTGACGAGGACCGCATCCTGCAGGAAGTTTTCGGCAATCATTCTGCTGCGCTTCGGGTCGCCCGGCATCAGCACCGTATCGGCGAAATCACCCGCTTTTGCGTTTATGTGAGGAGTTGGGATTGGCATGTCAGTTCTCCTTTCTTGTCCGCTTTAGTTGCTACGCACTTATTTTACCACAGAACAGCGTCCTGATTCGCCCGATTATCCGCATTTTTGCTGATGACAGCAGGGCCGAGCATATGGTATAATTTTCGGGCTGACATCCGATTGCCGGCAGAAAGAAAAATCAAAGGAAACATACTGTAAATGAAAGATATTGAGATAAGAGAATTATTCAGAAACACGGATGCCTTTGCGGGCAAAGAGGTAACTGTCTACGGCTGGGTAAGGGGCAACAGAAGCTCCAACCAGTTCGGATTCCTCTCTGTCAACGACGGCACGTTCTTTACTCCGGTGCAGGTGGTATACGAAGCGGACAAGCTCGCGAACTTCAGCGAGGTCGCGAAGTTCCGCCTGAGCTCGGGCGTAAAGGTAACGGGCACTCTCGTGCTCACACCTGATGCGAAGCAGCCGTTCGAGATCAAGGCGGCTGAGATAGAGCTCATTGCAGACTCGGATCCGGACTATCCTCTGCAGAAGAAACGCCACTCGATGGAGTTCCTCAGAGAGATAGCTCACCTGAGACCGCGCAGCAACACCTTCAGCGCCGTGTTCAGGGTGAGGAGCGTCGCGGCGTACGCCATACACAAATTCTTCCAGGAGAAGGACTTCATCTATGTCCATTCGCCTGAGATCACCTGCAGCGATGCCGAGGGCGCGGGCGAGATGTTCCAGGTGACGACCCTCGACCTCGATGACCTTCCGAGAGATGAGCACGGCAATATCGACTACAGCAAGGACTTTTTCGGAAAGAAGGCGAACCTTACGGTATCCGGCCAGCTGGAAGGAGAGATCATGGCGCTGGCTTTCCGTAACATCTATACATTCGGACCGACGTTCAGAGCCGAGAACTCCAATACGGCAAGACACGCGTCCGAGTTCTGGATGATGGAGCCTGAGATGGCGTTCTGCGACATCAACGGCAACATGGACCTGGCGGAAGAGATGATCAAGTACATCATCAGCTACGTGATGGAGAACTGCCCTGAGGAGATGCAGTTTTTCAACAGCTTCGTCGACAAGGGCCTGCTCGAGAGACTCAACCACATAGTAAGCTCGGACTTTGTCAGGATCACGTATACCGAGGCTGTGGACATACTGCAGAAGTCCGGAAAGAAATTCGAGTATCCGGTGGAATGGGGACTCGAGCTGCAGACGGAGCACGAGCGCTATCTGACCGAAGAGGTCTTCAAAAAGCCGATGTTCGTCATCAACTATCCTAAGGACTGCAAAGCCTTCTACATGAGGCTCAACGACGACGGCAAAACGGTGGCGGCGATGGACATGCTGGTGCCTGGAGTCGGCGAGATCATCGGCGGCAGCCAGAGGGAGGAGCGCTACGATGTGCTCGTAGAGAGGATAAAGGAGATGGGCCTCGATGAGGACACATACGATTGGTACCTCGACCTCAGAAGATACGGCGGAGTATTCCATTCCGGCTACGGACTCGGATTCGACCGCATCCTCATGTACCTCACGGGCATGAGCAACATAAGAGACGTCCAGATGTTCCCGAGAACACCTGGTAATGCAGAATTCTAATTCTAAAGTATATTATTTTTAGCGGGGCTGTTATACCCGCCCGGACAACACCGCAACGCCGGTACTCAGCGACTGGCGAGCCGAAGGCGAAGACAGAGCTTAGTACCGCTGCGTGAGGTCTTAGCGAGAGCGTGTCCGGAAGGGTATAACAGTACCGCAAATAAGCAGGAGGAACACATGAAAGGCTATTCAACTGACAAGATCCGCAACATCGTACTGCTGGGACACGGCGGCACGGGCAAGACCACTTTCCTTGAGGCCGCTCTGCTCAACACAAAGGTAGTAAGCAGACTCGGCAAGGTCGAGGACGGCAACACCGTATCCGACTACGAAAAGATGGAGATCGAGAAGGGTTATACCATCAACCAGACCCTCGTGCCTGTAGAGTACAAGGGCACCAAGCTCAACTTTATCGACACCCCGGGATTCTTCGATTTCGCGGGAGAAGCAAGGGCGGCTCTGTCGACAGGCGCGACAGCGATCATCATGGTCGATGCTTCCTCCGGCATCCAGGTCGGAACAGAAAAGGCATGGGATCTCGTAAAGGAGTACAACGCGCCTACGTTTTTCGTCATCACTAAGACTGACAAGGACAACGTCGATATAGACGGAACCGTAGCGGCTATCCAGGAAATGTTCGGCAGTGCATGCGTCACTCTCGAGGACAAGGACGCTCTCGATGAGGCAGTCGCAGGAGCTGACGAGGAGCTCATGGAGAAGTTCTTCGAGGGTGAACCGTTCACAGACGAGGAGTTCGCGCACGGACTCGCAATGGGTATCCACAACGGCGACATCATGCCGATCCTCAGGATGAGCGCTCTTACAGGCGAAGGAGTCGATGAAGTCCTCGATTCGCTCTGCAAATATGTGCCGAAGCCTGACACAGTGATCACGAAGGCAAAGGACGCTGACGGCAATGATATCGAGATCAAGTGCGATCCGAACGGTGACCTCGTGCTCTTCATCTTCAAGACTCTTGCAGACCCGTTCCTCGGCAAGATCTCGTACGCTAAGGTAGTGTCCGGCACTCTCAAGTCCGGCGCTGACGTATATAACCCTCGTTCAGAGAAATCCGAAAAGCTCGGCTCCGTGTTCTTCGTAAGAGGCAAGAACCAGGAGAATACCGACCAGGCAGCCGCAGGCGACCTCGTAGCTCTCGGAAAGCTCCAGAACACAAAGACGGGCGACACGCTCTGCAGCAAGGCAAAGCAGGTGACGGTCGCACCTATCGCGTTCCCGAGCCCATGCTACTTCGTAGCAGTTGAGGCTGCCGACAAGAACGAGGACGAAAAGATGGCTCAGGGACTCTCCAGACTCATGGAAGAGGATCCGACATTCGTACTCGAGAGAAATGCGGAGACACACCAGACTCTGCTCGGCGGTCAGGGAGACATCCAGCTCGGCATCATCCAGGCCAAGCTCAAGGACAGGTACGGCGTCAGCGTAAACGTCGTTCCTCAGAAGATCGCTTACAGAGAGACCATCAAGGGCAACTCCGATGTACAGGGCAAGCACAAGAAGCAGTCTGGCGGAGCAGGCCAGTACGGTGATGTACACATCAGGTTCTCGCCTTCACAGGAAGAAGGACTCGAGTTCAGCGAAGAGCTCTTCGGCGGATCCGTTCCTAAGAACTACGTTCCTGCAGTCGAGAAGGGACTCCTCGAGTGCATGGAGAAGGGCCCTCTGGCCGGATGCAAGGTACAGAACATCAAGGCCGTTCTCTATGACGGTTCGTATCACGAGGTGGACTCCAACGAAGTATCGTTCAAGATCGCTGCTTCGCTGGCATTCAAGAAGGGTATCGTTGAGGCCAAGCCGTGCCTGCTCGAGCCTATCATGAAGCTCGACATCACGGTCCCGGAGGCTTACGTAGGCTCTGTTATGGGAGACCTTCCTAACAGAAGAGGGATCGTGCTCGGCATGGATCCTGTCCACGGCGGACAGGTCCTCCACGCTGAGGCGCCGCAGGCCGAACTCTTCGACTACGCTATCGCGCTCAGGTCGATGACACAGGCAAGAGGAAGCTTCACAGTAGAGTTCGCAAGATACGCCGAACTGCCAAGCAACCTGGCGGATAAGGTCATTGCGGCTTACAAGAAGAGCCTCGAGGAGAAGTAATATCCCTCTGATAGAATCGCAAAAAATACTAGCCTGCTCTCATGTGAGGGCAGGCTGATTTATTGCTTCGTGTCGAAGCCGAGGCGTTCTTTAAGTTTTCTGTTGATGGCAGCGAAGCTTACGGATATTTCTCCGTCAAAAATATTGATCGGTATCCGGTCCTCAAATGTGTAGAGATTAAATGTACTGGTCTTTCCAAAACAATAGACCTGTATCTCAGCAGCTTCGGGATCGACGATCCAGTATTCCTTCACGCCTTCAACCATGTATTTTTTGAGTTTACGGACTCGGTCCTTGCCTCTGGTGGATGGGGAGAGGACTTCCATGACCATGTCAGGAGCTCCGAGTATTTTTCCGGTTTCGTTCAGATATTTTTTCTGCTCACAGACAATGAGCAGGTCGGGCTGCAGGAGATCTCTGACATTGTCAGTAGCAAACTGCACATCAAGAGGAGAGACAAAGACTTCGCATTCTCCTCCTGATTTATCCAGGGATGAGCCGATTTGCTTTGCGGTTTGAGTAATTATCATCTGATGCACCGGGGATGGTGAAGCCATGTCATAGAATACGCCGTCTATCAGCTCTACACGCACATCGTCAGGGAGAGTATAATAATCATCGACAGTATATTCTCCCTGCTTTTTTCCGAATACGGTATAACCTTTGTCATAACCATAGAAGGACTCGTAACTGTATGCTTCTTCCGGGTCTTTGACATACATCTTATACAATCCCCCGCCTGGCAGATAATAAGGATCGTATTGACGCAGCTCTCTGTCCGCCGGAAACAGGGCGTGTTCGATCTTGAGGAGAGTCTCGTATCTCGGAGTCTCGGTCGAACCGCCGAATATTTTCTGCACCGTGCTCAGCGGCACGCCGGATATATCGGATATCATCCTGTTGGAATAACCGAGCTCTTTTTTTCTTTCTTTCAGTTCTGCGATCTTTAAGTTCATATCTGTCACCTCCGGTTCGACCGGCTTATCGCCTGAAACGCTTGCAAACACTGATGTTCCGCATCCTGACAACTGAAGTATAACAGATAACAGATCAAAAAGCAACCAAAATACAGCCATAATACATCCAATTACAATGAGTCAAAAAGAACCGTCCCTTTTGACTCACAAACCAAGCCGCCCGATGAGCGGGCAGGCTTTTATGTGCGCTGATTCTATGGTAGAATCCGGGTAACAATAATAATTCAGAGAGTATCAGAGAAAAGATATGGAGAAATACAACGGAAATCAGAAAGGCTTCATATACGTATCCTGTGACTCGAAGGATCAGGAAGAGGTGCTTGCGAAATACCTCGAGCCGCTGACGAAGGACGGTATATATTTCTGGTGGGCGGAAAGCTTTGACGGCAAAGAGGAGAAAACTCTCGCAAGGGCAGGCGCGGTAATGCTCTTCCTTACAAAGAAGTATGTCAAAGGCGGGAAGCTCAGAGACACTCTCGCGGCTGCGGTAAAGCACAACAAGCCGATACTTTGCGTATACCTAGAGGATGTCGAGCTCGACGCGGCGCTCTCGATGCAGACCGAAGCCCAGCAGGCGCTTTCCGTAAGCAGATATAAAAACGACGATGAGTTCGTTAAAGAGCTCAGGAGAGCCGCTATCTTCGACAAGTCCGAACTGTCGGAGCAACAGAAGAAACAGCAGAAGCGCCAGACTTTCGCGGCAGTCGCGGCGGCAGTGATAGTCCTTATGGCTGCGATCGTCATTATCAGGCCGCTTCTCAGCCCTAAGGCCAATGCGGAGACCATGCAGGCCCTCGGGCTGAAGGGAATGTCGAAAGAAGAACTGGAATCGATAGAAAAGCTGCGCATAGTCGGCACCGAGGTGACGGATCATGACGTACATGCGTATTATGATGACGGAGATTCTTCACGGATCGTTTATTACGAGATAGATGATGGTTACTTCGATGGTGACAGGAAGACAGTACAGCAGGGTGTCATCTCGGATCTTTCGGGGATAGAGCAGCTGAAAAACCTGAAAGTGCTCGAGCTCGAGGGCCAGCAGATCGAAGATATCTCATCGGTCCTCGGGATGGAGAAGCTCGAGAGCCTATCGCTGAACTGCAATCCAGTCAGTTCAGTTGAAGGCCTCGAAAAACTGGAAAACCTCCAGTGGCTCGACATATCCTCGACGAATATAACTGAGCTTCCTGAAGACCTCCGCGCCGGAAGGATATACGCGGACGATGCCGATCTGAGATCGATACCGGATTTCGGAGGGAAAAACGACGTGTGGTTCGCGGCGAACAGGAATGAGTTTGAGGATTACACGAAGCTGAGCACTGCGGGCAGCTATGACTTTCTGCAGATAGAGGCGCATAACGGCAAGACCGGAGAGATCATCGGCTCGCTGAAGGGCATACCGGTCAGGCAATTCCTGGTTGCCGGGATGCAGATAGACAGCCTTGAGGATCTGGCGGATCTTGATGTGAGCGAAGAACTCAATATCGCGTGGTGCTCTCTTACTTCGCTTGACGGCATCGAACATTTTGAGGGCATAGAATACCTGGACCTGAAGTACGCTGTGGGACTGACGGATCTCTCGCCGGTCAACAAACTCAACAGCCTGAAAAAGCTCACCATATCCGATGAGCTTGCGGGGCTTGCAGACCAGGTGGACGACAGGATCGAGGTCGAGTTTAAAAACGACTGATGACGCAGTGCCGAAGGTGGGCTTAATGCTCACCTTTTTCAGCGCCAAAAATGTTATCATTAAAAGCAACAAAGACCTGCATGACAGTCGGAGGTGTCTATGGAGAAATACAACGGCAATCAGAAGGGCTTCATTTATGTTTCGTGCAGCCCGAAGCATCAGAACGAGGTGCTCGACAGGTATCTCAAGCCTCTGGCGCAGGATGGCGTCAGCTTCTGGTGGGCGGACGGCTTCGATAAAAAAGAAGAGAAGATCCTTGAAAGGTCAAAGGCAGTACTGCTCTTTTTGACAAAGGACTATGTAAAAGAGAGCAGGCTCAGAGACACGCTGACGGCCGCAGTCAGGCACAATAAACCGGTCCTGTGCGTATATCTCGAGGATGTCGAACTCGACGCTGCGCTGTCGATGCAGACAGAGGCCCAGCAGGCGCTTTTTGTGAATAAGTTCAGAAACGATGAGGAATTCATCAGCGAACTGAAGAAAGCGGCCATATTCGAAGATGCGGGAGTGAGCATCCAGCAGGAGGGCGCGAAGAAGAAGCGCAGTCTGATGACCGCGGCGGCGGTGGCAGTCGCGGCGGTACTTCTCTTCGCTCTCGTGATAAGACCGCTGATGACGCCGAAGGCCAATGCCGATACGATGAAAGCTCTCGGCCTGCAGGGCATGTCAAAAGCCGAACTGGAAGAGATACGCAACATCAGGGTCATCGGGACCGATGTTGTTGAAGGGACTGCACAGAGGATACAGTATACAGACGACGGACGGTTCATCTATACCTTTGACTTCGATTCCGGCGAGGTGCTGAACAACGGCATCACGACGGACCGGGGCAGCATTTCCGACCTGAGCGGAATAGAACAGCTGACCAATCTCACCACGCTGCAGCTGACCGGCCAGCAGATAGAAGACGCATCACAGGCGTACGGTCTCGAAAAGCTGCATACTCTGATACTCAGCTACAATCCGCTGAGATCTGTTGAAGGCGCAGAGAAACTGCCAAAGCTCAGGACGCTGGACATCTCGCATACGGATGTCACGGAGATACCGGAGGGGCTGCATGTAAAGGAGCTCAGAGCCGATGGGTCGGGTCTGGCAAAGATTCCTGACTTCGGAGGGCTCTCAAGCGTAGTTCTGGATGCGGGAGGAGGAACACGGATAACGGATGTTTCCAATCTCGGGACGGCAGCCAGCTATACGCATCTTGCGGCGGACTGCGACGGAGTCGATGCCGCTCAGATAAGGGACGGCCTTGAAGGGATAAAGGTCGGGGAACTGTATGTCAACGGAATACAGATCTCGAGCCTGCAGGAACTGGCCGGTGTCGACGTCGCGAAGACGCTGGGACTGGCGGGGAGCACGCTGAATTCTCTTGACGGCATAGAGAACTTCGAGGGCATAGATACGCTCGACCTGAAAGACTGCGGCCGGCTGACCGATCTGTCAGGCGTCAACAGGCTGAACAGCCTGAAGTATCTGACAATAACCGAAGACATGGAAGAACTGGCTGCGGCTGTGGACGACAGGATACTGGTGCAGATCGTGCATCCTGAAGCCGGGCAGGAAGAAGAGGATCAGGCAGAAGAAGATGGCAGCAATGGAGAAGAAGAGACTGCGCCTGAGGCCGGAGAATAAGGAGCGCTGATGGCAAAGAAAAGCAAGTTCGGATATCTGCCGTACATAGGCCCTGAGGGCTTTGTGTTCATGCGCTCTTATGCGAGCGACATGGCTTATGCGGACAGCATCGCGGACGAACTTGCAAAGAACGGTGTGAGGGTATTCAGCGACTGCGCCGGAGCAAAGGACTGCGCTCTTCCGGAGGAAGTCGCGGCGGGCGTACAGAACTGCGAGACTGCGGTGTTCGTGCTGTCCGATGCCGCCTGCGCGAATCTGGACTTCAGAAACAGCATCAACTATGCGCTCAAGGAAAAAAAGAAGGTCGTCTGCATCAGGGATGAGGGCTTCGTTCCGGGCTACGGTCTCGACATGCAGCTCGCGAACGTGCCGATGCTGAACAGGGATGATGCTGTTTCAGCGGCGGCCTGTCTTGCCGGGGGAGGCTTCCTGCCGGATACGGTAAAGGGACCGGGCCTGATCGCAAAGCAGACCGGCACGAAGAGAAGAACTCAGTCATACATAGCGCTTGCCGCGGCGATAGTTCTTCTGATCGCCGGCGCGGTCATAGTAAAGGACCGTGTGGACTATCTGAACTCGGCGGAATACCAACTCAGGGATGTGGATAATGTCGAATACCTCGACATCACCCGCTTCGATGATTCCGCCCTGGAGCTTCTGGAAGGAAAAACTATAGGCACGCTGTACATGGAAGGCATGGATGCAAAGGACATCTCGGCCATCAGCAGGATCAATGTGACGGATGTGGACATGGCACACAACCCGGACGTGGAGTCTCTGGATCCGCTGCTTGGGTGCAGCGGCTTAAAGAGCGTAACGGTCTCGCAGGACATGCTGGACAGGGCTCCGGCCCTGCCGGACGCGGGGATCGAACTGAAGGTGGTGAGATAGATCATGGCAGTGATACCTGTATATGAAGGCAGGGAGCCGTACATATTCGTAAGCTACTCTCACAGGGACTCGGGCACGGTCCTGCCTGTCGTAAGCGGACTGTACGAGGACAGATACCGCGTCTGGTATGACGAGGGCATCGCGCCGGGCAGCGAGTGGCCGCACAACATCGCTGTCCATCTCGAAAATGCAGCGGTCGTGGCGGCTTTCATCTCGGACAACTCAATGGCTTCGATCAACTGTGAGAACGAGATAGTGCGCGCAAAGGAGCTGGGCAGGGATATCATAGTCTATCAGGTGGACGGCCGTGATCATGAACTGCTCAGGGACTGTCCGCATGCGGGCGATGCGGATTCTCTGAAGGCACTGCTCGATGACAGCCTCATAGGAGACGGTGTGACCGGATACGGACACAGCAGCGCTGCAGGCGGACGCTCGATCGTATGGGACCTGGTGCTGGGTGCGGCGCTTGTCATGGTGGCTGCGCTTGCCGTGGGTCTCTTCGGCCTCAGCAGGGGATGGTTCGACGAATACCTGCCGGGCAGGCAGAGCGTTCAGACCGAGGCTGCCCGGGATGAAGAGGAAAGCGCGGAAACCATAGACAACGATGTGCTGGCCGAAGCCATACTGTCCCAGCTGGGCAAGGACGAGCTGATGAAGGAGATAAGCATAGGCGATAAAGAGGCCTATGACAGTTTCTGCGATGCGGTCGGATCTGACGGGGATCTTACATATTTCGATCTGACCAATGACCGCAGGGAATCGATAAGCATAGAGAAGGGAAACGACGAAGTCCTGGGACTCCTGAAGTACTTCCCGCAGCTCAGAACAGCGCACATCAAGAGCGGGGCCATATCGTCTCTCGAACCGGCCGCTGAATGTCCGAAACTTGAAAAGCTGTCGCTCGGCTATGACATATTCCCGGTCGTGATACCGGAAGATATCAGATTTGAGATAGAAGCGGTAAAATAGAAGAGCCGTTCTATTCAGGAAACTCATCAGAGTCGATATCCTCCGATGTCGTATTGCCGTCTATGACACCGAGCTTAAGAGTCCAGTATTTATCAGAGGTAAAGGTCAGCGGTTCTGCATCCTTTGAATAATATGTCGTCGGCCCGAACAGCTTGTCATCTCCATACCACGTCGTTCCGGCTGCTTCATAGAATGTATATGTATCACAGGGAACATATATCGTCGCAGATTCGCCCTGCTTTACGAAAAATGACATGTCGTTGGCGGCTTTTGTGGAGCTCTTCAGATAGAAGAATGTGCTGTAGGAATCTGAACCTGTGATCTCGATATAACTGTCTTTGCTGTCAGCAGGCTCCTTGATCACCGCTCCGTTCGCGATCTCCACAGGCTTCAGTGTCACGACCACCCTGGCATCCCCGTCCCAGCTTCTGAGACCTTTTTCCAGATGCCCCTTGATATGCGAGGTATAAGTGCACGCCTCTTCGCCGGATCCCTCCGCTTCGCTCTGGGTCGCATTGAATGAATTCTTGTCGTATGAAGCTGTCAATACTCCGTTTTCTATGCTCAGCAGCTTATAGTCGTCTGTTGTCCATTCGACCGCACTGAGATCTTCAGCTGAAAGGCCTTCGGCATAAACAGGAAGCTCATACTCATCTCCGACATAAACTTCGACATTATCGCCGTTATTGATGATCAGATCTCTCGGCGAGGTGTACTGCATGAAGGCGATCGCGATGATCACTATGGCTACAGCGACTCCGGCAACGATCCTGCCGGACGGCTTTTTTTTCGCGCCTGTCCCCCTGCTGCCTTCCGGCGCCGCCGTCTGCATCGCAGGGGAATTCCCTGCAGGATATGCGACAGCCGGTCCCGGACTTACCGGCTCTGCCGGCGCAGGGACAGGTCCGGGAGTATTTATCGGTGGCGCGGCATGAGCGGAAGATAGTCTTTCTCTGGCGTTCGTACCGCACATCGGACAGAAATCAAATCCGGCAGGGATCGATGTGCCGCATTCCGGGCAAACAAGTTCCTGCTCTTCGAATGATACTGCTGCAGCCAATCTGCCGCCGCAGGTCGGACAGAACATGAAATCATCATCGAATTCCGCCCCGCATTTTTCACAAATCTTCATAAATATATTCCCCCTCAAAACACTGTTGCAGCTGTTATCCTTAATATTATTAACCGGCGCGCCGGATGTCAATCAGTCCGGTCCCCCTTCAGACGGATTTGTTGTATAATGGGCAGGACAGACAAATAGCGGGACAGTTTTTCAGGAGGTAAGATCAATGAAAAAGAAAATCGCGCTTCTTGCCGGGCTGATCGCGGTCATGTGCTTTGCGTTCGCAGCGTGCGGGGGAAGCAAGGCCGACTATTCGGACAGCAAATATACAGGCGAGTGGGAGGCGACCTCGATGACGGTCGGAGACACTTCAGGCGGGATCGAAGGCAGTGTCTGGATCCTGACGCTGAACGAAGACGGCACAGGCACCTTTGTCGCGACCGAGGCCGACGGGAAGGAAGATGTATCAAAGATCAAATGGGAGCCGACGGACGACGGCTTCAGAACGAGCGGCGACATGAAGCTGACTTTTACCGATGACGGCGACGGGATAAAGGCAAACATCATGGGCGTCGATCTGCACTTCGCAAGACCGGGAGAAGAAGGTCCGGAAGACGGAGCTCCGGACATCGGGACGAAGTACGGCTACATGGGGCAGGACCCTGTGGAGTGCGCTGTCTGGAAGTACCTTTGCGAAGACATTTCCGTGATGTATGACAAGCCGGCGGATTCGATCACGATACCTGTGGTACAGATCATAAAGACAGAGGAAGGCGAAGACGGAACCGCAAAGGTATACGGCGACTTCTGGGTGTATAACTACTCGATCGACGGAGACACTCTCGTTTTCGGATCCGGAGGAGCGCATCCGGGCATGATGACCGTCGCGAAGGAAGGAGACGAATATAAGGTCACCGACTTCAGGCCTGTAGAGGACGGCGGCAATTTCGAGACTACGGCGAAGGAGATCTTCGGCGATGACTATGACAGGTTCATGCAGATCACAAGAGACAGCGACGCGCGTGAGAAGCTGAGAGCTCAGGGCCTTGCGGACTACGTAAAGACCAACGGACTTGCTGTCAGAAAGTATAAGGACTTCGATCAGGATCCTGTAGAGCTGGATCTCTAATGCGGGCAGCGACACATCAGGATCATTGACGGCCAAAAACACGAAGAGGCGGGCGGGCCCGCCTCTTCTGATGCGCCGGACCGATAAAACAGTCATGCCATTATGTTATACTTGCAGTGACAAAACCACAGAAAGGACGACGACACAGGAAACTGATGGAAACGAACATAATCAAAAGGATAGCGGCTGAACTCGGGATCAGAGAGTGGCAGGCCGGGGCTGCAGAGCATCTTCTGGATGAGGGCAACACAGTCCCTTTCATCGCCCGTTACCGCAAGGAGGCGACGGGCGCCATGGATGACGAGATGCTGAGAGCCTTTGAGGAAAGACTCAGATATCTCAGGAACCTTGAAGAAAGAAGAGAAACCATACTTGCATCCATTGAGGAGCAGGGAAAGCTCGACGAAGAGCTTGAGAAAAAGATAATCGCGGCGGAGACCGCAGCGGCGCTCGAGGATCTTTACAGACCGTACAGACCAAAGAGGAAGACGCGCGCGGACATCGCAAAAGAGAAGGGACTGCAGGGGCTGGCTGATTTCATGCTTTCCGGAAAAGAGGGCGATCCGCTGAAGGAGGCAGTGAAATACCTTTCCGAAGAAAAGGAAGTGACCGATGCTGAGACCGCGGTCCGTCTGGCACAGGACATAATCGCGGGAGATGTCTCGGACAGCGCGGACTTCAGGGGATGGATCAGAAACAGGACCGCGAAGGCCGGAGATATCGTCTGCTCCCCGGGGAGCGAAGGCAAAAAGGCCATGGAGGCGGGCGAGCGCACGGTATACGAGAACTACTACGATTACCGAGAAGCGGCAGGGAAGATACCCGGACACAGGGTCCTCGCGATCAACAGGGGAGAGAAGGAAAAGGTGCTCTCCGTTTCGCTGGACGCTCCTGCGGAAGATATAATATCGTATCTTGAAAGAAAGACCATGCGCAGGGTCTCTGATGGCTGCGCGCCTTATGTGAGCGAAGCCGTGGAGGACAGCTACAGGAGGCTCATCGCTCCGTCAATAGAAACGGATATACGCGGCGGTCTCACGGAGGCGGCCGAAGAGGGAGCCATGAAGGTCTTTGCCTCCAATCTCGAGCAGCTTCTGATGCAGCCTCCTCTTCGAGGGATGACGGTGCTGGGCTGGGACCCGGCTTTCCGCACGGGCTGCAAGCTGGCGGTCTGCGATCCTACCGGTAAGATACTCGACACCGCAGTGATCTATCCTACGCCGCCTCAGAACAAGGTGAGCGAGGCCGTGAAGGTGCTGACTTCGCTGTGCGGCAGATACGGGGTGGATGTCATCTCCGTCGGAAACGGCACGGCATCGCGCGAGTCTGAAAAGATCATCGCCGACTTCATCCGCGGATACAACTCCGGAAAGCGAGGGAAGAGCCTGAGCTATGTCATAGTAAATGAGGCCGGGGCCTCGGTTTATTCGGCCAGCAAACTGGCGACGGAGGAGTCTCCGGACCTCGATGTGGGAGAGAGGAGCTCTGCGTCCATCGCACGCAGGCTGCAGGACCCTCTGTCGGAGCTCGTAAAGATAGACCCGAAGGCGATAGGCGTCGGCCAGTACCAGCACGACATGAATCAGAAGCGTCTGGGAGAGGTCCTGGACGCGGTCGTAGAGGACTGTGTCAACAGGGTCGGAGTCGATGTCAATACGGCGTCCCCGTCGCTTCTCGGCTATGTTTCAGGCATCAGCAGACAGGTCGCCGCGAACATCGTCGCATACAGGGAGGAGAACGGCAGCTTTGACAACAGAAAGCAGCTGCTTAAGGTGCCGAAGCTCGGACCTAAGGCCTACGAGCAGTGCGCGGGATTTCTGAGGATAAGCGGCGGCAGCGAGCCGCTCGATGCGACTGCCGTGCATCCCGAAAGCTACGACGCAGCGAAGAAGATACTCGCGGCGGCCGGATACAGGACATCAGATATCACGGGAAGCGGTATACAGATAAAAGGGCTGAAACCGGGAATGGCTGATGAGCTGGGCATAGGGCGCTATACGTTCGAGGACATATGCGCCGAGCTCGCAAAGCCGGGAAGGGACCCGAGAGACGAAGTGCCTGCTCCGGTACTGAGGAGCGACGTCATGGAGATGTCCGATCTTAAGCCTGACATGGAACTTACCGGCACCGTCCGGAACATAGTGGATTTCGGGGCTTTCGTGGACATCGGGGTCCATCAGGACGGACTGGTGCACATATCCCAGCTGTCGGACAGGTTCGTGAAGCATCCGCTCGATGTGGTAAAGGTCGGAGACGTAGTGAAGGTGCGCGTGCTTTCGGTAGATGAGAAGCGCGGCAAGATATCGCTCACCATGAAGGAGAGATAAGTCAGGACAGATACGCCCTTATGGCGTCGTTTATGTTCGAGGCTCCGAAGACTCTGATCTTCGGGGCCTCTTTTATCTGTTTCGCGTTGTTTTCAGGAAGGATCACAGCCTCGTAACCGAGACGGACCGCCTCCTGTATGATCCTGTCCGCGTTGGGGATGGAGCGGAGGTTGCCGGTCAGGCCTACCTCGCCCGCGGCGACTATGCGCTTCGAGGATGAGCGGCCCTTGAACGAGCTGTATATCGCGAGGGCGGCAGCGAGATCTGTCGAGGTGCTGTTCGTGCTCATGCCGCCGACCACATTGACATATACATCGTGGTCGAGCAGGTTCAGGCCTGCCTTTTTTTCGAGCACGGCGAGTATCATGCTGAGCCGGTTGGCGCTTATGCCTATCGCTGTCCTTCTGGCGAAGCCCACGTTGGCCCTTGCGACGAGGGCCTGTATCTCGAAGAACACCGGGCGGCTTCCCTCGTATACGGCCGAGATGACAGAGCCCTCTTCACAGGCGCTGTTCTCTATGAGGCTTCCCGAAAGGTCGGGGACCTCGGTCATGCCGTCCGCCGCCATGCGGAAGGCTCCTATCTCGTCAGTCGTGCCGAAGCGGTTCTTGAAGGAGCGAAGTATCCTGAGATCCCTGTCGCGCTCCCCGCTGAAGCTGAGCACAGTGTCGACCATGTGCTCGATCGTCTTAGGTCCCGCGAGCTCGCCGGACTTGGTGACATGAGCGACTATGAATACCGGCACGCTGTTCTGCTTGGCGTATCTTATCAGCTGTCCGGAGCACTCCCTTATCTGCGTGAGAGAGCCCGCGACCGAATCGGCCGAGACGGAGTACATGGTCTGTATCGAATCGATTATCAGGAAGCACGGCTTCAGACTGTCGCACGCTGCCATGATATTTTCGATATTGGTTTCGGGATAGATGTAGAGACGGTCGCTGATCCTGCCGAGAACGCGGTCGGCCCTCAGCCTGACCTGCTCTTCGGATTCCTCGCCGCTCACGTAAAGAACCGTGCCGCAGCTGTCCGCGATGCGGCCCGCGGCCTGCGCGATGATGGTCGACTTTCCTATGCCCGGCTCGCCGGATATAAGGGTGAGGGAGCCCGGGACTATGCCGCCGCCGAGAACGCGGTCGAGCTCGGAAATGCCGGAGCTCATTCTGGTATAGTCATGGGTGCCGACCTCGCCCAGCTTTACGGGACGGCCTTCGGTGCCGGTGCGCCTTCTGGTGTCGGTCTTCGACTCCTCTGAAGGGGAGACTCTGTGCTCGACTATGGTATTCCAGGAGCCGCAGTAAGAGCACTGCCCCTGCCAGGCAGTGTACTCGTTGCCGCATTCCGTGCACATGAATACCGTCTTAGCCTTCTTTGCCATCTGACGCTCCGTCCTTCCTGTCTTTCCTGTCTTTTTTATCCTTCTTTTCAGAAGGTTTTCTGACCGTCTCCAGCTCGAACCAGAAATCCGAGCCCTTGCCTTCCTCGCTCTCGACTCCGTACCTCGCGTTGTGAAGGTTGAGTATGCCCTTGGCTATGGCAAGACCGAGACCGGTGCCCTCGATGCCTCTCTCGTGGTTGGCCGAGGTCCTGTAATACTTGTCCCATACGTGGCTGATCTCGTCTGAAGGTATGCCCACTCCGCGGTCTATGCAGTGGAAGGAGACCTTCCTGCCGCCCTTGCTGAGTTTGATGTCTATGTATTTATTGTCGCCCGAGTATTTTACGGCGTTGGATACGAAATTGGTCATGACCTGCATGATCCTGCTGCGGTCGCCCACGACATACGCCGGTCTGCACGGATGGAAGTTGATGTCATAGCCCTGGGAGGAATTAAGAACGAGTATGCTCTCGTATACATCCTCCGCAGCTTCGACCAGATCGAAGGTCTCCATGTGCATCTCTACATTGTTGGACTGCAGGTTGGATACCGAGAGCATGTCGCCGACCATGCGGTTCAGGCGCTCGGTCTCGGATATGATGACTCCGAGATCGGCGTTGCGCTTTTCGGGATTGTCGCCCGTGATGTCTATGATCTTTTCGGCGTAGGAACGTATCATCGTCAGCGGGGTCTTGAGGTCATGCGAAACGTTTGCGATGATCTCGCGCTGGTAGAAGTCGGTTTTTTCCATCTCGTACGAGGCTTTGTTCAGAGCCTTCGCAAGCTCCTTCGTCTCGGTGAAGGAAGCGCCGTCGAAGCGGACGTTGTAGTTTCCGTTCGAAAGCTCCTTTGCCGAAGCGGTGAGGTTCTCGATAGGGGACGAGAGCCGGTTGGCAAGAATGTATGCCAGGAATACTGAGACCGACAGAACGATGAACGAGATGTAAATGAGCATGTTCGTGAGTATGCGCACCGTCACCTGGTCAGGATAAAGCGGAGCGATTATGTAAAGAGTGCTGACCATGCCTGCGGAACGGATATGGGCCGCGTAGATGAGGCGCGAATTGTCGCTAGAGCCTTCGCGTACGGTCTCGGTCACATTGTCAAGCGACGAGCTTTCGAGACTGTTTCTGATGCGGGATATGTCGCTGCCGAACGCGCCGGTATCCTTTACCGTGCGGGTACCGTCGTAGATCAGGCTCCCGTCCGGAGTGTCTATCCTTATATAGATGCCGTTTGTGCCGGCGGTCTGTACGGCATATGAGTCGAAATCATCTTCGGCCGCCTGCCTGAACTGGACCTCGAGGGCGTCCGCGGTGCGGATGACCTCCTGTGTCCTCGCTCTTTCGTAATATGTGCTAATAAAAAAATTTGACAGGCCCCACAGAACGATGACCAGGAACAGAGCAAAAAGGACGAACGACATGAGCGTCGTCGTCTTGATGCTGCTCGTATCAACTCTGGCCCTTTCGCCCGTATGGTCTGCCATTACATGCCTCTGCGAAGACTATTCGTCGTATTCGAACTTATAGCCGACTCCTCTGAGGGTGACTATGTATTTCCTGTAAGGGCCGAGACAGTTCCTGAGGTTCTTGACATGCGTGTCTATGGTCCTGTCGTCGCCGAAGAAGTCATAGCCCCAGATATCCTCGAGGAGCTTTTCCCTCGAAAGAGCGATGTTCTTGTGCTGTATCATGTAGAACAGCAGGTCGTACTCCTTCGGGGTCAGCTCGACGCGCCTGCCGTCGACCGTGATCGTGCGGGCGGCCATGTTGACTTCAAGTCCGTCGAACTTCTGTATCACGGAGGTGTTCCTTTCGGACGCGTCCACCCGGTTCAGCACGGCGTTCACCCTGGCCATGAGCTCCTTCGGGCTGAAAGGCTTGACGACATAGTCGTCTATGCCGAGCTCAAAGCCGAAGAGCTTGTCGTACTCTTCTCCTCTGGCCGAGAGCATTATGACAGGGATGTTCTTGATCTTCTGTATCTCCTTGACCGCGCTGAAACCGTCAAGCTTCGGCATCATGATGTCCATGATTATCAGGTCGTAGTCGTTCAGCTTTACAAGGCCTATGGCGCTCATGCCGTCGGCTGCCTCTTCGGCAGCATATCCGCTGAATTCCGCGTACTCCTTTATGACCTCGCGGATCCTGTCTTCATCATCTACTATCAGTATTCTTTTCATCCGTCTGTCTCCGATCTTCTGTAAATCTGTATACGGAATAAGTCTATCGGAGGGGCTCAGCCTCCGGAGACCAAGGTTTTCTGCTTTACGGCAAAGCCGTACCAATCAGTAGAAACATTCTATCGAAGGAGCACAGCCTCCGGAGATCAATGTTTTCTACATTACGGCAAAGCCGTATCAATCAGTAGAAACATTCTATCGGAGGAGCACAGCCTCCGGAGATCAATGTTTTCTACATTACGGCAAAGCCGTATCAATCAGTAGAAAACATTATACCATATAGAACGGGGAAGGTGACAATTACAATTGAAGAGCGCATGGACGCATGCTACAATGACGGCAGATGACGGAGGGTCAGGAAATGTATCACGAGATAGAAGGACAGCTGAGCATAGAGCCGATCATTTTCGATGAAGCGGAACTGATCGCGCTCGGACATCACTACCCGTATGAGGAGATAGAGTCGCTGGATATCACCAGTTCGCAGCTCTTTTCGCCTTACGGCATCCTGACTCTGAGGACGCAGGGAAGGGATGTCGCGATACCGTTCGCCCGCTCCAGAAAAAACAAGCTCGAAGCTGCGCTGAGAGAGTTCGGAAGGATGCGCGAAAGCGGGGACAATGACCGGCAGGAGGCGGCGAAGAGCAGCCGTCCCGCCGCGCAGGCTCCGACAGATCCGTATGAGGAGATCAAAAAGCTCAAGGAGCTGCTCGACCTGGGCATAGTGACAGAAGAAGAATTCGAGAACAAGAAAAAACAGCTGCTGGATCTCTGAATATACATAGAGGGATGGACTGGATGCAGAAAAGAACAAAAGAAAACAATGCCCGCACGTCAGGGCTGAGCTATACGACCAGATATGTGCTTTTGTTCAGCGCGCTTCTGCTCGCAACCAACATCGTGCTGGGCGCGGTGATACTCAGGCAGTCGGTTTCGACTGTAAGGAAGATGGTCAGGCAGAGCATGCTCAGCATGTCGAACACCGCTGCATCGCTTGTTGACGGAGATGTTGCGGGCGGCTTTACTGCTGATGACGTAGGCAGCGAAGATTATGAGTATATCCTGTCGCAGCTTTCGGCATTCCAGAACAATACCGACATCGAGTATATATACATGGTAAGGCAGGACGGAGATGATCATTATGTCTTTGTAATGGATGCCGATCCTGAGGACCCTGCCGACTTCGGCGAGGATGTCCTTATCACAGAAGCACTGAGGTCTGCGGCAAAAGGAAAGGCAATGGTCGATGATGAGCCGGCGAGGGATGAATGGGGCAATTTCTACAGCGCATACAGCCCTGTACTGGATTCAGAAGGCAGAATAGCCTGCATAATCGGCGTTGATTATGACGCGGACTGGTATGACAGGAAAATCCTGGAAAACTCGGTATCCGTCGGGGTCATATCGGTGCTATCCGTCATCCTGACTCTGCTGCTTCTTCTGGTCGTGACCGGCAACATAAGGAAAAAATTCACTGAGCTCAACACCGACCTTTCGACTCTTGCTACCGATGTGGAGGAGCTCGCGACAGACCTTGTCAGCGACGCCGGGTACAAAAGGCCGGAGAGAAGCGCGGCTGAGGAAGACACAGAGATATATAACGATCTGTCCGCGGACGATATTGAGGCTCTGAGCGGAAGGATACGCTCCATGCACACGGATATAAAGGCGTACATCGACCATGTCCACGAGAAGGCGCTGACTGACGCTCTCACCGGTGTCGGCAATACGGCGGCGTACATGGAGAGGACGGAAAAACTCGAAGCTGCCATCGGGGAGGGAACGGCGGCATTCCACGTAGCGGTCTTCGATATCAATTACCTGAAGCACATGAACGATGAATACGGACACATGTGCGGAGACAGGGTGATAAAAGCGGCGGCGGAGCTGATCGCCGGGGCGTTCGGAGACAGCAACGCCTTCAGGATCGGCGGAGATGAATTCATAGCCATTGCAGAGGGCGTTTCAGATGAGGAAATGACGGCGAAACTTGCAGGGCTTGACGATGACATAGCGCGGTACAATGAAGCTAACAGGGATAAAGACGGGACCCTTTCGATATCGAAGGGCCAGGCATCATACATACCGGGAGAGGATGAGACCTTCAAGAGCGTATTCAGCCGTGCAGACAAGGATATGTACGAGAGCAAGGTCAGATTCCATAAGGAGCACAGGGAATACGACAGAAGACGGTCATAGCAGCACTGATGATAACAAAAAAACAGATGCCGGATCACTGCGGATCCGGCATCTGTTTTTGTATAAGAGGTATTATGATTATGAAGCCCGATTACAGGACGTGCTTTCCGTACATAGCGTCCTGCTCTTTTCTGAGCTTGTAGATCAGTGTGTCCTTGTCGAGCTCGACCATGTCGTATGTGATCAGGTCACCCTTCTTGCAGTCTACCTTCATGACAGCGTTCTTGTTGATCAGACCGAACGGCACATAACCCTTCTCTGTAGCTTCCTTCTCTGTGCAGATGGAGCCGAGTGTTGTGTATCCGCCGATACCGTCGAGCTTGTCGCCTGCCTTGAGGTCGATCTTGGCCTGAGTGATGCACTCAGCTACGAGGCCGTCCTTGGCAACGCATGTCTTCTCGCCGTCGATGACTGCCTTGGCTACTGTGAGCGGAGTCTCGAGGTTGCAGAGGTGATATGGTCTGTAGAGTGTCCAGAGCGGTCCAGGACCCATGCTGTGGTACGAGAGCTGATAGGCGATCTCAGCGTTCTCTGTCGAAACCGTTACGAATACTCCAGGAGCGATGCCGTTTACGTACTCGACAACGCCGTGCTTGTTGAGGATCCCGCCGTCCTTCTTGAGCTTGAAGATCTCGTTGAGCTCCTTGACGCCCTCTGTGCCAGGAGCAGTCTTAGGACCGTGTCCGCCGATAACGTCAGGTACGAGGCCTGTGTAGTTGCACATAGCGGTCATCTCTACCATGGTCTTTGTGCCGTCCTTGAAAGCTGTGAGCATCTTAGGGCTCATCTTGCGGCGTGTAGCCTCTTCGAGGACTGTGTCTGGGTTGCAGTCGTAGTCGATCTTGTTGTTCTTGCCCTTGCCCATGACTTCGACCTTGAGGCCCATTGCTGTAGCGAAGCAGTAAAGCTCCATGACAGCGCCCGGCTCGTCGCCTGCGGAACCTGTGTAGATAACGCCGTGATCCTTGGCGAACTTGTCGAGGTAAGGTCCGATAACAACGTCTGTCTCAACGTTGAGCATTACTACGTGCTTGCCGTTCTTCATTGCGTCTGTAGCGACCTTTGCGCCTACATCAGGAACTCCCGTGCAGTCGATGACAGCGTCGACGCCCTTTGCCTGAGAAACGAAGTCGGCGTTTGCACATGCTACGTACTTGTGTGCCGCGATGCCTGCGTTCGCCTCTTCGAGGGTGTTGGCAACCACGATGTCCGCATCAGAGACTTCTGCGTACTTGAAAGCCTGTACAGCAAGGTTGATGTCGATGTCAGATACGATGGCAGGTGTCATTCCCTTCATGAGAACCATCTGTGTTACCATTCCGCGTCCCATCTGGCCGGCGCCTACGATACCGACTTTGATGATCTTGCCTTCTTTTTCTCTCTGCTCGAGTTTCCAGTTCATGTTCAGCATAATAGTGATCCTCCTTGCTGATTTTATTGTTAATTTAAGTATTTGCGTTGTTCTTTCCCTGCAGGCCGCCTCCGGGGCACAGTGCCGCCCGCATCATTTTCGTAAGAAAAATATATACATTATATAGACAAATATCAAGCAATAGTTTCTGAACATTTGCGTAAGTGTGACCGCCGGGAGAATATTCTGATTCATTTTATTTAATCAAATGGTCAGAACATTTATCTTGAAATGAGCCTTCACGTAAATATATAATACAGGCATGAAAATCAGGTCTGCCGGGAGGCGACCGCAGAACAACGACGAAAAAGAAACGGAGGTTCATCATGAAATACGATGTCAAGATCACCGGACTCGGAAGCATGGCCATGGAATTTCTCGATCCTGCCATGGAGATGCAGTTCGTTATCCTGTTTAACGATGACGCGCCGCCGGAACTCGCGGATATGGCGATACTGCATACGGCCGGAACACTGAGTGAAGACCCTGCTCCGGGAGATACCCTTAAGCTGGGAAGCAAGACATATAAGATCACGGCTGTAGGCGACGAGGCCGTCCACACTCTCAAAGAGATGGGACACTGCACTCTCGCGTTCAGTTCGGACACGACTCCTTACCGTCCGGGCTGCATCAATCTGGACGGCGAGATCGTTACGAAGGATGACGTTGTGAACGGAGCGGAGATCCAGATTTTCTGATAAGGAACGCGCTGCGGTGCAGAAAGAACGGAGGCCCTCATGAAAAAGATCGTTGATGACGAGCGCCTTATATACAAGGTCTGCTGCCTGTACTACCAGGATGACATGAATCAGAAGGAGGTCGGAGACTATCTCGGGATCTCGAGATCCTCTGTCCTGCGCATACTCCGCAAGGGAAAGGAGATGGGCATAGTCACGATCGAGCTGCATAACCCTCGCTTTTATGACTACGGCGACATGGAAAAGACGCTTGAGAGGGTATACGGGCTCAAGGATGTGGTCATAGTCGAGAACAGCGTGCTCGACACGAGGCAGGAGGCTTCCTCCTATATGTTCGGCAAGGCGGCGGACTATCTGCACAGCTTCTTCAAGGAGGGCGACAGGGTAGGCGTCGCGATGGGCCAGACTCTGAACAACGTCGTGAGCACCAACAAGGTGTACGAGAGATTCAACGATCTTCTCTTCGTCGCGCTGGAGGGAGGCATCAGCCAGATCACGGTCGGAGGCACTGACATACAGGGCAATGAGCTCGCCAGGAAGTACGCCGAAAAGTTCGGCGGGACCTATTCCCAGTTCCTCTCGCCGGCGGTATTTTCCGACAGGAAGGTGCTGGAATACTTCATGGAGGAAAAAGCGGTCAACTACATACTGGAGGACTTCAAAAAACTCAATGTGGTGGTCGCCGGCATCGGAGTGCCTGACCGGGTGGAGCATACGCTCGACAAGGCCGGATACATCTCGGCAAGGGAGCGGAGGTCTCTGGTCGACCACGGGGCTGTGGGAGACATGTGTCTGCAGTTCTACGATAAAAACGGCGAAACGGACGGCTTCGGCTTCTTCAATGACCGAGTTGCCGCGATGCGTCTCGAGGATATCCGCAGGATACCGAGCAAGATAGGTATCGCCGGCGGCAAGAGAAAAGCAGAGGCGGTGATAGGCGCCATACGCGGCGGCTACATCAACATCCTCATAACAGACAACGAATGCGCAAAGCGCCTGATAGAGCTGGCGGAAAAGCCGGCGGAGGAAGAAACCGTATAACAGACGCCGGCCAGGGGGACAGACCCCCTGGCCGCTTTTTGGAGCATGATGTATGGCCAGGGGGTCTGTCCCCCTGGCCATGTGTTTGCTACTGAGCTTTTGTGCCGAACACTTTGTAATAGTGTTCGAGGCATTCGTTCATTCCCGCTTTCAGGTTCCCGAGGACCCTGAAGTAGTCGGAGCTGTCTCCGTCCTCCAGGGACTTCATCGCCGCGAGATAAAGATCGGTATAGATGTTCACCTTGCAGATGCCTTCCTTCGCGCAGCGGCTGAGATTGTCGTCTCCCGAGCCCGATCCGCCGTGGAGCACGAGCGGAACGTCCGTGGCGCTGCGGATAGCCGCGAGCGAATCGAAGCTGATCTCAGGGATGGCCTTGGCCTTGTAGACGCCGTGAGCCGTGCCGATCGAGATGGCCAGCGAATCGCAGCCGGACTGCTTCGCGAATTCGGAAGCCTCGGCAGCTGTGGTATACATGGTCTCTGTGTCGTTTTCATCGAAGTTGCTGGCAACGTGGCCGATCTCAGCCTCGACGGTGACTCCGCGCTCGTGAGCGTATTCGACTACCTTGCGCGTCGTCGCTACGTTCTCCTCGAAGCTCTTCATGGAGGCGTCGATCATGACTGATGTGAAGCCGAGATCGATAGCCTTTTTGCAGGTCTCGAAGCTCTCGCCGTGGTCAAGGTGCAGGACTACCGGCACGCTCGCCTCTGCGGCGTATTTCTTTCCCACTAAAGCGGCATCCTCGAGGCTGATGCTGTCACCGAGATGGCATTCCGCGACAGCGACGATCAGAGGGAGGCCGAGCCTTTCAGCAAGAGAAACGTGGTTCTTGATGCTCTCCATGTCAAGGACATTGGCGGAAGGGACTGCATAATGCCCTTCCTGAGCTTTCCGGAAAACTTTTTTCGAATTAACAAGCATTTTCGTATCCTCCTTGTCCTTTTATTCTCCCATGATGACGACTCTGCATTTTCTCGGACGCTCTCTTGTCCTGTCAAAGTCTACGAAGTATATGTATCCGGTCGTTCCTACCGCGAGCTTTCCGCCTGCGATCTCCAGCGTGGCGCTGTTGCCGAGAAGGGTGGCCTTCATGTGAGCGTCGCAGTTGAGAAGAGCTGTCTTGTCTCCGCCCGGAAGGTAAGCCTCTGCATCAGGCCATGAAGCCACGTCCGCGTAATGCTCAGGCCCCGGGTACATGTACGGTCCCGCAGGAGGGATCTCGGTCTGGTCCGGGATGATCTTGCCCAGAGCGGCATTGAGGTCGACCTGGAGGAATTCCGTGCCGTCCTCTGTAGTATCGTGTACGAACTCTTCAAAGAAGACGGAGCATGTGGTGTGAGGGGAGATGATCGTGACGATGCCTTCCTGCACGCCGCTGTTCGCTATGGCCTGCTTTACCTCAGGAGTGATGTTTATGAATGTAGGTGTCCCGCCGTGGGACTTAAGGTCAATCTGCTCTTTGTAGATCTTCATTATTTTGCCTCTCTTTCCTTATATGCTTTGACGATGGCCTCTGCCATTTCCTGTACGCGTACGGCAGGGGACGGAGCGTTCAGTATGCCGGAGGTCGCGCCGGTGCCGTCAGCTCCGAGACGGACAACGTTATAGCAGTCGTCGGCTGTGACGACGCCCGAAGCGATCATCACCAGCACATTCGGATTCACTTTGTGGAGCGCGGCCACGGTCTCGGTGACATAGGAGTCGTCGGCTGTCTTGCCTGTGCCGATCAGATCGGTAGGCTCTGCCAGAACGATGTCAGGATCGAGGCAGGCGACGGCGGCAGCTTCCTTTGTGCTGTCAGCGCAGACTACCGTGATCATCTCAAGCTCCTTCGCGCGGTCGACGCATGCGCTCAGCTCTGCAACGGTCTTTGGGTTCTCGGCGTGGTTGAGGAATACCGCGTCAGCTCCGGCTTCTTTGAGAGATTCCGGAAGGACGTGGCCCATGCCGCGGCCCGGTGTCAGCGGATCGAAAGACTGCGCGCAGACCACTACGTGCTTCGTGTTTTCTCTGATCAGGCGGATGTCCGCGTAAGGGCAGGTGAAGAAGATCTGAAGACCGGTCTCGGCGGCTGTTTTGTCAGCGGCCAGAGCCAGCTCAAGGCTTTTCTGCCCGTAGAGATATGACTTCGGATTGACGATCAAAAAAGGTCTTTCGGCTTTAACCATGGATGTGTGCTCCTTTCTTTATATATATAATGAAGATAACAGACGTCGGATGTCCCCTGCCTCAACTGAGCAGGCGGCGGGTTCCATAGTCGATCGTCAGTGGCGGGTCGCAATCCCCGACTGACGATCTCATGAGCTGATGCTCCCGTCGTCTGTTGACGGCGTCGCTCGCACCAACCAAGCGAGCTTGATGGAGCTTCGCTCCTGGTTGAATTGCTGCTGATTTACAGGCACATCATATTTCAGATTTATACATATGTCAAGAACATATGCGTCGATTATTGTGTAAATGCGGCCCCGGAAGACAGAGAACTGAAGCAAATGTTCAAGTGATATGCGCCAATATTCATTACTGAAACAAAATCATCGAAGCAGGGGGCGGCAGGCTTAATTAAGCCAAATGGTCAGAACATATTTCTTGATATTATGTGTCAGAGAAGATACAATGTTAACACTAATAATGGGAAAATCCATATGATTCCGGAGGAAATACATGAAACTCAGCGGAATATCCGTCGCTCTTCTGATACTGCTGCTCCTGCTCATAATGCAGTCCATAGGCGGCTACCTGCAGATACAGGACTACAGAAAAGCGGTCCGCAGGATGCGTCAGCTGGGGAACATCGGGATGGGACAGAAGCGCGGAAAGGTGCTGAACGGCCATGTCGCTATAGTAGCCTGCGACAGCAAGGGGATCATCACCGGCTGCGAGGTGCTTGACGGCATAGGCGTGCTGTCCCGCTTCCATAAGAAAGAGACCTTCATGGGGCAGCCTCTGGTGGGAAGCAGCATATATACCTTCCTCGACATCGCGGAGGGACTCGATAAAAAAGAATGGAAACGTTTCCAGGGTTATTTCAGGGCCTTCGAAGCGCTCGAGGTGAGGCTGGATGACAGCAGGGAGCTTACCAGAGAGCAGGAGGCGTTCATGGAGACGAAGAGAGGCAAGGCAGGGAAGAAGCTCAGGTAACGATATGCATCGCCGGGGTCAGGCTGCCGGGGCATTAACAGCCTGTAGCCGGTGCTTCATATAAATTATGGATCCATGGTATATGGAGACAGAGGTACGTTATTCATGTAATTAACAGGAGGAAAAACATGGCATTTATCACAAAACTGGCAGAGGGCTTCATGTCACTGTTCACTGCCGGCGGCGAGACCTTTGCGGGTTGGGTAACGGGCATCATTCCTATGGTCGTATGCCTTATGACGTTCGTCAACTCCATCATCAAGCTGGTCGGTACAGAAAAGGTGGAAGCTTTCGCTAAGAAGATCACCAGGTTCGCAGTGCTCAGATACACGCTGCTGCCTCTCATGGCAGTCTTCTTCCTCGGAAACCCGATGTGCTACACATTCGGACGTTTCGTCGATGAGAAGTACAAACCTGCTTACTACGATGCTGCGGTAAGCTTTGTACACCCGATCACGGGACTCTTCCCTCACGCCAACGCAGGCGAGCTGTTCGTATATCTCGGTATTGCGACAGGTCTGCAGCAGGCAGGACTCAGCACAGGCGGTCTTGCTGTCCGTTACTTCATCGTAGGTCTGATCGTCATCCTTCTCAGGGGCCTTCTCACTGAGAGGATCTACGCGTTCATGACCAGGGACAAGTAGAGAGGAGGAAGAGTAATGTATAAGACAATCAAGATCAAGGCCGGAGACGGCGGCTGGGGCGGCCCTCTCACAGTAACGCCTACTGAAAAATGTCACACAGTTCTCAGCGTAACGGGCGGCGGAGTCCACCCTATAGCGCAGGCCATCGCAGACGCATGCGGCGGCGTAGCTGTTGACGGATGGAAAACAACTCTTCCTGACGAGGAGATCCTGGTCGCAGTAGTTGACTGCGGCGGGACCGCAAGATGCGGCGTCTATCCTAAGAAGGGCATCTTCACAGTCAACCTGATGCCTGTAGGACAGTCCGGACCTCTCGCTCAGTTCATCACACCTGAGATCTACTGCTCCGCAGTAAAGGAAAAAGACATCGAAGTGCTCGGCGATGCTCCTGAGGAAGCTGCTGCCGCTGCCGCCAAGCCGGCAGAGGACAAGGGTCCTAAGACAAAGGCTGAGGCCAAGGCGGAGATCGCTGCTGCCAACGAAGGCAAGAAGCAGGGATTCGTGGTACGTCTCGGTAAGGGAGTCGGCTATGTAGTAGGCCAGTTCTTCCAGGCGGGCCGTGATACCATCGACATGGTCATCAAGAACATCCTGCCGTTCATGGCGTTCACAAGTACCATCCTCGGTATCATCAGCGCCAGCGGACTCGGTAACGTTATCGCCAAGACTATCGCGCCTCTGTGCGGAACACTTCCTGGAATGCTGGTGATCTGCTTCATCTGCTCACTGCCGTTCCTGTCACCGATCCTCGGACCTGGTGCCGTAATCGCACAGATCGTCGGTACACTGCTCGGATCGCAGTTCGCCATGGGAGCCATCCCTGCGCAGTACGCTCTTCCGGCTCTGTTCGCTATCGACGGTCAGGTAGGATGCGACTTCATACCTGTAGGTCTGTCCCTCGGAGAGGCAGAGCCTGAGACCATCGAATACGGTGTTCCGGCGGTTCTGTTTTCGCGTATCGTAACAGGCCCGCTCTCAGTACTTATCGCCTTTGCGTTCAGCATCGGAATGTACTAGAATTTAAAAAGAACGATCCCGCGGTGCCGGCATGATCCGGTACTGCGGGAGCCGTTCAGAATAAGTCCCCGGATCAGATACAAGGAGTAAACTATGGTATCAAAGAAAATCATCATTGAAGACCCATTGGGTATGCACATGCGTCCGGCCAGCCGTCTTGCCAAAATGGCTGGGGATTACCAGAGCAAAGTAACGGTAAAATTCAACGGAAAAGACTTTGACTGCAAGAGCGTCATGCTGCTTATGACGGCCTGCATCAAGCATAAATCGGAGATCGAGCTCGTTTGCGACGGTCCTGATGAAGAAAAAGCTCTCGCTGAACTCGCAGAATTCATCGAGTCCGGCATGGGCGAATAATCACGATCACAATTCTGTGCTCCCCTGCATTTTCATGCAGGGGGGCATTTCTTAACGGAGGAACAGATATGTATAAAGGAATCGCTGCATCACGCGGAATCGGAATCGGCAGCATCTGCCGTATAATCGAACAGGACCTTTCTTTTGAAGCAAAGCTGGTCGAGGACACGGAAGCGGAGAAGGCCCGGTTCCGGAAGGCCATAGACGAGTTTATCGAAGAAACATTCGCCATGGCTGATGACGTAAGAGAGAATATAGGCCCTCAGGAGGCTGACATACTCATGGGCCATGCCGTAATGATCCAGGACCCTGCCATGTCGGGAGAGATGGTCAACATGATAGAGACCGGGCAGTGCGCTGAGGCCGCACTCACGGCTGTATGCGACATGTTCCACGGCATGTTCTCGGGCCTGGAGGACGAGATGATGCGCCAGAGGGCTGCGGATATAATGGATGTAAAGGTCTGCATCCTCAAGAAACTGCTCGGCATCGAGGACATCGACATAAGCAAGGTACCGCAGGGCACCGTGCTCGTATGCAAGGACCTCACGCCTTCGATGACCTCGCAGATAGTGAAGGAGAACGTTGCGGGCATCATCACCGAGGTGGGCGGACCGACTTCCCATTCGGCCATACTCGCAAGAGCGCTTGAGATCCCGGCCGTGCTGTCGGTGCCGGGGATCGTGGATGCCGTATCAGACAAGGATACGGCCGTTGTGGACGGGACCGACGGAGAGGTCTTCGTCAACCCGGACGGCGATGTACTTTCGAAATTCATCATCAAGCGCGAGGAATTCATAAAGAAAAAAGAAGAACTCAAGAAGTTCATGGGCAGGGAAACGCTTACCGCGGACGGCGACAAGCTCGAGGTATACTGCAACATCGGGACGCCGAAGGACGCAAAGAAGGCGATGGAATGCGACGGCGAAGGAGTCGGGCTCTTCCGCTCCGAGTTCCTGTTCATGGACAACACTCATCTTCCTACCGAGGACGAGCAGTTCGAGGCGTATAAGGAAGCGGTCGAGACCATGGAGGGCAAGACCGTCATCATCCGTACGCTCGACATAGGCAGCGACAAGGACATCCCGTACATGGATTTCGAAAAGGAGGAGAATCCGTTCCTCGGATTCAGGGCCGTAAGGTACTGCCTGGCGAATCAGGACATGTATAAGACGCAGCTCCGCGCCATCGTCAGAGCAAGCGCTTTCGGCAGCGCCAAGATCATGGTGCCTCTGGTCACCACGGTGGATGAGGTCAGAAGCGTCAAAAAGCTCGTCGGAGAGATCAAGGATGAGCTTCGGAGGGAGGGCGCGGACTTCGACGAAAACATCGAGGTCGGATGCATGATGGAAACAGCGGCATCCACGATGATCGCGGACCTTCTGGCGAAAGAGGCGGACTTCTTCTCGATCGGTACGAACGATCTCACCGGCTATACGATGGCGGTGGACAGAGGCAACGCGAAGGTGGCGTATCTCTACTCGGCGTTCCAGCCGGCCGTGCTGCGTTCGATCAGGAATATCATCGAGTGCGGCAGGAAAGAGGGCATACCTGTCGGGATGTGCGGCGAGGCCGCCGCGGATCCTCTGATGATCCCGCTCCTCATGTCGTTCGGCCTGGACGAATACAGCGTAAATCCTGTGCTCGTGCTCACGTCGCGCTGCATCATTTCGAAATGGTCCAAAGCCGAGGCGGATGCACTTGCGGAAAAAGTAATGGCGATGGATAATATAGAAGAGATCATGGCAACGCTCAAGGCTGCTGCCAAGGAATGATAAGCGGATAAGGAGAAGGACATGACAGCTGCTGAAAAGAAAGAATTGATGAAGAACGCCTGCAGGGTGAGGATGGGTATCATCGAAGCCACCCATGCCGCTAAATCGGGCCATCCGGGCGGGAGCCTTTCCGCTGCGGAGATGTTCACATATCTGTATTTCAGGGAGATGAACATCGACCCGAAGGATCCGAAAGGCGCGGACAGGGACAGATTCGTTCTGTCCAAGGGACACACGGCGCCGGGGCTGTATTCGGTCCTGGCCAACAGAGGCTTCTTCCCTGTTGAGGAGCTGAAGACCCTGAGAAAGATCGGAAGCCGCCTGCAGGGGCATCCGAACATGAACGAGACTCCGGGCGTCGACATGTCGACAGGCTCGCTCGGACAGGGCGTTTCCGCTGCCGCCGGAATGGCGCTTGCAGCCAAAAAGCAGGGCAAAGACCTCAGGGTATATACTCTGCTCGGTGACGGCGAGATCGAAGAGGGCCAGGTGTGGGAGGCCATGATGTTCGCCCATCACTACGGGCTCGACAACCTCTGCGTTATCGTGGACAACAACGACCTTCAGATAGACGGAAGGATAGCGGACGTCATCGATCCGTATCCTATCCCTGAGAAGTTCAGGGCGTTCGGTCTCAATGTGATCGAGATCGACGGACACGACTTCGACCAGATCGGCGATGCCATGGACAAGGCAAGGCAGACGAAGGACGTTCCGACCGCTATAATAATGAAAACTACCAAAGGCAGGGGCGTCAGCTTCATGGAGGACCAGGCCGGATGGCACGGCAAGGCGCCTGACGACGACCAGTACAGGCAGGCGATGGACGAACTCGGAAAGCAGCTCGAAGAAGTGGAGGCGATGTGATATGGCAGATGTAAAGAAGATCGCAACAAGAGAAAGCTACGGCAACGCGCTCGCGGAGCTGGGCAGAGAACACGACAACGTGGTCGTGCTTGACGCTGACCTCGCCGGAGCCACCAAGACGAGCACATTCAAGAAGGAATTCCCTGACAGGCATTTCGACTGCGGGATCGCGGAAGGCAACATGATGGCTGTCGCGGCCGGACTTGCCTCGATGGGCATGGTGCCGTTCGCATCCACATTCGCCATGTTCGCCGCCGGAAGAGCCTTCGAGCAGGTGAGGAACTCGATAGGATATCCTCATCTGAACGTAAAGATCGGCGCGACGCACGGAGGAATATCTGTCGGAGAGGACGGGGCGTCCCACCAGTGCTGCGAGGACTTCGCTCTGATGCGCAGCATCCCGGGCATGACGGTGATCTGCCCTGCGGATGATGTCGAGGCGCGCGCAGCCGTAAAGGCCGCGTACGAGTTCGAGGGACCGGTATACCTGAGGTTCGGGCGTTCGGGCGTCCCTGTATTCCATGATGAAAGCAGATTCAGATTCGAGATAGGAAAAGGCGAAGTCCTTCAGGACGGAAACGATGTCGCGATAATCGCGACCGGACTGATGGTCGGAGAAGCCCTCAAAGCAGCGGAAGACCTGAAAGCAGAAGGCATCAGCGCCAGAGTGATAAACATGGCTACGATCAAGCCTCTCGATGAGGAGCTCGTACTCAGTGCGGCCCTTGAATGCGGCAGGATCGTCACATGCGAAGAGCACTCAGTGATCGGCGGACTCGGCGAAGCCGTCTGCTCGCTTCTCGCCGAAAAGCATCCGGCCCCTGTGCGCCGCATCGGCGTCAATGACGAGTTCGGCCATTCCGGACCGGCAGCCGATCTGCTGAAGGATTTCGGTCTCTCGGCAGAGAATATAGTCAAAACCGTAAAAGAATTCAAATAAGCAGAGGAGGTTGGACAATGAAGTTTTTCGTAGATACCGCCAAAGTCGAGGATATCAGAAAAGCCAATGACATGGGCATCATCTGCGGCGTGACGACTAACCCGTCGCTGATCGCCAAAGAGGGCAGGGACTTCAATGAAGTCATAAAAGAGATAACGGAGATAGTCGACGGACCGATCAGCGGAGAGGTCAAGGCCACCACCACCGATGCGGAGGGAATGATCAGAGAGGGACGCGAGATCGCGGCCATCCATCCGAACATGGTAGTCAAGATCCCTATGACGGCAGAGGGCCTCAAGGCTGTAAAGGTGCTGTCGGCCGAGGGGATAAAGACCAATGTGACCCTGATCTTCACGGCAAACCAGGCGCTTCTGGCCGCAAGAGCCGGGGCGACATACGTATCGCCGTTCCTCGGAAGACTCGATGACATCTCGGTCAGAGGGGTGGACCTCATCAGAGAGATCGCCGACATATTCGCGGTCGCGGGCATCGAGACGGAGATCATCTGCGCAAGCGTGAGAAATCCTATCCATGTCACCGACTGCGCTCTCGCGGGAGGAGACATCGCGACGGTGCCTTACGGAGTGCTTGAAAAGATGATAAATCACCCTCTCACGGACATCGGGATCGAGAAATTCCAGGCCGATTACAAGGCTGTTTTCGGAGAATAGTCCGGGCAGTACAGACACTGAGCCTTCCCTTCAGAAGGGAGGGCTTTTTTGTTGAATGCAAGTGGTTGACAAGTATATGTGCAGATGGTAAAATCACATATTTTGTTTGATTTTTTGTACAAGAATCTATATAATAGTGTTGTATAAAGGAGGAAAGCGGCCATGTTCAATATCGGTGACCATATCGTCTATCCGATGTACGGCGCTGGCATCATCACGGAGATCGTTGAAAAGGATTTTCTTGGTGAGATGCGCATGTATTATAATGTGTCGCTTCCTTACTGCCGCATGGAGGCTTCCGTTCCGGTCGACAACTGCGAAAAGCTGGGTGTCCGGCCCGTCATCGACAGGGCGCGCATAGATGAGGTCATCGTGGCGCTGAAGGGCCCGAGCGAATCCATGAGCCCCAACTGGAACAAACGATACCGCGAGAACACCGAGAGGCTCCAGACCGGAGACATCCTGGAGGTGGCGGCGGTAGTCAGAAATCTCGTCAGGACGGACAGACAGAAACCGCTTTCCACCGGAGAGAAAAAACTCCTCAACACCGCCAAGCAGATACTCGAGAGCGAACTCGTATACTCCGGCGGATACACAATGGAAGAAGCAGACGAGATGGTCGAACTCAATATTTAGCCAAAAAGCGAATGAGTCGGCCATTTATTATGTGATATAATCCTTTTCACGGATTGAAGGAATGATCTGGCAGGAGAACATGAGCAAGAGAGAAGCAAAGACAAAGACAAAGAATTACGCTGTCATAGTGGCTGCAGGAAAGGGAAAGCGCATGGGCATCGACATGCCCAAACAGCTCCTGCCTTTCGGCACTTCGACCATACTCGGCACTTCGGCGTATAAGTTTGCGTCTCATAAGGACATAGACGGGGTCGTCATAGTTTCTCCTTCAGACGGCTCGCTCGATGATATCTACAGGGATATCGCGGCGGAATGTGAGGAAAGATCCGGACGCGGGGAAGGCTATGTCAGCATCGTGCGCGGCGGAGCCGAGCGCGGTGATTCGGTGAAGGAAGGCCTGAAGAAGGTGTCGGAGATCGCAGAAAGGAACGGCTGTGATCCTGATCGTGTTTTAGTGCTTATACACGACGCCGTAAGACCGGGGGTCTCTTCGGATATCATAAGCCGCAACATCGGGGCGCTCGACAACTGCAGGGCTGTGTGCACGGCTCTGCCGGCTTCCGACTCTATCCGCATGATCAACTGCGATAAAAGTGAATACAGCAGCTCTTACCGATTGAAAGAATCAATGACATATCCTATAATGAACACTGATGTTGTCAGGAGGGATCTGGTCTTCAAGGCTCAGACTCCGCAGTCGTTCAGACTTTCCGACATCACGGACGCATACGATGAGGCAGAACGGAACGGATACACGTCCACGGACGATGCGTCCATCGCGGAACACGCGGGACTGGAAGTGGCTCTGGTAGAGGGCTCTGCCGCCAACAACAAGATAACGCACCTGGAGGATATTCACATGGGTACCAGAGTCGGTACAGGATATGATGTCCACCGCCTTGTCCCGGGGAGAAAGCTCATACTCTGCGGGACCCCGATCCCCAACAAGCTCGGGCTGGACGGCCATTCGGACGCGGATGTGGCGACACACGCGCTGATGGACGCACTGCTCGGGGCTGCAGGACTCGGAGACATAGGCAGGCATTTTCCGGATACAGATGACAGATATAAAGGAGCGGATTCGATGAAGCTTCTGGCCGAGGTCAGAAGCATGCTGGGCGAAGTAAAGATCAACAACGCGGATATTACGATAATAGCCCAGGCTCCGAAGCTCGCGCCTTACATAGAACAGATGACGCTAAACATATCGAGTGTGCTCGGGATCCCCGAATCGGCCGTCAATGTGAAGGCCACGACAGAAGAGGGGCTCGGGTTCACCGGCAGGGGCGAGGGCATAGCCGCCATGGCCGCTGTTTCAATAGAAGGGAGTTTTTAAACAATGAGATTATCCAAGACGCACCTCAAGACTTTAAGGGAGGCACCATCGGATGCCGTGCTCGAAAGCCACAAGCTGCTCGTCAGAGCCAACATGATCAGACAGGAGGCAGCAGGGCTGTACATGTATCCGAAGCTGGGATACAGGGTGCTCAGAAAGGTAGCACAGATAGTAAGAGAGGAAATGGACTACGTAGACTGCCAGGAGATCTACATGCCGCATGTAAATCCGGCCGAGCTCTGGCAGGAAACGGGCAGATGGTACGCTTACGGACCTGAGCTGTGGAGGATCAAGGACCGTAACGGCAACGACTTCATCCTGAACCCTACGTGCGAGGAGATGTTCACGGACTTCGTCCGCAAGGAATGCTCGTCGTACAAGGAGCTTCCGTTCTCATTCTATCACATACAGTACAAGTACAGAGATGAGTCGCGCCCTAGGTACGGGCTCCTCAGGACAAGAGAGTTCCTGATGAAGGACTCCTACACGTTCGACGCGACAGAAGAGGACCTGCATACCGCCTACATGAGACAGTATCACGCGTATGAGAAGATCTTCACGCGCTGCGGACTCGACTACAGGATCGTGGAGGCTGACAACGGCCCTATCGGCGGCAGCAAGTCGCACGAGTTCTCGGCTCTCTCCGACTGGGGAGAATCCGACATCCTCTACTGCGATGGCTGCGGGATGGCCGCAACGGTAGAAAGAGCGGAGTGCAGCGACGAGGCTCCTGTCAAGGAGGAGATGCAGCCTACGGAGGTCGTCTTCACACCGGGCACAAAAACGATCGAGGATGTCTGCAACTACCTCAAGCTGCCTGTAAAGAAGTCGATCAAGGCTCTGATGTTCACGACATACGACACCGACCTTCAGCCTAAGGACAACGTGGTATGCTTCGTAAGGGGCGACAGACAGCTCAACATGACGAAACTGGTCAACGCTCTCGATGTGCCGGCTCATTACATCGAGTTCGCAGACGAGGATGTCACGGGACCTGTCACAGGCAGCGTAGCCGGATTCACCGGTCCGATCGGACTCAAAAACTGCATCGTGGTAGTCGATTCCGAACTCGTGGGTACGGTCAACATGTGCGCGGGAGCCAACAAGGAGGACCACCACATGCTCGGCGTATGCTACGGCAGGGACTACACGGGCGACATCGTGACGGACATCAAGGAGCTCCAGGAGGGAGATCCTTGTCCGCACTGCGGCAAGCCGGTCAAGTTCAGACGCGGCATAGAGGTCGGCCAGATCTTCAAGCTCGGACTCAAGTACTCCGAGAGCATGAACGCCACCTTCAAGGACGAGAACGGCGAGGATCATCCGTACTGGATGGGCTGCTACGGAGTCGGAGTTTCGAGGACCATGCAGGCTGTAGTTGAGCAGCATCACGACGATAAGGGCATCATCTGGCCTCTGTCGGTGGCGCCTTACCATGTCATCGTGACGGTCATAAAGGCTCAGGACGAGACCCAGCTGAATCTCGCTTACGACATCGAGAAGAAGCTCGAGAACATGGGCGTCGAGGTAATGGTCGACGACCGCGACGAAAGGCCGGGCGTCAAGTTCAACGACGCTGACCTTATCGGCATCCCTGTCAGGATCACAGTCGGCAAGCTCGCCGGCGAAGGCAAGGTAGAGTACAAGCTCCGCCGCGAGGACGATCACGAGGTGCTCCCGGTCGAGGAGGCCATCGCGAAGGCCAAGGCCCTTGTCGATCTCGAGGGCGACGGCAGATATCTCTTCAAAAATCTTTCAGAGGAGACGCTGAACGCTCACTAGTCAGGGCACAAAAGAAAACCATAACGGAACTGCGGAAGCACAGGATGCGCTTTCGCAGTTTTTCTTATTGACAAGCTGCGGCGACAGTTGTAAAAAGATACAAAAAGAGTTACAAAAAAGTTACACATCCGTGCAATAAAACGATGCTTCCGCGCGTTAACTTAACAGAAGGGCAATAAGGAGCCCTCCGGAAGAGACCAGAAAAACAGGAGGTGCGAGATGAAAAGATTGATATCCGTATTATTGGCTGCGGTAATGGTGGCAGCCATGAGCAGCAGCGTATTCGCTGCAGGCATGAGCGCTCAGGACATCGCGCTCAGGAACGCGAAGCTGACAAAGAGCCAGGTCAAAAACCTGAGGACAGAATACGATCATGAGGACGGAATATACGAAGTGGACTTCAGAAGCAAAAAGAACGGCGCGAAATACAGCTACGAGATCGGCAGCCGCAATGGAAAGATCTATGAAAGATCGATAGATTATAAGTATAAGAGAAGCTATTCCAGAGATAAAGTAGGCCAGTCTGCGGCCCGGAAGGCTGCTTCAAAGAAGTCCGGCGTCAGGCTTGCGGCAGTGAAGAAAGGAATCTGCAGCTACGATTATGATGACGGGGAAGGCTTCTATGAGATAAAATTCAGAAGCGGAAAATATAAGTATGACATAGAGGTGCAGGCCCCTACCGGAAAGGTCACAGAGTACAAGTGGGAGTACATGGGAAGGTAAAGCAGCGGCCGGAAAAACAGGCACGGTGAAGAGAGAAATGAACACGGGCTACGTCGACGAAAACTTAATAATACGAATGTCCGCAGGCGACGGAGCCGCGTTCAGGGAACTGTATGAACAGACTTCATCGACTGTGTACGGCTTCGCCCTGTCGATACTGAAGAACACGCACGACGCAGAGGATGTGATGCATGACGCGTTCATCAAGGCATATACCTCGGCGGTCACATACAAGCCGATGGGAAAGCCGCTCGCCTGGATGCTGACCATCGTGAGGAATCTGTGCTATACCAGGATGCGGACAGGAGGAGTGTGCGAGGACATCTCGAAATACGAGGACCTCGTCCGCAGCGACGATCACGGGGCAGTGCTTGACAGGATCGTCCTCCAGGAGGCGCTGTCGAAACTGGACTTCGAGGAGAGGCAGATAGTGGTGCTGCACTCGCTGACCGGACTGAAACACCGGGAGATAGCGGAGATACTCGAACTGCCGGTAGGGACGGTCCTGTCGAAGTACAACCGCTCGATCAGAAAACTGAAAAAGCAGCTTGAGGAGAAAGGGGGAGAATGATGACAGAGTACAGAATAAAAGAAAGTCTGGCAGCTGCCGTTGAAGAAAACACCCCGGACATCCTCGAAGATCTGATGAATGAACTCGGCATAAAAGATGAGCCTAAGGAAATGCTGGGCGATGCCATCGCAAAGGAAGCGGGTGATGAAAACAGCTGGATCCCGGGAATGGTCCCGAAAAAGTCCGGGAACGCAGGCCTGATGAAAAAGCTTGCCGGCTGCGCCGCCGCTCTGATCATCGTGGTGACGGGAATAACATTTGCTTCAGGCAGAGATACTCTTGCGGTAGTGAGCCTTGACGTCAATCCGGGGATAGAGATATCTATAGATAAGAACGAGCGCGTGCTCAGGGCCGATCCTGTCAATGAAGAAGCGGCGGAGATCCTGTCTGAGATGGATCTGAAGGGGACCGACATAGATGTGGCGTGCAGTGCCATCGTAGGCTCGATGCTCACTCACGGGTACCTGTCGGATCTCCAGAATTCCATACTGCTGTCGGTGAGCGCGGATGACGAGCAGCGCGGGACGGAGATCGAGAAAAGGCTTTCGGGAGAGGTGAACAACTATCTCGAGAACACCGAGATCGCGGCGGCGGTGCTCGGACAGGTCGTAAGCAGCGACGAGACTCTGCGGGCGTACGCCGACAGTCACGGGATCTCGCTCGGCAAAGCCTGGCTCATACAGAACCTTCTGGGCACCGGGAGCACAAAAATGACGGAGGCCGACCTCCTCAGTCTTTCGACTCAGGACCTCATACTTCTCGGACAGAAGAGAGGCGTGGCCGTCGGCACGTCATATGGAGAAGCCGAGTCGGGCGGATACATAGGGCATGAGAAGGCTCTTGACATCGCCCTTGAAAAAGCAGGCGCGGACAGAAGCTCCGCGACAGAGATGAAGTACGAATTCGACTGTGAAAAAGGCGTGCTGATATACGAGGTATCTTTCAGGGTCGGAGACTACGAGTACGACTATGACATAAATGCTTACGACGGCAGCGTCGTATCGTCCGAAAAGGAATATGATCCGGTAACACCGGCTCAGTCTTCATCTTCATCCGCCTCTTCATCCTCCTCATCTGCATCTTCGTCTTCGCAGCCGCGTTACGACTACGATGATGACGATGACTACGACGACCGTTATGACCGTGACGATGACTACGACGACCGTTACGACAGTGATGACGACGATGATCACGATGATGACGAT
>JAFWGQ010000059.1 GCA_017512365.1 Mogibacterium sp.
AGAAAAGCAAGGGAGCAAAAACAGGAGATGAATCTAATCTGACGATATGGCTTATGATGTTAATCGGATCTGCCGGAGCACTAATTGCACTTGCGAAGAAATTTAGACGCGCTGACAACTAGCGGAGAGATACAGAAGGGGTGGTAAAAATATGAGGAGCAACTCAATGTATACCTAGGTGAAGGTGCTGATAGAAATACTTTCGCAGAGATTAGTATTGATTTAAAAACAGTAGAAATAATTGAACATTCAAATGCTAAAAAGAAACCAAGGTTTTCAAAGAAAAAAATAAATATCATAGTCGATTATGGGTTAAAATAGATTTACATAGCCACTCTGTTCGTTCTCAAGTTTTTCTGTGACCGGCCCGTCTATAGTACCGTTTATCACGCCTATGGTATACGAAGGATCATTCAGATCCTTGTAGGATCTGACATCAGCCATAGGGTCTTCTTTCTGAGAACTGCAGCCCGGAAGCGCAGCCGCCACCAGCATCAGGAATACGAGCAGCAGTATAAGATATTTACTGTACCGCTTTTTTCTGAACGGCATATGTCCTTCTCCTTCTCTGAGGTAAATTGTCGTGCTGTCTACAATTATGACCAACGAATCAAAGATGTTTCAAGACGGGACGCGCCGGAATCTGCGCTGCATACTGTGAGCCATGGGATCTAATGAGTTTTCCGTATTTGACATACAGCCGGGCCGGTATGATAATGATGTATATGATACACATAGGAAAACCGTTTATTACTGAAGAAGGAGACCGCGCCTTTCTGAAGGCAAAGGTAAGTATATCGGACGATACTGCAGGGGCTTATGTCAGAGCGATAACACCCGAAAGGTACCGCTCCGTATTTCTGACGGATGAGGATTATCCTCCTGCGGCCTGGAAGGAGGACGGGACTTTATGGTTCGACGTTCCGCCTGAGTACAGCGGATATCTATGCAAAGAGAGGAGCAACGCTTTTGTCGTCGCGCTTTTCTGGTACGCGATGGCAGCCGGATCGGACATCGAGTTTGAAGCGCCGATGTCAAAGCGCCTGTATGACGGGTTCACTCAGGAGCTGATGCCCGAACTTGAAAAGAACGGTTTCGGTCCGGTCGCGCTGAAGGGGCCTGTCACATCAGAGCCGGTCCGGTGCGCGGGAGGAGTAGTCTCGGGCATGTCAGGAGGCGTCGATTCTTTCTATACGCTCAAGTGCTACAGTTCCGAAGACGTGCCTGAAGAGAAGAGAATCACGTATCTGTCCCACTACACATGCTCATATCTTTTCAAACCGGGCGACATGGAAAAAGGCATGAAGGCCATGTATGCAGACGAGGATGCGATAGAGGCCGTCATTCTGGAACGGATCAAAGCGATAGCGGCGCAAAAGGGGTATCCTCTCATCGACACGAATACAAACCTTGACAGGGACTATTACCGCGGAGGCTACGTTTTCATGGCCATGTACCGCTACCTTGCATGCACGCTGGCGCTTGAGCATTTATACAGACTGTATATCAGTTCTTCTTCAGGTCATGAAAGCGGTCTGATCGAAGTGTCGCTCTTTGTGCCTACGCAGAACTACGAAGAGCTGCTCTGCCGCAGTCTGCGCACCGAGACTTTCAGATACATGTCGAGCGACAGCGAGATACGCACGGAAAAGATCAGGGCGATCGCGGACGATGAACTGTTCCGAAGGTATGCGTCGGTGTGCTTTGATACCGGAAGAAACGGGGAGAACTGCGGCGTGTGTTACGGATGTCTGAAGACGATCATTCCTCTGGACCTGCTCGGAAGGCTGGATGGTTTTTCGGAAAGCTTCGATCTTGATGCATACCGCAGAGACCGGGAGAAGCTGTTCAGGTTCCTCGTTAAGTTCTCCGAACGTCCGGAGGCTGATTCTGCAAGACATACGGTGCATCAGCTTCTGGATCTGGCGATTAAGGAAAAAAGCGAAGCAGGCGATATGTTCATCAGGGCATATGAGTCTGTGACCGGCATGCGGAGAAAGGCCTGAGCGGATATGAGCAGGACGCTGGAGTATCTGATGGAAGGTCTTGAATACAGCCTGTACAGACTGCCTGAGGGCATGTCTTCCGATGAGCTCACGGGTATGGAGATCCCTGCTGTGGTGAGTGACGAGCGGAGGCTTTCGGACGGATGTCTCTTTATTTGCTGCCCGATCACCAATCACAACGGCGCGCACTGTATCGGCAAAGCTATCGGCGCGGGAGCCTCGGTCATAGTTACCGAAAGAGGACTGTACGAAGAGCGTGGACCTCACGAGGTAAAAGACGGAGCAGGACCGGCCGTGATTTTTGTTGAGGATTCAAGATACGCGATGGCGTTCATCTATGCCGCGTGGTATGGCCACCCGGCGGACAGGATGACCACGATAGGAGTGACAGGCACTAAGGGAAAGACGACGGTCGCCTATATGCTTCATGCCATTCTCGCAGAAGCAGGCCGCAGAGCCGGACTCGTCAGCACGGTGGAGTACATCACGGGCGGTGAGTATGAGGTCTCTCCTATGACGACGCCTGAAGCGGACATCCTGCAGGATCTTCTGCGCCGGATGGCGGATGCAGGTGATGATGCGGCTGTGATAGAGGTGGCTTCGCAGGCGCTGATGACACACAGGAGCCAGGGCTTCCGTTTCGACATAGGCATATATACCAATCTGGGTATCGATCACATAGGCAAAGACGAGCATCGTGACTTCAGCCACTATCTGTACTGCAAGAGCCTGCTGATGCGCCAGTGTGAGACCGGGCTGATAAATATCGATGATCCGTATGCTGATGAGATCCTGAAGGGCCATACCTGCGAGGTGAAGACCTACGGGCTGAGTCACGGGGCTGATTTTCATGCGGGCGATATCACTTACCGCTTTGTGGACGGCGTTCCGGGAACGGAATTTGACGCGATGGGGATGCATATCACGATGCCTCTGCCGGGAGAGTATTCGGTAAGCAATGCTCTTGCGGCCATCGGCGCGGCCTTGTGCCTTGGTATCCCGGAAGCTGCTGTAGTCAGCGCTCTCAGGAATATCCGTGTGGACGGGCGCATGGATGTAATAAAGCCGGATGATGCGGAGGAGAGAGACCTCCCGACTGCGATCGTGGATTTTGCGCATAACGGGCTGTCGCTGGAAAGACTGCTGAAGACACTACGGCGATACTACAGCGGAAAAGTGATCTGCGTAATATGCAGCAGAGGAGTCGGATCGAGATGGGGCCCGATAGGAGAGGCCTGCGGAGAGAATGCAGACTATACCATAGTGACTGAGCATGACGAAAAATACGGGAACAGATTTGAAGACGTTGCCGAGGGCATTGCCGGTGGGATAAGAAGAAAAAAGGGAAAGTATGTAATTATAAGGGACCGCAGGGAAGCGATACGCCATGCTGTTTCGACCGGTGGAGCCGGCGACCTTGTCGTCGTATGCGGCAGGGGACACGTCACAGGACAGATATTCGGCGGAAAGACTTATGATCTGCCGTCAGACGCGGACCTTGTCAGAGAAGCGTTCGGGATGATCGCAGATAATGGCCGGGCATGAGCTGCCCGGACCCGTGCCGCGCTGCTGGAAATAACAGGCCCGGTTTGATATAATGAACTATGCCGTTCAAGAACGAAAGAACGGAAGCATCCGAACGGCAGCAGACGACGGATGCCTTGCGGATGAACGATAACGACACTTTCGAAAGGCTAATGCTAAAGATAAAAACGAGGAACTGATATGAGGAAAAGACATTATTTGAAGACTGCTTTCGTCGGAGGACAGCTGATCACCGGCAGGCACAAGGAAGCCATACAGGACTCGCTCGTAGTGATCGAGCGGGGTGAATTCCTGTATGCCGGTGAGAGGAACGCGGAAATGGAGGCGTTTGCTGAGAGAGAAGGCTTTGAGGTGGTGGACTGCACCGGCAAGACACTGATGCCGGGACTCATCGACACGCACCTTCACTTCAGCGGGAACCTGAACGACAACGATTCAGACTGGGTGAGAGAGCCGCTCCTGCAGAAAACGGTCATGGCAGTACAGCAGGCGCATGAGTGCCTCGAGAACGGACTTACCACTGTAGGCGAGATCTCGAGATTCGGTATCCCTATCAGAGATTTGACCAACTCCGGTCAGATGCAGGGGCCGAGGATCATCGCATCGGGCAGAGGATTCTGCGCGACGGCATCGCACGGCGATTCCCACAACTGCTCCATAGAAGAGTGCGCCGCGGGACATCCGTGGGCCGAGGTGGTCGACGGACCGTGGGAGCTCAGGAAGGCTGTAAGGCGCAGACAGAGAGAGTGCCCTGACGCCATCAAGATCTGGGCGACAGGCGGCGGCATCTACAGATGGGATACCTCCCGCGATCACCACTATACGTACGAGGAGATCAAGGCTGTAGTTGACGAGGCTGCCATGAGAGGCATTCCTGTGTGGTCTCATACATACGGAAAGACAGGACCGTCTGTGGAAGCGGGAGTCGACTTCATCATCCACGGCTTCGAGATCGATGATGACGACATGGAGAAGATGTACAAGAAGGGCATCTGCTTCTGTCCGACGATCAACTTCCTTCCGGCATGGCTTGCGTCATATCCGCCGACATATATCCCGGGAGTACATGACAAGTACGAGGGAGCGACTCTCGTGGAAAAGGAGCTCGCAAGGCTGTATGACAACGTCAACAAGGCGTACAAGATGGGAGTCATAATCACGGTCGGATCCGACAGCTTCAACAGCGATTCCACCCCGTACGGCACCACAGCGATCGGCGAGATCCACAGATTCGTGGACTGCTGCGGCATGAGCGAGATGGACGCGATCATCGCGGGTACGGCAAACGGAGCGAGAGCTCTGGGCTGCTACCATATCACAGGCTCTATCACAAGAGGCAAGACCGTCGACATGATCGTGCTGGACGGCGATCCTCTCAAGAGCATCTACGACCTTGATGTCGACAAGATGGACATGATAATCAAGGACGGAGAAGAGATACTCCGTTACAGAAATACAAAAAAAGACAGTGCTGATGAAAGGATCGGGGAGGAATAGACATGGAAAAAAGCTGGAAAGAATTACGCGGCGAGCTCGGACAGGTCCTCACCAGGCAGTATGACTATCCTCCTAACGGAGAAGGTTCGGTCGGATACAAGGGGAACAACCTGTACAGATTCAAAGTGGAAGACCTCGGCGATATAGAACTTTTCATTGCCGAAAGGACTGAGAACTATACACATTCGTACAACGTCGACATCCTTGCCCAGGAGATCATCACAGATCTTCTCGACCAGGGTCTGATAGTCTACGGAGGATATGGCTACAAGAAGCAGCTGCAGGAAAAGCTCGGTATCTGACAGCAGATCCCGGCATCAATGACGAACAAGGACGACCTTTTTCTGGGATATGGAAAAGGCCGTTCTTTTTTCGACCACATCGCGGCACAGATCGAGTGTCTTCTGCATTTTGACGACCGTCTTTTCCAGAGCATCCACGATCTCGGGATCCTTTTCTCCGGTATGGAGGATGAAGGCTTCATCGGTCGTATCAAGTGACTCGACTGCCATGACTTTACGGTTCTCCCAGATCTCGACCTCATCGGTCAGAAGATCTATGTCGAACAGTATCAGAGGGTTTCTGGATGCCGCTACATCGATCTCGTCGGCCAGACGTATCAGGGCGGCGAGGTAGGGAAGGCATACCGTGGTGCCGTCCGGCATCCGGTAATCGGAAGGATATTCTTTTTCGTCGTAAAGGGCGGTCTTTCTGTGGCCTCTCGCGACCTGCTTTATCGCGAATACGAACTCATCGGAAGGCAGGTCGAACATCGGGGCGTACTTTTCAATGAAGAGAGCGCTGAACTCATTATGATAAGTCCTGACGAAGTCGGCCCTGGTATCGTCCGGGTGATCCCTGAAGTACTGCTCTTCGCCGAGGATATCCCTGAACTGCGCATAATCATTCTCGTTAATGCCCATCCCGGAATCGTGAAGGTAGCAAGCCATCAGGAGGATGAATATCTCGTTCTTATTGAGCTTATCGATCTGTCCGGGGCCGATGAGACGGTTGCATGAATCGATGACTGTAAGGCTGTGCAGCTCGGAGTGGTCCGTGTATTCCGGGAAGAGCCTTCTGTAGTTCGACAGCATATGTATGCTGATAAAAGCCGTATCCCTGAATCTTTTGTGCAGGCCGGGATCGAGTTCACGCAGCCTGTTCTCAAGCAGATAGTCAGTTTTCATGTTTACACTAATGGCGGATGAGCACTACCTTTTTCTGAGTTATACGGAAAGGCGTCCTTTTTTCTGTGACGTCGCGGCACAGATCGAGCGTTTCCTGCATCTTGATCACAGCTCTGTCGAGAGCATCGAGAATCTCAGGATCCTTTTCGTGCGTATGGAGAATGAACGACGACTTCGTCATCTCAAGATGCTCAACAGCCATCAGCTTCCTGTTCTCCTGTATAGATACCTCGTTGGTCAGGAGGTCTATATCGTAAAGGATGAGAGGGTTCCTCGATGCGGCCACATCTATCTCGTCCGTAAGGCGGATGAGAGCAGCGAGATAAGGCAGACATACCGTGGTGCCGTCAGGCATCCTGTAATCGGCAGGATATTCGTTCTCATCGTAAAGATCCGTCTTTCTGTGGCCTCTTGAGACCTGCTTGATCGCGAATACGAATTCCTCGGACGGCATGTCGAAGAGCGGCGCGTATTTCTCTATGAACAGACCGCTGAATTCATTGTGGTAGGTCCTCACGAAGTCGGCCCTGCTGTCGTTTGGGTGTTCTTTGAAGTACTGCTCGGCCCCGAGTCTGTCTTTGAATTCCTCGTAGTCTTTTTCTCCTATTCCCATGCCCACGTCGTGCAGATAGCCTGCCATCAGCAGTACGTAGATGTCGCTTTTGCTGAGCATGTCCACCTGCTCGGTGCCCACAAGGCGGTTGCACGAATCTATGACCGTGAGGCTGTGCAGCTCGGAGTGGTCGGTGTACTCAGGGAAAAGCTGTCTGAATTTTGAAAGTATGCGCTGGGAGATGAACGCCGTGTCCCTGAATCTGCGGTGCAGATCCGGATCGAGCTTGCGCAGACGTCTTTCGAGCAGGAAATCCGTGCGCTGCTCCGTGACGAGATCTGTCTCCTTGATCAGTATGGTAAGCACGTTGAGTCCCAGCAGATTCTGGTAGCTGACATCATCGGCTATCTTATACACCATCCTGATGCCGATGTTGTCGAAGCGTTCCTCATCGGAAACGAGTTCGGAATACTCGGCAGGATCGAACGGGATGCAGTCGTCCTTTAGCCGCAGCATCACCTTGTCCTTGAGATATATGACGCTCGCGTTGAGAGAATGGGACTTTTTGTCATGCGTGAATCCGTGGTTTATCACATTGGCGCCCATCTCTTCGAGGCAGAGCGCGGAGTAGTAGGCTGCTCTGTCCTCCATGTCGTGGGCCCTGCAGAATTCATGGATTATCTCAGACGATCCCGAGACCTCCTCAAGACTGCTGAGCGCCAGATCCAGACAGTCCTCCTCGGCCACGCCGAAGTCAGGCCTGAGCATCATCCACTCATCCAGACTTCGCGGCATGCGCTTCCAGTGTATGATTTCATATACCGGCAGTGTCAGTATTGTGAGGATCATGCCGATCGGGTTGGCGAGCCATACGCCCAGAGCTCCGAGCACAGGCGCCAGCAGGACCGAAGGAACGACCATCGAGATGAAGCCGTCGAATACCGACAGGACATTCACGTACATGTTGTGACCCGTCGCCTGCATGTAGTTCGTGATCACCTGGCATATGAGTATGAGCGGTATGCAGAACGCGAATATCCTGAAGAGCTGATCTGTCAGTTTGAATACATTGGATGCGCTGTCTGTGAAGAAAATGCCCGAGACAAGAGGCGATACCAGATAGGTGATCACGCCTATCAGACAGGCGACCGCCATGCCTTTTGTGAAGGCTGTCTTCAGGACTTTCTTCATCGAAGTCTTGTCTTCCTCACCGTAGAAAACGCTCGTCAGCATGCGCACGACAGTGCCGTTTCCTATGCAGAAGGCCATGAAGAGCCCTGAGATCATGTTATATGCCGACATCGCCGAGAGTCCGTCGTTTCCGGAGCAGGACAGAAGAATGCGGTTTATCACTATAGTCCTGAAAGAGAGACATAGAATAAGAAGCGCTCCCGGGAAGCCTATCTTTACGATGCCCGGAAGTTCGCTCCAGTCGATGTCCCTGCGGTCGAAGCGCATCTGCGCTTTCGGCGTGAAATAGTATGGAACGAGGATGAGGAAGTATACCCAGTTGCTGATTCCCGTCGCCACGGCGAGACCGGATATGCCCATGTCAAAGACCGCGACGAGGAGGATATCGAGGATGATGTTGGTCGCTATCATGCCGCCTATGCCGGCGTATCCGCGCTTTTCCTGGCGCTCCATCTGGAGGAAGGATGAAAGCTGCTGCGCCAGCATCATCGGGATGATGCCGATCGCATAGCCCCTTATATATGATATGAGAGGCTGCTTGAGTTCTTCAGTGGCTCCGAGAACTGACGCGATAGGGCCGGGGATGAGGACGCTGGCTGCTGTCAGGACGGCAGCGATGATAAGTGTCGTCGTAAGGTTCAGAGAGAATATCCCCTTTGTCTTTTCGAGGTCGCCTCTTCCCATGTAGCGTCCGCAGAGGACGGCGCTGCCGCCGAGCATCACGCCGCCGGCCGCGTTGAAGATGTTGATCATCGAGTAATAAAGACCGATGACGCCTACGGTAGAGGAATCGATGAATCTTCCGGCTACAGTGCCGTCGACCAGGGTGTTGATGTATCCCATAGCAAACAGGAGTATCTGTACAGGCAGCATAGCGAAAAAGAGCCTGCTGACGAGTTTATCCTGATCTGATGTTTTGCTTATCGATCTGCTCATAATCAGTCCCTTATACACTGTTTGAATATTAAATCCTTACATATAATATAATAAATGATATACTGGCAAAGTGAAAGACCAAAAAAGGAGAAAAAAGCCTGATGGAACAGGGCTCTATCATCCCGGAAGAAGAACGCGATGCTGAATGAAAACGGAAAATGCCGCCTTCTTATGGGCGTGTATTACATGGTCATATGCATAGTATTCTGCTATGCCGCATACTATCTTGGCGAGGAAGGCTTTTCGTCGTGGCAGACCGGACTCATAGTCTCGGTCTCCTGTATTGCCGGGGCGCTCCTGCAGCCTGCTTCGGGAAGACTGGCCGACAGCGATCCGAAATGGTTCTGGAAGAACCAGCTGCTGCTGCTCACTGCGCTGGCTCTGGCGATATCCGTACTGAGGATATTCGTGAGCGGACTCATATGGGAAGGAGCCGCCTACGGACTGCTGATAGTACTCGTCCTGGTCATGATGCCTCTTGTCAACTCGGCCTGCTTCTATTACGCGGACCGCGGGATCAGCGTTGACTTCGGAACAGCAAGGGGGATAGGCTCGTTCGCATATGCGGCGGCATCGTTCGCGCTCGGCAGACTGACTGCCGTGACCGGCCCTCAGGTGCTTACGCTGTGCTGCGCGGTCCTGTTCGCGCTGGTTCTCGCGGCTGTCGCGATCATGCCGCGGTCAGCAGCTCTCCCGGATGCTCCCGGAAAAAAGGAAGATCAGGGAACGAAGAACTTTATATCAGCTTATCCGGCCGTCATACTGATGGCGGCAGGCATCACTCTTGCCCTGGTATTCCACAACATGGTCGCCACATACATGATCAACATAATGGAGGAGGCCGGAGGAGGATCCGACAGCATGGGCACCGCGATCGCCATCGGAGGAGCGATGGAGCTGCCGGCTCTTTTCCTCTACACACGCATAAAGGAGAAGAGCGGGCTTTCGGCGGCGGTCCTCATATCCGTCGGCTGCCTGTTTTTCGTGATCAGAGGGGTACTGTTCGTATTCGCTTCGGGCGTTATGATGATATACTTCATACAGCTGCTCCAGGGCCCGTCGTACGGCCTGGTGACAGCAGCAAAGGCGGCGTATGCATATGAGACGGTGGCGGCCCGGGACGAGACCACGGGCCAGGCCGTGATGAGCATGACCGATTCCTTCGGCATAGTCGGAGGCAGCCTGCTTGGAGGCATCCTTCTGAGCGGCGGAGGAGCGGACCTCATGCTTCTGACAGGAACAGCACTGGCAGCCGCCGGAACGATCACCGCGTTCATCGCCGCAGGAGCCGGCAGAAAAGGAGATGATAAAAATGGGAAATGAAATCAGAAAAAAAGCCATAGTGACAGGGGGCTCGATAGGCATGGGCAGAGGGATAGCGCTTGTCCTTGCGGAGGAGGGCTATGATATAGCGTTTTCGTATTACGGCGATGATGAACAGAGCCTGAAATACGTCGAAAAGACAGCTTCCATGCTGAAGGAAAAAGGTGCTGAGAGCTGGCATTTCAGCGCGGACCTGACAAGGAAGGGGGCTGCTGAGGAGTTCTTCGGCAAGGCGGTCTCGGCGCTGGGCGGACTCGATCTGCTGGTGAACAACGCGGGCGTCAACATGCCTCTTCCGCTCCAGGAACTCACAGAAGACAACATCGATTATCTCATCGCCCTCGACCAGAAGGCTTATATCATGCTGATGCACCATGCGGCGCGTTACATGATAGACAACGGCATAAAAGGCAGCATAGTCAACGTGAGCTCTTCAAGAGGCGACAGGGCATATCCGAACGCCGGCATATACTGCGGCATCAAGGCGGGGCTCAACAGGATGATCGAGGCCTTCGCCCTGGATGTGGCCGAATACGGGATCAGGATCAACAACGTGTCCCCGGGAGCGACCAGAGTACGCACGAAGGAGGAACTCCTCGACATAAAAAAGGGAGGCCCTACGGACTACTTCTGGGATGAGGCGTACATCGAGCATCCGGAAAAAGTCGAGTCCGACTTCTGGGACAAACTCGGCCCGAAGATCCCTCTCGGCAGGTGCGGAGAGAGCGAGGATATAGGAAGAGCCATAGCCTTCCTTGCTTCGGACAAGGCATCGTATATCACAGGCATAACGCTCAGGGTGGACGGAGGCCTCATTCTTCCGGGAATGCCTGAAGATCCGTATCTCGACGGAGTCAGCTGGAAATAGAGAAGGAAGGGAAAAAGGATGGGGGACAATAAAAACAACGGGCTGCTCAGGTTCAGAAGAAAGGGAGATCTGACAGGCCGAAAACTCATAGAGTACATCCCGGCGATGATGGTCACGAATCTGTCGACTCTGCTGCTGGTTTCAGTAGACGGTGTCGTTGCCGGAAACCTCGTGGGAGAAGAAGCTCTTTCCGCAGTAAGTATCTTCTACCCGGTGACCTTACTGACAGGAGCTGCTTCCGTTCTTGTTGCGAGCGGCATATCCACCAGCATTTCGACGGCGATGGGCAAAAGTGACTCGGCCGAGCTTGACCGGATAAAGGGCGTGTCCGTCCGCATCATCCTGGCCATGGCCGTGATCACCGCAGTAGTCCAGATACCGGTCGTGCTTGCGGTGGTCAGATCTTACAGACTGCCTGAAGAGATATACAGGATGACGATGCAGTATGCGGTCGGCATCATGATAAGCACGCCTCTCGGGATCATATCGTGCGCGGGGACCTATCAGCTGCAGATAGCGGGAAAGATGAAAATCCTGATGAGACTGTCTGTTATCGAGGGAGTGGCGAATCTCATGTTCGATCTCCTGTATACGGGCGTGTTCGGAATGGGAGTCGCGGGCACAGGTTACGGAACTGCCACGGCGAATATCATCAGGTGCGGGCTGACGGTCATGTATCTGTACCGCTGCACAGACATGTACAGGGGCGATACGGGGAAGGTCAGCCTCAGTGATGTGAAGAGCATACTGAGCGTCGAGGTGATCGTGAGATTCAGGGGCAGAAACGAGGCCGTGTTCGTCGAACTTGACGACGGAAAATGCATAGCTCTCGATAAAAACGAGGTATCCCGCAAACTCATCACCGACAACTACGAGCTGCTCAGGAAGCTTGCGAAGAGTGTCGAATACCAGTACATACTGAACATGAACTATACGAGGTTCACATTCAGCGGGAACTGACGGAAGCCGAACGGAAGCGATTTATCCAGTCGATGGTCGCGACAAGATCATTGACGAAGTAGGTCGGGTCGTACTGATCAGAAGACGGGATCTCCCGGCTGCTCATGCATCCTATGATATCGAAGCCGGAAGGGGATCCCGATGAAAGCATCTTTGAGGCAAGCTGGATGAACTGCCTGTTGCAGTATCTGTTGCCTGTGATGAAGAGGAGCCTGTCCGCAGCGGAAAGAGGCTGCTTTTTCAGATAATAATCAAGGCTGTCGAAGGTATCGGCGCGTCTTGACTGAGGCTCCGTGGACGGGGCCGCGAACACTCTGTACATGCAGCCGCGGGGGGCGTCCCGGAATATCCTTACGCACGATACGCTGTTCAGGTTCCGATCCCCTTCGAAATTGTCTTCGTATTCCAGAGGATCAAGGCCAAATGCTGCAACCATGGCTTCAGCCATGACGCCGAATTCCGTCTCGCAGGAGGAAGTGAACATCGATGAGGATCTCTCCGCCGGGCTGACCGGACGGTAGCAGGCGATGCCGTCCACGCTCAGGGTATTGCCGTCCACGAAAGACGTGGCCCGCCGAGCTCTGATGTTGCATGCGTTCAGGCTGCCTCCGAGCACGATGACGCGGCTGCAGCCGCCGCTCAGAGGCTCGTTTATATCAAGAGCGCCGAGCTCTCTGAAAAGAGGGTACAGCTCGTGCCTGAGGCCTTCGAGGTCTGAACGGGACTTCATGGCCTGCTCTTCGATGACCCTGCCATCCGCGGTCCGGCGCGTGCTGAACGATGCGCCGAGACTGCCGGGACCGCATCCAAGCAAAGAACAGATGCTTTTCAGGGCATCCGAGCGCATGAATGCGTCAAACTGTCTGTTCAGATCTGCGGTCCGCTCTTCACGGCTGAGCGAAGGATCCGGCATTGTGAAACGTATCATAGTGGGAGTATAGCATAATGATATACATGATTGGTATAGGAGGAGCCAGCATGTCGGGCCTGGCCCTTATCCTTAAGGAAAAGGGCCACGAGGTCAAAGGCTCGGATACGATGGAAAGTGCGAATGTCCGCATGTTGAGAGAACAGGGCTTAGAGGTATGCTGCGGCTCGGATCCTGACGCGGTAAGATCAGCTGAGCTTGTCGTGTACACGGCTGCCGTTCCCGAAGACGATCCGGAGCTGATGGCTGCAAGGGAGGCAGGCGTCCCTGGCTCTGTGCCACCACATGGGAGCGTACATGGATCCGGCAATAAAGGCCGTCAGCTCTTTTACCGGCGCCCGGAGGAGATTCGAAAAGACCGGGATGCTGAAAGGCGCTGAACTGTTCCATGATTACGGACACAATCCGGCCGAGATGAGAAATGCGGTGTACATCGCCAGAAGGCGCTGCAGAGGGAAGCTCTGGGTAGTGGTGCAGCCGCATACATACAGCAGGGTGAAGACTCTCTTTGACGGATATCTCACATGTACTCAGGGCGCCGACATAACGCTGTTGACGGATATCTTCGCGGCAAGGGAAAAAGATCCGGAGGATATAAACTCAGAGATGCTCGTGGAGGCCATGAAAAAGCGCGGGGTGAATGCGGTGCACACTCCGGGATTCGATGATGCCGCTAAACTTATCAGAGAAGGCGTCGGTGAAGGAGACCTCGTGATCACCATGGGCTGCGGGGATATTTACAGACTGAACGAGATGCTGGCGGAAGGTACGAAACAGTCATGACAAAGACCTTATCATTCATAATACCTGCGTACAACTGCGCTGCTTTCATGGACGAGACATTCGGCTCCGTCCTGGATCAGCTGCCTGAGGACTGCGAGCTGATCGCAGTCGACGACGGTTCGTCGGACGGCACTCCGGAGAGGCTCAGAGAATATGAAAAAGAGCATGAAGGACTGAGAGTGTCATCCATAGCTCACGGAGGGGCTTCGGCGGCAAGGAACGCGGGCCTCGATGCGGCGGAGGGGACATGGGTAGCGTTCATGGACTGCGACGACTGTCTCAGGCCCGGGTTTTTTGAGAAGTCCATGCCTCTTCTCGACGATAAGACCGATCTGTACATCTTCAGCTTCGAACGCGTGGAAGCATCAGGACAGGTGATACCTCTCGATATCAGTGACAGGGTGTATGAAAGCGCATCGGATTTTGCGGATGAATACATAAGGACAAGGCAGCTGCTAGTCTATTCGGCGTGCAACAAGTTCTACAGAAGGAGCATCCTGGAGAAGAACGGGATCAGGTTCAGGAACGGCATGCATTTCGGAGAGGACAGGCTGTTCAACTACGACTGTCTGAGATGCTGCGGGAGGATCGTGACTTCAGGGCTCCGGATGTTCAGCTACGTGCAGAGGAACCCCGATTCCGCGTCAAAACGCCACTATCCGGACTATTTCGAAACGATAATGATGCTGCACCGCGCCAAGACTGACTGCTTCCTCAGCCTGTCAGAGGGCACGACAGACGAAGAGAAGCGGGCTTTTGTCAGCTGCGACCTTTCGACCGAGATCGGCCGCATGATGGAGCGCTTCGAGTCATATCCCGAAGAGAAGGAAGAGAACCTGCCGAAGCTGAACAGACTGCTCTCCATAAATAATTATGAAACGATCAGTTAGCCTTATGAGCGGAAATGGTGTATAATACGGATCATGGATTTTTCACAGGTATACGAAGATAATTACGACAGGATATACAAATATGTATATTCGATCCTCCTCAACAGAGAGGAAACCGAGGATGTTGTCAGCAACACCTTCATGGCTGCTTACGCTGCTTACGGCTCGTACGATCCGTCAAGGGCTTCGCATGCCACATGGCTCATGAGGATCGCCCACAACGAGGCGATCAATCTTCTGAGGTCCGCCGAGCATTCGAAGCGGGCGGAGATGCCCGAGTACTACGAAGCCCCGGACAACTCCGATGATTCCGTGCGTGCGTTTGAGGACAGGGAGCAGATCATGTATCTTTATTCAAAACTGAGCGCCGGTGAAAGGGAGTTCCTCAACATGCGCTACGCGATCCAGATGAAGGATGCCGAGGTCGCGGAGATGATGGGACTTCCCGTAAAAACGGTGAACAAAAGGTACCAGAGGCTGCTGGCCAAATGCAGGGATATACTTGAAAAAAGATGATGTCTCCGAAAAGGGTCCTTGTCTGTATAACTAATGGAGGTTGGACATGGCTATTACAGAAAACAAAATCGAAGACATGCTTAGGAATACGGTGTTCACAGATAGTACTCACAAGGAAGCTGTCAGGAAAAAGCTCAGCTCGGGGATAGTCGAACTGAGCAAGGATGAACTTGAACTTGTCGCCGGCGGAGCCGGTGTTCAGGATGAGTTCCGGCTGATCGACGACAGTCTGGACGCACTGATCAAGTAGTGACAGCATGAGGACACCGGTGGCTGAACTGGCGGAGATCTATCCGCAGTTATATCTCGATCCTGACAGGTGCAGTATCGATGAATACAAGGCGACAGTCCTTTCCGGAGACAGGCCCGACACAGGTGACCTGTCTCACTTTGTGTGCGATGAGCGAGACACAGCGGAGCGCATCATGACGCCGGCGGGAGAGGCTCTTGTCGTTACCCTTTATGACAGGCGAGATTTCGAGATATTCGTGCGCTGCATGATGGCGGCAAAGGAAGGTCCCGAAAAGCCGATACCCCGGACCACGGGAGCATCCACGCTCGTGGCGTTCAACTGGCCGAGGATCTTTGCTCACAGGGAAAAATTCCTGAGGGAGCAGAGAGAGGCCGGGGTTGCCGATCCGGACTGGAATGCGGAATTCAAACGCTTCACGGCGGTGAAGGAGAACTACATCGACACATTCATAGTCCTTTCGCGCGGACCGTACAGCAATGTGACTGCAGAGGCCGCGTCTGCGGCTGCCGGTGCAGACATGAGCGAAGAGGAGTGGATCGAAAAGTCCGATGCCATAAGAAAATACCACGAGCTCACGCACTTCGTGTGCAGAAAGCTTTATCCGGACAGGATCGATGCCGTATGGGATGAGCTGGTCGCGGACGCCGCCGGTATATACGCCGCGTTCGGACATTACGACCGCGGGCTGGAGGAGCTGTTCCTCGGAATAAGAGGCGGGGAATACACCGGAGGCAGGCTGGAGAACTACCTGAAGGAGGGCGAAGATATGGACGGGCTTGTGCCGGGGGTCCGCGCCGTTCTGGATGAGTTCGAAAACATAGCGGAACATTCCGCCGGCAAAGACGTGTTCGGGTTCATGCTGGCGCTCGAGGAGAGACAGGGCGATCTGTGGAAATGAGCTTTGCGAAGAGCACTGAAAATGACCGCTGATGATTCAAATTTCAGCGGTTTTTTAGTATAATCATGTATCGTGATAATGGTTGGATGTGACCGCATCCGTACCAAAGGAGGATCAGAATGCTCATAACGTTTTTGTTCAGAAGGGCTCCGCTTATATGGGGCATCCCTCTGATCATACAGATAGTCTGCTATATCAGGATCCTTAAGAAGATGGGCAAGAGGCCCGTCCTAGGCATCGTTCCCGTGCTTGCCGAATGGGAGATGTCGCACGATCTCTTTCGCAGCATGCGCGCGTTCTGGAGGGCCCTGATAGTTACGGCCTGTCTTTTTGCGACGGCATTGTGGATAGGAGACGGCGAATACGCCCTCATGCTCAGGGCCGCCGCTGTCATAGTATACGGAGTGTTCCTGGCGCGTCTGTACTGGCGGCTTGCCGCACAGTTCGGAAAAAACCGCCTGTTCGGAGCAGGGCTCATACTGATGCCGCTCATATTCCTGCCGGTGCTCGCTTTCGGAAAGAGCGTCTATATCGGAGCAAAGCAGTTTGCTCCCGAAAAAGAGCGCAGCACAGCCTCGAGGATACTCAGGAAGGCAGCCGTTGCCCTGTTCACTGCTGCTGAGCTTGTCGTACTGGCGGCAGGCTGCTTCGGGCTTGCGACCGTGCTGCATCCCGCAAGACCGCTGGCGCAGCTGATGATAAACGAGGAAGTCGAGAGGGCGAAATCGGTCACTGATTCGGACGAGATAATCAGCAGGGAGGATACACTCGGCAAGGATTACGAAAAGACCGTCGCCCGCCTGAGATCGAGAGACTATTTCTTCCCCGATCATTCCAAAGACCGGAAGGTCGTGGTGATGGAATATGTCGTAGGTTCGGATCTCGAGGATGACAGGGGAAGCGCTTCCGTGAACATATCCCAGATGAAGGACGCCACCGCCAAGGGCGCCGGACTGGATTTCGTCATCCAGGCGGGAGGATCCGACCGGTGGTTCACCGAGGGGATAGATGATTCGACAGTCGGAAGATATGTCATCAGCGATGGAAAGCTGAAAGAAGAAGAGAAGCTGGATGACGGCATGTGCATGTCGGAGCCGGAGAACCTGAAGGACTTCATCGTAAGCACAAAGGAGAAGCATCCCGCAGACAGATACATGCTGGTGCTGTGGGATCACGGCGGCGGCTTCAGCGGCGGCTACGGGATGGATGAACTGAACAAAAGAGTGGATACGGATTACGGCGGCATGACCGCGTCCGAGATCATCAAAGCAGTGAAGGACGCCGGCGTGAAGTTCGATCTCATCGGCTTCGATGCCTGCCTGATGCAGAACATCGAATATGCGCATGCGCTCGAACCGTATGCAGATTATTATCTTGCGTCGGAAGAGACCGAACCGGCTCTGGGCTGGTTATATACTGCGGGCTTCGGAAAACTGGCCGCGGATCCGACGCTGAGCACGGAGGAGTTCGGCCGCTCCATGGTGAGTTCGTACGATCAGCTCAACCGGGCATCGAACAACGGACAGCTGCAGCCGCAGAACACGCTCTCTCTCGTGGATCTCACCCTTGTAAAGCCGGCATACGGACAGCTGGTCGCTCTCCTTGAAGGGGCAGCTGAGAAGATGAAGGATAATCCCGAGGTGTTCGCCAACATCTCGGCGGCAAGGTCGCAGGCATACTGCTTCTACGACAATGAGCAGACGGATCTGCTGAGTTTTCTGTCCGCTCTGAAAAAAGCTGACTACAGACAGCAGGTCGCATCCGATGAGGATATCGACAGACTGACTGAGGCGGTGAAGGCCTGCGTCGTATACCGCAACAAGGACGCCGCTGAAGGGATCAACGGACTTTCCGCGGACTTTCCGTACTTCAGTCTCGACAGCTACAGCAGCGAATACGAACAGCTTAAGGCCGTTGATTACGACGCGGAAGAGGGCTTCTTCAGCAACTTCTGCAGCATTATGGCGAGCCAGCAGATGCGCCAGAACAGAGAAAGCGGAAGCTTTCTGAACCAGCTGCTCTCGGATGACTTCTCCGGAGAAGAATGGTACATAGAGGGCTTCGAGAACTACGACACATCGAATCTCTTTATCGACATCCCTGTAAAGGAAGTCGACGGAGCATATCTGCCTGATCTTCCGGACAAGACCTGGGATACGGTCCTCTCGGTCAGCACGACGGCATACATGTCTGCGGAGGACGGGCTGATGTATCTCGGACGAGAGTACATCGATGCCGGAGAATCCGCAGGCCATCCTCTCATAGGTCTTGATGACATGTGGGCGCACATAAACGGCTGCCTGGTGTGCTACGAGACGGAGGAACCTGTCGAGACCGATGAGGGCGTGATATACAAGGGGACTGTAAAGGCGAGACTCAACGGTGAAGAAGACATCACGATACATGTGGAGTGGGATCCTGTAAAGGACGGATCCGGTGAAGCGGTCTCCGGGCATGTGACCGGATACAGCAGAGACAGGGAAAGGCATCTCTTCTTTATGAAGAAGGGCCTCGAGCAGTTCAAAACGGGTGACAGGATAGAATTCATGTTCGACGTTTACGATGAGGACGGCGAATGGACAGATACTGTCAGCTACGGCAAGACGCTTACCGTATTGTCTGACGAACACCTGACGGTAAAGGACAGCCGGCTCGATGAAGGCACTGAGCTGGAGTACTACGGCATACTGACGGATGTATATCAGAGAGAGCTCATGACTGAGGCCATAAGAGAAAAGGTCGATGGAAGCAAAGATAAATAATTCGGATGAACAGCGAAAAATAAGAAAGTCGCAGATCACGCTGGTGATCGTCGGGACAGGCGTAATAGTCTTCGGAGCCTGGGCCGCCCTGAAGGTGTACCTTCTGGTCCTGTTCAGGAAAGCCGAGATCATCGAAGCGTTCAGAGGAATCATCCCCGAGGAAGAGGGGCCGGTCAGTGACGATGTCTTCGTATATGCGGTCCTTATTGCCGCAACGGCGTATGTGCTGATAGAACTGGGGATAAGACTGTTCGTCGGTCTGTCGGCGATCTCAGAGGGGCGGGGCACACGTTCGGGCAAAATGTACATTTTCTTTACGGTCCTGCTCATAATATCAGGTCTTATCATCGTCGCGGCTGACACATACGAGATAGTCACATCCTCTCCTGTACTGAAGTTCGGGAGCTTCAGCCTGTCACGGAGTGATGCGGCGACATCCTTCATAGTCGATCTGACATCACTGGTAATGGAGGTGCAGATGGTCGTATCCGCCTTCAGGATAAAAAGATTCAAAAGAAAGATGAAGAAAACGGAGGCGGAACTTGCAGCTTGACTTTCATTACTATGCAACCTACTGCGCTGCCGCTCTGGCGGGCTACACGCACGAAGAGAGCCTTGAGATCGCCTACAGCGCCCAGTTCGTGGACTGCTGCACGAGGACGCTTCTCTCGAAGATAGGGGGGCCTCCTTCGGCTGCAACGACACAGCTTTCGCTCGAGATGATGGAGGCCGATACAGGCCCGGTGGGACTTCAGGATATAACCAGGATATGGGCGTCGTTCCACTTCCTGCCGGGAAACCTGCACGCAAAAAAGAAAAGGTGCAGCAGGCGCTATCTGAATAAATACAGACTGATCTGCGAAACGAACGGAGAACTTCTGGTCGATACAGTAGAGCTTGCGAGGGGAAAGGGCACCGCTGCGACGGGTGTGGCGATGCATGTGCTTGCTGACACATGGGCCCACCGGTATTTCGCGGGCACACCCTCTCTTGTGATCAACAACATGAGTTACTACTTTTTCGAGCTGGTACCGGACGGGAAGGGCTTTACGGAGAGGCAGATATCGTTCAATCATAATCCGGCAAGCGCCGACGATCCGGAAAAGGGGATCTATACCAACAGTCTGCCTCAGAGCGACGAGAGCGCCATCATGAACCTCGGCCACGGCAGATGCGGACATTTTCCGGACTACAGCTTCGCGAGATACAGATACATGCCGGCCTGGGCCGGATACCGCGAGGTGATCAAGGACAATCCGAAAGATTATATGCATGCCTTCTGCCAGATGGTCTACGCCATGAAGTGCCTGAGGGACAGCAGCGGGCATTTCGAGACCGGGCGGTATGCAACGGAAGAGGTCATGCCGTGGGCGAGGAACATAGGATACATACTCCAGATCAGGCAGACGGACGCTTCCGCGCAGTGGAAGGCGCTCGGCGAGAAGATCACGGGGCAGACCATCCCTGATTTCGATGTCGAAAAGTATCAGAAGGAATACATGGATGCCCCCGAAGGAAAACATTATACGACCTTCCTGGGCGAATTCATCCTCGCCGCTCTCGCCCAGAAGAGCATGGTCACCAACAGGATATACAAGTCCGGCAGCAAGCTCGCGGGCTACTCTGTCGATTATGATGACAGGAAAGGCTTCAGAGGCATGGAGGATTTCAAGAGACTCGCGAAACAGGCTCAGGCAGAGGGGAGGAAAGAGAGTGACGCGGACCAAAAGGATACTTAACATACTGCAGGCTCTTGTCATGCTGGTGTTCGCTGTCTTCATCATCGCCTTTCCCACAGAGACGATCCCCTTCGTGCTCGGGCTGATCGGACTGGGCATGACACTGAACGGCATCAGGGCGCTGTTTTATTATTTTTCCATGGCGAGACACATGGTAGGTGGAAAAACGATGCTGTATCGGGGTATAATATTCCTTGATGTAGGCATACTGAGCTCTTCACTGGCTGATGCCCCTGAAAGGGCGCTTATTGTCTACGTGGCGGTGGTCAGCATTTTCACCGGCCTCGTGGCCGTGCTCAGAGCCAGGGAAGAAAAAGCCGTAGGCTCGCCTCAGTGGAAGGGAAAGCTGATCTACGGAGCAGTCTATATCCTCCTGGCGGCGGCGGTCCTGATTTGCGGCTTCGTGATGAAACTGCCCGAGATCGCGGCATATGTCTATGCCGCCGGGCTGATTTATGCTGCGGCAGGAAGAATAGCGGAAGCCTTCAGAAAGACCGCTATCGTGTATATACAATAGGAGATGCATCTATGGCAGAAGAAAACAGGAACAACATATACAGGGAAAAGACTCTCGAGAGGATATCTACTCCGGATCAGCTGACTGATTATCTCAAGGTGACCAATCCCGGCATCTGGGTAATACTGGCAGCGGTGATCATACTGCTGGCCGGGGTGTTCGTGTGGTCGTACACCGGAGTGCTGGAGACCAGAGCTGCCGCGACGGTGATAGTCGAAAACAAGACGGCCAGGGTAGCCACCACGGACATGAAGGACTTCACAAAGGGGGACGAGGTCCGTGTTGCCGGACAGAGCTATGAGGTAAGCTCGATAGTCACGGATGAATTCGGCAGGAAGATCGGCATCGCAAAAGTGGATATCCCGGACGGAACATACGAAGGCATAGTAATTGTAGAAAAGACGCATCCGCTGGAATTTCTGACACGGAGCGACACTTAATAAGACACGTATAATGGAAGAAACAGTAAGATCAGAAAAACAAAGAAAAAAGCCTGTCAAAAAGCCCGTTACGAAGGGCGTAGCAAAGGTCCCGGTCGTCATGCAGCTCGAGGCGCTCGAGTGCGGAGCGGCCGCGCTTGCGATGATCATGGCATATTACGGCCTGTGGGTCCCGCTTGAACAGGTGAGGCTGGACTGCGGTGTATCGCGTGACGGCTCGAAGGCCAGAAACATCTACCTTGCGGCGGAGAGCTACGGCTTCAATGTCCAGGCGTTCAGGATGAGTCCTGAAGCTCTTAAGGAGAACGGCACTTTCCCGTGCATAATCCACTGGAACATGAACCACTTCGTGGTGCTCGACGGCTTCAAGGGCAATTACGTATACATAAACGACCCTGCCAGGGGCCAGACGCGGGTGACGTGGGAAGAGTTCGACAATTCCTTTACCGGCGTTGCCATAATTCCTGTCCCTTCGGAAAGATTCGTACCCGGCGGAAAGCGCAGGAGCACGCTGGACTTCGCAAGGAAGAGACTTCGCGGCGCGGGAGCGGCGGTAGTTTTCGTGATGCTCACAACGGCGATCGCCTATCTCTTCGGAATAGTCAATTCTGTCACCGGAAAGATCTTCATGGACAGGCTGCTCACCGGACAGAATCCTGACTGGCTGTATCCTTTCACAGCCGCGATGATCGGATTTGCGCTCCTGCAGATCATTGTCGAGTGGGCACAGGCGATCTATTCTCTTAAGATCAACGGCAAGATGGCCGTCATAGGATACACCACATATATGTGGAAGATACTGAGACTTCCTATGGAATTCTTCTCACAGAGGATGGCCGGAGCCATACAGACCCGTGCGCCGATGAACGCGGCCATCGCGGGAACGATCGTCGATACCTTCGCGCCTGTCATGCTGAACACCACGATGATGATAGTCTATCTCGTGCTCATGCTCAAACAGAGCGTGCTTCTGACGGCGATAGGATTGTCCACGCTCCTGATCAACCTGCTCGTATCGCGCGCGGTTTCCAAAAAGCGCATAGATATAGCACGTCTGCAGATACGTGACAGCGCCAATCTCGAATCCGCCACCGTTACCGGCATAGAGATGATAGAGACGATAAAGTCGAGCGGAGCGGAGACCGGATTCTTCAAGAAGTGGGCCGGCTATCAGGCGTCGCTCAATTCACAGGAAGTCGCTCAGGAAAAGACGGACCGCTACCTCGGTATGATACCGGCGCTGATGAGCTCTCTGGCCAGTTATGCCGTCCTGATAGTCGGCGTCTACCTGACGATGCAGGGCAATTTCACATTCGGTGCCGTATTCATGTTCCAGGGCTTCCTCGGATCGTTCATGGCGCCTGCCATGACTCTCGTCGACGCGGGGCAGACCATATTCGAGATGCGCAGCCAGATGGAATGTGTCGAGGACGTCATGGAATACCGCGAGGACGAAGGTCTGGCGGAAAGCGAAGAGGCCAAGGATGCCGAGCTGCGCAAACTGAGCGGAAAAATAGAGCTGAAGGACGTTACGTTCGGATATTCGCGTCTTGAGGAGCCTCTGATCAGGGATCTGTCCCTGACGCTGGAGCCGGGCAGCAGCGTTGCTCTCGTGGGAGCGTCGGGCTGCGGCAAATCGACGATCTCAAAGCTCATATCCGGACTTTACCAGCCATGGAGCGGAGAGATACTTTTCGACGGAAAGCCGAGGAGCGCTTATCCACGCGAGGTCATGGTAGGATCACTCGCGGTAGTGGACCAGGATATCATCCTCTTCGAGGACACCGTGGCCAATAATATAAAGATGTGGGACAACACCATCATGGAATTCGAGATGATACTCGCTGCCCGTGATGCCGGTGTGCACGATGACATAATGCAGCTGACGGGAGGCTATCAGCACAAGCTCTCGAGCGGCGGCAGGGAACTGTCCGGAGGACAGCGACAGCGTCTTGAGATAGCAAGAGTGCTCGCTCAGGACCCGACGGTGATAATACTTGACGAAGCGACAAGCGCGCTCGACGCGGTGACGGAATACGAGGTCGTAAAGGCCATACGCGAAAGGGGCATCACCTGCATAGTGATAGCCCACCGTCTGTCTACCGTCAGAGACTGTGATCAGATAATAGTGCTTGATCATGGTATCGAGAAGGAGCGCGGCACGCACAGCGAACTGATGAAGAAGGGCGGAGCTTACGCAGAGCTCGTGTCCAGCGAGTAAGGAGCAGTTTATGGGATGGTTTGAAAATCAGATCGAAGATCGACGCGAGGCCGACCAGCTGCTTCTGGAGGATTCGTTCGTAAAGGCAGCCGGGGTCGTACTCGGATCAAGAGACGCCGAACGCATAAGTGACGCAAATATCGTCACAAAGAATGCGATCGACGAAGTTTTTAAATACTATCATTACCGGCCGGTGGAGGTGCCTGAATCCATACAGGCTCCGGGTGAACAGCTCGATTACTGTCTGCGCCGCTACGGTATGATGCGCCGTGAGGTGGAGCTCAAGGAGGGCTGGTATAAAAATGCCTATGGGCCTATGCTTGCTGTCAGGGACAAGGACAATATGACTGTAGCTCTGCTGCCCGGAAAGATACGCGGATACTACTATAACGACCCTGCCAGCGGCAGACAGGTAAGGATCGACAGCAAGACAGCGGCAAACTTCAGAAAGGATGCCACATGCTTCTACAAGCCTCTTCCGCAGAAGAAGCTCGGGATACCGGATCTGCTGCTGTACATGAACAGCTGCTTCAGCGCGGGCGATACGATCCTGCGCATAGTAGCCATGTTAGCGGTGACTCTCATCGGACTCATGATGCCGAGACTCACCAAGGCTCTCACGGGGCCTGTCATGGCGAGCGGAAGTGTGAAAGCGCTGATCGGCATAGCGGTATGCATGGCCTGTGTCCAGGTGTCTACGCAGCTGATCACTTCTGTCAGCGGCATGCTCGCCAAGCGCATAGAGATCAAGACTTCTCTCGGAGTGCAGTCATCCATGATGATGCGCATCATGTCCCTGCCTCCGGAGTTCTTCAGGAGGTACAGTCCGGGCGAACTCAAGAGCAGGGCCATGTCTGTCAATCAGCTGTGCGCGCTGATGCTGGGCATGGTCATGACAACGAGCCTTTCGTCGGTGATGTCACTGGTATACATACTGCAGATCATGCACTTCGCAAGGATCCTTGTGATACCTTCGCTCGTGATAATACTCATCACGGTCGCGTTCTCTACTCTTTCAACTATCGTGCAGGTAAAACTGTTCAGGAAGAGCATGGACATCTCGGCCAAGGAATCCGGCATGTCGTATTCCATGATATCCGGAGTCCAGAAGATAAAGCTCGCGGGAGCCGAAAAGAGGATGTTCGCGAGGTGGCTCGATCTCTACTCCGAAGAAGCGGCTCTCGCGTACGATCCGCCGCTGTTCATAAAGATCAACGGAGTCATCTCGACAGCGATCAGCCTGCTGTCGACCATAGTCATGTATTTCCTGGCGGTGGAAAGCGGGACATCGCAGTCATCATACTTCGCATTCATGTCTGCCTACGGCATGGTGATGGGCGCGTTCACCGCCATGTCCGACATCGCGCTGTCGGCCGCCCAGATCAAGCCTATGCTCGAGATGGCCGAACCTTTCCTGACCACAGTGCCTGAGACCTCGGGCGACAGGGAGATAGTGACGGATATAAGCGGCAATGTCGAACTCGACCATGTGTCGTTCCGCTATACAGATGACACGCCGTACATCCTGAACGATATGTCGATCAGGATAAAGCCGGGAGAGTATGTCGCAATCGTCGGCAAGACCGGATGCGGCAAGTCCACCCTGATGAGACTGCTGCTCGGATTCGAAAAGCCTGACAAGGGAGCCGTGCTTTATGACGGAAAGGATCTGGAAAGCCTCGATCTTCCGTCGCTGCGCAGGAAGGTAGGCACCGTCATGCAGAACGGCGGCCTCTTCCAGGGCGACATATATTCGAACATAGTCATAACAGCGCCTGAGCTGACGCTCGACGACGCCTGGAAGGCGGCTGAGATCGCCGGTATCGCGGATGATATACGCGATATGCCTATGGGCATGTTCACGGTCATTTCCGAGGGGTCGGGAGGCATCTCCGGCGGACAGAAACAGCGCATCATGATAGCGCGCGCCGTCGCTCCGGGACCTAAGCTGCTGATGTTCGACGAGGCTACATCGGCTCTCGACAACAAGACGCAGAAGCAGGTGTCCGAGGCGCTCGACGCGATGGGGTGCACCCGCATAGTGATAGCACACAGGCTCAGCACCATAAAGCACTGCGACCGCATACTCGTGCTCGACGGAGGACACATAGTCGAGGACGGGACATATGATGAACTCATAGAAAAGAAGGGTTTCTTCGCAGAACTCGTTGAGCGCCAGCGCATCGATTCGGGAGAAGAAGGAGGTGCGTCATAAAAGCTTCTTTCAGAAAAACGATCAGCCTTTTACTGATGCTTGTCTGCATCCTGCAGGGAGCATCAGTTTTGGTGTTTGCGACCGATGAACAGCAGACGGATACGGATAAGCCGGTGGCGGAGGAGACCGTTGAGAACGATGACGGGGGCAGCACTGACAAGGATACCGGAGAAGACACTGATGAAGATGCTGACGGGGATGACAATGAAGAGGACGAGGAGGATCCCGAGGCGGCGATAGTCAACGACGGCTCCGCCGCGCTGTCATTCGCCGATGAGAGCGCTCTTGAATACTGCAATTACATAGATCTGACTTATCTGGAGACAGGAGCGGTCCTCAACAGATGGAGCTTTCCTTACAGCGACAGGTTCTTCGAGATCCCGTCCTCGGAGTTCAGCGTCAAGATGGCGCAGGGCTCGCTCGGGCTTGCGGTGTCCGCTTTCAGGAGCAACAGATTCGATCTTCAGTATGAAACATTTCTCAGTCAGGCGGGATTCTACAACCTGCATCCGTTCGGATATGACAAGCCGACTGAGGAGGACTCCCTTTCCGGCGTCATAGGCATGAAAGTGGTGAACGGCCGCACGGTGATAGCTGCCGTGACATGCGGTCAGGGATATAAGAAAGAATGGGCCGGCAACATGAAGGTCGGAAAGGGCGTGAGGCATCAGGGCTTCAACACCGGCGCTCACAAACTCGAGGCCCAGCTCGAAAACTACATAAAGGAAAACAACATCGAGGGAGACAAGGTCCTCTGGATAACCGGTATGTCCCGTGCAGCTGCGATAGCCAATCTTACCGCCGCCGATGCGATAGAAAGCGGTGAATACGCAGATGTATACGCATATCTTTTCGGAGTCCCGAGAGTAACGAAGGCACCGGTAAAATACGCGGGGATATACAATATCTGCGGGCAGTACGACGCTGTTCCGTCGATCCCTATGCAGACATGGGGATACGAGCGCTACGGCATCGATCTGTATACTCCGTCGCAGGAGGCTGATGACAGCTTCCCCGTATTTGCTCTGGCTGTGAACGATATCGGCAACGCTCTGGACGGAAAAGGCTTCCGCAACAATCCGGAGATCAATTATCAGCTGCGTCTGATGATAGAATTCATGGGCGAGCTCTTTGACGGCAACGAAGATTACGCGGACCGCTTCCAGGACATCATGGTAAGAGCTGTCAACAATCACGCCGAGGATCAGATGATGGAGATCCTGACGGAGGCGTTCAGGACGCTTAAGCCTCAGAACAAAAAAGAGGAAATGAGCCTGACGACAGTCGTCAATTATCTTTCGTACATAGTTGCACAGCACATGAGGGCCGACCAGAGACAGATCGATGACGGCAGCTGGGATCCTACCGAGTCGCTGAATTCAAACCTCATGATCGAACACAGACCGTCGACATATGTCAAGTGGGTGTTCTGTGATATCTATCCGGAGGAGAAATTCATGTCTCCGATAGAATCGCGGCGTGTGACCGTCAACGGAAAGGCGGCGGTAACGGTATATACGGAAGGCTTCGCGATCGCGGCGATCAACGAGGCGGGCAGAGTGTATTCGCCTGATCCGGATCTGCCTGAGGAGATAAGCGGGGAACACAGTGTGTTCATGATGAGAAACGGTGAGGAGACGATCGTCAGCCTGCCGTACGCTCAGGAATACACGATCGAGATAAAAAGCGAAGGCATCAGGAACATCTCGTATCTTGATGTTATAGTGACTCCGGAAAAGCTGGTCCCGGACAAGGTCGCGATCCATCTGGGGCGGCTCAGAAACGGCGGCACCATAAGAATGCATGCTGTTCCGGGCAAGCCGCTCAGCGAGCCTGAGCTGATAAAGGGCGACTATCATCCGATGAGCGACACGGAATACATCTATTCTCCTACGGTCATCATGAATAACGAGCTCCAGGCTACGAGACACGCTTATCTCAGCCTGGGAGGCGCTTTCACTATCGTAAGGATCATTCTGATAGGATCGATACTGATGATACTGGTCTGCGGCGGTATCAATATTCGCCACAGGCGCAAGATCAAAAAAGAGGGACATCCGCCGTACTCGGATCTGTACGTGATAATCCCGTACATCATATGTATAACGGCATCCGCGTGCATGACCCAGTTCTCAGGGTTCTTTCTGTACACGATACCGGCGGCCAGAGCACAGTGCGCAACGGTCACGATGATATTCATAACCATGCTGGCGGTGCGCGGAACGCTGAAGAGCAAAAAGCCGATGGCATTCCTCGTCACTGTGCTGCTCGGTATGCTTACTTACTGTACTTACAAATACTACAATGAACTGCTCATCAGTTCATACTCGTCGGTAAATGCTCTGGTATACTTTGCCCTGACGGCATTCCTGGCTGCGGTGGCATGCCAGACATTCCGCCGCGAGAAGGAGGACGGTACGGAAGATAAGGCAGAACTGACGGCGTCTGAAGCAGCCCCGGTGCAGGCAGAGGCTGCAAAAAAACCTGCAAAAGAAAAGAAGAAGAAAGAAGCAAAAGAAAAGCCGGAAGAAACTGAAAAAAAGGAAAAGCCGGCAAAGACCGGGAAGTCAAAGAAGACGGTAAAAAAGAAAGAGACAAATAAAAAGGAAACAAAAGCCAAGGCAGCAAAATCCAAAGAGACAAAACCTGAAGTGACGAAACAAAAAAAGAAAACAAAGAAAAAAGAACCAGCGGAGAAAAACAGTGAGATACAGAATAAACAAAAGTAACTACTGCGATTTCAATACTTTTGAGGTGAACAAGCTCCCTCCGAGGAGCTACTTCATTTCTTATCCCGACCGCGAGTCGGCCGACAGCGTAACGGGCAGCGAAAGAAGATACGGCTCGCCAAAGGTGAAGTGCCTGAACGGAGAATGGGACTTCAGGTTCTATCCGAGGCCGGCGCTGCTGCCGGACCTTCTGGATACCGACAAGACAGATTTCGATAAGATCGATGTGCCGTCGTGCTGGCAGTTCAGAGGCTATGACAGGCCGTTTTACGTGAACCTCAGATACCAGTTCCCGTATGATCCTCCGAACATCCCTGAAGAAGATAAGGCCGGGAAGGTCTTCAGCCTTCACGGCGCGGACTACGGTCTCGGGCCGAGGTGGAAGGATCCGGGGGAGGAGTACAACTTCATCGGAGTCTACCGCACCATATTCCCTACGGAACACGAAGACTACTATGAGAGGCGATACATACTGTCATTCCTCGGCGTTGCGAGCTGCGCCGATGTATATGTGAACGGCGAGTTCGTCGGATATACGGAGGGTTCTCACAATACGTCCGAGTTCGACGTCACGCCTTACCTGAGAGACATGCTCAACGAGCTGGTCGTCGTCGTGCGCAGATGGTGCAACGGCAGCTATCTCGAGGATCAGGACATGTTCCGCAGCAACGGGATCTTCCGTGATGTCCTCCTGAGGATCGAGAATAAAAACGACTTCAGGGACATAGATTTCAGCGCCAGAAAGGCCGGCAAGGCATGGTATGCGACCGTCAGGGCCGATCTGTACGATGATGCAGAGGTGACATTCACCCTTAAGGGCCCGGGAGTGTCGGAGACAAAGACCGTCACGACTCAGAACAAAAGGGCTGAGGTGATGTTCAGGGATCTTCAGCCTTCGGAATGGAACGCCGAAGAGCCTGTGCTCTACGATCTGTATTACGAGATGGAAGGCAGCTGCGTAAAGACCCGCGTTGGCTTCAGGAGCGTCGAGATAAAGGGGGATGTATTCCTCGTCAACGGCAGAAGAATCAAGTTCCACGGCGTCAATCATCATGATACGAGCCCTGTGAACGGATATACGATGAGGCCGGATGAGCTCGAGAGGGACATCAGACTCTGCAAGGAGTTCAACATAGACACAGTAAGGACCTCTCACTATCCTCCGGACCCGTATCTGCTTGAACTGTGCGACGAGCTCGGGATCTATGTCATTGACGAGGCCGACCTGGAGACGCACGGAACCTTCGTGCACAGGCTGCCGCCGAGCTACAACCGCATCAGCGACGATCCGAAGTGGGAGGCCCATTATGTGGATCGCGCGGCAAGGATGTACCAGAGAGACAAGCTGCATCCGTGCATAGTGATGTGGAGCCTCGGAAACGAGGCCGGAGGCACATACAATACCGACAGGGAATACGAATACTTAAAGAGATACTCAAATCTTCCTGTGCATTACGAGAGCGCGGTGCATACAAAGAAGAAGGCCTACGATGTAGCCAGCGAGATGTATCCGCCTGCTGAGCGGGTGCATGAGATAGGCGAGAAGAAGTACAAGGTGAAGCAGTTCTGCGACAGGCCTTACTTCCTCTGCGAATATGCCCATGCCATGGGCGTCGGTCCGGGAGGGATGGAGGACTACTGGAAGGAGATATATTCTCACGACAGCCTGATGGGAGGCTGCGTCTGGGAATTCGCCGACCACGCTGTCCTGCATGAGGACGGCAGCTACACCTACGGAGGCGATCATGGCGAGTGGGAGCACGACAGGAACTTCTGCGTGGACGGCATGTTCTATCCTGACCGCAGCCCGTCTACCGGAGCATTCATAACAAAGTTCATCTACCGTCCGATAAGGGTGACTCATCTCGGCGGAGACAGCTTCGAGATATTCAATACGATGGGCTTCAGCGAAGGCTTCAGGTACGAGCTCAGATGCAGATGGAGCGACGGAAGCGAATTCACCCTGGTGCCTGAATGCGGGCCTCTCGAAAGATGCAGGGTCACGATAGATACGGCTGAGCACATCAGGGCCGCCGATGAGTCCTGCACGGACTGCCTCCTGGATATCACAACGATCGACAGAAAGACAGGGGCCGAAGCAGCCCGCGAGCAGCTCGTCATAAAGGAGAACATCCCGAAGGCGCCTGCCGGTGCAGGAAGCTTCGGACTAAGCGATCTCATCGATGAGAGGAACGGCAGACTGTCGTTCGATATCGGAGGGGTCACAGTGGCTCCGGCCGATCCGTACACGATACTCTTCCGCGCGCCTGTCGACAACGACTTCGTGCTGTGGGGCGTGAAGGACATCATGGGCGACTTCACCGATCAGCGGACATCTGTACTGTCCGTTGAAAGGACAGAGAGGAAGCTGACCGTCGTATCGAAGATCATCTGCAGAAAGAACGAATTCGAGGTCACTGACACATACGAGGCGGCCGGCGGGGACGGAAGCTCTGTGCTGGTGACGAGCAGGATACACTGCACGAAAGGGAAGGGCTTCCTTCCGAGATTCGGCAAGGCTTTCAGATTCGGCGAGGCCTTCGATCATGTCGAATACTGCGGAAGATCCGGCGAGTCATATGCCGACATGAAGGATCAGGCCCCTATAGAGACCGTCAGCTGCAGAGTCGCTGATATGACCGAGCCGAACATAAAGCCTCAGGAGAGCGGCAGCCGCTTCGACACCAGATGGGCGAGCGTCAGCGACGGTAAGACGACTGTGAAGTTCACGGCCGTGGACAGGGCCTTCGAGCTCGGCATCAAGCCGTACAGCGACAGGGAGCTTCTCGGCATGAAGCACCGCGAAGACGAGAAGAGGACAGGAACGTATGTGACAGTATCCGCTTTCCAGCAAGGAATAGGGACCGGCATATGCGGACCTCAGACCGCCGATGAGTTCAAACATCCCGTCAGCGATGACTGCGTGCTCAAATTCATCATAACTACAGAAAAGAAAAGCTGAATAGTGCTACAATAACCCAGTACAAACAACAGAAACAAATATATAAATCAACGGAGGAAATCATGCTTAGGAATTTCAAAGAAATGGCCGATCTCGTAAAGGCCGGTCCGGAAAAAAAGAGACTCGTTCTCTGCTGCGCTCACGACGAGCACTCACTCGATGCCGTATACGAGGCATACAGGGAGGGGCTGATCGTGCCTGTATTCGTCGGCAAAGAGGACGAGATAAAAAAGATCTGCGCGGAACACAGCTTCGACTTCGGCGATGTGAAGATCTATAACGAAGATGATGACGTCGAGGCTGCAAAGACAGCTGTCCGTCTCATACGCGAGGGCGAGGGAGACTTCCTGATGAAGGGCAGGATGCAGACATCCGATCTTCTGAGACAGGTGGTAAACAAGGAGACAGGTCTCCAGTGCGGAAAGATCATGTCGCACGTGGGGCTCTTCCAGGTGCCGAACTACCACAAGGTGGTCGTGCTGACGGACGGCGGGATGCTTCTCGCGCCTGATCTGGAGCAGAAGGTCAAGATCATCAGCAACGCCGTCGAGGTGCTGCACTCGCTCGGATACGACGATCCTAAGGTAGCCGTCATGTGCGGCGCGGAAGTGCTGAACAAGAAGGCCATCGAGTCGGTCGACGCAGCTGAACTCAAGGAGATGAACAGGAGAGGCGAGATCACAGGCTGCACAGTCGAGGGACCTATCTCGTACGACATCGCTCTCAGCAAGGAGATAGCTGAATTCAAGAAATTCGACAGCCCGGTCGCGGGCGAGGCCGATGTGATGGTCATGCCTTCCATGGCGGCGGGCAACATGGTCGGAAAGTCATGGACCGTCAGCGGAGGCGGCATGATGGCCGGCATCATCGTCGGAGCAAAAGCCCCGATCGTCCTCGTTTCGAGAGGATCGAGCGCAGAAGAGAAGTTCTATTCGATCGCGCTTGCTGCGGCGGCATCGAAATAGAAACAGAGTAAAAAACTGATGGACAAAAAATGGAATGTATACCCAAGGCCTCAGCTGGTCAGAGATGACTGGCTGAGCCTTGATGGTGAATGGGATCTCAGGATACATAAAGGGGCCGAGGGCATGGCGCCGGCAAAGGCCGATAAGATCACTGTGCCGTACTGCCCTGAGAGCAGACTGAGCGGCATAGAAAAGAGGATCGCAGCGGATGAGGTCATGGTCTATGAGCGCTCTTTTGTGCTGCCTGACAAATGGCTCAAAAAGCACATCATCCTGCATTTCGGAGCAGTCGACCAGACCGCGAAGGTATTCGTCAACGACGAGCCTGCCGCTGAACACGAGGGAGGCTATCTTCCGTTTGAAGCCGACATAACGGATCTTGTAAAGAAAGGCATGAACAGGCTGAGGGTCGAAGCGGCCGACAGGCTGGATCACAGGTACCCGTGGGGCAAGCAGAAGAACGACAACGGCGGGATGTGGTATACGCCTGTATCCGGCATCTGGCAGAGCGTGTGGCTCGAGCCTGTAAGCGAAAAACACGTCACATCGCTCAAGATAGATTCCGGCGCGGACTGGGTAGAGATAAGGGCTTACGGCATCGAAGCCGGGACCATCGAGCTGCTCGGAGAAAAGCACGATCTGATAAAAGAGACCGCTACCGAGGACATCTGTGCCGGCATACGCATCGACATACATCATCCGCATCTGTGGTCGCCTGAAGATCCTTTCCTCTACGATTTCGTCATAGAAGGAGAGGGCGGCGACAGGATAGAGTCGTACTTCGCTCTGAGGACTCTCTCCATAGAAGAGGAAAACGGGGTAAAGAGGCTCTGTCTGAACGGAAAGCCTTACTTTTTCAACGGAGTTCTGGATCAGGGATACTGGCAGGACGGCATATATACTCCGCCGGAGCCTGAGTCTTTCGCAGAGGACATACTGGCCATGAAGTCCCGTGGCTTCAACACCCTCAGAAAACACATCAAGATCGAACCGGAGCTGTTCTACTGCGAGTGCGACAGGCTCGGCATGATAGTGTTCCAGGACATGGTCAACAATTCGGAATACTCGTTCATAAGAGATACGATACTGCCGACTGTGGGTCTGAAGCGCCTCAATGACAGGAATCTGCATCCCGATCCGGAAAGCAGAAGGCTGTTCATGGAACACATGGAGGGTACAGTCAGACATCTGTACAACCATCCTTCAATATGCTACTGGACCATATTCAACGAGGGCTGGGGACAGTTCGAGTCGGACTCGGCTTACGACAGGCTGAAGGCGCTAGATCCGGTCAGGTTCATCGACAGCACATCGGGATGGTTCCACGGCAGCAGGAGCGATGTGGACAGCTGCCACGTGTACTTCAAAGCCATAGATGTAAGGCCCGGAGACAGACCTCTCGTGCTCAGCGAGTTCGGAGGGTATTCGTGCAGGATACCCGGCCATGTATACAGCGAAAAGAACTACGGTTACCGGAAGTGCGTCGACGAATCAGCTCTGATGAACGATCTTATGGAGCTGTATACGAAGGAAGTCGAGCCGCTAATGGAAAAAGGGCTTTCAGCTGCCATTTACACTCAGCTGTCCGATGTCGAGGAGGAGACCAACGGCATCCTTACTTACGACAGGGAATACGCGAAATTCGATTCATATACGGGAACGGGCCGGATAGAGATAATCGGGAACCACACCGACCATCAGGGCGGAAGGGTGATCTGCGCCCCGACGGATCATAAGATAAGAGCATATGTCGCGAACAATCACAAAAATGTGATAAAGGTCGCATCGGAGGGTTTTGCCCCGTTTGAAGTGAGCCTCAGCGACAGGAACACATTCGAGAAGGGCACATCGGAGGCGCTGCTGACCGGCCTGCTGGACTGCTTTGCTGCTCAGTTCGGAGAATTCGAAACAGAGGGCAGGGGGATCGATGTGTACATGAAGAGCGAGGTCGGAGTCGGAAGCGGCCTGAGCTCATCGGCTGCATTTGAGATACTGCTCGCAAGGATAATAAACGAAAAATATTTCGACGGCAGAGCGGATGCAGTAGAGCTCGCAAAGATAGCACAGGCTGCGGAGCGCGATTATTACGGCAAGCCGTGCGGGATGCTCGATCAGCTTGCCATAAGCCTGGGAAGACCGGCTATGCTGGACTTCGGAAGTCCTGATCCGGAAATAGAGCTTCTGGATCTAGACCTTTCGTCCGCCGGCTATGAACTCATCGTGGTGCCTACCGATTCGAGCCATGATGATCTCGATGACGAATACGCTTCCGTACCGGACGACATGTTCGCGGTCGCTCATGCCATGGGCATCGGAAAGCTCGGGGAGTACAACGAAGAGCAGTTCAAAAGAAAGCTCCCGATGCTGCAGGAGATGGTCGAAAACGGCGAGCTCACAGAACTGCAGCTCAACAGGGCAAAGCACTTCTACGATGAGAACGAGAGAGTGCTGGCCGCCGCGGAAGCCCTCAAGGCCGGCAATATAAACAGATTCATCCAGTGCATCAACGCCTCGGGCCTGAGCTCGGAAAATCTTCTCGAGAACGTGGTCCCGCCGGGAGTCGATGAGAACGGGCTCTCAAGAGCTCTCGCCGAATACAGGACAAAGCCCGATACGGCGGCGGTAAGGCTTATCGGGGGAGGCTTCGGAGGTTCGATCCTGGTCATCCGCCGGATAGTTAAATAATTTACACCCGATTGCCGCTTTCAAGGCAGTTTACGAGGCGAAAACGGAATCGGGTGTATTTCATTTGCTTTCGGGTCAATTATTACACCCGGCAGGCAATAACGGCAGCAAAAACGATGCTGAAACAAGAAAAAGGGTGTAATTTCAGAGGAAGTCCTCTGCAAATTACACCCTTTTTTCTGTTATAGGTTTTAGTCAGACCCGGATACTTCGGCCGCGGCTTGCAGTATCCTGCAGTACTCTTCATCTGATGACGCAGCCGGAATATCCTACAGTACTCTGCATCTGATGACGCAGTCGCAGCTGAACGGCGCGGTTCCCTTTTCGACGTCAGCGATGAAGTAGCCGTAGTCGTTCGCTCTGTTCTTGGCGCCCGCGAAGCCCTTGAGAGCGCTGCCGTAGTGCTCTTTCATCTTTGCCTCGACCTCTTCGGCCGTCTTGTCGCACTTGACGAGGAAGCAGTGTCTCTCGTCTCCGAGATTCTCGAGAGTGACTCTAGGGAAGTTGACGGAATTCACGATGTTTCCGAAATCGAGGTAGTCCATCAGCTGATCCGTAGCCATGATGGCGCAGTTCTCTTCAGCTTCCGCGGTCGATGCACCCAGATGCGGAGTGGCAACGATGCCCTTCTTGCCTATGTATTCAGGCTCGAGAAGGTCTGTCATGTACTTTCTCATCTTTCCGGATTCGAGAGCCTCGATAACGTCGTCCACGACGATGAGGTCAGGTCTGGCATAATTCATGAAGATAACGCCGTCCTTCATCTTTGCGATGAGGTCCTTGTTGACCATGCCCTTTGTCGTCGGCAGGGAAGGAACGTGAATAGTGATGAAGTCGCACTCAGGAACCATCTCTTCGACGCTGTCCTTGAGATCGACTTTAGCTGTCAGGCAAGGATGCGGTGTGAACGCTTCGTATCCGACAACGTTCATGCCGAGAGCCTCAGCCGCGTTCGCGATCTTTGCTCCGATGGCTCCGAGACCGATGACTCCGAGAGTCTTGCCGGCGATCTCTGTTCCGGCGAACTGCTTTTTGCCCTTTTCAACGTCTGCAGCCACATCGCCGCTGAGAGTCTGTCCCCACGCGATGCCTTCGTACATGTTGCGGGCGCCCATGATCATGCCTGCAACAGCGAGCTCCTTGACGGCGTTCGAGTTGGCGCCCGGAGCGTTGAATACTACGATGCCTTTTTCAGAGCACTTGTCGAGCGGAATGTTGTTGACGCCCGCACCGGCTCTTCCGATAGCCAGAAGGTTGTCCGAGAAGTCCATGTCATGCATCTTGAAAGATCTTACGATGATGCCGTTGGCCTTATCGACGTCCTCTGTGAGCTCATACTTGTCAGTGAGTCTGCAGAGTCCCTTCTGGGAGATGTTGTTGAGCGTACCGATGAAATACTTATCCATTTCGTCCTCCGTGTAAAGTAAAAAGATAAGAAAAATTAATTGTCTTTATTTCACGACGCGGGATATTACGCGACGCTTCACGAGTACATTCTACATCAAAGGGAAGGGGCTTTCAACAGCGCCGGCGACTGTTGCAGCTGCAAAAAAGAGTCAGGAATCAGGCATTCTTTTGACTCGCTCTGATTGATTAAAGCATGGTGTTGAAGTATACTATAAAGGCTGGGACAAGGTCCCGAAAAAACCATTTTTCAAAATTATTAAAGCATAATTATGCGGAGGTACAGACCAATGGCTGATGAATATCGCGTATATAATTTCTCTGCAGGCCCATCGGTGCTTCCTGAGCCTGTGCTCAGAAAGTGCGCAGCTGAGATGCTCAACTACGAGGGAACAGGCGAGTCCGTAATGGAGATGAGCCACAGATCTGCTGAGTATCAGAAGATCATCGACGATGCAGAGGCTAATCTGCGCAAGCTGATGAACATTCCTGACGACTACTATGTGCTCTTCCTTCAGGGCGGCGGCACACTGCAGTTCTCGATGGTCCCTATCAACCTGATGACGGGAAGCCACAAGGCTGACTACATCGTCGCAGGCCAGTGGGGCAAGAAGGCCTGGGAAGAAGCCAGGAAATTCGGAGACGCGCGCTGCGTAGCTTCGTCCGAGGAGTCCGTATATACATATATTCCTAAGGTAACAAAGGAAGACATCAGAGATGACGTAGATTATGTATATATCTGCTACAACAACACAGTATTCGGAACTCACTACAACGAGATCCCTGATTTCGGCGACCACCTGCTCGTGGCCGACATGTCGTCCTGCATCCTCTCCGAGGAGATCGACGTCACGAAGTTCGGCCTCATCTATGCAGGCGCCCAGAAGAACGTCGCTCCTGCAGGCGTGACCATCGTCATCGTCAGAAAGGACCTCGTAGGACATGCTCCGGAAGGCACACCGATCTATCTCGACTATAAGACGCATGCCGAGAAGGGTTCGATGTACAACACTCCTCCATGCTACGCCATCTATGTCGCAGGCGAAGTATTCAAGTACCTGCTTGAAAACGGCGGCGTAAAGGCGATGCACGAGAAGGACGTCCGCAAGGCTCAGAAGCTCTATGATTATCTTGACTCTTCAAAGCTCTTCAAGCCGACGGTAGCCAAGGAAGACAGATCCCTCATGAACATCACCTTCGTTACAGGCGATGCTGAACTCGACAAGAAGTTCATCGCAGGCGCGAAGGAGAGAGGCATGATCAACCTCAAGGGCCACAGAAATGCCGGCGGCATGAGAGCTTCGGTATACAACGCGTTCCCTGAGGAAGGCGTGGATGCTCTGATCGCTTACATGAAGGAATTCGAAGCAGAGAACGCGAAGTAAAAAACTTAGCGGAGAAATTCAGGTGTTGAAAAAGATCGACACAAGCGGAATGAAAAAACTGATGGTGGCCATCATATCGCTGATGCTGATACTGGTGACCACCATCAGTTATAGTGCGTTTTTTGCATTTGCCGAAGACAATGAGCCGGCGCAGGAACAGCCGGCGCAGGAACAGCCGGCGCAGGAGCAGCCGGTCCAGGAGCAGCCGGTTCAGGAACAGCCGGCACAGGAGCAGCCGGTTCAGGAACAGCCGGCGCAGGAGCAGCCGGTTCAGGAGCAGCCGGCGCAGGAGCAGCCGGTCCAGGAACAGCCGGCGCAGGAACAGCCGGTCCAGGAGCAGCCGGCGGAAGCAGCGCTGTCTCAGATGAGCGCTTCTTCCTGGATCGTCATGTCCGGGTCGACCAGCCAGATAGTAGCGCAGGGCCATGCCGAAAGAAAGATGCAGCCGGGAGCCATGACGATGCTCATGACAGCCATGGTCGCCATCGACAACATGTATAACGAGGACGAGCTGAAAAACACAGTGGTCATATCGTCCGAACTCGCGGAGGAGGGGACGCTTTTCAAAGAGGGAGAGACCGTGACGGTCGGGGACCTTCTCAGCGCCATGCTTGTGGCGGGGGACTCTCAGGCCGCGGAAGCGCTCGCTGAATACAGTGCGTCCTCCAGAGAGATATTCATCAACGAGATGAACTCAAAGTGCATGGAGCTGGATATCATGGATACACAGTTCATCAATCCGGGAGGGACATACGCGGATAAACAGTATTCGACTGCAAAGGACTGCGCGGTCATAGCGCAGGCAGCGATAAGATACCAGAGGATCAAGTACCTTCTGAAAAAGAAGAGCGTGATCGTTAGGGCATCTACGAAAGAAAACGAAAGAGAGATAGAACTGGTCAGCTGCAATCCGCTGCTGGCGGGCAGTCCTGATCAGACCTATAAGTACATAAAAGGCGGTATAAGAGGAGTGCTGGATAAGCCTTCTGCATCCATGCAATACGCAGCCATATCCATGAAGGACGGCATGGAGATGGTAGCCATTCTCATGGACTCGGATCCGGCTCTTGCCGCCGCCGAGGCCAGGAGCCTTCTGGAATACGGAGACGCCGGAGCCGAAAAGAATGTCATAGTCAAGGCCGGCAAGAGAATGGGTACCGCCAGAGTAAAGGGCGGCGTGTGGACAAGAGTCGCCGGATACACGGAGACCAAGGGCTACGCGTATGTACCTCCTGAAGGCAGCGACAAGCTCATACAGACGCAGGTGGTCATGCTGGACAATCTCCAGGCTCCGCTCAAAGAAGGGGAGAAGGTAGGAGAATTCAGGATATATGTCGCCGACGAGCTGAAGGGTACTGTGGATCTGGTGACACATAAGGAGATCGGCGCGGGCTGGCCGCCTTCACAGTGGTATATATCCAACCTTGCTGCCGTGATCATTTCCATGGTCATCCTCCTCATCCTGGCTTTCATAATAAGGGTGCTGAGCGTGAAGAGGCGCCGGGCGAAGAGAGCCGAAGCCATGCGAAAAGCAAAGATAAGAGAGATCGCGAGAAAACAGCTCGAGGTCGACGAGGACAGAAAGAGGCGCAACTGGACAGGCTACGGCTATGACGGGATCCCTCTGCGCACGACCAGTGTACGGAAAGAAAGTCTTAAGGAAGTTCAGGGGAGCGATGAGAAAGGCCGGGACAAGTGATGTTCGTTATAGAGGATGAACTGAAAAAACTCCCGACTACACCGGGCGTATACATGCACAAGGACAGCCTGGGCGAGGTGATCTACGTAGGAAAGGCGGTGAATCTGCGCAACCGCGTCAGGAGCTACTTCAGAAAGACTTCGCAGGCGGATCCCAAGGTGAGAGCCATGGTCTCCAACATAGCGGAGTTCGAGTACATAAGCTGTGCTACGGAGATGGAGGCTCTCCTTTTGGAATGCAATCTCATCAAGAAGTACATGCCGCGCTACAATGTGCTTCTCAAGGATGACAAATCATACCCGTACATCGAGGTAACGGTATCCGAAGAGTGGCCGAGGGTCTTCAGCACCAGGAGGCTTTTGAGGGACGGAAACCGATACTTCGGCCCGTACTCCGACGGCGGCGCCGTGAAGCGCATTCTCGCCATGATCGATGAGATGTACCGCTTCAAGAAGTGCAGGCAGCAGGAGTTCAGAAAGGGAGTCAGACCTTGCCTGAATTACTACATCGGAAAATGTCCGGGCATGTGCGTGGACGGGGCGGATCATGCCGGGTACATGGAGGACATCGATGAGGTGATCGAGATCCTGAGCGGCAGGGACCGTGCTGCCATGGCGAAGGTCAGGGCAAAGATGGAACAGGCGTCAGAGGAGATGAGATATGAGGACGCTGCGAAATACAGGGACTACATGAATTCGATGAGGTCGCTCGGAGAGACCCAGAGGGCTACCGTCATAGGCGACAGGGACGCGGACATACTAGTGCCTGTCACGGGGAGCAGGACGACAGTCGTCGCTCAGTACAAGGTCAGGGACGGCAGGATGACCGGCCGCGAGATCACATATCTGATGGGGGAATTCACAGGAGGCGAAAGGGATATCCTTTCCTCGTTCATAAAGCAGCACTATCCGGAACTGTCTGCCCTGCCGCGGGAGATACTGCTCCCGTTCCACATAGAAGACGAGGAACTGCTCGAGGGGTTCCTGGAAAGCATCAACGCAGGCAATGCTGAGGCAGGCTCAGACGTGATGCACAAGACGAGGATCGCCGTGCCCGAAAGAGGAGAGAAGAAGGCTCTTCTGAGGTTGGCTCTGGATGATTCCGTAAAGCTAGCGGGCACGCTCGATGAGAAGGCTGACCGCGAGGCCGAAAGAAGGGAAGCCCTTAAGAAGGAGATAGCCGGCCTCATAGAATACGCTTCGAAGATCAGCGGCAGCGCGCCGGTTCTCATCGCCGATGACGACGAGAGAGAATACAGGATCGAGGCTTACGACATATCTAACTTCAACGGTCTTGACACGGTCGGCGGCATGGTCGTATACGAGGGCAGGAAGCCGGTAAGGAACGACTACAGGAAGTTCAAAGTCAAGACGGCTGAAGGCGATGACTACGGGAGCCTGCGCGAGGTAATGTACAGAAGACTCAAGCGCGCGAGAAAGGGAGACGAGGGCTTCAGCACATATCCGGATATCATGTTCATAGACGGAGGCCTGGGACAGGTGCACGCGGTAAAGTCGGTGCTCGACGCGTTCAGGATAGCGATACCGGTGGTCGGCCTTGCCAAGGACGACTCTCACCGCACCAGGGCAGTGGTCTTCGATGACGGACATGAGATAGACCTCAGGGATAACAGGCTGCTCTTCAGCTACTGCGGTACGATACAGGAGGAAGTCCACCGCTTCGCGATCACATATATGTCGGGTGTCAAGGGTAAGAAGATGATAAAGTCGGCGCTCGAAGATATCCCGGGCATAGGACCGAAAAGGAGGGCGGAGCTGCTGCAGAGATTCGGAAGCATGAAGGCTATAAAGGAAGCGGGCTATGAAGAACTGATGAAGACCGGAGGGCTGAATTCGAAAGTGGCCGAGAGCGTGGTGGAATTCTTTGCGGCTTCTGACGGCAATCTTGATAATTGACGTCTTTCCATGGTATATTTAAGAAGCATTTCAGGAAAGGAGATTTGCTTTATGGCTGAGGATATCAAGAACGTAAACGTCGAAGAAGAGGAGGAAGATATCATTACTCTGGAATTTGACGACGACACAGCAGTTGACTGCTATGTGATGGGAACATTCGAGCTTGGCGACAAGGAGTATATCGCCCTCGCGCCGGATGACGGGACGGATGATGTATATATCTACGGATATAAGCAGATCAATGACGACGAATTCGAGATCCTGGAGATCGAAAGTGAAGAAGAATTCGATGCGGCTGCTGCTGAATTCGATGCCATCATGTCAGACCTCGACGAAGAATAAAAACTTATTCTCGACAACTGCGTTTCAATAGTGTATACTATGTGGCGTGCTGAAAGAGCACGCCACAAAATATGCGGATGTGGCGGAATTGGCAGACGCGCACGGTTCAGGTCCGTGTGAGTAACATCGTGAAGGTTCGAATCCTTTCATCCGCACCATGAGAAATTGTCCTGGCGACCGGCTCGTCGCAAGGCGAGTCCGGAGCCATGGAACTTTCTATACGCAGTGCGCCTGCGACTGACAAGCGGCAGTGAAGTCAGAGCAGTTGCGCACGAGCCGTTCATAAGGGGCGTTAGCGCAGCTGGGAGCGCGTCTGACTGGCAGTCAGGAGGTCACGAGTTCGAGCCTCGTACGCTCCACCAAAATAGTCGTAATATCTTGCAATCGCGAGAGTTGCGACTTTTTCTTATGCTTTTATTCGTACTGTTAGAGCCATTTCTGCAATCAACAGCGGAGCTCACAGTAGTTTCATAAATAAGCAGGTGCGCTCCTGTACAGAGGACTTACATGCCCGGGTTTGAGCAGGCTATATTAAATATAGAGAGTTATGGTATAGTGGTAATATAGTGATGTAATTTTCCGGAGGTCGTATTAGACTAAACTAAAAGCGGATATAGTTTAAAGGGGGTATTGATGAAAGTTTATATTGCTGCTCCTCTGTTTTCAGAGGGAGAACGACAGTTTAATATTCAAATAGACAATATTGTCAGAGCATGTGGCCACGAAACTTTTCTCCCTCAGCGAGAGGGAGGCTGTGTGGCAGATCTTCCGGAAAAAATCGATGGCCTTCCAAAAAGGAAGTATCTTTTCAGGCTTGACTGCGAGCATATGGATTGGTGCGATGCTGTTTTGTTTTTGTTTGATGGAAGAGTTCCTGACGAAGGTGCCTGCTTTGAGTTAGGATATTGTTATGCCAAAGGAAAACGATGCATAGGATACAAGACCGATGCGCGCTCATTTATTGACGGATACGATAATGTAATGCTTTACGGAGCGCCTGAGGTCGTTCTTCACAACGAAGATGAGCTAAGAGATTATTTCCGTAAACTATAATCACTCAAATAACAATATTGAGGCAGGGCTGTCCCTCCATGCCAGAAAGTATATCGCAGTAAATGGTCCTGCTTCTCCGGTCATATGCATGGTCTCGAGGTCGGCGCATTATTGTAAATAATATGGATGAGCTGTCTGCTGATAATATATAATCACAGTATGAAGAATACTGTTAAATCTATAAATAGAACATTTTTAAGATAGTATGCATCTTACAGAAAGATTTGACACACCGGCCAAAAGAAAGCATCTGATCCACCGGATCCTGCTGGTCATAGCCGGCAATATCATTTTTGCGATAGGCGTAAATGTCATAATAACACCGATGAATCTCTACAGCAGCGGGTTCACGGGCCTTTCGATGCTCATCAGGATGTTTCTTCTGAATATTCTGCATGTGCCGCAGATTCCGGGCGTCAACTACCTCGGCATCATCTACTTTGTCATCAATATCCCGCTCTTCGCCCTTGCCTACAAACACCTTGGCAGGGAGTTCTGCATCACCACCATAGCATCGATCGGCATAGCTTCGCTTGCAATGACACTGGTGCCTGTAGTAAAAAAGCCGATATTCGATGACTACCTCACGGCCTGCCTCGTAGGAGGCATCGTTTCCGGCACAGGAGCAGGGATCGTGCTCAGAGGGGGCACATCCGGAGGGGGCCAGGACATCATCGGCATGGTGCTCTCAAAAACTCATCCGAATTTCAGCGTCGGAAGGATAAGCATCGCCATCAATACCGTGATATACGGCATTTGTTTTTTCCTCTTCGATATACAGACTGTCGTGTACTCGATGATCTATGCTGTGATAAACGCCATAGCTCTCGATTATCAGCACACTCAGAACATCAATGTGCAGGTGCTCATATTCACCAAGAAGGAGGGCATTACGGACAAGGTGATTTCTGAGATAAGGAGGGGTCTTACATACTGGAAGGGAGCAGGCGGATACACTGATGAGGATACATATGTTCTGACCACCATGGTGTCGAAGTATGAACTGCCTCATCTGCTCAGCGTCATCCGGGAGGTCGACCCTGACGCGTTCGTGACAGTCAACGAGGGCACAAGGATATACGGAAATTTTGAGAAACGCTTCACTGAGTAAAACATAGACAATATTAAAAAATCACTGCGGATGGGAGGGCAGGATTGCTCTTCCTTTTTTTGTTTGAAAATGATTATTTCTAAATAGTAGTAGTTGAGAGGGCTCAGACTTTTTCAAAAAAAAGAAAAGAGAGGGGTTTATCGTGTTTAAAGAACCCCTATTTTAATACCTCGATTTTCAAGAAAGTAGTAGGTGTTGTTAGAGACCAGATTAAATAACCACTCTATATATGGCTGATTTAAGCGGGCTCTAACATGTAGCCCGGCTCAGACAGATCGTTGTTTTCTGAGACTGAGCGGACGACGTGACCATCGATCGCTACATCACCAGAGCATTCGTCTATGAGCATCTGCTCGAATGCTTTGACAGGATGACCTTTCATCCCAAGCTCTTTCAGGAGCGATGAAAGAGCTGTGTATCCCATTTTGAATGACAGATCATCGTAGTACAGAGTAAGTACGCTTTCTCTGCAGAACTCATCGATCTGGTCTACATACAGAAAGCCATTAACGCACATGATCATCGCGTAGCAGTATATCTGCACGGCTCTCTTGGCGGGAAATACCCTGCAGAGCATTTTCAGGATATCTGCGCGCCGCCTCGCAAGAGGCGGCCTTTACTTATATCCGGCTGCTTGCCGTGTCAGCGTCTGACGCGTAAAATATATGTACTGATATTCGCGGCCCGGGCGGCCGGCCTGGTTCAGAAGGGTACGTAAAGCATGACCGGCATAGACATTTTTTTCGAAATGCTTAAGGAAGTGTGCGACGAGCTGCCGGATGAGTTTTTCAGAGAACTGCATCACGGAGTCCAACTCGCGGAGGAGACAAAGATATCGCCGCACTCGAAAAGAGGCGATGACCTGGTTATAATGGGTGAGTACCACAGATCGCATCTGGGCAACAGGATAACCATATACTACGGTTCTTTTGCGAGGACATGCCGGTGGATGAGCGATGAACAGCTGAAAGACAGGCTCAGGGAGGTTGTCCGCCACGAATTCCGTCATCACATGGAGAATCTGTCGGGGATGTACGGCAGGGATTCGCTGGAGCGCAAAGACAGGGAGGAGCTGCGCAGATACCTGCGGGGCGAATAAGGATAAGAGGAGGATTATCATGAAGATCACGATTTTAAACGGAAGTCCGAGAACTGCCAGTACTGCAGCCATGGCAAAAGCGTTTGCGGAAGCTGCTGAGGCGGCGGGGCATGAGGTAGAGACGATACACGTCGGCAGGATGAATATCGCCGGCTGCAAGGGCTGCGAGTATTGCCACACAAAGGGCGAAGGAAAGTGCATCCAGCAGGATGACATGGAAAAGGTGATGCCGGCATATCTTGAAAGCGATATGATCGTATACGCGTCGCCTGTATATTATTTCGGGATGTCAGCGCAGATGATGGCGGCGATACAGAGGATCTACTGCATAGGAAAGCCGGCGAAGGCCACAAAGGCAGCTCTGCTGCTGAGCTCGGCATCCCCGGGCGTGTATGACGGAGCAATATGGACATATAAGGCCATGCTCGAGTATACCGGCCTGAAGGACATGGGCATAATCACTGCAAACGGTGCTGAGGGCGGTCCGGATACAAAGCTGGATCAGATCCGCGAGCTCGCTTCAGGCCTTTAGACATGCCCCTGATAACGGTACCACAGGCTATGAAACAGGAAACTATAGACAGGATAAGGAGATTCACTTCCGACAGAGACTGGGAGCAGTACCATACGCCGGCGAATCTCGCCAAGAGCATATCGATCGAGGCCAATGAGCTTCTCGAATGCTTCCAGTGGAGCGATACTGACTACGACCTCGGGCATGTCAAAGAGGAGCTTGCCGATGTGATGGTATACTGCCGCAACATGCTCGACGAGCTGGGCCTCGATGAGGATGAGATAGTGAACGACAAGATGTCAAAGAACGAGGCGAAGTACCCTGTCGAACTGGCGAAGGGAAGCGCAGAGAAATACACTGAACTGAAGAAGAGATCAGGGAGATAGAAAGGGGGTGCCCATGGCAAAAAAAGACAGGCGGATAAAAGGCTGCCCTAATGTAAACTGCCCGGATTTCATGGAAAAGAAGAAGTACGGCACGGATGATCATTACTGCAGAAAGTGCGGCACGCCGCTGGTCTTTGTCTGCGCAAAATGCTACCGGCCTTTGAAGGATATCGAAGGACTGAGGATATGTCCGGACTGCAAGGGAAAGCCTGAGAAAAAGGTGACCCATGCCGCAAAAAAAGCAGGGAAAACAGTAAAAAAGAAAGCCGAGCAGGGAGCTTTTATCGTGAAGCAGAAAGCGCCTGAAGCTCTGGAGACTGCAAAAGTGCTGGCCCGGGACAAGAACGTTCGCAGAGCCGCGACCATCGTTGCGGTCACTGCCGCGGAAACAGTGAAGAATCCGAAGGTGAAGAAGATAGCGAAGATCGTGATAAAAGCCGTGAGATAGCGGACAAGGGAAAGACATGCAGACAGGAAAACTCTCGACGAAAGACATAGTGCTGATAGGAGTCTTTGCGGCGATACTTCTCGTCCAGAAGGAGCTGCTGGCATTCATCCCGAACGTGAGCCTGACCGTCTTTCTGATCGTGCTGTATTCGAAGGCGTTCGGGGAGAAAAAGACCCTTTTTATTCTGCTGGTATATATATTGCTCGATAATATCATCATGGGGAATATGGGCCTGCTTTTCGTGCCGTTCCAGTATGTCGGCTGGGCGCTTATACCGCTGCTGCTGTGCACGGTGTTCAAAGGCGTCAATGATCCGCTGCGTCTGGCGTTTCTGAGCGCGCTCTTCTCGTTCCTCTACTGCTGGATCATGGCGATCCCGGGGGTGATAGTGATGCATGTGAGCATAGGCGCGTATCTGGCGGCGGACATCACCTTCGAGCTGATACTCGCGGCGTCGAGCTTCGTGTCCGTGCTGCTTTTGTATAAACCATGCTTCAGGGTGCTGTCTGCACTGAATACCGGGACAGCAGCGAGGACCCGTCGCTCATGAGGAGAGCGTAAGATCCGTATGGAAGAGATAAATCTGATCACAAGGACGACAGGTCTGGCCATGTCGGTCACGCTGTCGTACATAGATAAAGGAGACACTGTCATTGACGCGACATGCGGAGCGGGGCAGGATACTGTCGCGCTGGCGAATGCTGCCGGCAGGGACGGCTGCGTGTATGCCTTCGATATACAGGAGGAAGCGATCCGCCGCACAAAAGACAGACTGCGTGAAAACGGGCTTTCAAACGTGCGCGTCCTGAAGGAGTCCTTTACTTCGGTGAACGATTTCGTTCCCGAAGGCAGCGCGTCCGCTGCTGTATTCAATCTCGGATATCTGCCGGGCGGGGACCACAGCATCACCACGACGGCTGATGAGACACTCGAAGGTCTGGCGTGCGCTCTCAGGACGCTCCGCCCGGGTGGCATACTTACAGTCGTGATGTACGACGGCCATGACGAGGGCAGGACAGAAAAGCAGCGCGTCATGGAATGGGCAAAGGCGCTCGACCCGAAACAGTATCACGCGGCATATGTGAACATGCTGAACCAGCGCAGCGACCCGCCGGAGATACTGTGGATAACTAAAAAGAAAAACGGGGTCAGGCCCCGTTAACTTCAGTTAGCTTACTCTCGAGCTTTGCTCTTCCCTTTTTCTTTTTTTTCGTTGGAGATCTTTTCACGCTGTTCTCCTCCGGATACATTTTCAAGTTCGTCCAGAGTGAACTCCTGAGTATAGCCATCGTCTTTTCTGACTTCCTTATCTGCCATTTTCATTACCTTATTTGGGTGTCATTATGGATCCGCGTGGATCTGTCATATGTGATTATACCCCGTCATCAGTTATTTCTTCCACAGTATTTACATCTATGCAGCCTATAATGAGACAGGCCCCGGCAAATTCCCGGCAATTTTCTCTCTGAACCTTTCCTCTGAACCTTTTTGGGCAATTGTTTGTGCTATACTTTTTGCATGGGAGGATCTGCAATGAAAGAACTGATAGATCTGTACACTGTTGACCGCGAGCATACCGGCATGACTGCTGTCCGCGGAGAGAAGCTGCCGGAGGATACATACAGGATGGTCGTCCACGTATGCATCTTCAACAGCAAAGGCGAGATGCTGATCCAGAAAAGGGCCGACGACATCGTCCGCTGGCCGGGATACTGGGATGTGAGCGTCGGCGGCGGAGCAAGCGCAGGCGATGACAGCCGCAGCGCCGCAAAGCGTGAGGCTCTCGAAGAACTGGGACTGCACATCGATTTCAGCGACAGAAGGCCTGTCATTACGGTGAATTTCCACGATGGATTCGATGACTTCTATACGGTCGAAATGGACTGCCCGATCGACGGACTGGAGCTGCAGAAGGAAGAGGTCGCTGATGCACGGTGGGCGTCGAAAGAAGAGATCGAAGCGATGATAGATGACGGCAGCTTCATACCGTACCAGAAGGACCTGATCAGATACCTGTTATTCGCCAGAGAGGGGCGGGGTACCTGGAATCTGTGAACATCCAAATACAAGAGGTGAAAAGCATGGAATACAGAAAACTCGGAAAAACGGGCCTTGAGGTGAGCGTGATCGCGCTCGGCTGCGAGGCATTCGTCGAAGACAAGAGCAACGCGAAGAGCTTCCTCGACATGGCGGAAGAAGCGGGAGTCAATTACTTCGACCTGTTCTCGCCGGATCCTGAAGCGAGGTCCGCGCTGGGCGAGGCTCTCAAAGGCAGACGGGAGAAGTTCATCATCCAGTCGCACATATCCTCGGTATGGAAGAACGGCCAGTATGAGAGGAGCCGCGACCTTGATGATGTGAAGGCGGCGTTCGAGGACTCCCTCGAAAGGCTCGGCACGGACTGGATCGATGTCGGGATGATCCATTACTGCGACGCCGACAGCGACTGGCAGGCCATAAAGGACAACGGGATCGTTGACTATGCGCGTAAACTGAAGGCCGAGGGGAAGATCCGCCACATCGGGCTTTCTTCGCACAATCCGAAGGTCGCCATGTAAGCGATCGAAGAGGGTGACATCGAAGTGCTGATGTTCAGCGTGAACTATGTCTACGACATGCTGCCGGGCACCGAGAACGTTGACGACCTCTGGGCGGACGAGGTGTATGAGGGCGGCTTCAGGAACATGGATCCCGAAAGACAGCGCCTTTATGAATTCTGCGAGAGCAGGGGTGTGGGCATCACCGTCATGAAGGCCTTCGCGGGCGGAGACATCCTGAGCGAGGAGCTATCGCCGGCGGGAGCTGCGCTTACGGTCCCTCAGTGCATAAGTTACGCGCTTTCGAGACCGGCTGTGGCAACGGTGTGCTCCGGAGCGAGGGATCCTGAGCAGCTGGCTGAGAGCATCGCATACTGCGAGACTTCGCCTGAGGAGCGCGACTATGCCGAAGCCTTCGCGAATTTCCCGAGGGTGAGCTGGAGCGGGCACTGCATGTACTGCACGCACTGCCATCCGTGTCCGGCGGAGATCAATATAGCGGACGTCACGAAGTTCCTGAACCTTGCCGTTGCGCACAACGAGTCGAACGGCATAAAGGAGGGTTCTGCGGAGTTCAGAGTCCCTGATACTGAGAGCGGACACTACAAGGCACTGGCCCGTCACGCGGGAGACTGCCTGCAGTGCGGACTGTGCGAGACCAGATGTCCGTTCGAGGTAAAGATACGAGAAAACATGCAGCGCGCAAAAGAGGTGTTCGGTTACTAGACAGCGCGGGCTTCATACTCGGCACGTCGATGCTCTTCCACTACGGCAGGGTCTTCGAGATCAACGATCTTGCTGTAGATCCTGTTTTCCAGGGAAGGGGCATAGCGAAGACTCTGCTTGAGAGATGCATCGCGGAGATGGAAAAGCGCGGCATGGCCGGCGTCAACCTCATAACCGGCGCGGAAGGCTTCCTGCCTGAATTCTACGGGAAGTACGGATTCACCCGTGAGGACAGGGTGATCCTTATGGGAAAAGAACTGAGATGATTTCAGGAAGAGACTAAGGAGGATGAAAATGGCAAAAAAGATCGTAGCAGTGAACGCAGGCCCGAGGATGGGCTGGAACACGGATACTCTGATCGCGGAGGCATCGAAGGGAGCGGAGGCTGCCGGTGCGGCAGTGGAGAGGTTCGACCTCTTCAGGCTCGAGAAGTATACGGGCTGCATATCCTGTTTCGGATGCAAGAAAGAGAAATTCAAGGGGCACTGCGTCTGCAGGGACGGACTGACGCCGGTGCTGGATGCCATACGCGAGTCTGACGGACTGATCATCGGATCGCCGAACTACCTGTCCGGACTGACTGCGTCGTTCAGAGCGCTTTACGAGCGCCTCATATTCCAGAACCTGACATACAAGCTGGATGAGCCGTGCTGCAACGAGCACCCGGTACCGGTGCTGCTGATCATGACCAGCAACGCGCCGGACGACATGTACATGAAGATGATGAGGGACTACAGGCAGACCTTCAGCAATTTCGTCGGTCCGGCTGAGATATTCGTAAGCGGAGAGACCCTGCAGCTGAAGGACTACAGCAAGACAGACTGGGAGTGGACGCTGTTCGATCCTGCAGCCAGGATGGAAAGGCATGAGAAGGTCTTCCCGCAGGAATGCGCGAAGGTATTCGATCTCGCAAAGGAGATATTCGGATAGATCTCCATGATGATATGGATCGCTCGGCAAAATGTTCGGTGCAGATCAGATGAAGCAGCGGCAGTGACTGAGGAGATGTGATGTGCTGCAGATATTATTACGAAGATGAGATACGCGAACGGATGCAGGATCTGCTGGATTCACAGGGCATAGAAGCCGCAGTGGATCTGAAGCTCGAGCCGGGACGCGACATCCGTCCTTCGGATGCATCCGCGGTGATATATCAGAGGGGAAATGATCTGGCGGCCGGCAGCATGCGATGGGGCTTCGGCAACCCGTATAAAAAGGGCTTGATCATCAACGCCAGGTCCGAAACGGCAAGGGACAGGAACCTGTTCCGCGACAGCATAATGAACCGCCGCTGCATCATCCCGGCAAGCGGCTTCTACGAATGGGACCCGTACAAAGCAAGGTTCAGATTCACGCAGCCTGAAGGCGGCCTGATACTCATGGCGGGCTTTTGGCGCGAGGAGCAGGGGACTCCGAGATATACCATACTCACGACAGACGCAAATGAGTCCATGAAGCCTGTGCATGACAGGATGCCTGTGATGATCGGCAGGGATGAGATAAGGCCGTGGATAACGGACAGCGAAAGCATGTCCGCCTTTCTTGACAGACCGCAGATCCGGCTCATAAGGGAGCAGGATTCCGGACAGATGCGGATGGAGTTCGACTGAAAGCATTTGTTATCGCGTCTGTGAGACGCTATAATTGTTTCGAAAAAACATAAGAAGAAGAGGATAGACAAGGAGCGTAAAACATGATGGACAGCAGGGAACTGATCGAACGCCTCGGAGGCGATATCGAAAGGATCTTCAACGCAGTTTCCGGGAATGACGGCGAGTATAAATACACAGTACTGAGGGAAAATGTCATACAGGATTGTGAAGAGTGCGGTCACGAGACTCTCGGAGTCATAAGGGTCGATGCCGCGGGCGGAGCAAAGCTGTATTATTACATTGGATACTGTCAGCGTTGCTATCATGTGCAGAACATCGTAAAGGGCCCGTTCAGGACCGTTATTGACTGATAATATCCGTTGCTAAGATGTGGATCCCCGTAAATCAAAACGGGGATTTTTATTTCAGTACAAGGTCACAATTTGTAGAGCACAGCAGGACCTGTATGATACAATAAGTTCTAAAGGCTTCAGGACAAAAACAGGAGAAATAAATGAAGTGGCTGGAGAAGTATTACAATAAAGAGTACTCGCTCATAGCGGCCTATGTGATAAAGACCGCTCTGATAATATTTGTGCTGGGCATCATGATCTGGTATCTGGCAGGCAAGACCGGCAGCATACTGTCGTTCGTTTTTGCTGTACTGAAGCCTCTTGTGCTCGGACTGGTATTCACCTATCTGCTGAGCCCGCCTGTGCGTTTCTTTGAGACTAAGCTTCTTGGCCCGCTCGGCAAGCCGAAGGCGGCAAGAGCCGCAGCCGTGATAATCGTGTTCGTCATCGTTTTCATGGCTGTCGGACTTATCCTCGGGGTGATCGCAGTCACAGTGACCAGGAGCCTCTCTGCCTTCAATCCGGCTGCGTACAAGGAGTATATAGCCATACTGACCGATCAGTTCTCGAAGTTCTGGACTACTATACAGGATCAGCTCGCGAGCATGAATATCAACCTGGGCAGCATAGGCGACATGCTTGGAAAGATATTCAGCGGAGTAAAGAACGGCGCGACGACCATACTCTTCGCCCTGATATTCGCGATCTACTTTCTTCTTGACGAGGATATCCGGGTCTACTGGGGCAGGGTGCTCGACGCGTATACGGATGAAAAGACAAGAGCCAGGCTCCGCAGCTTCGTCGCGGACGCCGACAAGGTGTTTTCCGGATATATCAGGGGACAGGCCATGGATGCTCTTCTCGTCGGTGCGATGGTGTCCATAGCGCTCCTCATAGCGAAAGTGCCGTATGCCGCGGTGATAGGCATACTCACCGGGATCGGCAATCTTGTGCCTTATGTCGGCCCGGTCGTGGGCTTCGGTTCGCTTATAATAGTATGCCTTGCCGAGGGTTCGGTGCGTCATCTGCTCATCGGCGGCATCATCCTCCTTGTCGTGATGTTCATCGACGGCAACATCATCAATCCGAGGATGCTCAGCAGCAATGTCGAAGTGCATCCGGTGCTTGTCATAGTCGCGCTTATCGCGGGCGGAAGCGTAGGCGGCATAGTAGGAATGCTCGTTGCCGTTCCGGTGGCAGCGCTCATCAAGCTGCAGTTTGAAAAAAATCTGGCCAGGCGGCTGGGAGAGAAACCTCCGGCGGCAGAGAAGCGCGGGGATGAGTGACATCAAAAGACGGTGAGCCGCAGTGGACAAAAAGAAGATACTGAGATCATTTGTCATCGCAGTCGCGTGCACGGCGGCAGTAATAATCATGATCCTGCTGTCCGGTCTGCCATCTGACGATATACGATCCGGTCGAGAAGGATTCCGGCGGCAAGCCGCTCAGGGTAGTCAGATTCGCCGAAACGAATATGGGCGACTTCTGCGCTGATGCAGCCAGGATACAGCTGGGCGCGGACATAGGGATCGTAAACTCCGGCAATGTACGCGCGGATCTGAAGAAAGGGGATATCACATACGGCGATATCCTGGAGATCTATCCGTTCTGCAAGGACATGTGCATTGTCGAGGCCACCGGTCAGCAGATACTCGACGCCCTTGAATGGGGCGCCAGGTCCATACCAAGTGAGTCAGGAGCCTTTCTGCAGGTGTCGGGGCTTACATATGAGGTCGATGTGAACACGCCTTCTCCCTGCACGAAGGATGATGAAGGGATGTTCACGGGCGTAAGCGGTACCCGCAGAGTCAGAAATGTGAAGGTCGGCGGCAAAGTGATAGATCCGTCGGCAAAATACACTGTCTCAGGCAGCGTATACGTACTGACGGAGCACGGAGACGGCTGCACCATGTTCGATGGCGCGACACTGATAAACACAGGCTGCGGACTCGATTACATGTCGCTGATAGATTACATAAAGGGACCGCTCGGCGGGGTGATCGGGGATCAGTACTCCGATCCGTACGGAGAAGGCAGGATAAAGATAATACAGTAGAAAGGATAATTAATGGACGCTGGAAACATAGTTTCGCTCCTCGGCGGAGTCGCCATGTTCCTCTTCGGAATGTCGGTGATGGGAGACTCGCTCAAAAAGGTCGCCGGGAGCAAGATGGAAACCATACTGTACAGACTTGCGGGCAATCCGATCAAGGGAATAATCCTCGGAACGGGAGTGACCGCGGTCATACAGTCGTCATCCGCTACATCCGTAATGGTGGTCGGTTTTGTAAACTCCGGCATGATGCAGGTGCGTCAGGCCATAGGCATAGTGCTCGGAGCCATACTCGGCACCAGCATCACAGGATGGATACTCTGTCTCAACAGCCTCGGCGGCTCGGGCTCGAGCATCGCTTCAGTCTTCAGCACCGAGATACTTACAGGCGTTGTTGCTCTGATCGGGATCATACTGTGGATGTTCTCGAAGAAAACGTCGCAGAAAAACATCGGAGGCATCATGCTTGGCTTCGCTGTGCTGATGTACGGGATGAGCATGATGTCCGGCGCGATCGTGCCTCTCAGGGAGGATGAGAACTTCATCCGCATGATGACCAGCTTTACGAACCCGCTGCTCGGAGTGCTGATAGGTATCCTGGTAACGGCGGTGATCCAGAGCGCGAGCGCGGCTGTAGGTATACTGCAGGCACTTGCGGTCACCGGCGCGGTGGAGTTCGATATGGCTTTCCCTATACTCATGGGTATAGGCATCGGAGCGTCGGTTCCTGTCATGCTGAGCGCTCTCGGCGCGAGCACCAACGGCAAGAGGACGGCCTTCGTATATCTCATAATAGATGTGCTCGGAGCCGTTCTGGTCGGAGGGATATTCTATATCCTGAACGCTGTGTTCCACTTCAGCTTCATGGACGCCAAAATGAACATGGTAGCTGTCGCTTTTGTAAACACGATGTACAGGCTCGCCGTGGTCCTTTTGCTGGCGCCGTTCATCGGACTTCTTGAGAAGCTTGTATGCGCCCTGTTCCCTGAAAGCGAGGAGGCTGCTGCGGAGAAGGCGGACATGGACAGGCTCGAGCCGAGATTCCTGATGCACCCGACTCTTGCCATCACCCAGAGCAGGACAGTCATAGATTCGATGGCCGAAAAGGCGAGAGAAAGCGTAGCGGCGGCCATCGCGGTAAGACGCGAATACAGCAGAGACGGTATCAAAAGAGTTTTCGATCTCGAAGGAGTGCTCGACCGCTACGAGGACAAACTGGGCAGCTATCTGTTCAGGCTGACCTCAGAGGACATCGATGAAGAGCAGTCGTCGGAGGTAAGCAAATTCCTGAGAGTGCTGTCGGATTTCGAAAGGATATCCGACCACGCAAAGAACGTGGGCGAGTCCGTCGAAGAGATATATGAAAAGAAACTCGAGCTCCCGGCAGCCGCGGACACGGAACTGACGGTCCTCGAGGAGGCGATAAAGGAGGTCACCGGGCTGACCGTCGAGGCTTTTGAAAGCGATGATACGGAAAAGGCCCTGAGAATAGATCCGCTCGAGGAAGTGATAGACGATCTGTGCGATGACATCAAGGCTAACCACATAGAAAGGGTGAGCAGACAGGAGTGCACGCTCGAGATCGGATTCGTGTTCACGGATCTGCTCACGGATTACGAGCGCATTTCGGACCACTGCAGCAATGTCGCCGTGGACATCCTCGACTCGGTAACGGGAGAAAGATGGAAGCATGAATTCCACAGCATGCCGGAATTCAGGGAAAACGAGATGTACAAGAAGTTCTTTGAAGAGTATAAGGATAAATACGCACTGAAGTGAAAGGACGCAGGACAAGATGGATAACGAAAATGTAGTAAGTCTGGCCAAGCCGGTAAAGAAGGGGATACTGAGGCTTGTTTTCAGCCGCTTTTTCCTGATCGCCCTTCTGCTCATCTTTCAGATAGCGATACTGGTCGCTGCGTACTTCTGGTTCACAGAACAGCTGCCGGCACTGGTCTACATACAGTGGGCATTCGCTTTCGTGATGATAGTATATCTGTTCAACACCAACATGGATTCGTCGGCCAAGCTGACATGGATGCTCCTGATAGCTCTGGTACCGCTCGTGGGGGCCTTCATGCTGTTCTGGACGCAGTCCAACATCGGGCACCGCATGGAAGCGAAGATGACGTCGAATCAGATCGAAAAGACAAAAGACATGCTCGTGCAGCCTGAGAATGTGCTGCGTGAGGTGGAACACGACGGCTCGGGCACGGATGATCTGTGCAGATATTTCAACAGGACAGGCTGCTTCCCTCTTTATGACCATACGCAGGTCACTTACTTTCCTCTGGGAGAGATCAAGTTCGAGAGTATGCTCGAAGAGCTCGAGAAAGCCGAAAAGTACATCTTCATGGAGTACTTTATCGTCGAGGAAGGATACATGTGGGGGCGCATACTCGATGCGCTGATCCGAAAAGCGGAAGAAGGCGTGGAGGTGCGCGTCATGTATGACGGCATGTGCGAGATGTCGACGCTCAGACCGGGCTACTGGAAGCTGCTTGAGGCGAAGGGGATACACGCAAAGGCGTTCTCTCCGATAAAGCCTGTTGTTTCCTCGCACTACAACTATCGCGATCACCGCAAGATACTCATCATCGACGGCAAGGTCGCGTTCAACGGCGGAGTCAACCTGGCGGACGAATACATCAACCGCAGAGAGAGATTCGGGCACTGGAAGGACACAGCGGTAATGCTGAAGGGACCTGCGGTGCAGAGCTTCGCGCTGATGTTCCTGCAGATGTGGAACATGAAGGAGGAAGAGGGGGATTACGAAAAATGGCTCTCGCTTCCGAGCGAGCCTGTCCCGGAAGCCAAAGGCTATGTGATGCCGTACTGTGACAACCCGCTCGACGGGTACAAGGTTGGAGAAGCGGTCTACATAGACATGCTGTACCGCGCCACTGATTATGTGCATATCATGTCGCCGTATCTCATACTCGACGGGGAACTCGAGACAGCGCTTCGCTTTGCGGCGATGCGGGGAGTGGATGTAAAGCTCATACTCCCGGGAATACCTGACAAGAAGATCGCGTACGCTCTTGCGAAGACCCACTACCGTTCGCTGAATGATGCCGGAGTCAAGATTTACGAATACACGCCGGGCTTCGTACACGCCAAGGTGTGCGTGAGCGACGACACCAAGGCGGTGGTCGGCACGATAAACCTCGACTACAGGAGCCTGTACCATCACTTCGAATGCGCGACATACATGTACAAAACCGACTGCATCGCGGATATCGAGAAGGACTATAAGGAAACGCTCAAAGAGTGCAGGCGCGTTACGAGCGAGAGCATCAGGAATGAGAAGCTCTCGTACAAAGTGACGGGCGTGCTGGCAAAAATGATATCTCCGCTGATGTAACGGACGCGGCGGATATGATATAATATCCCGGACAGTCACTGCGGCTCTGCCGTGATGACAGGAAGTCAGGCACTTGATCATAACAACAGAGGTGACAACATGGAAGATATGAAAAAAACCGCAGGAGAAGAGGTAAAGAAATCCCTGAAGGAAGGCGCTGCATCGTTCCTTGATGATGTTTCGTCGACAAAGCACAGCATTGACGAGCTCTCTGATGAGAGAAAAGCTGAAAAGGAAGCAAAGAAGGCTGAGAGAAAAGAGAAGTTCGAGAGCGCGAAGGCGTCGCTGCTCGAGTCGTTCAGACAGGGCATCGAGGAGTTCAAGTCCGACGCTTCGTTCACGAAGACGTCCTTCGAAGAGGTCTCTTCCGAGCACAAGGCTGAGAAGGCCGCAAAGAAGGAAGCCAGGAAAGAAAAGCTCGACCTCGAGGTCGCTGAGCTCAAGGCGTCTGTGGACAAGGGCGCGGGAGACTACAAGGCTGACGGAGAAGCTCTCATCGACAGCCTGAAGGAGATCGCTGCCGATGCCGGCATCGACATCAGGGAAAACGAGACGGTCGCAGGGTGGATAAAGAACATAAAGGAATCCTTCGCTGAAGGCATCGAGGAGTTCAGGTCCGACGCTTCGTTCACAAAGGACACCATCGAGGATGTGTCTGCCGAGTATAAGGCTTCGCAGGACATGAAGAAGCACGAGAACCAGGCGAAGTTCGAGGAAAACATCGCCGCTGTAAAAGAATCCGTAGAATCCGGCGCAGAGGCGTTCAGATCCGACGCGGCATTCACTAAGGGCGCTGTCGACGAGTTATCGGCTGAGCATAAAGCCGACAAGGAGGCCAAAAAGGAAGCAAAGAGAGAAAAATTCGATCATGATGTCGAATCCATGAAGGAGTCGCTCAAATAGGGTGCCTCATACACGAGACTGAAGAGACGGCACTCTGCTGAAGCGGAGCGCCGTCTTTTAAGAACTATTGACTTTTGATATTTTTTGCATATGAGACGACCATATTACGAAAGCACGATACACAGGCAGATCCGTGAGAAGCGCGAGAACCGCTACGAACGGATCAGAAACGATCTGCAGGAATACGGGGGCGAGATCCTGGCTTCAGATGAGATGAAGCAGGCCTTCGAGCAGACGCATCATCAGTGGGCGACGGTGGGAGAGCACACCTTCAGTGTAGCTTTTTCGAGCGTCATGATCTGCTATGCCCTCAGAAAACTCAATATCAAGGTGAATATCCCCGCGGTCGTTATCGGAGCGCTATGCCACGACCTGGGCATGCTCGGAAGAAGCGACAAGTATTCATCCGACAGAGAAGCGGTCGCGGAGCACCCGAAGGAATCCGTGGCTGTGGCAAAGGAGCTTCTGCCTGAACTGCCTGAAAAGACCGAGGATATAATAGAAAGGCACATGTGGCCGCTCGGAGACAGCAAAGCGCCGAACTCTATCGAAGGAGCTGTCGTATCCGTAGCCGACAAGTACAACGCCGTAAAGGACGTGGTAAAGGGCAGCGAAGTGAAGAACACCGGGGTAAGGAACTACGTAAAGGGTGAGAAGGACAGGATAAAGGAAGCGCTGAAAAAAGAGCTCGGGCCTCAGGCCGGAGGAAGTATAAGGAGCGGTAATGAAGAGGAAAGACAGTAAAATGAAACGGATCATCGCGCTGCTGCTGATCGCGGCCGTCTCCTCCATGCTCTGCGCTTGCGGAGGCAGGATGCAGAAGGCCAGGGACGCGATGGAAGACAAGGAATACATAGGTCTGATATCCGCGATGGATAACGAGATCGACATGCTCATCGATGAGGCTGATATAGATCATGTGGATACCATCGGCGGAGTCGAATACCACGTCGGAACGCTCTGCGGACAGAACGTGGTGATAGCGAAGTCCGGCATCGGCATGGTCCTGTCGGCCTCTGTGGCGACGACCCTGCTCAACGGCCACAAAGTATCCAAGGTGATCTTCACGGGAATAGCCGGCGGCACCGGCGATAAGACGAAGGTCCTCGATGAGGTCATAGGAGACAGGTATGTCGAGCACGATTACGGAACGGTGACGGACGAAGGCTTCAAATGGACATACGGCAACACCGGCGAAGAAGTCGGAGATAAAGGATACTTCTACAGCGATCCCGAGCTTGCAGACCTCGCGTATGAGTCGGCTGTCGATGTCGTGGGCAAAGATAACGTCCACCGGGGCACTATAGCTTCGGGGAATCAGTTCATAACTTCCGGAGATTATGCCGACAGACTCGAGCAGGATTTCGAAGCGATCGCCTGCGAGATGGAAGGGGCTGCCATAGCGGAAGTATGCACTCAGTATAAGACGCCCTTCGTTGTCATAAGAGCGATGTCCGACAAGGCTGACGGCAAGGCTCATGAGAGCTTTGATAACTTCGGCGACACAGCAGCCGACAATTCGAGCAGGATAGTCATGGAGATGCTGAATAATATGTAAATCTTCGTGGAAGGAGAGGGGAAATGGATGCGAACATCATAAAGAGAAATGAGAAACTTGCGCAAAAGGTCATAAAGGGCCTTGAGAGCCGCAACATGAGCGGATACTACGCGAAGGACAGGGAAGAAGCCCTTAAGATCGCGCTCGGTCTGATAAAAGAGGGCAGCACGGTCACGATGGGAGGTGCGATGAGCGCCCATGAGATCGGACTCGTCGATGCTCTGAAGAAGGGGAATTACAACTTCGTCGACAGGGATCAGATGGAAGACAAGAAGGCGGCGGCTCTCGCGGCGTATTCGGCGGATGTGTTCCTTACGAGCACCAACGCGATGACAGAGGACGGGATGCTCGTCAACATCGACGGAAATGCCAACAGAGTATCTGCCATCGCTCACGGACCGGAGAAGGTCATAGTCATCGCCGGTATGAACAAGGTCTGCGATGATCTCGACGGAGCGATGAAAAGGGCCCGCAACGTGGCGGCCCCGACGAATGCACAGAGGTTCGGCATAGATACGCCTTGCTCAAAGACAGGCTCGTGCATGGACTGCAAGAGTCCTGACACCATATGCTGCCAGTTCCTGATCACGAGGTATTCGCGTCACAGTGACCGTATCCACGTGATACTCGTGAACGATATGCTCGGTTTCTAGAGAAATACAGAATACGCAAAAAAGAATTGATCCCGGCCGTGAGACCGGGATCGCTCTTTTCTGCGTCTTCTTATCAGTGATAACGTATGAAGGTATTAAGTATGAGAGATGAGAGGTTTTCCTGATCAGCCTTCGATCATGATGGTCTTCTTCTCAGGCAGCTCAGGCTCTTTTTCCTTAGGGAAGCAGAGTCTCAGAACGCCGTCTTCGAATTTGGCCTTCACGTCGTTTTCATCCAGACCTTCGCCGACATAGAAGCTTCTCTGCATAGCTCCGGAGTAACGCTCCTGACGGAGGAGTTTGCCCTTGTCGTCCTTTTCCTCCTCGTTGACTGCCTTGCAGGCGCCTACGATCAGGTAGCCGTTGTCGAGAGTCAGCGTTATCTCGTCCTTCTTGAAGCCCGGCAGGTCGATGTCGAGTTCATAGTTGCCGTCCCTGTCGCGAACGTCCGTCTTCATCAGACCGGTCACATGCTTGCCGTAGAGTTTTCTCTCCACATCATCGTTCCTGAGACGAGGGAAGTCGAATCCCATGAAATCATCGAATAAATCATCGTTGAAAAGCTTTGGATAAAACATAGTGTGCCTCCTTATGCAATTGATCTTTTTCGTTAGCTGCGCGGTCCTGTGTGACCGCTTCTTTTCTCTGACGATCACAATATAGCACTTTTGTTAGCACTCGTCAATAGCGAGTGCTAATATTTTTCAAAAATATTTTTCCCCTCATTTTTCTTCGTAAGCTGAACGTATAGATCCGCAGTCCGGGAGGCGGAGGACGCCGGAAACCGGCATATGTGATTTTACGGTGAAAAAAATACTTAGATATGGCAATCATGCTATAATAAATTGTCAATTTATGTAAACAATCACGGTCAGGTCTTTTCTGACCGGAAATCTTTCATCAACGGAGGAATGATCATGAAAGTCACGTTTATCGGAGCGACTCATGAGGTCACAGGATCCTGTACGCTGCTCCAGGCCTGCGGCAAAAATATCATCGTAGACTGCGGAATGGAACAGGGGGCGGATCTGTTCGAAAACATCGAGATCCCTGTCGCCCCTGCGGATATCGACGCCATAGTCGTTACCCACGCTCACATCGACCATACGGGCAAGCTGCCGTTCCTGGTCGCCAACGGATACTCCGGACCGATCTATTCGACCGAGGCCACCAAAAACCTTTGCGAGATAATGCTCAAGGATTCCGCGCACATACAGGAATTCGAAATGCAGTGGAGGAACCGCAAGGGCAAAAGATCCGGCGCTGAAGAATACGAGCCTCTTTACACGATGGATGATGTCATGAACACCATTCCGCTGTTCAAGACGGCGGGATACGGAACGGATATCGCGGTGTTCGACGGCATAAACATATGCTATACCGACGCGGGCCATCTGCTCGGCTCATCCAGCGTCCTGTTCTCTCTGAATGAGGACGGCGTCGAGAAGAGCATACTTTTCTCCGGAGATATCGGAAACGTTGCGAAGCCTCTTATCAAGGAACCTCAGGACCCGCTCCACGCGGACTATGTCGTGTGCGAATCCACCTATGGAGACCGCGTCCATCCTGACGCGCCGGACTACGAAAAACTGCTGACAGACATAATACAGCGTACGCTGGACAGGGGAGGCAACCTCGTGGTGCCGGCGTTCGCGGTAGGAAGGACGCAGGAACTGCTCTACTTTATCAGGATCATCAAGGAAAAGGGCCTGGTGAAGAACCATGCGGATTTCCCGGTCGTGGTCGACAGCCCGCTCGCCGTCGAAGCGACCAATATATACAGTACAGAACTTTACGACTACTACGATGAGGAGGCCATAGAGCTTCTGAGGTCGGGAGTCAATCCGGTGACCTTCCCGGATCTCAGGCTGTCGGTATCGAGCGACGAGTCGAAGGCCATCAATGATGACCTGACTCCTAAAGTAATAATCTCAGCCTCCGGCATGTGCGAGGCGGGCCGCATAAGGCATCACCTCAAGCACAACCTCTGGAGACCTGAGTGCACGATACTCTTCGTCGGCTTCCAGAGTCAGGGGACCGTCGGAGCAAAACTGCTCGACGGGGCGCCTGCAGTCAAGCTTTTCGGAGAGGAGATACAGGTAAAGGCAGAGATCGTGAGGATAGACTCATTCAGCAGCCACGCCGACGAGCCTCATCTGCTCGAGTGGATAAAAAAGACGAATGTTTCGACAAGGATATTCATAAACCACGGAGAGGATAAGGTGACGGAGAACTTCGCGGCTGAAGCAGCAAAAGCGACAGGAAAGGAAGCTGTGGCTCCGTACAGCGGTGAGGTCTGGGATCTTGCTTCGAACGAGCTGATCCATAAGGCTGAAGTGAAGCCTGTCATAAGAAAGCAGGCTCAGGGCGGCGGAGCCGGCGCGGAAGATCACAGATCGGAGTCGGCCGCGTCTCCTGCGTTCAGGGACCTCAAGAACAGCGGCGTAGAGCTGATGCAGCTCATCGGGAAGAACGAGGGCCACTCCAACAAGGAACTCAACAAGATGCGCCGGGATATAGAGGCGCTGATCGCCAAATACTCATCCGGGGAGGCAAACAATGGATAACAGGCCTATCGGGGTATTCGATTCGGGACTCGGCGGCCTGACCTCGGTGCATGAACTCCACAGGCAGCTGCCTGAAGAGAAGGTCATATACTACGGGGACACCGCGAGGACGCCTTACGGATCGAAATCGCCCGAGACCATAATAAAATTCGCCACTCAGATCGTGGACTATCTGGTCGCGCGCAATACAAAGATGATACTCATAGCCTGCAATACCGTCACGGCGCTGGCCCTGGATTCTCTCAGAGAGAGATATCCGGCCATTCCCATCATCGGAGTGATCGAGCCGACTGTCAGAAAGGTCGTTTCCGAGGGATGCAGCAATGTGGGCGTCATAGCCACCAAGGCGACGATAGGAAGCGATGTGTACGGCAGGGAGCTTCGAAGGATGGACCCGGACATAAAGGTCTGCAGCGCCGCGTGCCCTGCAATAGTGCCTCTGGTCGAGGAGGGACTTACCGACACCGACATCATGGAGCTTACTGTAAAGCACTACATGGATGACTTCGTCAGGGAGGGCGGATTCAGCGATCTCATACTCGGATGCACCCACTATCCTTTGGTCGCGGGACACCTCAGAAAGCTCTATCCTGATCTCAGGCTGTACAGCTCATCGGCGGAGGTCGTGAGCGAGGCCAGAAGGATACTTACGGAGAACGACATGCTCGCATCCGGGTCGGAATTCACGGACAGATATTACGCGAGCGACATGTCGGATAATTTCATCGCCATGACTGACATGCTTTTCAGGGATACGGATTTCAAAATCCACCTATTAAAACTTGAAGAATAGTAACTTTTCTTGTAAAATCAATGGGCTGTGCATTCCGGCGCGCTCCATGCGCCGCGCAGCACGACAAAAAGGGAGTTATTATGGAAACTGAATTCAAATACGCGCTCAGCGATCCGTCGGTATTCGACGAGATCATCAAAAACGCAGAGATCAACAAAATGGGCATCGACGCGGTCGAGGTCATCGACATGCACGCTGACTATTTTGATACTGCTGACTGGGATTTCCGCAAAAAGGGCATAGCCTACAGGATACGCCAGGAGGATGACCGCTGCACAGCCACCATCAAGTGGGATGTGAACGTCAGGGAAGGACTCCATCAGAGAGAGGAATTCAATCTGGTGGTCAATGACGAGAGATTCGCCGAAAATCCGGATATCGAATTCTTCATCTCGAGTGATGCGTACGAGGTGCTGCACGAAGCGGCCGGAGACAAGACTCTTGTCGCTACCATATCCATGGACTACCAGCGCAGGCAGTTCAAGGTGGATACCGGCAGATCCATCAGCTGCATATCCGTGGATGAAGGCGTGATACGCCACATAGACGGACACACGGTGCCTATATGTGAGCTCGAGATCGAGTGGTATTACGGCGACGAGGATGATTTCATGCGGCTCGCCGAGCTGATACAGAAGAAGTACGGGCTCGTGGCCGAGGACAGGTCGAAGCTCCAGAGGGCGTTTGAGTAAGATAACAAAACAAGCAATATGATCACGGAGGATAATATCAAATGAAGGCAACACAGATTTCAAAGGAAAACGGAGTCGTAAAATTCAGCATCGAATTCACGAAGGAAGAGTGGGCTGACGCGCTCAACAAGGCATATCTCGCAAACAGGGAAAGATTCTCTATCGACGGATTCCGCAAGGGCAAGGCTCCGAGAAAGATCATCGAGAACTACTATGGCCGCGATGTATTCTGGGACGAGGCGCTCAACGGACTGCTCGAAAACGGATACTACGATGCGCTCCGGCAGATGGACATAGAGGTCATCTCGCAGCCTTCGCTCGATACTCCGGAGATCAAAAAAGACGAGCCTGTGGTGATCACGGGAAGCGTCCAGGTCTTCCCTGAGATCGATGTGAAGAAATACAAGGGCCTCGAGATCGAGAAGATCGAGACGAAGATCGGCGAAAAGGAAGTAAAGGAAGAGCTCGAAAAGGTACAGAAGAGCCAGGCCAGGATGGAGAACGTCGAGGACAGAGCCTCCGAAAAGGGCGATACTCTCGTATTCGACTTCGAGGGATCGGTCGACGGAGAGGTTTTCAGCGGCGGAACAGCCGAGAATTACGAGCTCGTGCTCGGTTCAGGTCAGTTCATCCCGGGCTTCGAAGAGCAGCTTGAGGGCAAAAAGCCGGGCGATGAGTGCGACGTAGAGGTCGTGTTCCCGGGAGACTATCACGCTGAGGAGCTCGCGGGAAAGCCTGCGGTATTCAAATGTAAGATCCACGAGATCAAGAAGGAGATCCTTCCGGAGATCGACGATGAACTGGCAAGCGACGTCAGCGAGTTCGAGACTCTCGCAGAGTACAAGAAAGATCTCAAAAAGAAACTCCAGGAGCAGGCCGATGCGACCGATCTTTCTGTCATGAAGGACAGGGCTCTCGAGAAGCTTTACGAATCGAACGATATCGAGGTGCCTGAGGTAATGATCGCGGGCGAGATCGACAACATGCTCTATGACATGAACCAGAACCTCGCGGCTCAGGGACTCGGACTCCAGCAGTACATGGAGTGGACCGGCAAGACCATAGAGGAAGTCAGGGAAGAAACGAAGCCTGAGGCTGAAAAGAGAGTAAAGACCAGGATACTCCTCAAGAACATCATCAGACAGGAAGGCCTCGAGGCAGGAGATGATGAGATACAGGATCTCATGAAGGAGTTCGGCGAGCAGTACGGCATGACCATCGACCAGGTAAAGGAGATGGCGGGTGCCGAGACCGAAAAGTACTTCAAAGAGGACGCTCAGACAAAGAAGGCCATCGATCTGATCTTCGACAACGCGAAGCAGACGGCGCCTGAGAAGGAAAAGAAGGCCGCTCCTAAGAAGACAAAGAAGGCCGAAAAAGAGGATAAGTAATGAACTATGTACCATACGTAGTCGAGCAGACCGGCCAGGGCGAACGCACCTACGACATCTACTCGAGGCTGCTGATCGACAGGATCATTTTCATAGACGGGGAGATCACGGAGCATACGGCGAGCATCGTCGTTGCCCAGCTGCTCTTCCTTGAGGCGCAGGATCCGGACAAGGACATCAATATATATATCAACTCGCCTGGCGGCATGGTCACCGCGGGCCTCGCGATATATGACACGATGAGATTCATCAAGCCGGACATCAGCACCATCTGCGTGGGCATGGCCGCCAGCATGGGAGCGGTCCTGCTTGCCGCGGGCACGAAGGGCAAGAGATACGCTCTTCCGAACGCGGAGATAATGATCCATCAGCCGCTGGGAGGCTTCCAGGGACAGGCGTCGGACATCAAGATCAACGCCGATCACATACTGGAGATAAAGGACAGGCTCAACCGTATATTGGCTGAAGCGACGGGGCAGGACCTCAGCGTCATCGAAAAGGATACCGACAGAGACAACTACATGAGCGCATCCGACGCGGCCGGTTACGGCCTGATCGACAAGGTAATAGAAAAACACTAAGAGGCAGAGGGACTTAATGTCAGATAACAACGAAGTAAAATGTTCATTCTGTGGTAAGACAAGCTCGCAGGTCCGCAGCATGATGGTCGGGCCTGACGTATATATCTGCAACGAATGCGTCGACCTGATCAAGTCCATGATGGACGAGGAAAACACTCCGGCGCCGAAGAAAAAGACAAGCAGACTTCCGAGACCGGATGAGATCAAGGCCGAGCTCGACCAGTATGTGATCGAGCAGGACAAGGCCAAGAGAAGTCTGGCTGTTGCGGTCTACAACCACTACAAGAGGATAAGGCATCTCGACAGGTACAAGAACAGCGACGTCGAGAAGGTCGAGCTCAGCAAAAGCAACATTCTCATGCTGGGACCTACCGGATGCGGCAAGACTTTGCTCGCACAGACGCTTGCGCGCATACTTGACGTGCCTTTCGCGATAGTCGACGCGACTTCACTGACGGAAGCCGGCTATGTGGGCGAGGACGTTGAAAACATCCTGCTCAGGCTCTATCAGGCGGCCGACGGCGACCTTGACAGGGCGCAGCGCGGCATCATCTATGTCGATGAGATCGACAAGATCGCAAGAAAGTCCGAGAACATGTCCATCACGAGGGACGTTTCGGGCGAGGGCGTACAGCAGGCCCTCCTCAAGATAATCGAGGGAACTGTGGCGAACGTGCCGCCGCAGGGAGGCAGGAAGCATCCCAATCAGGAGTTCATCCACTTCGACACGAAGGATGTGCTCTTCATCTGCGGCGGAGCATTCACAGGACTCGACAAGATAATAAAAGTCAGGCTCGGAAACAAGGTGATCGGCTTCAACAAGGAAGACAGGGCGGCGGATGTGGATGAGGCCGACATCCTGCTCAGGGCGGAGCCTGAGGATCTTCTGAAGTTCGGACTGATCCCTGAGCTCATCGGAAGGCTGCCGGTCACGGTGGCGCTCTCCGAGCTGAGCGAAGAGGCTCTGGTCAGGATAATCACCGAGCCGAAGAATTCGCTCGTAAAACAGTATCAGACGCTGTTCGCGATGGACGATGTGGATCTGGTGGTCGAGGACGAGGCGGTCCACGCCATAGCGGATAAGGCTCTCAGGCTCAATACCGGAGCCAGAGGACTCAGAGGCATATTCGAGGGCATCATGACGGATATCATGTATGAGCTTCCTTCGAGACCTGAGGTCGAAAAGTGCATCATCACGGCTGATGTCGTGAATGGTGATGCCGAGCCTAAGCTGATACTCAGAAAAGAACTGAAAGAGCCGGATAAAGTACTGGAAAAGGAAGCATAAATGACAGGAACCGAAAGAATTGCCGGTATCCCGTACATTCCTCTGAGGGGACAGACGTTCTTTCCGGGGACGATAGTGGGATTCGATATCGGAAGAGATAAATCACTTGCCGCCGTTGATCATGCGATGAACGGCGACAAATATATTGCAGTGTCCGCTCAGAGGGACCCTTCGGTCAGCGAGCCGCAGAAAGAAGACTGCTATCTGACCGGCACTCTCATAAGAGTCAGACAGGTCGTAAAGAAGAACGAAGACTTCGTGCGCATACTGGTCGTCGTCGAGCAGAGGATACTTATCGATGACATCCATGATGACGGCAGGATGCTGACGTGCAGCTATACGCCGGCATACGACTATGACGATGACATGAACGACATCGGCATGCAGGCCAATATCCGCGTGCTCAGACAGCTGTACTTCAAGTACCTCGAGCTGACGGGCCAGGGCGAATCGGCCGGAAGGACCCTTATCGACGACATAGACGATCCGTCGCTTCTGTGCAGCCTGATAGCCAATGAGATAGACGTGAGCTTCGACATCAAGCAGACCCTGCTCGAGATCGACTCGGTCAAGCTGAGGATAGGACATCTCGTCGACATAATCGGAAGAGAGAACAACATCCTTTCGATCGCCAAGAGGATCAACAACCGCGTCGTCAAGAACATGAACCGCGGTCAGAAGGAGTATTACCTCAGGGAACAGCTCCAGGTAATAAAGGAGGAGCTGGGCGAGGATGAGGATATCGATGACGAGGCGCGCCAGTGGAAGGAAAAGCTCGATGAGCTGAAGCTCGACGAGAAGGTCGATGCCAAGGTCAGAAAAGAGATAGACAAGTTCAGCAAGATGACTCCTATGAGTCCTGACGCCAACGTGTCGAGAACGTACATCGAGACCATACTCGAGCTTCCGTGGCACGAGTCGTCGAAGATAAACAGGAACCTCAAAAAAGCCGAGAAGATACTCAACGAGGATCACTACGGACTCGAAAAGGTCAAGGAGAGGATACTCGAGCACCTCGCGGTGCAGCATCTGACAAAAGAGAACAAAGGACCTATCATCTGTCTGGTCGGACCTCCGGGAGTCGGCAAGACCTCGATCGCAAGATCTATTGCAAGAGCCACGAACAGGGAGTTTGTCAGGATGTCCCTCGGCGGAGTAAGGGACGAGGCCGAGATAAGAGGCCACAGGCGGACATACATCGGAGCTATCCCGGGCAGGGTCATCAACAGCATCATCGAGGCGAAGGTGAACAATCCGCTCTTCCTCTTCGATGAAGTGGACAAGATCGGATCGGACTTCAGGGGCGACCCGGCTTCGGCCCTGCTTGAAGTGCTCGACCCTGAGCAGAACAGCACGTTCACAGACCACTACCTCGAGATACCGTTCGATCTTTCGGGAGTGATGTTCATCACTACCGCGAACACGACGGCGACCATACCGGCGCCGCTTCTCGACAGGATGGAGGTCATCGAGCTTTCGAGCTATACTGAAGAGGAAAAGGTCCACATCGCGACGGACTATCTGGTGCCTAAGAGGATGAAGGAGAACGGACTGAAAAGGACGCAGTTCAGCATCAGCAAGGCGGCGATCAGGGACATCATCGAATATTATACCCGCGAGGCCGGAGTCAGGAACCTCGAAAGGGAGATCGGAAACGCCTGCCGCAAGGCAGCACGCAACATAGTAGGCGGTAAGCAGTCTAAGAACGCCGTAACTCCGGGCAACCTGAAGTCGTACATCGGCAAGAGGGTGTTCATAGACGACATTGGATCACTTGAGCCGGAGGTAGGCGTCACCACAGGCCTTGCGTGGACATCGGTCGGAGGAGTCACTCTGACGATAGAGACCGTAAAGATGCCGGGCACGGGCAAGCTCGTTCTGACGGGCCAGATGGGAGATGTCATGAAGGAATCGGCCCAGACGGCGCTCGGATACATCAAGTCCATATCCGGCAAGTACAGGATCGGTAAGGATGTGTTCAAGGACTGCGACATCCAGATCCACATCCCTGAAGGCGCGACGCCGAAGGACGGACCTTCTGCCGGAATCACGATGTGCTCGGCGCTGTTCTCGCTCCTTACGGACCGCAAGGCCGACAAGACCGTCGCCATGACAGGCGAGATAACGCTGAGAGGCAAGGTGCTCAGGATAGGCGGTCTCAAGGAGAAGACTCTTGCGGCGTACAGACAGGGCATACGCAGAGTCATCATCCCTAAGGAGAACGTGCCTGATCTTGAGGACATACCGGCTTCGGTGCGCCGCAGGATAGAATTCATCCCTGTAGAAGACTTTGAAGAAGTGATACCTGTCGTCCTGAAATAATGAAGATAACGAAAGCCGAACTCGAAGCCGTCGCCGTGAAGGCGTCGCAATATCCGCCGGAGGACATCCCCGAGATCGCGTTCGCGGGAAGGTCCAATGTCGGAAAGTCATCTCTTCTGAACCTCATCACCGGGAGGAAGAGCCTGGCCAGAGTGTCCGGAAGCCCGGGCAAGACCAGGACCATAAACTTCTACAGGTGCAATGACGGGTTCAGGATAGTTGATCTGCCGGGATACGGCTTCGCAAAAGTCAGCAGAAGCGAGAGCGAAAAGTGGGGAGCCATGATAGAAGGCTACCTCGAAAACAGAGGGACTCTCCTGAAGGTGGTGCAGCTTGTCGACATAAGGCATAAGCCCAGCGCCCAGGATGTGCAGATGTATGATTATCTGAAGTATTACGGACTGGACGGGATGGTCGCTGCCACAAAGGCGGACAAGCTCGGCACCAATGAGAAGGCAAAAGCACTCAGACTCATAAGACAGACGCTGGGAATGAAAAAAGATGATATACTTATACCGGTATCGGCGCTCAGAAGAACAGGTGATGAGGAGCTGCTCGATGCGATGCAGTCTCTGATGGAAGGGAGATAGAAAATGCCAAAAGAAAAGATCATCGGAAAACTGCTGTTTACTGAAGAACAGATCCAGGCAAGGGCGAAGGAGATCGCCGAACAGATCGACAGAGACTTCAGTGGAGAGGACGTCATACTGCTCTGCACGCTCAAGGGCTCGGTGCTCTGGTTCTCGGATATCCTCAGATACATGAAGACCGACGCCAAGATCGACTTCCTTTCGGCGAGCAGCTACGGCGCGTCAACGGTGAGCTCGGGCGTGGTAAAGATCAGCTTCGACCCTCAGGTCAACATGTACAATCACAACGTCATAGTCGTCGAAGACATAGTCGACACGGGAAGGACACTTTCGTACATGCTGCCGAAGCTGGAAGAGAGGGGACCTAAGTCGGTAAAGCTCTGCACCATGCTCAACAAGCAGGCCAGAAGGACCGATGATGTGACTCCTGACTACATAGGTTTTGAGGTGGATGACCTCTTTGTTATAGGATACGGACTGGACTTCGATCAGAGGTTCAGAGGCCTTCCGTATATAAGCTATCTGGATGAAGAAGATGTTGAATCTCTCTGATACTACTGTACTGAATAAGGATGAAATGAGAGCTCTGATCGAATCGGACCTCAAAAAAGATCTTCACATGCACACCACGTTCTCGGACGGCGCGATGACACCTGAAGAGATTATTGACATGCGCGTGAGCGAGGGATATGAGCTGCTGGCCATTACAGACCACGACGTCATCGGCGGTTCGGTCGCCGGCATGGCATACGCCAAAAAGATCGGGATGCCTTTTATATACGGCATAGAATTCGACTCCGAAGATGCTGTCGGGGACGACCTCCACATGCTCGGATACGGATTCGACCCTGAAAATGAGATCTTCCTCGATGTGGTCATCGAGGTCATAGCCGACAGAAACAAAAGGAACAGGCAGTTCATGGACGCTCTCAATAAGAGAGGCTTCGGCATCACCGAGGAAGATGTCAAAAAAATCAACGGGGGCAGATACGTCGGAAAGCCGACTTTTGCCAAGATCCTGATAAAAAAAGGCATAGTGAGCAGCGTCAATGAAGCCTTCAGCACCATATTCAGAGAGCCTGACATAAAGGCGATAAAGAAGGTGACCATGCCTTCAAAGAAAGCCATTGACACCATACATGCCGGCGGAGGTCTGGCAGTCATGGCCCATCCGATGGAGCAGAGACGCCGGGATGAGAGCTTCGAGGAATTCAAACCGAGGATGTTCCACATTATCGACACCATGGTTGCCTACGGCATCGACGGGCTTGAGTGTCATCATCCGTCCGCCAGCGAAATGCAGCAGGAGCTCCTGGTCGAATACGCGAAGGAGCACGGACTCATGATCACCAGAGGCTCCGACTTCCATTCGCTTGATGCGAGAAGAGACTTCGAAGTATATCACAGACCGTAAGACAGACTGAGAAGAGCACGCGAGGCTCTTCTTTTTTTGCCGCTTTTACCGGAATCCTGCAAAAAATGACCTGGATCCGACACTGAGATCCCTCAACACATGATCATCATAAAACTACCTGCCCGCATGTGTAGAATGTGCGAAACAGCAGCGGACGCGGGAAGGAGGAATCTATGAGCAGAAAGAAAATGCGGCTTCCGAAAGCGGTCTACTATCAGTGCATCTGGATCGTAAAGGACCTGGACAGACTGAGAAGGCTCGAGGCGGCGGACAATTACAATCATTCCGAGGATGAGTTCGTATTCTTTGTGGACGATGAGGAGATCATAAGGGACGCGGGAGTCCTGACGCAGGCAAGATTCAAGCTCGACAGCGTAAGAGGAGCACTTGCCCTGGTGCCTGAGGAATACAGGCAGAAGACCATAGACAGCATAATATACGGCATACCTTTCGATGACATGGCGCATGAGAACACCTGGAGGAAGTGGAGGCAGTTTTTCATTCGCGAACTCGCCAAAAATCTGCTGCTGATCTGATCGGTGATTGTGCTACAATAGACGCAGATAATATTATTTGTAAAGGTGTCGGCATGATATTCGAAGAAAAGACTAAAAGCAGCAGGCTCGTATACGAGGGACCTGTATTCAAAGTGCGCCAGCATGTGGTCGAGACTGTAGGCGGCGATTCGCTGAGGGACATAATCGAGCACAGCGGCGGATCCATTATGGTCGGAGTGACTGACGAGGGCAGGATCATCATGGTGAAGCAGTACAGAAAGGCTCTGGAGAGCGAGTTCCTCGAGCTTCCGGCCGGCAAGACGGATCCGGGTGAGGACCCGCTGGTAACGGCGACAAGAGAATTCAGGGAGGAGACCGGCTATACGGCCGGCTCAGTAAAGCATCTCATATCTTTCTATCCTACCTGCGGATACTCGAACGAATACCTGCATATTTTCCTGTGCAGGGATCTCGTTCCGGGAGAGACCCACCTTGACGATACGGAATGCATCGAGCTGCTCGAATATGATGCCGATGAACTGGTGGAAATGGTCATGTCCGGAGAGATCAAGGACAGCAAAGCGATAATCGGCATCCTTTACGCGAGGATGGCCGGCGAGATATAGAGAGGTGCTTCGATGCGAGAATTCATAGAATACATGAGAAACGAAAAGCGTAAGGCCGAGAATACCCTGATCGCGTATGAAAGAGACCTGCTCGCTTTTGAAAAATACCTCAACAGCCGCGGAGCAAAGGGGCTGAACGACTGTGACGGCAGCGACGCAGTCGCTTATGTCATGGAGCTCGGGAACGACAACAAGTCCAAAGCCACCATCAACCGCAAGGTATCGGCCCTCAGGACATATTACGACTACATCATAGGCAAGGGCCTGATGAGCGAGAATCCGTTCTCCAGGATCAAGGCGGTCAGGGGAGACAGGAGGCAGATAGACTATCTGACTGTCGAAGAGGCCGAAAAGCTCATGACGCTGCCGCTCGACGACAGAAAGGGCATAAGGGACAGAGCTCTTCTGGAATTCATGTACGGCACCGGCGCGAGAGTGACGGAGGTGGTGAGGCTCAGATTCGAGGATCTCAATCTCAGGATGAATTTCGTGACTCTCAAGGATGCCAGCGAAGAGAGCAGGATAGTTCCTCTCGGAAGATATGCGGCAGCCGCGCTGAGCGAGTACATAGACGATGTATATGACAGCCTGAAGGGGAGAGAGCACGGCGATGATGACTATGTCTTCGTAAACTTCAGGGGAGAGGCTCTGACGAGACAGGGCATCTGGAAGATACTGAAGGACTACGGAGAAGAGATCGGCGTGGGAAACCGCATGACGCCGCAGATACTGAGAGACAGCTTCGCGGTGCATATCCTCCAGAACGGCGGCGACCTCAAGACTCTCCAGGAACTGATGGGATTCGAGGACATGTCGGTCGGCATAGCCTATCTGGCGGTGACTGACATACATGTAAGGGAGGTCTTCAGTTCCTGCCATCCGCGAGCGTGATGATAGCGGCGGGAGAAAACCCCGGAAAACCTCCAAAAAAGTGAATAAAACCCTTGAATTATCCATTGTCCTGTGGTAATTTATTAGGGCTGTCGCTCAGACAGACAATGTTATTACGGGCGGTCCTCTGGAGACGGCATAAGGCCGGAGGCTCCAAGAACGTCTTGAGAGGAAGGAGAGAATAACGTGAACATTTTAGACCAGATCACAATGGATTACAGGAAGGAAGACATTCCTGAGTTCAAGGTAGGCGACACTCTCAGAGTGCACGTCAAGATCATCGAAGGCCAGAGAGAAAGGATCCAGGTATTCGAGGGTTATGTGCTCAAAAGACAGCACGGCGGCGTAAACGAGACTTTCACAGTAAGAAAGCTGTCAAACGGAATCGGCGTAGAGAAGACATTCCCGCTGCACTCGCCTAAGATCGAAAAGATCGAGGTAGTCAGAAGAGGCAGAGTCAGAAGAGCCAAGCTCAACTACATGCGTCAGAGAACCGGTAAAGCTGCCAGGATCAAGAGCGCTGAATAGTGAACGTTATGCATACCTGAGGTCAGGCCAAAGGTATGCTTTTTCTTTATCGCCAGACAGCGCGCACATACGCCTCCGCCGCCTGGTTTCCTCGCCGGCGATCTCATCCTCGTCGGCCTTGCCTCTCGGAGAACGGCTCTGACGCTTCGCTTGCGAGACTCGTTCCTTGCCGATCGCCCGCGGCCTTCTCGGGAAATCGCATCGGCTCGTCAACACGGCGGTGCCGGCATATGTGTGCGCCGAAGCAAAAGGAAAAAGATATGATAGACAATATAAACTGGTATCCGGGCCACATGAAAAAGACCCGCGAGCTGATACAGGAGAATCTGAAAGCTGTGGACATGGTCATAGAGATCGTCGACAGCCGTATCCCCGTGTCCAGCAGGAACCCGATAATCGACGAGATCATTTACGGAAAGCCGAGGATCATAGTGCTCGGAAAGGCCGATCTTGCAGATGAAGATGAAACTGAGGCCTGGTGCGACAGCCTCGGAAAGGGCGAGGGCGTAAGGCGTGTGATGGCTCTGAACCTGCAGTCAGGAGAGAATATCAAGAAGCTCCTGAAGGCTCTTGAGGCTGAGCAGGAAAAGAGGAACGCCGAAAGGTCGGTGAAGAGGCCGCTGCGGATAATGATAGTCGGAGTGCCTAATGTCGGAAAGTCGTCTCTGATCAACAGGCTGACCGGCAAAAAGTCCGCCCAGACCGGGGACCGGCCGGGCGTGACGAAGGGCAAGCAGTGGCTTACTCTTTCAAACGGCATGCAGCTGCTGGACACACCGGGCATACTGTGGCCGAAGTTCGAGGATCCTCAGGTCGGGCTCGATCTTGCCTTCTGCGGCAGTATCAAAGACGACATTCTCGGAGTGCAGGATCTCGGCTTCGAGCTCATCAGGGTGCTCGGCGAGAGGTATCCGAATCTTCTGAAGGAAAGGTACAGACTGGATGAGGTCTCGGATGAGGCGATAGTAAACATGGACAACATCGCCTTGAAGCGGGGATTCATAATGTCAGGAAAAAGGATAGATTATGAGAGGACCGGCAGGACCGTGCTCGATGAATTCAGAGGCGGAAAGATCGGACGTATCACGCTGGAAGCAGTAAAAAAGAGTAACAGATGAGCAGGAAAAATAAAAGAACATTAGCCAGAATAGTGATGATGCTGCTGGTAATACTCAATCTTGGACTTATCTACTGGTATAACGGTTATTTTGACTGGCCGACATACATACCTTCGGTCGTGATACCTCTGTGCATCCTGATCTCCATTATCCGTGACAGAAGAAAAGCAAAGGACATGTCGTCCGGGAAGAAAAATGACTAAAGCCGAACGACTTGAAAGAGACATTAAAAAGCTCGCTGAGATGAAGATGCGCGAGGACGAGCTCCGCAGCGAAGGCTACAGATATGTGGCCGGCCTTGACGAGGTGGGAAGAGGGCCTCTGGCGGGGCCTGTATATGCTGCCTGCGTCGTCCTGCCGCCGGATTTCGATGTGCCGGGCGTCAACGACTCCAAAAAGCTCTCGGCAAAGCGGCGGGAAGAACTTTCGGAAATGATCAGGGAGAAGGCACTCGCATACGGTATCGGTATCGCGGACAACAAAGAGATAGATGAGATCAACATACTCGAGGCGACAAAGAACGCGATGAAAAGAGCGCTCGCATCATGCAGGGACATGCTCAGGGAGAGGGGCCTTCTGAAGACCCCGGGAAATGACATCCTCCTGGTAGATGCGGTCAGGCTCGATGCGGGCATGCCGGCGGAGGCCATCATCAGGGGCGATGAGAAGTGCCTCTGCATTGCGGCGGCATCGATAGTCGCCAAGGTAGCAAGGGACGCGTACATGACAGAAATGGACGGGGTGTATCCGGGCTACGACTTTGCGGGCAACAAGGGCTATGGCACGGCAAAACATTACGAGGGCCTCAGGACGCTCGGAAAGACCCCGATACACAGACTCACGTTCCTGAGGAAGTTCGATGAGGACCAGAGCACGAAACACAGGCCGGCAAAAGACAGGGAGACGACAGAAGTGGCTAAGGGAAAGAAAGTATACGCGGTAAGAAAGGGCAGGACGACAGGTCTTTTCATGACCTGGGACGACTGTAAGGCGCAGGTGGACGGATTTGCCGGGGCCGAGTACAAGAGCTTTGCCGATCCGGCCGAAGCCATGGAATACCTCGGTCTGAGCGGGGGCACTGCTGACGAGAGCTTCCCTGAAGGGATCAGGGCCTATGTCGACGGCAGCTACGACGCCGCGTCGGGCAGGTTCTCGTGCGGGGTCGTGATCGTCGATACCGATGCTGAGGGGAACAGTGAAACTACTGAATTCAATTCCGCCTTCGATGACCCCGAGGCGGCAAAGCAGAGGAATGTCGCCGGCGAGGTCATGGGATCTAAGCTCGCGATCGACTGGTGCAGAACGAACGGCATAAAGAAGGCAGAGATATACCACGACTACGAGGGCATAGGCGCCTGGGCCGACGGAAAGTGGAAGGCAAATAACGGTCTGACGCAGGGCTACAGGGACTTCGTGGCTGAAGCCAGGAAGGAAATGGACATAAAGTTCGTCAAGGTAAAGGCGCATGCGGGCAATAAATACAACGAACTTGCGGATAAACTTGCAAAGAAGGCACTTGAGGATTGATTTCTGCTGTCGTTGGTGCTACAATGAACGACAGCGACAAGGTCTATTAGCTCAGTTGGGAGAGCGACAGGGTGACAACCTGTAGGTCATTGGTTCAAGTCCAATATAGGCCACCACGACGACTTAAGTAACTAAAAAAAATTTTTTGAAAAAAGTGGCAAAAAAACTACATAATTCAAAAAGAGTTTTGAGAGTTACGGCAAGCAAAACGAGCTCGGATTGAGCTCGTTTTTGTTTGTTATTTTTGCACAAAATGCTTTCTTTTTCTCATCCTACCTTTGCAGTATGGGCAAGGGTTTCTGCCTCTCTCCTGAAACATCAACCGATCTGCTACGCTTGTTTCATATTTATGTGTAGGGTCGTCTCTACATATCATCCAGACTTGTGTTCTGTCAGAATCGCCTATTTGGTCGGGGTCAACCAATGCATAATTATTCACATAATCCCATTCTTGGAGCAAGTCCTTATGTTTTGAAGCAAAGCTGTTATATCCAGGAAGAACGGATCTATCACCACAGTATGGGCATGCAATTTCCTTTGACTCCTTGTAATATATGCGCATGGAAGGAGGCATACTATAAGAATGGCCTTGAAGGCATTTCCATTGAACATACTTGCTGTATTTCACTGTTATACAATCGGGATCCACAGAACTATCGTTATTCTCGAAATCCCATTCCTCTACAAGATCAGGATATCTTATTGATAAAGCAACGTAGATACTGAAAGAGAGTGCTTTTTTAAAGAATGATCCAGGTTATGGAAAGCATTTTTGGTTATCTTAGGAGATGGAATAATGGCTGAAAAAAAGGATGAAGAACTAATAGTGGATATTGGAGACCAGACCTCGAAATCTGATCAAAAGAGAGAATCAGATCCTTCAGACGAGTTGAAACAGCAGGCTGGTGAATTGCTGAAAGCAGCAGGCGGGCTTGCGGGTTCACTTGGTAAGTTTGCAAAAAAGAAGGGTATCGAACTTAAAGAAAAGATAGAAGATGAAGAGTTCCAGGACAGAGTACAAGAGACCATCCAGTCAAAGGTCACCAATGTAACAGATAAGATAGACGACTATCTCGGTTCTGTAGACACATCAGGTACTGTCAATGTAAAGGGTGCTGGTGTAGATTCAGGAAAACAAGCAGCACCTGATTCAACACCGGAAAAGAAAGGCTCCAGAGAAATCGAAACCAATTTTGAAGTGGTCGGCAACGAGACGGTTGAATTCGATACGGAGAAGCCTCAAAAGGGTATTGTTGCGTCTATCAATAAAGCGAAGGCTAATAGGAAGGCTGAGAAGGAACGTCAGCGCAGGGTTGCAGAAGAAAAGAAAAGACAGGAAGACAACAAAAGGTTATTTACTATTCTTGCTGTCATGGCTTTAATTGGGAACGGATTATTGTATAATGTTGGTATCAAATTAAACTAATGTTAAAAAGATTAGCAAAAACGCATTCAGGGATTTCACGAAAACCAAAACACTGGTGGTAAAGAGCAAGAAACTGAAAGCGAGTTCAGTAAAGGGATCTCTCACGGGATCAAAGATCAAGACTATCAAAGTCGCATTAGGAGATAATAAAAGAAAAAATTGAAATCAAATGAAGGAAAGAGTTATAAGGAAGAAAAGCATGCTGAGAAGGGAGGCTGACATATTGGTAAAAAGTAAAATCTCTAAAATAGCGTCATTAGTTATGGCGCTTCTTATTGTGGTTGCCATAACGCCGCAGATTGGGCCAAAGGCTCATGCTGCGACCACCGGTAAAATAGGTGGACCTAATGTGCTGAAAAGCGGCGTGAATACTGCAGACGCCAAACTTGTTAAAATGGGCGACAGATACTGGTACGTTATTGGATATGACGGTACAGGTATAGCTGCCGGTAGTGGCGAGATAAGTTTTCTTTCCAAAGATAACATCAAGCTCGCACCTTTCGATAAAAATTATGACATTGTTTATAACAGCAGTAATTTGAAAAAGGAAATAGAATCATATATCAATGAGAATTTTTCTGCCGGAGAGAAGTCGGCCATAGCTGCCAGGGATTTGTCTGCCGTCACAATAAAGGAAAACGAAAATGTTAATTGGTGGGAAAACAATTACCAGACTGTAGATTCGGTAGTGAATGTTGCTGTAAATGGAGCTTTGCTCTGGCCTCTCAGTGCAAAAGAGGCGGTAGCGCTGAATGCAAGCATCCGAAAAACCGGAGTAGAGTACTGGCTCAGATCCCTCGGAGTGCCGGAGGATGAGGAATACGTCTGGTATGGCTTGGAAGAATTTGACGTGTATACGATACTTCCCGGAATGGCCATCGTAACGGCTGACGGCAAAGTCGAAATACAGGATGATAACACCTCATACTGGAAAGGCATACGCCCGGCATTTAAATTGAATAAGAGCGATATCGTGATGGTTTCCGAAGCTACCGATAGTAAAGACTCCGCAGAAGACGGAACTCTGGCAGAAGCCGGCGCAGTCACTGCGAAGAATTTGAAATTGACGGTAAAAGATAATGCTCATAAAAATTTCTATGTTAATCCTTGTGACGTGGATGGTGCGGGAGGCTCGCTTACGGTAAAGTACAGAAATGCAAGTACCGGAGAAAATGAATACATATCTGCAGTCATCAAAGGCGCGGACGGCAGCATCAAACAGTACGGGAGACTTGCAAAGGCAGCGGCAGACTCGGGCACGGCGACTATAAAGGGATTGCCGACAGATAGCTCCGGTAAGATTTCCCTCCCTGAAGGTGACAAACTTTATGTCTTTAACGAACAGTATAATGGAGACGAAAAAACAGACTATGTATCAAATCTCAGAGAGATAAGTTTAACAGGTCACAACTGGGTGTTTGATGACCTTAAGTGGGACTCCCAGACAGGTGATGTAGAAGCCTCTTACCACTGCAGCATTGACGGTAATCACTTCACAACAGCCAAAGGTGAGTATGAAATAGAAGATATAGCCCCGACATGCGAAGAAAAGGGCAAGCAAATGCAGATATTATCCATATCTGCAGAAAAAAGCCCGGACGGAAAAGCGCACAGCAAATCCACTAAATTAGCTGACGAGGGTGAGCCTCTTGGCCATAACTATAAAGCATTTTTGGGCTTCAGGTGGACAGGCAATGCCTCGGCAGGCTACTCAAATGCAGAGGCCATATTTGGCTGCACCCGTGATTACAGTCATAAAACATATGTTGAAGCGGACGTTACACCTACGGTGCAGGAACCTACCTGCACAGCCATAGGCAGGACCTTATATGAAGCAAACCTGTCTGCGGATAAGAGCCCGGATGGCATGAATCACGGTGAGGCGAAGTATGCCAAAGCCAGGCCAAGACTGGGACACGACTGGGGTGATCCCACATACGAATGGTCTGCCGATAACAAAACCGTTACGGCGACCCGTGTCTGCAATCGCGATAAAAACCATGTAGAGACAGAGACCGTGGAAACAGAAATAACGAATGTTAGAACAGCGCCTACCTGCAAGGCGGAAGGCGTGGGCGATGTCAAGACAAAGCCATTCACCAACGAGGCATTCGAGGAGGCATTCAAGGAAAAGACGAAGACGGGTGTGAAGATTCCTATAGATCCGGACGCACACGCATGGGACGATGGTGAACAGCAGGGAGATCCAAACTCCTGCGGCGGTTATACGACGTTATTTAAGTGTAAGATATACGGTTGCGGTTGCGAGAAGACGGAACTCACCGGCGGAGACGCCCATAAATGGAGCACAGACTATAAAGTATTTGATGAGCCAACATGTACTGAGGAGGGAGTCAGTTTTAAGGAGTGCGAGAACTGTCATGTCTTTTATCTTGAAGGCCCCCAGCTTATTGACCCAATAGGCCACAAATGGGAGTTCACAGGCTTCACATGGACAGGTAACGAGACGGATGGATATGAGAAGGCTATAGCAAATTACGTGTGCGAGCACGATCAATCGCACACGATGACTGCCAATGCTGTAATAAGCGAGAAAGTAATAGAACCGACATGTACAGCAGGAGGCAAAACTGTCTATACAGCAAGCATTTCTGCAGCTGACAGCCCGGACGAGACTGCGCACAGCGAAAGCATTGATGCAAAAGAAACTGCCACTGTCCCTCATGAATGGAAATATACAGGCAGCATGGTGTGGACGGGCAATGATACGGACGGCTACACAAAAGCAGTTGCAAGATATAAGTGCAAATACGGATGTGGGGAGGCAGCGGAAGTCGAAGCGAAGATCACTGAAAAAGAACAACCGGCAACGTGTGAAAAGCCGGGCGGTACGCTGTACACAGCAAAAGTAGATGAGGCATCCCGTCTTACCGATGAAGAGGTAAAAGATGAGACTAAACGCGTAAAAGATACAGAACCTCTCGGCCACGACTGGGATTTCAGAGACATGATATGGACCGGCGATGAGAAAAACGGATTCACAAAGGCACAGGCTAAATATGTTTGTGAAAGAGACAATAGCCATGAAAAACTTGTCGATGCAAAAATCACAGAAGAAGTATTCAAACCGAACTGCGTAGAGGAAGGATTCACTTTGTATATAGCTGAGATAGGATCTGAAGAGAGCCTGGACGGAGAAGAATACTCGGATGTTAATGTTGCCAAAATCAAAGATGCCACAGGCCACGCCTGGAAGTTGAAAGGCTTCACATGGACAGAAGACAAGGAGCGTGGCTATAAAGCCAAGGCCAATTATGTCTGCGGACACGATGTAAGCCATGCAGAAAGTTTAGCGGCAAATATCAGAGTAACCAAAAAAGCCGCAACATGCGAGGAGCCGGGCGGCACCCTTTATACTGCAATAGTTGGCAAGGACAAAAGTCTCACCAACGCCGAGGTCAAAGATGAAAAGTTCGTAAAAGAAACAAATCCTACTGGCCACAAGTGGGATAAGGGCAAGGTGACGAAAAAGGCCACAACGAAAGCAACGGGAATCAAGACCTACACCTGCACAGTCTGCAAGGCAACAAAGACAGAGATTATTCCAAAGATCAAGCCGGTAAAATCCACAGTCAAACCGGTACTTGTAGCTAAGGCAATCGCCAACGGCAAGACTGCAGGAACGATCTCATGGAACAAGATTAAAGATGCAGACAGGTATGTCATATATCTTTCCAGTTGTAACTACAAAGGCAAACACTATACGGCTAAAAAAGTCAAGACAGTAAACGCCAAGACATTCAAGTGGAAAAAGACCAAACTTAAGAAGAACAGGTCATACAAGTTCTATGTGGTAGCACAGAAGAAGTCCGGCAAGACATATAAGAAAATAGCCAAGAGCAAAATGGGATACTTCTATACAGGTAACGTTATGGGCAAGTACACAAATGCCAAGAGCCTGAAACTTAAGAAGAGCGCAATTACCATAAAGAAAGGCAAGAGCTGGACTATTAAGGCTACCGTGACCAAGGCCAAGAAGAACAAGAAATTCTCAACAAACCACACCACATTGCTCAGGTACACCAGTAACAATCCAACTGTTGCTACAGTAAACGCCAAAGGCAAGGTGACAGCTAAGAAAGCAGGCACAGCAACCATATACGTCCAGACCGTAAACGGCATCTGGAAGACCTGCAAGATAACAGTTAAGTAAAAAACACACTCATGGATATTATGTTTTATAAAGGACGGGTTTTATCTCCCGTCCTTTTGAGTCCTTCTGTTATGTTCTCTGATAAGCGTACTTTTGCTGATGCCGGTTGCAGCAGCCACTTCGGTATATGAGTTCTCCTCAAGCATGCTCATAGCATGGTCGAGTTGCTTTTCTGTGAACTTCTTCTTGCGGCCCTCGCGATATCCTTCCTTCTGTCGGGCTATAGCGCGGCCTTCCTGCGTGCGCTCGACAATCATATCGCGCTCAAACTGTGCGAAGGACAGCAGCATATTCCTGAACAGCGTGCTAACGGAGCTGTTATCCAAGATTCCAACATTAAGGACTTGCACGGTGATTCCCTTATCGATAAGCTCCGTGATCAGCTCGCTGGCCGCACCGATGCTCCTGGCAAAGCGATCAAGTTTCGTGACGATAAGCGTGTCACCGGATTGAATTTCCCGGAGGAGCTTCTGAAACTCCGGCCGGTCCATCCTTTTTCCGGTAAAAGCATCCGCATATATCTTTTCCGCACCCGCGGCTTTTAGATCCTTCTCCTGCTTTTCAAGGCTGTTGCCACCGCGTGCCTGGAGTTGTGTGCTGACTCTCGCATACCCGTATTTCACTCTAAAATCGCCTCCTTGCTAGTGAATATAAATTATGACACCGCTGAACAGCCTTATTTTACGTCAGCCACGAGGCGGTGTCAAATATTTTGAATTATGGCACCGCTACGCACCGGTGATTAACCGTTTACGCTTTTAAATATTTGGGATACTTTAAGAATACAAATGTATAATTATTCAAATAAAAGGGAAAGTATAAATAAAAGAGTGGTGTTCATGGCTCATAAACAAACCTTATACTCTCGTCTCACTATAGATGGAACAGAAAGCAAATGAAAAAAAGAAGAGCTGTTGTAATTATTCGGGTCTGCTAAAAGCGACTCTTATAGAAGGATCGGCTGCAAAGTATATTAACGGCGATGTTGGCTTCTTGAATTATATTAAGTCGAATACTAAAATATAGATAGCAATCATAATTTTTATGTAAACTAGCTCAAAAAATAATACGCAATTCAATCATATTTAATATGTAGTATTAGCAATTATGTAGGCGCCCATATATCCCTACATAATTACGTGAATTCTTGAAATATCAACACATACGTGCCTGATCGAAATAATGTAGCGTATTTTTTAGTTATAGATCGGGATTTCAAGAAGTTGAGATCTCGGTCTCTTTTCTTAAAAAAGGAGAACGGGGGACTGTGATGAAGGCGATGGAAAGCATAAAAGAAAAGCTGGGCATCCGCACACCGGGTGAGGACCTCGAGGCATATGTGCCGGATATACCGCGCAGGAGCGCCGCGAAGCTGACCAGGGCTATCATGAGGCTGAGTGTGCTGAACCGCCCTGCAAGATTCAGCTATGATTTTGACAAACGCGTGATGAAAGGCCGGCAGGTCCTGATACTGGCTCAGCACGCATCCAGAGATGATCCGTATTACGTGATTGCGGGATATACCTTTATACAGCCCAACGCTGTAATGAGTCTGACCAACGTGCTTATTCCTGTGATGTACCGCCTTCTGCTGGCGGACGGAGTGATACTGAAATCACTTTTTGAGCCGGATATAAAGGCGATGCGGCATATGATGCGCCTTCACAAAAAAGGAGCGTCCTTCCTGCTTTTTCCTGAGGGGGTGCAGTCTGCGGACGGAACTACACAGCCGCTCCATCCGGCTACAGCCAGACTCGTAAAAAAACTGGCAATGGATACGGTTCTGTGCACAAGCCACGGCGCGTATCTCTGTAATCCGCGGTTCGATACCAACAAGCGCAAGGGGAGGCTCGAATACAGATTCGAGATGCTGTTCCGTAAAGAAGAACTGAAGGAGATGACAGAAGAGGAGCTGTACTCGCGCCTTCTGGAGAAGTTCAGATATAACGACTTTGCCTGGAACAGAGAGAATCAGTACAGATACAGGAGCAGGGTTCCGCTGGCCAACGGAATCGACAATCTGCTCTTTGCCTGCCCGTGCTGCGGGAAACAGTTCTCCATGCACGTGGAGGGAGACCGGCTTCTCTGCAGCTGCGGCAGCGCTGTCACTGTAGACGATCGGTATAATCTCATACCGGATGACGGCAGAGACTTCCCGTTCAGAGGTATCGATGAGTGGTATCGCTGGCAGAGAAGCGTCATCGAGGAGGAAGTCAGCGATGAGGGATTCCTGCTGCAGGAAGATGCTGAATTCAGGACTCTGAATACGGAAAACCTCATGAAAGGCCGGTTCACTCCGGCAGGAGAGGGAAGGGTCGAGATCGACCGCGAGCACTTCCGGTATATCGGCACAAGAAACGGTGAAGAAGTGAAGCTGGAGTTCGACATCTCCAGGATGCCGTGCGCATCTGTCACCAAAGCCATGGCGAACGAATTCTACTATGACGGCGTGTATCACCAGTTTGCCGTAAAAGGCGGGCCCGGACATGCCGTAAAGCTGATGATGACGGTCGAGGTCCTGCACGATATGACAGATACTGACCGAAGCAGAGCACGCAAAGACGTTGAAAGGGATTGAGGAAGGGAGTGAGACAAGAGATGGAATTGCTGGATAAACTTAATTCCCCGTTTATGTACATGGTCTGCGGCAGCATAGTTGCCTTTATCGGAGCAGTCTGTGTTGTGTTCCTTGTACGCGCATACAGGGCCGGATTAGCCATCGGAATGGAACGCGCAAAGCTGAAGAGGGTGATCATTTCAAGCGCGTCGTTCACGGTGCTTCCTGCGCTTGCGATACTGCTTGGCGTAATAGCATTATCGGGAAGCCTCGGGGTCCCGTGGCCGTGGCTCAGGCTGTCCGTGATAGGCGCCCTGCACTATGAGACTCAGGTGGCTTCGGCAGCTGCGGAAGCCACCGGCATGAGCAGTCTTTCAGCTGCAGAGATGACTGCCGGCAGTTTCAGCACGATATGTCTCCTGATGAGCGTGTGCATCATATGGGGGCCGCTGCTCAGTATAATATTTACAAAAAAGTATTCCGGCAAGCTCAATGAGACTGATGAAAAGGGCGAGCGCAAGGACAACATATTCACAAGGGGATTCGGGGACAAGGCCATCACGGCCATGTTCATAGGCCTTGTAAGCGCATACGTCGGGAGCTATATCGGAGAGATAGTTTCCGGAAACGGCCGTTTCACATTCACGGGAAACTGGCTGCCGCTTGCCGTAGCCATAGTTGCCGCCGCGGCGATGGCGGTATTCATATGGCTCAGGGAAAAGAAAAACATAGTATGGGTAGAGAGCTTTTCCATTTGCGGAAGCATGCTCATAGCCATGGCGGCAGCGATACTTCTGGCTCCGCTGGTATGAAAAGGGGGACGATATGACAGAGAGTGAAAAAAACAAGCTGTTTGAAAGCTTCAGTGCCCGCACCCATGTGCTGGGCAGGATATGCAACGCGGCCACTCTTATACTTCTTGTGGGAGCTCCGTTCGTGATAGGAGCTTATCTGGGAGCCATGCCGAGCCTGACTGCGACGGCGCGTGCCTTTCTTGCCGTAGGGCTGGTATGGATGATAAGCGGCGTGGTCGAATATCTTATCTATACGCCTATGCTCGGCTCCGGAGGCAGCTACCTTGCCTTTATCACCGGCAATCTCGTGAACCTGAAGATCCCGTGTGCCGTCACATCAAGGGACATTGCAGGTACAAAGACAGGCACTGCGGAAAATGAGATCGTTTCAACGCTGTCGATAGCCACATCTTCGCTCGTGACCATCCTTGTCATAGCGATCGGCGTAGCTCTTCTCATACCGCTTCAGCCTGTGCTCAGGTCTCCGGTGCTCCAGCCTGCCTTTGAGCAGGTGGTCCCGGCGCTGTTCGGCGCTCTGGCATATAAGTACTTCCGCGGCAACCTCGGCATAGCTCTGCCGCCGCTGATCATGATCAGCATTCTGTTCTGCCTGATACCGGCACTCAGTTCTGCCACCAGCTTCATGATACTGCCATGCGGCGCGCTCGCTATAGGCCTCGCGTACTGGCAGTTCCGCAGGGAAGAAGCATCAGGCGATAAAACTGAAAGAAAAGCATGAAAAGGCGTTTTTACTCCGGGGTAGTAAGATACCGCAGGGCGATAATGGTGCTGTTTGCAGTGATAACAGCAGTCAGCGTTTTCATGTACCCAAAAGTGAAGGTAAACTATGATCTGGTCAACTACCTCCCGAAAGACTATATATCCACAAAGTCGCTCAAGGTGATGCATGAGGAGTTCGGCGACATGCCGAATGCGCGGGTCGTTCTGCGCGATGTGAGCAGGCAGGATATCAAAGAGTACAAAGCAAAGATCGAGGCAATAGACGGAGTTCTCGGCGTGACATGGCTGGATACCGTGATCCCTCTGGACTTTCCGCAGGAGATGCTGCCGGACGGCATATCCGAGATATTCTACAAGGACGGGAACGCTCTGCTGACGCTGACGATAGACGAGGACAAGCAGTATCAGGTCATACCTGAGCTGTATGAGCTCATCGGCGAGGACAACTGCATGTCCGGAAATGCCGTGGTCACTGTGGTGGGAGCCGAAAACACGATAAAAGAGGGCATCGTCATAACCATTGCGGCGGTCCTGCTTCTGCTGACTGTTCTGACCCTCACCACCACATCGTGGGCCGAACCTCTGATCATAGTGCTCGGGCTCCTGATGGCAGTCATCATAAACGCCGGGACGAACCTGGTGTTCGGCACCATATCCTTCCTGACCAGCGCTACAGGCATAATGCTTCAGTTGGCGGTCGCGATAGATTATTCTGTCTTCCTGATACACCGCTTCGATGAATGTCGAAAAGCGGAACCCGATCCGGAAGAGGCGATGATAGAGGCGCTGACACTCTCATCTTCATCCATATTATCGAGCGGCCTTACGACCATCATAGGCTTCATC
>JAFWGQ010000060.1 GCA_017512365.1 Mogibacterium sp.
AGACGGCCGACGAGTGGCTCGAACAGTTTGAAATGTTCTCGATCTGGCAGATCCTTCCCGAAATCATCCAGTTGTGGGGCATCAACAACCTGAGCATCAACGAAAGCAAAAAAAAAGCAGGCAAACGAAAAGGGAGCTGACTACGGCTCTCTTTTTGTTGCGCTGTGTGCAGGTCGGAATCAGCCTGCATGATCTGGATCTGCTGGATGTCGGCATGGTGCTGGACATCTTTGCAGAGCGCAGCAATGACGATCTGGAGTGGCCGGTCATCGCCACGCAGGAAGACATAGACAACTTCTGACAGGAGGGCAGATATGGCCAACAGAATCAAAGGCATTACGATCGAGATCGATGGCAATACTACGAAGCTGTCTGACTCGCTAAAAAGTGTTGATAAATCGCTAAAGACAACACAGACAAATCTCAAAGACGTAAATAAACTGCTCAAAATGGATCCGAGCAATGTCGAGCTGCTGAAGCAGAAGCACGACCTACTCGGCCAGGCAGTAAGCGATACAAAGAAACGCCAGGAAGAACTGAAGCGGGCTCTGGAGGAAGCGAAGAACGCCGGGGACACATCAGAGAACCGTGCGCAGCAGGACGCTCTCCAGCGTGAGCTGGAAGAGACCACACAGAGCCTGAAACAGCTGACTGACGAATATAACAAGAGCAATCCATCACTTCAGGCATTCTCACAGAACGCAAAAAAGGTGTCTGAAGCGACACGAGGCATGTCTACTTTCGCCGCCGGTGCCGGTGCCGCCATGCTCGGCATGGCCTACAATGCCGGGACCACAGCGGACGATCTGCTGACATTGTCCAGAAACACCGGTTTCTCAGTCGAAGAACTCCAGAAGATGCAATACGCATCAGACCGCATCGACGTGTCGATGGAGGCCATGACCGGATCGCTGACCAAGATGACGAAGCAGATGGCCAGCGGAAACAGCGCTTTCGATACACTGGGCGTGTCCATCACCAACGCAGACGGATCCATGCGTGACGCAACGGATGTCTGGTATGACTCGCTCGAAGCGCTCTCCCAGGTCGAAAACGGCACGCTGAGAGATCAATTAGCAATGGAGCTTTTCGGCAAGAGCGCAATGGAACTGTCTGGCATTGTGGACGATGGCGGCGAAGCGCTGCGCAATCTCGGCCAGGAAGCCGAAGATGCCGGTCTGATCCTGAGCGGTGACGCTGTGAGCGCTGCCGGCCAGTTCAATGACGCCATGGACGAAGTCAAAGCCAAAGCAGAGCAGGCTTTCTTCTCTGCCGGTGCGGCCCTGGCTGAGTCACTGCTGCCAAAACTTGAAGAACTGATCGACTGGGTCAGCCAGGTCATCAGCTGGTTCGCTCAGCTGGACGGAGACACACAGACGCTGATCTTGACAGTCGTCGGACTGGTGGCTGCCATCAGCCCGGTCGCCGGCCTGCTGTCCGGGATCGCAACGATGGCGGGCTTCCTGGGGACGGCCTTCACTGTTCTGACCGGACCGATCGGTCTGGTAGTGGCTGCCATTGCGGCGGTCATTGCGATCGGTGTCTCGCTCTATAAGAACTGGGACACGATCAAACAGAAGGCCAGCGAGCTCTGGAGCAACGTGACCAGCACGTTCGAGTCGATCAGGTCATCGATCGCTGACAAGATAAACGCCGCCAGAGACGCCGTCAGCAATGCGATCGAGCGGATCAAGTCGTTCTTTAACTTCTCATGGTCGCTCCCGCATCTGAAGCTGCCACACATCAGCGTCACCGGAGAGTTCTCTCTGATGCCGCCGAGAGTCCCATCTTTCGGGATCAGCTGGTACGACAAGGCAATGAACAACGGCATGATCCTGAACAGCCCGACGATCTTCGGCATGAAAGGCAATCAGCTTCTGGCCGGCGGTGAGTCCGGCCCGGAGGTCGTTGTCGGAGCCTCGTCACTGTACGACATGATCCGGAGCGCCACAAGCGCATCGGCCGGTAAGACGATCAACGCACCGATCACGCTGAACGTCAGCGTCAACGGTGACGTCAGAAATCCGGACGCTTTCACTCGGCAACTGGCGAACAATCTGGTCAACTTAATGAACCGAGAAAGCGAGGTCTTCAAATGATCCCGTACATGATATTCGCAGGAAAAAATCTGCTGACTGACATGCGGACCGTGGTCGACTTCTCCACGTCTTTCGGGAATCCGGAGAGGTCCTATGAGTATGTCGAAATCATGGGAAAGAATGGCAGCCTGGTCATCGACAATGATCGTTTTAATGACATCGAGATTGATTTCCCGGCTTTTATTTTGAAAGATTTCATCCCTAACTACAGGAAGCTGATGGCGTTTCTGAACAGCCAGAAAGGTTATCAGAGACTGGAAACATCACACGAGCCGAACCATTTCCGGAAAGCGTTATTTCTGGGAACGGCCCAGCCGGAGCCGACGCAGTTTTTGAAAAAGGGCAGCTTTACGCTGCCTTTTCGTGTGCATCCCCAGCGCTGGCTGAAGACCGGCGAAGAACCGGTCGAGATGACAGAGGCGGACGAGATCTTTAATCCGACGCTCTACAATGCCAGGCCGACGCTGAGGATCTACGGAGCCGGTGAGCTGGTCATCAATACGCAGCACATCACGGTCGCTTCCAATCCGTATACATACATCGATCTGGACTGTGAGCTGATGGATGCGACATATGCCAGCAACAACGCAAACCAGTACATAACGATCGCCAGCGGTGTTGATTTCGTCGAACTGACGCCAGGGCTGAACGGCATCGAATACACCGACATCACAAAAGTGGAGATCACACCGCACTGGTGGGAAGTGTAACCACTTCAGAAAAGGAGAAACATATTTATGAGCATTGTGCGCAATTTCAATCTGTATCTCAACGCCGGCAACGGTTCCGTTCCGTACATTAACGTCAATCAGTACGATCAGGGCGAGCAGTGGGTCTTCACTCTCTACAAAGAGGACGGCACCAAGTACACGCCCAGCACCGGGGCGATCGTCGGCATCAAGGCGGACAACAGAGGAATCATCAACACCGGAACGGTGGACGCTGATGGTCATGTAGTGATCAACGAGACGCAGCAGATGACCGCTGCAGCCGGCATCGCTATCTTCGAGCTGCTGATCGATGGAGACAGTCATGGAACGGCGAACTTCCTGGTCAACGTGGAACAGCGCCCTGGTGACAACGCAGATCTGTCTGACTCTGATCTCTCGCTCATCCAGCAGGCTGTCGACTCCGCCGAAGTCATAGTCGAAGTCATCGGCGATTCCGATCCATCGGAGGTAATCGGCGAACATGTCGATGACTGGCTCGATGCACATCCCGAAGCCACAACCACAGTACTTGACGGAGCAATCACAGCACCGAAGATTAACAACTCCCTGTGGGATAAGATTCTCGTTAACGAAGAAGTCAGCGGAAATCCTGCATCATTTGACGATGGTGCTGATGATGTTCCTGTTTCGTCTTTAAAAGTTGCCCTTGAACCTGTTCAGTTGGGCAGTGGTGACCCATCGCCGAGTAATGTAAGACCTATCAGCGGACAAAGCACAGTAACGGTGACGAGGACTGGGAAGAATCTGCTTCAGTTAACAGCAACGAGCAGAACTTTAAACGGAGTAACCTTCACAGTCAATGCAGACGGTACAATCACGGCAAATGGCACATGCACAGCGGCGGCATGGTATCAGATAGCCACAGTTACGCTTAACGGCGAGTACATCATTAGCGGATGCCCTAGTGGCGGTTCTTCAACTACATACTCAATCGTATCTCAAGGTGTACAGACCGTAACGGAGTATGGCGACGGGGCAACGGTAAATTATGACGGCACAAACAAAATTGTATATATCTACATTTACAACGGAGCCACAGTTAACAACATTGTCTTTAAACCAATGATTCGCAACACAGGCACAGACACAACATTCGAACCCTACACATCCACATCCTACCCCTACACCTTAGGACAGAACGTCTATGGTGGTTCAGTAGACTTAGCAACAGGGGTGCTGACGGTGGATAGAGCATCAATTACATATGACGGAAGTAGTGACGAATCTTGGATAAAAGGCTCAACTGCGGATGCATATGAAAACGACTGGACACGGTTTGTCATTGCGCTATCTGATGCGAAAGTGTCCGCACAACCGATAACCAACTGGCTACAGGGGAAAAGCGATGATACAGGCACAACATATGCCCCAAGGCAAGCACACATTGGCCCAAGTTCCGCATCATACGCAATTGATTTAGTAGTGCCAAAAAGTTACGCAACAAACGCATCTGAATGGAAAACATACCTTGCAAGCAATCCGCTACAAGTTGTTTATGAACTTGCCACGCCAACCACAGTGCAACTGACACCAACAGAAGTCAAAACCCTGTTAGGCTACAACAACATTTCCTCATCTGGCACAGTAGATGTAATCTATCACGCTGACACAAAACTCTATGTAGACAAAATGACAGCGGTGGATAACAACATCATCGCACCGACTGAAGCGGATTTTGTAGCAACAAGGAACTACACCGTAAATGACCTTGTAATCGTTGCGGATACGCTCTACAAAGTCACAGCAAACATTGCAAGTGGTTCAGCAATCACACCTAACAGCAACGTTCAGCAGACCACATTATCTGCTTTGATTAAAGCGTTAAGTTAACGCAAGGAGAAAGAGAAATGAAAGAATTTTTCGTAGTAAGATTCACCAACAGACTTGACGGAACATGCGGTGACCTTTGCCATCCGTTCGACACAGAAGCAGAAGCACTGACCGACTACTTCCGTGAAGCAGGAAAAGCAGTCGATTCCACCCATCTGACAGACAGCGTGTCACTGCTGACGAAAGAGGGATTCGAGATTCGGCATGACTTCTTCACGCATGAAGCACCTGCACCGGAAGAACCAGTAGAAGAACCGACAGAAGAATAATTGAAAGGAGGGTGCTATGATACCTGTCCTTTTTTCAGAATCAGAAACAGCCTTTTCCTCCCAGGGAATCGGCAAATTGACGGACTGCATCAGCTACGACGCTGACGAGGTCCTGAATGGGCTCTATGAACTGAGCCTCATCTATCCGGAAGATGGCCAGCACGCCGCAGACATCAAGGAGCGGCGTTTTATTTTGGCTAAGCCAAACGAGACCAGCAGCCCTCAGCCGTTCCGCATTTACAGCATTCAGCTTGACGCGCTCAGTCACCAGATCGTTGTCAAAGGACAGCATCGCAGTTACGACCTGATCGGCATCCCGGTCAGGCCGTTCTCTGCGACGGGCATCGTCCCGGCTCTGACGGGTCTGGTCAGCAACAGCATGATCACGAATCCGTTCACATTTTGGACGGACATCGTAAACACGGCGAGCATGTTCAGAGTCGAAGAACCGGCAAGCGTCCGGGCTCTGATGGGAGGCGTCCGTGGGAGCGTTCTGGACACGTTCGGTGGCGAGTTTGAATGGGACAATCTGACTGTCAAGGCCCACGCCAGAAGGGGCTCAGACAACGGCGTGGTGATCAAATACGGGAAGAACCTGCAGAACCTGAACAACGAGCGCACGTCAGAAAGTTTTTACACTGGCTGTGTCGCATATTACAAAGACGACGACATCGAGATCACTGGAACTGTCCAGGAAATTGAAGACGCGGAAGATTATCCGACGAAAAAGACCTACATTCTGGATGCTTCTGACAAGTTCGATAACGATGAAACCCCAACAGTCGAACAGCTGGATGCTATTGCTGTCAACTACATCAACGACAACAATCTCGGCCTGCCGTTCAAGGACACGCTGACGGTGAATTTCGTCGCACTCTGGCAGACTCTCGAATATGCGGACATCGCACCGCTGGAACGCGTCAGTCTGGGCGACACGGTCCATGTTAAATATAAAGATTTCGATGTCGCCATGCGCGTGATCGAGACACACTACGACGGGATCGCCGGCAGATACACAGAGATCGTCCTGGGAGCCAAAAAGGCCAGTCTGAAGGATACGATCACAGACCCGATCAGCGCAGAGTTCACCAGCGAGATCACAACAGTTGTGTCAAACATGAACCAGGCAATCATTGACGCAACCCGGACACTGGCCGGCGGTTCCGGCGGCTATATCGTTTATAAGTTCCAGCCGGATGGAGTAACACCGGAAGAGCTTCTGATCCTTGACCACGACAGCATTGAAACAGCGATCAACGTGATCCGCTTAAATAAAAACGGCATTGGATTCAGCACAAATGGATACTCCGGACCATATGCGAACGCCTGGACGATCGACGGCCATCTGAATGCTGATTTCATTAACACCGGGCATCTGGACGGCTCACTGATCACTGCGTCATCGATCCTGACGAACGCGTTGGAAGTAAACGCAGCGAACCTGATCAAAAACTCGAACGAGAACTTCAAGTTCGGCAACGACGGCCTTCACATCGGCCGAAAAGATCCGATGACCGGGCTGATCATTTCAACATATCAGGCACTGTTCAGCGACGCTGGAATGCGGGTCATGAACCAGGCCGGGATTGCGACACTGATCGCAGAAGGCGACACAGTCGAAGCGGCAAACCTGCACGCCAAACATTACCTGAAAGTGATAGACGACGAACAGCAGGCATCCGCACGCTTTCAGGGATTCAAGAACGAGCTGCATGACGGCGATCCGAACATTGCGCTGTTCTGGGAGGAATACACACCATGACAACAGTCGGATCTGAGTGGACTGAGATCGAATGGTGGGGCGATTCGACTGGCTATGGAGACTATCAGGCCAGATGGAGATGCCTCGCGCGTTCGGTGCAGAACATACAGAGCAACTCATCAACGGTATATTTTAAG
>JAFWGQ010000061.1 GCA_017512365.1 Mogibacterium sp.
GCAAATAACGAGGGACAGATTATGCAGGATATCGAGAGAGGAGAATTGCTGTATGCCCGCGGTGAGTAATAATCTGTTGACGTATGGTCAGATAGAAGCGGATCTGTTTGTAGCCAGGGCAACAATTGACAAGGCAAAGGAACTGTCAAGCAAGGCCGGAAAGTATTATCGCGGCCAAGCGGGGTATCATCTGCAGCAGGCAGCAGAGAAACTGATCAAGATACAGATATACAATTCCGGTGTACCAATAAACCATGCAAAACTTTATCGTCACTCTCTGGATGATCTGATAACCTATGCGATGTCCATTGGGATAGAGATTTCTATTCCGAAATGGGTCGATGAGAAGAAATACACAATAACAGGTTGGGAAGCTGAAGGCCGATACGATTTACGTTTTGTCGTTCGGATCGATACGCTGGAAAGGGCATATTCAGAAATTGAAGAGTGGTATGAGTCGCTTCGAAGAAAATGAAGACAACAGAAAGAATATTCAGGAAGCTTTCCGGTATTACAGCCAGACATTAATAAAGGATATGGATGTTAAGCAGATTGCTGACGCGGCTGATATGATCGTTGCAGGATACGCTTACTTTTGGAAAAAAGATGCGGTTGAAGTATTTGATCTGAACGATCTGGATAAAAAAGCTATTATTCAAAACAACCGAGTAGTATATTCTCTAATGTCAGTCGTTGTAGACGATATCGTTTTATCCTATTATCTGCGAAATATAGAAATGCTGGAAGAATCGGCAAAGATGACCAAAGAATACAACAGGGACGGTTCTTGAAATCTGCGTGGGCAGAAAACTAGGACCGTCCCGGCTGTATTCTCGCTATGATTCTTTTGACAGAAACCTGAAGAACAGCTATAATTCAGACAGAAATTACAAGCTTACTCGTTCGTATAGTTGTCGAAGTAACCCTGGATGTAGACGATCGGCGTGCCCTTGTCGCCGGAGCCGGAGGTCAGGTCGCACAGCGAGCCGATCAGGTCGGTCAGGCGCCGCGGCGTCGTGCCCTCGGACACCATGTTGCCCACCAGGCTGTCGCCGGTCTTGGCACGGATCTTCTCCTCGATGGCGGCGCGCAGTGCATCGCCCGAGAGAGCGGCAAACTCGTTGTCGGCCAGATACTTGAGCTTCAGCTCGTTCGGCGTGCCGACAAGGCCTTTGGTATAGCCGGGCGAAACCACCGGGTCTGCCAGTTCCCAGATCTTGCCGACGGGGTCCTTGAAGGCGCCGTCGCCATAGACCATGGCCTCGATGCGCTTGCCCGACGCCTCGCTGAGCAGGCGGCTGATCTCCTCCGCTACGGCGGTGCAGTCGCGCGGGAACAGCTTCACGGTGTCCTCGGTGGCCTTGTTCGAGCCGAGCAGGCCGTACTCCGTGTTGTACCCGCTGCCGTCCACCGGGGCATTCAGGATGTCGTCCAGGCCGAGGACGGTCTTCGCACCGGCCTCCTTCAGCAGCCGCTTCGAGCGCTCGCGCGTGTGGATGTCACAGGTGAGCACGGTGTCGGTATAGGTCAGCAGTTCGGTCACGTGATTGCCGAGCAGGACCTGGCACTCGCAGTTCTGGCCGCGGACGAGCTCGGTATAAAAGTCGATGTAGTCGACGCCTGTGAACGGATGCAGGATGTGCCCGAACTTCTCACGGAACTGTTCCACCGTCAAAACGTCGCGGTAGGGGTCCACCCCGGCCTTGTCCAGACGCTCCCAGTCCACCAGATGGTTGCCCACCTCGTCCGACGGGTACGAGAGCAGCAGCACGATCTTTTTGCAGCCTGCCGCGATCCCGCGCA
>JAFWGQ010000062.1 GCA_017512365.1 Mogibacterium sp.
CATTCTGTCTCAGGTGATTGAATTCAAGTGTGAGCTGGTCGAGTAGCTCGCTCGCGTTCTCGTTGGCCGAATCCATAGCCATCATCCTGGCACTCTGCTCGGATGAATAGCTGTTGACCAGCGCCGAATAAACGTATCCTACAAGATACGACTGCATTATTCTTTCGAGCACGGTCTTTACGTCAGGCTCGTACTCGAATACCGTTGAAGCGTTTACATCTGTCTCATCGCCTTCCGGCACGAAGTCGTCTCTGTCGAAAGGTATGAGCCTGTCATGCATCGCGTTTCCGAAGCTCAGGCCTCCGGAGAACTCCGTGTAGCATACGTACAGTCTGTCAAAGAGTCCGTCATCGAAGTCATCAAGAAGCTCACGTGTTATGTCCCTGGCCATTGCAAGGGACGGCTGGTTCATCGAATGCGTAAAGCTTTCGATGACAGGGGTTCCGTGTGTCCTGAAAAATCTCCATCCGAAATCGCCGACGACATACAGCCTGTACTCATCGCTTTTATCCATCAGCTCCATGGATTCCTTGATGACGTTCTGGTTGTAGGCTCCCGCGAGTCCCTTGTCACCCGTGATGACAAGGATCCCGTTGCGGCCGCCGGCAACGTTTTCATCAACATCCGCGTCGTAATATCTGCTGTGTACTTCGCCGCCTTCGATAGCGAACATCCTGCGGATCTCTTTTCTCAGAAGGTCAAAGTAAGGCTTCGTCTCCTCTGCCTCCTTGCGTGCGCGCCTCATCTTAGTTGAAGAGATGAGATACATCGCGTTGGTGATCTTCTGCGTATCGCTGACGCTCTTTATTCGGTTTTTTATCTCTTTGGTACTTGGCATTACTTAATTTTGACTATTGCCATTTCTGGCGGAACGCAGCCGAGATGTCTATGATCTCCTGCTTAAGATCATCGTCGAGCTTGCCGGTCTGGTCGATGCGGTCACAGAGTTCTCTGTGATCGGACTCAACCATCTCTATGAACCTCTCGATGAATGCCGGCACATCGTCAGCAGGGATGCCCTGCATGGTGTGAGCCAGCGCCATTACGAGAGTTATTACCTGCTCGTGCTGCGATTTCGGTTTATACTGCTTCTGCCTCAGCATGCGCATGAGGCCCTGGCCATACTCGAGCTGCGATCTCGTCTGATCGTCGAGGTCTGAAGCGAACTGAGTGAACACTTCCATCTCGCGGTACTGGGCGAGGTCGATCCTGAGCGTACCTGAAGCTTTCTTCATGGCCTTTGTCTGGGCGTCGCCTCCTACACGGGATACCGAAAGACCAACGTTTACGGCCGGTCTCTGGCCCGAGAAGAAGAGGTCTGACTCCAGGAATATCTGGCCGTCTGTGATCGAAATAATATTGGTAGGGATGTATGCCGATACATCGCCCGCCTGCGTCTCAACTATAGGGAGGGCTGTCATGGAGCCGCCGCCTATCTCGTCCGAAAGCCTTGCGGCTCTCTCGAGAAGTCTTGAATGCAGGTAGAATACGTCGCCCGGATACGCTTCACGGCCCGGCGATCTGTCGAGCAGCAGTGAAAGTGCACGGTAAGCGACAGCGTGCTTCGAAAGATCATCGTAAACGATGAGCACGTCCTTGCCCTGACGCATGAAGTACTCGCCCATGGCGCATCCGGCGTACGGAGCGATGTACTGGAGCGGTGCCGGGTCACTCGCCGAAGCGGTCACGATGATGGAATAATCAAGCGCGCCGTGCTTCTTGAGAGTCTGCTGTATCTGCACTACCGATGAAGTCTTCTGTCCGATGGCTACGTAAATGCAGATGCAGTTTTTGCCCTTCTGGTTGATGATGGCGTCTATCGCGATGGCGGTCTTTCCTGTCTGCCTGTCTCCGATGATGAGCTCTCTCTGTCCCCTGCCGATAGGGAACATGGAGTCGATCGAGAAAATTCCCGTCTCAAGCGGAGTGTCTACAGGCTGTCTGTCGATGATAGGCGGAGCCTGAGCCTCTACAGGCATGTAGCCCGAGGCCGTGATATCTCCGAGTCCGTCGACCGGTGAACCGAGTGAGTCGACTACTCTTCCGAGGAAATTCTCTCCTACAGGGGTTCCGGCCGTTTTGCCCGTCCTCTTTACCGAGGAACCCTGAGTGACGCTCTCATCGCTGCTGAAAAGAACGCAGCCAATATTGTCTCTGCGGATATCCTGTACCATGCCCCTGACTCCGTCAGCGAACAGCAGGATCTCTCCGAATGTTGCCTGCGGAAGGCCGGCAACTGTCGCGATGCCGTCTCCGACCGTTATGACCTCTCCAACCTGCTCGGCCATCGCCTCCGGAGTCCATGCCTGGATGCTCTCCTTGAGCAGAGGTATGATGTTGCCGTTGCTGGTAGGTACCTTAACGAGGGTATCTCTCAGCTGGCGGAATCTTCCGCCTACCGACCAGTCATATATGTCGGATCCGACTTCGAGTCTGAAGCCTCCCGGGAAGGCGTCGGACATCTCCCACTGAAGCGGGATATCCGAGCCGTATTTGTTTTTCAAAAACTGTCCGAACCTCGCCTTTTGCTCTTTGCTCGGCTCCGCGGCAGAGTAAATCACTGCGGTGAGGATCTTTTCTTCGTTACTCATTTGTCTGCCTCCTCCGCAGCATCAAGGAACTGATCGAAAGCATCTGAAGCAGTCTGCTCGAGAGTGAGCTTCTCCATCGCGTCTGTGACCATCTCTGTGATCTCCTTCTGCGCGGATTCGATGATCTCTTTCTTCTCTCTGTCGGCCTCTCCGCGGGCATCCGAAATGATCTTCTCGGCTTCACCGCGTGCCGCCGCGAGCCTGCGCTCTCTTTCTGTTTCGATCTCCTTGCTCAGCCTGTTCTTTCAGTCCTGATCTCTTCGTCAAAGTCTCTTTCTTTCTTCTCGTAGGAAGCCTTGCTGTTTTCGGCGTCAGCCAGAGCCTGCTCGGCCTTGCTGTCCATTTCAGCGTAATGAGCTTCCCTGTTTTCCATGAAGTCCCTAACAGGCTTGTAGAGAAGAATGTAAAGCGCACCAAAGAGTATGGTGAAATTGAACAGGTGCAGCAGTATTTGCTGCCAGTCTATGTTAAGTGGTACTCCTGTCATCTGATTACTCCCTGTCTGTCAATATACCGGTCTGCTGATGCATCCGCTAAAGAACGAATATGATCAGGATGACTGTGAGCAGTGCATAGATAATTGCTGTCTCTATGAAGACGAGCCCGAGCATGAAGCTTGTACGTATCTTTCCCTCTGCCTCAGGCTGCCTTGAAATACCTTCTGATGTCTTGGCTCCAAATAATCCCATTCCGATAGCACCGCCGCAAGACGCAAGGCCAATAGCGATACCAGCTGCGATAGCCTTGAGCCCGGTAGTTGATGCAGCGGCTGAAGCTGCATCTGCAGTTGCTGCCGCGTCACCTGTCTCAGCGAATACTCCTACTGTCAGCAGCATCATCATTGCTGCTCCTACCATCGCGAGAACGATTGCCAGTCTTTTCAGTTTCTTTGCATTGAGGTTCATTGTAGTTCTCCTTTTAAAGTTGATATTTTATATTATGCGTTCTGTTCCCTTACTACTGTTGTGCGCTTTTTGCCGAGCCTTCTCTTTTCTTTAGGCGGCTTCTCCACCTTCTCGGAGACCTCTCCGTAGAAGAGCGAGGTCAGCATCGTAAGCACGTATGCCTGGATGAGCGCGTGCAGAAGCGTGAAGAGCACTCCGACGATGACCGGCACAACATAGCTCATGGCGGTGTAGTAGTAGACGAGCTCGGTTACCAGAGCTCCCGAGAGCAGCGCTCCGAAAAGTCGGAAGCTGAGCGAGATAGGAAGCGAGAAATCCTTCAGTGTCTTTCCTATTCCCTTTATGCCGTTCCCGGCGATACCGCCTGACATTATCACCAGATACGAGAGGCATCCCATCATTATGGCACCGTTTACATCTGCGAACGGTGCCGGGAGCGAGATGGCGTGACCTTCGGTGGTCATCACCTGCACTCCCAAAAGCTCAAACAGCGTGCCCGTAAAGATGTATGAGCCTGCCGCGAATATGTATGCTCCGAGGAATCTGTTGATATGCGAGTTCTGCTTTGCCATTCCGTCAAAGATGCCTACCACGGTCTCAAGAACCAGCTGGAACTTTCCCGGAACGAGCCTGAAGCGCGGTATCACGAAAATCCTGCATATAAGCGCGAACACTATCATGATGCCCGATACGATGAAGGCCGCGATCAGGGACGGATTGACGTCCTTAAGCCCGAAGAGGCTTACTCTGTTTACCTCGTGCATGACAGCGTCTCTCATGACGACCTGCACGGACTCCTCTTCACCGCCGGTGCCGCCTGTCATGATGGATCCGATCAGAAACACCAGCGCGATGACCGAGAAGATGATTATTGCTTTATTACGCTCTTTTTTAGTCATAAGCGCATACTCCTCCAAATTCATGCCGGTCCCGATGCTATGCAAAGCATCCCGGACGTGGCTGATTCCCAACTTTTGTATTTTACCACTTTGAACAGCAAAATGGTAGCCTTCGATTTTTTCCTCTGTTATTTATTTTCGAAATACTGACTAATACAGACAGACCAGAGGCCGCGCCCTGTAGCGCGGCCCCTCTGTTTTATCATCGTAATATCGCGTTCTCTGCAGCTGTCTGTATTGCCTCAATGGCCTCCAGCTGCCTTTCAATATCCCCGGCTCCTTCCCTTACCTGTATGTTTGCGCTTCCGGTCTCATCGAAGCTTATCATCGCAGGCGATACCGGGACCGGCTCTGTAAAAAATATATTGCCGACACCTGCCAGTATTATCCCTTCAGGATGCCTGCGCGCGTAGGCTTTCAGCCCTGCCGGCTGTGTGAAGCACCTCACATGGCGCGGCTGCCCCGAAGCGTCTGTATAAGTCCGTTTTATGTCAGGGTCATCCACAAGAAGAGCTCCCCCGAGATAATGCCCGTTTATTTTTATGGTTTTCATCCTGACTCTTCTGCTCTCCCCTTGCTGTCTGATCTTTATTGAATGTCCTGCATAATAATAGCAAAACCTTTCGCCTCATTCAATGCACAACTTTTATATAATAAAGTTTATACATTGTAATCCTAATGTGTCACTTTGAATTATTATGTTAACAGAGGTCTGGTGTCAGACCTGATTCGAAAACTACAGGCAGGAGTATACCAGTTTATCGAGGGACTATGAGGAAAAAAGGGGAACTTAGCATGTATAATATCGGATC
>JAFWGQ010000001.1 GCA_017512365.1 Mogibacterium sp.
ATTTCCCTCTCAAAGCAAAGCCTCGCATAGTAGAGTTTTGTTTCATTAGGTATCTTGACTCCTTTTCTTCCCATATGAAAACTCCCTTCATGATTAACAGCGATTTTGTTTTTCACTGTCTCTCATAAAGGGAGCATATCATATCATTCCCGGGGTCTTTCTTCATTGGTATGCCCGATTGGGAAGCAAAATCGCTGTAAACCAGTGAAATCAAGCACTTCAGAGATTATCAAAAAATGACCAAATGACGGAACGATGCATACAAAGGAATTCAGATCCTTTCAATGGTCGGAATGTGGACAGATATTGTCGTCAGAAGCTTCAAGGATTGTGATATCATCAGATAAGCATAATTAGACTTATGGCGCAGATCGTATCGGGTGATTGTTCAGAGGGGTGTGTGAATTGAAAAGGAAGACGTCAAAAGAAATATTAGCAGACTCATTCAGGGAACTTGCGCAGACCAGAAGTGTCGACAGGATCACAGTGAAGGACATCACGGAAAACTGCGGCTATTCATCTGCAACTTTTTACCGGCAGTTCAAAGATAAGTATGATCTTATCGCCTGGGAATATTCGAGGAATGCATCATCGATCATGAATAAGGTTGGGATAGATGGCTATGTCTGGAGAGAGACACTTATCGATGGGGCAAAGTATTTTGAAAAGGAACAGTCTTATCTTGCAAATCTGTTTCTGCATACTTCCGGTCTTGAGTCTTTCATGAAATACATGACAGAAACAAATGATAACTATCTCCAGTGCCTGATAATGCAGGTTCTGAACGTGGATAAACTGGATGTAAAAACGAGTATGTATATCCATCTGTATTGCCATGGAACCGTGTCCCTGACTTGCGACTGGGTTTTGGGCAAGTATCAGGCGACTTCGGAGGAACTTGCAGAGATCTTTGAGAAATCGTTGCCGGAGCCACTTTGGAAATACCTGATCGAACAATGAGAGAGTTTGAAATAAATCTCTCATTTTGAGAAATTTTAAGACAATTCTGAATTGAACGTCCTTCGTGCATATGAATAATAATTGTTGTGCACAATATAAACGTACACAACAATTATTATGATCAACATATGCAAGGAGGACTTTAATTATGACAAAGATAGAATTTCTTCAGGAACTGGCAAAGGGATGGTTCGGCAATTCACAGCAGCACTCGATCCAGGCACAGCTCCTCAAGCAGCGCGGGTTCGGTAAGCTCGGAGATAAGATCATGGCTGAATCAGACGAAGAATGGGAAGAGGCTAAGAAGGTCAATGCGCGTCTCATAGAACTTGGCGTTACACCTAAGGTAGAACTCACAGAATATCCTATATTCACTGATGTGAAGGAAATGCTCGAGTATGACTGCAAGGACGCAGCAGAGGCACTCCCTATGATGAGCCAGGCACTGAGCCTGTTCGAAGACGATTATGTTACAAAGAACATGATCCAGGAGTTCATCGTAGATGAGCAGGATCATTTCAACTGGGTCAGACAGCATCTCTCTCTTATGGAAGAAATAGGCATGGAGAACTATCTGATCGAGCAGCTCGGCTAAGGATAAGGGATTGGGATGCTATGAAAAACGCACAGGCGAAGGATAAGTATGACTGTATTCGAATAGGAAACCAGGTATGCTTTCCATTGTACGCCTGCGCGAAGGAGATAGTCAGGCAGTACAGGAAACCGCTTGAGGAGCTTAATCTGACATATACTCAGTATATAGTGATGATGGTGCTCTGGGAGTTCGGAGCCATGACCGAAGGCGAACTTGGCAGGAGAGTAAGGCTGGACTCCGGCACTCTCGCGCCCCTGCTCAAAAGGCTTGAGAAACAAGGATATGTGAGCAGGACCAGACCGGATGACAATGAGCGCAAGCTGCTTATATCCCTGACAGAGGATGGAGATTCCCTCCGTGACAAAGCACTGGAGATCCCCTGCAAGGTATCTGCCGGCCTGAATCTGTCTGAGGCAGAACTTGTGCAGCTGAAAGCATTACTGGATAAGATGATGCTTAACATGAATTAAAGAGGAGAAAAGACATGAAAGGTAAAATTATTGCTTGCTGTGTATGCTTACTTACATGCTGCTGCCTGTATACACACAGACGCGTGATCAAGGCGTGCATTAAGGGAGAACCGATGCCTAAGGCACCTAAGTGGCATTTCTGGGTGAAGCCGGAAGACCGCAGATAGTCAGAGAGGGGAATAAGAATGGAAATCAAAGCAGTCAAATATTATGAAAAGGGATTTCATGCACAGGGCTTCGCCTTTGGCGGAGAGGATGGCATGGAGCATTTTGACAACAATGTGAAGTACCGTGCATCCCTTCAGAACTATGTGATCGATACCGGTGATGACGTTATCCTGGTCGATACAGGACTTCCAAAGGAAACTCCGGATGCTGTCTGGGATGGGAAAGCGCATTCTTACATGGGAAGATGGATAGAGGACTATGTATCCGCTCTTAAAACAGCGGGTTATGAGCCTTCTCAGGTCACCAAGATCATTCTGACTCATAAGCACAGTGATCATTCCGGTGAGATCAGAAGCTTCCCTAATGCAAAGTTCTATGTGAACAGAGTGGAACTGGATACCGATGAAGTCAGAGCTCTGAAGGATCATCCGGGCATTACTCCGGTAGACTTCACTGATGGGCCGTATTACAACTTCACACGGAGCCAGATCATTGCTCCGGGAGTCCGTATGATTCCTGCACCCGGTCATACATATGGAAACAGCATTGTGATCGCAGAAGATGAGGGCCTGTTCTATATGCTTCATGGGGATATCTCCTATACAGACGAAGCTATTTACGCCGATAAGCTATCCATTGTGTACGATGATATTCATCTCACAAGGAGCACACAGAATACGATCCGTGAATTCATTCGCAATCACCCAACGGTTTATTGCGGAACACATACGCCTCTGGGATATGAAAATCTTGAAGCAAAGAGAGTCATGGATCTTGACAATCCGCCGGAAACGATTTGGCCAAGCGAAGACTATTTTGTCCAGAATGAAGGGACCGGAAAATATATCTGCTCCATCTGCGGCTATGTTTACGACCCAGCTGAGCATGACGGCGTAGCATTTGAGGATCTTCCGGATGACTGGAAGTGTCCGCGCTGCAAACAGGGTAAAGATAAATTCAGCAAAGCGTAGTTTGCAGAAGCTCTGTTGTGAAAAAAAGTGGAAAGGGGGACATTTCCGGTATGTCCCCTTTTGTAAAATGCAAGGAGGAATGAAGTATGAAAATCGCTATTCTTAATGGAAGCCCTAGAAAAGAGAACACTGCTGCAATGGCAGATGCGTTTGCTGAGGGCGCAAGAGAAGCAGGACACGAGGTCGAGATCCTTCAGGTAGGTAAAATGAAAATCAACGGATGCCTTGGCTGCGAGTATTGTCATACCAAGGGTGAGGGCAAATGCGTACAGAAGGATGACATGGAAAAAGTCATTCCGGCATATCTTGATGCCGATATGGTCGTATTCGCTACGCCGATCTATTATTTTGATATGACAGCACAGCTGGCAGCGGCGATCCAGAGAGTGTATTGCATCGGTAAGCCGGCCAAGGCAACAAAGGCTGCAATGCTCATCAGCTCAGGATCACCTGGAACAGGTGAGGGCGCTATCGCAACCTATAAGAATATGCTTGCATTCATGGGTATTGAAGATGCCGGAGTATGCGCACTGGCAGGAGAAGAGAACAAGTCTGAAGAGAAACTCGCAGAGATCCGCGCGTGGGCAAAGAGCCTGTAGTTCCTGAAGCTTAGTTTTCAAGTCTGCACAGACTCTCAATATATGAAGCAGCCGTGAAGTCACATTTTGTGACCTCACGGCTTTTTGCTATGGTGCGCGCGGCGGGGATAGCGGCCGACTGCAGCCGCTCTGCCTACACACTTCGTGCTTGCCAGTCGCGGGCAGTCCGCGCATGGGACTTTCCATGACTCCGGCTTCGTCTCACGACTCGCCGATCGTCAGGACAAGTCTCAACGAACCCGTCGCGGGTTCTCACCCTACCGAACGCAAACAAACAGACCGGCGTGAAGCCGGTCTGCTTGTTTGGTGCGCGCGGCGGGGATCGAACCCGCGGCCCCTTCATTCGGAGTGAAGTACTCTATCCACTGAGCTACGCGCGCATGTATTTGCGGTCGAGCGCCGGACGGGATGGCTCCCGGCCGGCATGTAATTTATGAAACGGGAAAAGCCCTACAGGTAATCCATCTCGTAGCCCATCGGTCTTCCCATCAGGGTCTCCATCGCGTCCTCGACTGTGATGTTGCCCCTTATGACGTTGTAGATGGCGTCGGATATAGGCATCTCCACATTCAGGCTTTCGGCGAGCTCGTGCACTACCTCAGCGGTGTACATGCCCTCTGCGACCATGCCGATCTCCTTGATGGCGTCTTCAGGCGAATAGCCCTGGCCGATCAGCCTGCCGCAGCGGAAGTTCCTGGAGTGGATGCTCGTGCAGGTGACTATCATGTCGCCTATGCCCGCGAGGCCGAAGAAGGTCGAAGGCCTGGCTCCCATGACGACTCCCAGAGCCGTCGTCTCGGCGCAGCCCCTTGTGAGCATCGCGGCGAGAGTGTTGTCTCCGTAGCCGAGGCCGTTTATGATGCCGGAGCCTACGGCCAGCACGTTCTTGAGAGACGCAGCGAGCTCCATGCCCATCATGTCGTCGTTGAGATATACCCTGAACCTGTTGTTCATGAAGAGCTCGGCCATGGCCATGGCTGACTCTTCCTTCCGTGACGACATCGCTACGGCGGTCGGCACTCCGATGCCGACTTCCTCGGCGTGGGAAGGACCTGAGATGCATACGTATCTGTCCAGGTCGAAGTACTCTCCGATGACCTCGGACATCCTCTTGTGAGTCTTCTGCTCGATGCCCTTTGAGATGCAAGTGATGACGGCGTCCTTGCGGATGAACGGAGCTGCCGCGCTTATGGCGCTCCTTACATGCTGCGCCGGAAGAGCGAAGACGACGAAGTCCGCATCTCTGACGGCCTCCTCGCCGGTCCTGCAGAAGTGGTAATCACCCTTCAGCTTGACTCCCGGCAGATAATCCTTGTTCTCCATGTCCGCTTCCATGCGGGAGAGATGCTCCTGATCTATGTCGAATATGTTGACCCTGCAGCCCTTGGCCGCAACGATCGTGGAGAGAGCTGTTCCGAAGCTGCCTCCTCCGATGAATGCTACTGTCTTCATGTCGTATCCCTCGCAAGATCTCTGAACTGGCCTGCTGACAATTGTACACTTTTTTCATGACCAAATCAAAAAATACGCCCACATTGTGGTAGAATGTTACCCGTCAGACAAAGCGCCCGGCAGAGGGCGTGTCAGAAGGAGCATAACAAATGGCACAGAACAGAAACAGAAGACAGGTAAAGTTCGAACTCAACGACAAGGATTATGAAGCCTTCGGACGCTACCGCATCATGTATACGGCACAGGGCCACAGGATGGTCACAAGGCAGCGCATCACATATCTGATCTCGGGCATCTGCATCGCGGCGCTCTTCACCGTGTTCCCGGTATCCGACAGCTTTGCCAGACTCGCCTACATAGTGGCGGCGGTCATTGGCATAGGCGGCTTCATCTTTGCTGAGAAGCTGGTACTCAGGCAGCAGAGACAGGCGATCCAGAACGCGGAAGGAAGCCTGGAGAGAGTGCATCCGCCTGAAAATACAGTCCGCTTCGACGACGAGACCTTCGAGACGAGGGCCGAGGACGATGTGCAGACTTTCAGGTACGGGGACATCAAACTCATCGACCTGACCGAGGAGGCCATATACGTATGGATGAGCGATGAGATGATCATGCCGATACCTCTCCACGCGTTCAGGGGAATGGATGACATGAAGGAACTCTACAAGTGGATCAAGGCGAAGATCAAAGAACAGGGAGGCGAAGCCGGAGACGACGACAAGTAGGTCTTTATGTACTTTGTGAAAAACAACAAATAATCAAAGGTTTTTAGTTGACATCACACAGAATGGCTGTTATAGTCACACTTGAACTTATTCTATGAAAGGAGCACATTCACATGAGAACAAACGTGATGATGACAATGGGAATGATGGGCATGTGCATGTGCAGAGCCGATGGATAGCATAGGATAAGGTCAGAACGAAACAAAACCTGAACTATGGGATTTCTCATGTGATACAGGCGGGAAGGTCGTTATGGCCATCCCGCTTTTTTACACGGCGAGCTATTGATGAAAGCTATAACGGAAAGGGATAACAATTGAGCGAACACATCATAAGTCTTCAGGGAGTGACCAAGGAATTCGATACCAAGGGCGGCAAGGTGGTCGCGCTGAAGGACATAGACCTGAATATAGAAAAAGGTGATTCCTACGGGATCATCGGACTCTCCGGAGCCGGCAAGTCGACTCTGGTCAGGACGATAAACCTGCTGGAGGAGCCGACCGAGGGCAGGGTCCTCTTCGACGGGAAGCTCCTCACGGGGCTCGCGCCAAGAGAACTCAACCTCGAAAGACGCAGGATCTCGATGATTTTCCAGCAGTTCAACCTGCTGATGCAGAGGGATGCGGTCGGCAACATCTGCTTCCCGCTCGAGATCGCAGGCGTTCCAAAGTCCCAGGCGGTCGAAAAGGCGAGAGAGCTCCTCAGGGTCGTGGACCTCGAGGAAAGGGCGAACTCCTATCCGTCCCAGCTCTCCGGAGGGCAGAAGCAGAGAGTGGCCATCGCCAGAGCCCTGGCGTCCGATCCGGAAGTCATACTCTGCGACGAGGCCACATCGGCTCTCGACCCCAAGACGACGAGATCGATATTGTCGCTGCTCAGAAGGATCAACGAGGAGCGCGGCATAACCCTGGTGGTGATCACTCATGAAATGGAGGTCATCAAGCAGCTCTGCAACAAGGTGGCGGTCATCGAGAACGGAGAGATAGTCGAAAGAGGCGACGTGCAGGAGATCTTCAGAAAGCCGAAGACCAGGGCGGCAAGAAAGCTCTTCTTCCCGGACGGCCAGGATACCGAGAAGCCTCTGACGAGGACCTCGACAAAGAACAGGGTGAGGCTCGTCTTCGACGAGGCCACGGCGGGCGAACCGATCATAGCCAACATGATCATGGAACTCGGAGCGCCGGTGAACTTCCTCTACGCCAACCTGGACGTGCTCGGGGGAGCCCAGAAGGGCCAGATGGTCATATGCCTGGCGGAGGATCCATCGACCGCCGAAAAGCAGAAGGAGTACCTCAGGGCCAAAGGGGTCGAGTTCATAGAGATAGACGAAGACGAATACGAAGTTCACGGAGAGGAGGCTGAGGCGTAATGGATACACATACACTTGTCCGGCTGCTCGGAGAGGGCACTGTCCAGACTCTGATCATGACGCTGGTAGGGACGCTGCTGTCCTATGTCATAGGCCTTCCGGTGGGAGTATCGCTCATAGTCACCGGGCCGAACGGCATCAAGCCTGTCGGATGGTACAACAAGGTCATGGGATTCATAGTAAATGTCATCAGGTCGATGCCTTTCCTCATACTGATGATCGCGCTCATGCCGTACATCAGGAAAGTGATCGGGACCGGCATCGGCACCTGGGCGGTCACGACGGCGCTCGTGCTGGCGGCATGGCCGTTCGTGGCAAGGATGGTCGAGCAGAGCCTGCTCGAGGTCGATCCCGGAGTGATCGAAGCCGCTCAGGCCATGGGAGCGGGCAACATGCAGATAATCCGCAAGGTGCTGCTGCCCGAGGCAAGACCGTCGCTCATCAACGGCGCGGCCGTGGCGACGATTACCATACTGGGATACTCGGCGATGGCCGGCATACTCGGCGGAGGAGGCCTGGGAGACATAGCCATAAGATACGGTTATTACAGATACCAGGCGGCGATAATGTGGATAACGATAATCGTGCTCGTGATCCTGGTGCAGATACTTCAGGAGATCGGAGTAAAACTGGCGGCAAAACTGGATAACCGCCTGAACTAGCTGTTGATCAGATATCGCTTACATATATAAAGTGCAACTCAAAAGGAGAAGGGAGAACAAAAATGAAGAACATCAGGAAAATCAGTATTCTGGCACTCGTGCTCGTGCTCGCGCTCGGCGCTCTCAGCGCGTGCGGCGGGGGAAGCAGCAGCGGATCCGAAGGCGGAGACGACAGCGCGGACAAGACCATCAAGGTAGCGGCGTCGCCTACGCCTCACGCGGAGATCCTCGGTTCGATCAGCGACGCTCTCGCGGAACAGGGCTGGACTCTCGAGGTCGTCGAATTCGAAGACTATGTACAGCCTAATGTAGCAACGACAGAAGGCGATGTGGACGCCAACTACTTCCAGCACGTTCCGTACCTCGACGAGTACAATACGGAGAACGGAACGGATCTCGTGGCGGTAGGCAACGTGCACTATGAGGCCATGGGCGTTTACAAGGGCTCGAAGGACAGCTTCGACGCTCTCGCAGACGGAGACAAGATCGCGGTCCCTAACGACACCACGAACGAGGCAAGAGCTCTTCAGCTGCTCGCAGCGAACGGAGTGATCACACTCAAGGAGGGAGTCGGACTCGAGGCAACGAAGACAGACATCGTCGACAATCCTAAGAACGTCGAGATCGTAGAGCTCGAGGCGGCATCAATTCCGGGCGCTCTCGCGGACGTGGCCCTCGGCGTCATCAACGCCAACTACGCTCTCGGCGCATCGCTGACGACCGACGATGCCGTCGCATACGAGGCTTCGGACTCAGAGGCTGCCGAGACTTACGTCAACGTCATCGTTGTCAACAAGGGCAACGAGGAGAGCGAGAAGACAAAGGCTCTCGTGGCCGCCATCCAGACGGACGCAGTAAAGAAGTTCATCGAGGAAAAGTACAGCGGCGCTGTTGTCGCCAAATTCTGAATAATCATTGAACAAATGCTCCCCTGTCTGGAGACGGGGGAGCTTTGTGTTATCATAGGAAAAACATCAGGCAGAGAAAGGCAGGGCAAAGGAATGCGCAAGGTATCGGTGATAGCCGGGACTCCGGTGGATACACAGATGGGTGTGGACTTCCTGAAAATGAAGAACACGGGAGTGGCGGAGGACAGACTGGTCGAGCCGCTGTACAGACCTGTCGCGGAGGACTGCGATGTGCAGGTCAGGTTCCAGTATTCGGACAACGACGAAAAGCGCGGTGTGATGGATTCCATATTCGACGCTGACATCGCGGACGGAGTAAGGGACTTTTTCATATACTGCAACTCCCTTTCCGGTGCCTTCGATTTCGACAGATATGCTTTGCGCAAATCCCTGGAATCCGGCGCGGATATCCGCATATATACTCCGCTGCAGGTATACAGAAAACTCGGTGAAGGATACAGCAGGATAGGCCTGATCGCTGCAAACAATCTCTCGGCCCACGCGATAGAAGAGGCTCTCATGTCGTCAAACCAGGATCTGTATGTCATCGGCTCGGGCAACATGGCGGTCGTAAGAGCGATCGAGGAGGAGCATGACCCGGAAAGGATCATAGGAGAATGCGGGCTCGGAGCCTACGCGGAGTACGTGGAGGCATGCGGCGCGGAGGCGCTGCTGCTGGGCTGCACGCATTTTCCGTATCTCAGGACGGAGTTCGAAAAGGTCTGCGGCCTGCCCGTGATAGATCCCGCCGACATGATGTACGAAGCTCTGACGGAGCAGAGTGAAAGTGTGTAAAAGCACTTTCTTTTTTCTTTTTTTATGTTAATTTTGGCTCCCGATTTCTTTATTTTGCAACGGATTTACGATATAATCCATTCTGTATGATTATGTGCATTGCCACAAGGGTATAAGGCACAAAAAGAAAGAACCATTCTGAAGAAGGGACTGAATGAAATGGATAACAATTTTGTAAAAGTCGGTAAATGGGGCGAGTGCCTCTGGGGCATCAACGAAAGCGGCGGACTTTTCATCAACGAGGGTCTTGCGGCCAGCATGACCGAAGAGGTAGTGCCGTGGATCGAAGTGACGTCACTGATCACGTCCGCCAACACGATAGGCACAGTCACCTTCCCTGACAGGGCCTCTCTCTCGGGGCTGTTCAGGGGCTGCAAGAACATGGTGACTGCCGATCTGAGCGGTTTCAGCACCGGCAATGTCACGGACATGAGCTCGATGTTCGAGGGCTGCGCGAACCTGAGGGAACTCGATATCTCATCCTTCGACACACGCCGCTGCTCGAACATGTACAGGATGTTCAGCAAGTGCCCGAAGCTGGAGGAGATACTTCTCTCGCAGGATTTCAACACGGAGGGAGACGGGACCACACACTGCGACAGACTGGCTGTAAAGGAATACGGTAAGTACAGAAAGGCCAAGCCGATTTATTCCGAGGGGTTCAGGGTCATCTATCACAGCAATCTCGGCGACGGACGCATGGAAGAGGCCAGGACAGTTCCGGGCTCCAGATACGTTGTCGAAGATCCGATGTTCGTCGCCCCGGAAGACAAGGCGGAGTTCGTTTCGTGGAACACGGATCCTGACGCGAAGGGCGCCTACTACCGTCCCGGAAAGACCGTAGATGATCTCGATGAGGATCTGGATCTCTACGCAGTCTGGGCGTGGGCCCCTGTGATCAAAAAGTCCCCTCATATCAGAGCGTTCACATACGGAGAAAGGATACCGTTCGAGGTGCCTGAGATCGAGTCGAAGAACGACCCGGAAGTCACGGGATATCTTGAGATAAGCGAGACGGGCGAGGAAGGCACGTGGAAGGTCATCAACCACAACACCATACTTCCTGTGTCCTGCAGCGGCTGGCTCGTCAGGCTCCACGCCTCAAACAGCGTCGGAGACACCGTATCCGATCCGGTCAAGCTCAATATCAAGAAGGCAAACATAGACGTGTCCGGCATACGCTGGGTCGAAAGCGACAGCATGGTCTACGACGGCACGCCTAAGGAAGTCCACATCGAGGGGCTTCCGGACACCATAGAGCCGAGATACGAAGGCAATACAGCTACAGACGCGGGCACATACACCGCGAGCTTCGCGTTCGTTTTCGACAGGGACAACTACAGCGAACCTATCGTGGTCAGGGAGCACGAATGGACGATCCGCAAGGCGACGCTCGACATGTCGAAGGTGCGCTGGGACTATTCGGGCGCGCTGAGATACGACGGGACGGCAAAGAGCGTCGAGCTTGTCGGACTGCCTGACGGTGTGACTGCGATCTACGAAAACAATACCGCTTCGGACGCCGGAGTATACACGGCGACGGCTGTGCTGAACTACGATTTCAGAAATTACGAAAAACCTGCGGAGATAGTGCCGTGCGTATGGGAGATCAGGAAGGTCACCATCGACGCGAGCTCCATCCGCTGGTCCGCTTATGACGACTTCGTATATGACGGCACTCCTAAGTCAGTGTACATCACGAATCTGCCTGACGATGCCGAGGTCATATACGACGGATACGAGGAGACGCTTGCCGGCAAGTATCTGGCAAGAGCGACCTTCGTCGGCAACTACAACACCAACGCTCCTGCCGAGTATGAGTGGGAGATAGCAAAGAGACACTACGACCTCAGCAATGTCAGATGGAGCGAAGCCAGAGACTTCTCGTATGACGGTCAGCCTCACGGCATCGTCCTGACAGGAGTTCCTGAAGAACTGCAGGTAAAGTACTCGGGCAATGTGGGCGTGACCGCCGGCACATATACAGCGAGGGCGGTGTTCATCAATCCTGACACGCACAACTACGTCACTCCTGCGGACATGAGCGCAGAGTGGCAGATCAGCAGGAAATTCGTCGACATGTCCGGCGTCAGCTGGGATTACGAAGGGCCGTTCACGTACGACGGCGAGGCAAAGGCCGTTTCGCTGAAGGGACTGCCTGAGGGCATCGGCGTCGACTATGAAAACTTCATGGCGTTCGACGCGGGCGAATACAACGCGCGCGCCATACTGAGATATGACTCGGACAACCTCGATGTCGAGTGGCCTGCGGACTGCCAGTGGAGGATCAACAAGAGAAAAATCGACATTTCAGGCGTTTACTGGGATTACAGAGACGCGTTCGTCTATAACGGAGAAAAGCATGCCGTCTATCTGGCGGGGCTCCCGGAAGGCCTTGAAGTGGAGTACAGCGACAACGTCAAGACTGAGACCGGCACTTATGTCGCGAGCGCGACGCTGACTCCTGCCGACGCAGGCAACTTCGAGGTGCCTGAGGTCAACGGATGCACATGGAGCATCAGGAAGGCCGACTACGGACTCGGAAGCATCGAGTGGACCGACTGCAGCAGCTTCGTATATGACGGCAGGGAAAAGAGCGTGGAGATCACAGCGGGCCTGGACGAGAACCTCCTGGTCAGCTACGAGGACAACACGGCCGTCAATGCCGGCAGATACTTCTCCAAGGCGATCTTCTCCCTCAGGGATGACAGGAACCTGAACCCGCCGAAGCCGGAGGGCTATTCGTGGAGCATCGCAAAGGCGAGACACGACATGTCCGCGGTGATATGGGACTACGACAGAGCGTTCACATACGACGGGAGCGAAAAGGCGGTCAGACTTATCGGCGTCCCTGACGGCGTTATAGTGACGTACAGGAACGCTTCGGCGATCGACGCAGGCGATTACACTGCCGTCGCTCAGTTCGAGGTCAAGGATGTCAACAACTACGAGGCAAGCATTCCTGACATGGTCCTCGACTGGACCATCAGCAAGGCCGTGTTCGACATGAGCGGAACCAGGTGGCAGGGAGAGAGAGAATACTCCTACGACGGCGAGGTCAAGGGCGAGAACCTGAGACTGACAGGGCTTCCTGACGGAGTCGTACCTGTGTACGTCGACAGCACTGCCACAGATGCAGGCGAGTACACGGCGAAGGCCATCCTCACTTACGACGAGAAGAACTACGAGAGGCCTGAAGTCGCCACATGCCACTGGGTGATCCAGAAGTCGCCTATCGACATGTCGACCATCCTCTGGGATTATGAGAAGCCGTTCGTATACGACGGATCCGAGAAGAGAGTATTCGTCAACGACATCCCTGCGGGGACAAGGATCGAATACAGCAACGCATGCGCGTCCCAGGCCGGCACATATGTCGCGGCGGCCGAGATCATCCCTGATGATGACAACAACCTCATCAAGGGAAGGCTCGACAACCTCACATGGAGGATTGAGCGCGGCGACTACGACATGAGCCACGCATACTGGGATTACGAGAAGCCTTTCGTCTACGACTGCGAAGAGCACAGGGTCATCGTAAAGGGGCTTCCTGAGGGAGTCACCGCTCACTACAGGGGCAACACGGCGACGAACTCCGGAGACTATCGCGCTTCGGTCACGTTCTCGGTAGCCGATGAGCACAATTACAACATCCCTGAGATGGCTGACCTTGAATGGACGATATCCAAGGCCGACTATGATCTGTCGTCAGCGACATGGAGCTATGACGGCGAACTCACATATTCGGGCAGCCTCCAGGAGGTCACCTTAAGAGGCCTGCCTGAAGGAGTCAGACCGGTTTACAGCGGCAACACCGCCGTGAACGCGGGCTCGTACGAGGCAACGGCCGAGCTCATCCCTTATGATCCGGACAACTACAACAAGCCTTATGTCAGCGGCTGCAGCTGGAGGATCATCAAGGCCGATTACGAGATGTCGGCAGTAAGGTGGGATTACAACACGAGCAAGACATTCAACGGCGGCGTGCAGAACGTCGTGCTCGAGCATCTGCCGATCGGCGTTTCTGCGATCTACTACGGCAACGAGGCCAAGGACGTAGGAAAGTACACCGCGAGCGCAGAGCTCCTGGTATCCGATCCGGCCAACTACAACATCCCTTCGGTCAGCGACTGCGACTGGGAGATCGTGCGCGCGGAGTACGACCTCAGCAGCGCCTTCTGGGATTACGAGGACGGCATGTTCACTTATGACGGCACGGAAAAGACTGTCAGCATGAGGAACCTGCCTGCAGGTCTCGAGGTGTCGTACAAGGGCAATACCGGAACTTCGGCGGGAGAGTATCTCGCTACCGCATCGTTCGAGACGCTCGACAGGAACTACGAGACGCCTGATTCGGTCTCCATCCCGTGGAGGATCGCGAAGCTCAACTACGACATGAGCGGCGCCTACTGGGATTACAGCGAGAGATTCACCTACGACGGTTCGCCTAAGAGAGTGGAGCTCAAGGGACTGCCTCTCGGCATCAAGGTCGCTTACGAAGGAAACAGCGAGACAGACGCGGGCACATATACCGCATACGCAAGATTCAGCAGCGAGAGTGACAACTACAGGACTCCGGGCGAGATGAGCTGCACATGGATGATCGGCAAGGCCGACATAGACATACGCAGAGTCGCGTGGGATTACTCGCACAGCTTCACATATGACGGGACAGCCAAGACGATCGAGCTCATGAACCTGCCTGATCAGCTTGAGGCGACCTACACCGGCAACATCGGAACGAACACGGGCACATACACAGCCCACGCCGATCTTGCGCCGCTGAGGCCTGATAACTACAACACGCCGGTCATCAGGGACTGCACATGGTCAATCGACAAGGCCGACTACGACATGTCCGAAGCGAGATGGGACGGCGACTTCGAATTCACATACGACGGGACCGAAAAAGGCGTATATATCACGGGCCTGCCGGAAGGCGTCAATCCTGTATATGAAGGAAATACGGCGATCGATGCCGGTTCGTACACAGCGTCAGTCAGATTCATATGCGATGCCGACAACTACAACATCCCTGTGATGGGTGACTGCAGCTGGGTGATCAGAAAAGCGGCGTTCGACATGTCTGACGCGGCGTGGTACGCGGAGGACAAGATCGTTTACGACGGCACCAGCAAGTCCATCAGGCTGAAGGGACTGCCTCCGGAACTCACTCCTGTATACAGCGGCAACACCGCAGTGGATGCCGGAGACTACGAGGCTTCGGTAGAGTTCGAGTACGACGAAAACAACTACTACAGGCCTAGCTTCGGCGGATGCAGGTGGCACATCGCTCCTGCGGACATCGACGTAGATGTTTCGAGGATACGCTGGAACTACGACAGACCGTTCGTTTACGACGGCGAGGTCAAGGGCGTCGCCATCGCGGAGGAGGCGACGGAAGTCGGCCTCTTCGACAAGCTGCGCGGACGCAGGCCTGAGATGAGGCTCTCGGGCGTTCCGGACGGCTTCTATGTGGAGTACAGCAACAACACCGCCGATCAGGTCGGAGTATATTACGCGAGCGCGAAGCTCATCAGCATAGACAACGCGGAGAACTACAACGAGCTCGTGCTTCCGCAGTTCAGATGGGAGATCGTAAAGGCCACGGTCGACATGTCGCACGTCAGATGGGACTACTATGATGCCTTCGTATACGACGGAGAAGAGAAGCGCGTCGAACTCATCGGTCTGCCGGACAACGTCGAGGTCACATATTCCGACAACACGGGCATCAACGCGGGCGACCATGAGGCTATGGCCGTGATCGAAGTGAAGGATCCTCACAACTATGAGACTCCGAGACCTGTCAGCGGATGCTGGTGGCAGATCAATAAGGCAAAATACGACATGTCGCAGGTGCGCTGGACCTACGATGACGACATCGAATATGACGGCAGGGAGAAGACCGTCAGTATCACCGGGCTTCCTGAGGGGGTCAAGGTCGATTCCTACAGAGGCAACAGGGGACTTGAGGCCGGCAATTATACCGCCGAGGTATTCCTCAGCTACCAGAGCAAGGAGAACTACGAGGAGCCGCAGGTACCTGCTCTCAGATGGAAGATCCACAAGAAGAGGATCGACACATCGAGGATCGCGTGGGATTACGACGAGACGGAATGCTTCACATTCGACGGCAAGCAGAAGACTGTCAGCCTGACAGGCGTGCCGGAAGATACGGAAGTGATCTACACGGACAACGTCAAGATCGGCGCGGGCGTGTATGTCGCAAGGGCCAAGCTGATCTACGATACGAAGAACTGCGAGGCCGACAGCGTGCCTGATCTGGGATGGAGGATCAAAAAAGCCGTGTACGACACCTCGGGCACTCACTGGAATTACGAGAAGCCGTTCAGATACAACGGCGGCGAGAAGAGCATAGCCCTCGAGGGACTGCCTGAATCGATCGCGGTCAGATACAGGGACAACAAGGCCTCGGCCATAGGCACATATACAGCCAAGGCATACCTGACCTACGACAGCGACAACTACGAGGAACCTGATGTCGATACGATGATCGACTGGGCCATAATAGGGAGGGATTCCGAGTAATTGAACGCGTATCTTGCCGCAATAATATTACTGACGCTCTGTTCGACCTTCTTTTCGGCTACAGAGACGGCGTTCAGTTCGGTCAATAAGATCAAGCTCAAGAACATGGCGGCCGATGACAACAAAAGGGCCGCCCATGCTCTGGCGCTTGCTGAGGATTTTGACAGACTGATCACGGCGGTGCTGGTGGGCAATACGATCTCGAACATCACGATGACGAGCGTTGCGACGGTCTACGGCATCATGACGTGGGGCCAGAAGATAGGCCCGACGGTCGCGACCGTAATGGTCACGCTGCTCGTGCTGGTGCTCGGCGAGATTTCGCCTAAGATAATCGCAAGGGAGTACGCCGAGGAGGTCGCGCTTTTTCTGACGCCTTTTGTCAGGATCCTGATAATCATACTGACGCCGCTGACGTTCATCTTCAACGGCCTCAAGGTATTCCTCAAGAAGGTCTTCGGCAAGAAAGAGGAGCCTGAGTTTTCTGAGGACGAGCTCCTGACGATTGTCGAGGAGGCCGAGGCCGGCGGGGCGATAGGCGAGGAGCAGAGCGAGCTTATCGCGAACGCGATCGAGTTCAACGACATCGAGGCAATAGACATCCTCACGCCGAGGGTCGACATAGTAGCGGTCGAAAGGGGCACGCCTGCAGCGGAGATCAAGCAGGTCTTCAGGGATTCGGGTCTCTCGAGGCTGCCTGTATACGAGGACGATCTCGACAACATAATCGGCGTGATCAACCAGAAGGATCTTTACAACAACAATGTAAAGACCATAAAGGACACTGAAAAGATCATCAAGCCGGTCGCTTACGTTGCGGAAACACTGAAGGCGGCCGTCCTGCTCAAGAAGATGCAGGCCAAGAGGACCCACATCGCCATAGTCGTCGACGAGTACGGCGGCACCACGGGCCTTGTCACTCTCGAAGACATCATCGAGGAGATCGTCGGAGACATCTACGACGAGCATGACGCGGTGACATCGAGGGACGTAAGGCCTGCCGGCAAGGACACCTACATGGTCGCCGGCGGAGCCAATCTCGAGGACTTCTTCGAGCTGTTCGATGAGGAGATCGATGTCGACGCCACCACGGTAAACGGCTGGGTGATGATAGAGCTCGACAGGCTCCCGAAGACCGGAGACAGCTTTGTCTATGAGTCGAAGCACAAGCTCTTCCATGTCAGGGTCACCAAGGCTGACGCGAGACGGGCTCTGATGACGCGCATCAAAGTGGAGGATAAGCCGGAAGAAAGTGAATAGATGACGCTGTGTCAATGTAGATGCTCATCTCGAAGCTCGCAAATCTGTCATTGCATCCTCCGTCGTTTGCGAGCGCGGGGAGTTTTCGACGTCGCACTGGGTACCGGGACTCCGTCTCAAACATCCGGCCGCTTCGCAGCACTCCCGCGGTGCAGCTGACAAGATTTACTCGCGACTCTCGTTGATCAGCTCCATTGACACAGCGGGATCCGCAAACTAATACACTGAAAGGAAGCAGAATCAAATGGGTTTGGTTGAAAAGATCTTCGGAGATCTTAATGCAAAGGAAGTAAAAAAGATAGAAAAGACTGTCAACGTCATCGAGTCGTACGACGAGGCGATGCAGGCTCTGTCCGATGACGAGCTGAGAGCTAAGACTCAGGAATTCAGGGACAGGCTCGCTGAGGGAGAGACTCTCGACGACATCCTTCCTGAGGCTTTCGCGGTATGCCGCGAGGGCGCGTGGAGGAGCCTTGGCATGAAGCACTTCAGAGTGCAGCTCATCGGAGGAGTGGTCCTGCATCAGGGACGCATCTCCGAGATGAAGACAGGTGAAGGTAAGACTCTCGTGGCGACGCTGCCTGCCTACCTCAATGCCCTTGAGGGACGCGGCGTGCATGTTGTCACTGTCAACGACTACCTGGCCAAGCGTGACGCCGAGTGGATGGGCAAGCTCTATTCCTTCCTCGGACTCAAGGTAGGCTGCGTCATACACGCGGTCGAGGGCCCGGCAAGACACGAGCAGTACATGGCCGATATCACTTACGGCACCAACAATGAGTTCGGCTTCGACTACCTCAGGGACAACATGGTCACGTACAAGGAGGATCTCACGCAGAGAGAGCTCAACTACGCGATCGTCGACGAGGTGGACTCGATCCTCATCGATGAGGCCAGGACCCCGCTCATAATCTCGGGCAGGGGCGTCGACTCGAGCTCGATGTACCGCAACGCCAACTCCTTCGTCAAAACGCTGACCGAGGAGAGGGACTATAAAGTAGAGGAAAAGGACAATCAGGTAGCTCTGACCGACGAGGGCGTAAAGCTCTGCGAGGACTATTTCAAGATCGACAACTTCTCCGATCCTGACAACATGGAGCTCAACCACTACGTCCATCAGGCCCTGCGCGCGAACTACCTCATGAAGAAGGATGTCGACTACATCGTCAAGGACGGCGAGATACTGATCGTCGACGAGTTCACCGGACGTCTGATGTACGGCAGAAGGTTCAGCAACGGCCTCCACCAGGCCATCGAGGCCAAGGAAGGAGTCAAGGTCAGATCGGAGTCCAAGACTCTCGCTACCATCACCCTGCAGAACTACTTCAGGATGTACAACAAGCTGGCCGGAATGACCGGTACGGCCAAGACAGAGGAAGACGAGTTCAGAGACATATACAACATGGACGTAGTCGTCATACCGACCAACAAGCCTGTCGTCAGGGCGGACCTCGAGGACTCGGTATACGGCCATCAGCCTGCCAAGTACAAGGCCATAGTCAACAGGGTCGTCGAGGCCCACGAGACCGGACAGCCTGTGCTGGTCGGCACCATATCCATCGAGATATCCGAGCTCATCAGCGGCATGCTCAAAAAGCGCGGCGTAAAGCACAACGTGCTGAACGCCAAGCATCACGAGCAGGAGGCCGGTATAGTCGCCGAGGCCGGACGCCTCGGAGCAGTCACCATCGCGACCAACATGGCCGGCCGCGGTACGGATATCATACTGGGCGGCAACCCGGAATTCGAGGCAAGAAGGCAGATGTCGAAGGAGGAGTATACTCCTGAGCAGATATCGTTCGCGACGGGCTTCGAAAAATCCGACGATCCGGAGATGAACGCCGCGAGGGAGAGGTTCCACGAGCTGCACGAACAGATAAAGGCCGAAAGAGCGCCTGAACAGGCAAAGGTTATAGAGCTCGGCGGTCTGTGCATCATAGGTACGGAGAGGCACGAGTCCAGACGTATCGACAACCAGCTGAGAGGACGTTCCGGACGTCAGGGAGACCCCGGTGAGACGCAGTTCTACATCTCTCTCGAAGACGATCTGATGAGGCTCTTCGGCGGAGACAGGATGAAGGGCATGCTCGAGAGGATAGGAGTCGACGAGGATTCGCCTCTCGAAGCCGGCATGCTTTCAAGATCGATCGAAAGCGCCCAGAAGAAGGTCGAGGGCAAGAACTTCGGCATACGTAAATACGTGCTCCAGTACGACAACGTAATGAACAAGCAGCGCGAGATCATATACGATCAGAGGCGCATGGTACTCGACGGAGAGGACGTGTCCGGATATATCCGCAACATGACATACGAGCTCATCGACAGCATCATCGACCCTGTCGTGCTCGAGTCCAAGTATCCTGAGGAATGGGAGCTTCCGAGGATCACCGAAGCTCTTGAGAAGATCACTCCGAACTTCAGGGGCCGCTTCGAACCTGATGAAGACTATGTGAACGGCCTCGACGAGCAGAAGCTCAGGGACGATATCAAGGAGATCTTCGATCAGCTCTACGAAGAGAAGGAAGCCGAGATCGGTTCAGAACAGATGAGAGAGGTCGAGCGCATGATTCTTCTGAGGGTCGTGGACAACCGCTGGATGGATCACATCGATGCGATGGATCAGCTGAAGGACGGTATCGGACTCAGAGGGCTCGGCCAGCAGGATCCTGCAGTGGCGTACGCTCAGGAAGGCTTCGCGATGTTCGAGGAGATGATCGCGGACATCCGCGAGGAGACAGTCAGGTTCTGCTACAACGTGACCGTCACGACCAATACCCAGAGGCGCAACGTCGTCAGCGGCAGGACCTCCGCGTCCAAGGACGAATACAAGGATGATGAAGCGGCTCAGCAGGGCGGGGGCAGAGGCTCGATGCCGTCAGCCGCGCCTAAGGCCGATAAGACCGGCAAGCAGGAGACCGTAAGGCGCGATATGCCTAAGGTGGGCAGGAACGATCCGTGCCCGTGCGGCTCCGGCAAGAAGTACAAGAACTGCTGCGGGCGCAACGCATGATACTATCAGCTCAAGCTTCAACCAGAACGACAGTCTTTCACTATGAACTGAAGGACTGTCGCTTTTATTGTTTTCAAAGCTCATCTTTCTGAGCATCTTTGCAAAAAGCATATTCCTCATTACCGCCGCGCCTTTCCCTTATCCTATGTTACTCATCATGCAAGGCAAAATGAAAAATATCTAAATTAGGGGCTGTTATAATCATTTGACCGCCAATTGGTCATAGGATAAAATACATGTGTATGGAACCAATGATCCCGGGAAGGGATCGGAAAGTATATAGAGAGGAAAAGACATGAATGGCATTGCACTGACGGTTTTTATTATTCTGGCAGCGATGGCGCTGCTCATCGTTATTTCGTACAATTCGCTCACAAGGGCCAAGAACCGCATCGAGCTGGCGGAGGTCGAGCTCAGGAAGTATGAGGAGTCCGGCGATCCGAAGGACGTCGACAACGCGAAAAAGTACCACGCGGCCGTGCTCAGAGACTACAACAACATGGTCGAGAGATTCCCGACAAGTCTCGTTGCTGAGCTCTTCAATTTCCCTAAGATGCACACGGAAGAATTTGACGAGGGACTGTAGAGGGATCTTACTGGTATAAGGAGTTTCTGAGATGGATCTACTTAAAAGGAAAAACACATTTGCGGTACGTGCTGTCGCCATCATCGGCATTTTTGCAGTCATCCTGCTCATGATGCCGATGCTTTCGGTCGGGGTTTCGGCGGACGACAATACGATGTATACGCGGAACTACGATGTCGAAGTCGAAGTGTCGGAGGATAACTCGAATGACTTCCATGAGCATATCGACATGTATTATGTGACGCCTCATCACGGCATCTACAGATATCTGCCGACACAGGGCCAGAAGATCACCGGGATCAACGTTCCGGGCTACAACTACGACGTCTTCAGACAGTCCGGCTATCAGGTCATCAAGATCGGAAGCGGAAGCTATACACTGACAGGCGACAACCCGTACGACATCTATTACAACATAGCGATGTACGAGGACGATAACGACAAGATGGACATGCTGCTGGTGAACCTCGTCCCGTCCGACTGGGAGACCGGGATCGAAAGCAGCCGCTGCGTGATACATCTCCCGAAGAAAGCCGACCTCAGCAAGGCCAATGTATACTCCGGCACATACGGCACGGAGGGCAATGAGGACAACGCCGTGCTCGAAACGAGCGATGACGGCATGACCATAACCGTTACGGCAAAGGACCTCCCGGCTCATCACGGAGTCACGGTCGAGCTGCCTCTGCCTCAGGGCTACTGGGTGGGCGCGCCTGAATTCGGCAAGCTCAGTCCGTTCGTCTTCCTGCTCTTCCTGCTCGGACCTGTCGGAGCCGCCATCTTGTGGTATCTCTTCGGCAGAGACAAGCACATGGTCAAGACTCTCGAGTTCTATCCTCCTGACGATCTGACGCCGGGCGAGATAGGTTACCTTGTGGACGCCAAAGTCGACAAGCAGGATGTCATTTCGACGATCGTTTATCTGGCCGACAAAGGCTACATCCGTATAGAGGAAGTCGACCGCAAGCGTTTCAAATTCGTAGCGCTGGAGAACCCGGGCGACGAAGTGCCTCCATATGTGCGCTCGATCTATAGGGGCATATTCCCGAATGGGGATGCCGAGACGTACAGCGATGAGCTTGGAGTCAACTTCGGCAGGAAGTACGAGCAGTCGAAAGAACAGCTCCAGAGGATGTTCTCGGGAAGACGCGCGATCGTGAGGCCGGATTCCCAGATGGCCAGATGGGGATGCTCCATCGCCGCGATCATGCCTTCGCTCGCTTATGTGACATGGGCTTCGGCGAACGGGGAAGATCTCGGACTTGAGTCCATCGTATGGCCTGGTCTACATATCCTTGCATCGACATGGCTGCTGTGCTCGGTATACGACAACATACGTTCCACATCAAAGGTCAAGACGGTGCTCAAGTGCATCGGAGCGATATGGTTCTATGCGGTTGGCGTAGGACTGCTTCCGGTGGCGTCAGACGCGCTTACTCTGCTCGCGCCGCCAAAGATGCTGGGGCTGGTGCTGTATCTGTTCCTCGGAACGCTCGTCAGCATATTCTTCGCGGTCATAGCGATAGCGAGGACGGACGTTTACACAGACCTGCTCGGCAGAGTGCTCGGATTCAGAGACTTCATAAAGACGGCCGAGATCGACAAGCTGAACGAGCTGGTCGAACAGGATCCGGAATACTTCTATCACATCATGCCGTACGCTTATGTGTTCGGCCTGAGCAACAAGTGGATAAAGAACTTTGAAAACATCCCGATCGTCACACCGAACTGGTACCGCGGCGTCAGGACCATGAATTCCTTCGACTACTACATGATGGGACGCATGATGAGCGACTGCAGCGCCAGTGTCGGCAACAACATCGTACTGCCTTCGACTCCGTCCGGCGGCAGCGGCGGAGGCTGGTCCGGAGGAGGCGGAAGCTGGAGCGGCGGAGGCGGCTTCAGCGGAGGCGGCTTCTCAGGCGGCGGTATCGGCGGCGGCGGAGGCGGCGGCTGGTAGAAACGGGATCACAACAGGCAATAATATCTGCGGAAGCCGGGCAGCGATTGTCCGGCTTCCTGCTTTGCTTTGGAGCAGCAGTTCTGCTACAATGGGGACTGACTGAAAACTGCTTGAGAACAATATGGAAGGACATTATTTTGCGTAACAAGATACTTATATTCGGGGACAGCATAACATACGGACAGCGTGATCTCGAGCTTGGGGGATGGACGAACCGCCTCAAGCTCGTGATCTCAAATGACAAGATCGGCATCAGCTGCCACATCTTTAACATGGGCATACCGGGACAGACCACAGGAGAAGTGCTTGAAAGGCTCGACAGGGAATGCACGGGGCGCATGCCTAAGGGCACCAATACCATAATCATGCTGGCTGCCGGCATAAACGATACACAGATCATAAACGGCGAGGTGCGTACGGACGAAGAAACGCTCCGCAGCAATGTTAAAGGGCTCATCGAGACCGCGAAGCAGCGTGCGGATCACGTGATGTACGTCGGACTGACGCCTGTCGACGAGTCCCGCACCAATCCGGTGTGGTGGGACCGTAAAAAGCACTGGCGGAACGAGGTCGTCGAAAACTACGACACGATCATCCGCCGGGTCTGTGAAGAGCAGGGGATCAGATATATCTACATGTTCGACAAAATAGATCCGCTCACAAACCATGACGGCCTCCATCCGTCGGCTGAAGGCCACCGCATCATGACGGGGATCATCTCCGGTGCGGTTTATGAATGCCTGAAAAGGTAGCTGATGATGAAAAAGAAATACATCATCTGGGACTTTGACGGTACGATAGCATGTACCAATGACATAATCATAGAATCCTGGCAGGCGACCTTCCGCCACTACCTCGGTCATGAACTGCCGGTCAGGGAGATCGAGGCGACTTTCGGTGAGACTCTCGTGCATACCATCGAAGAGAAGATTCCGGGCGCGGATCCGGCTGAGGTCATGGACTACTACAGGTCCTACCAGTACGAACACTGCGAGGGCAGGGTATATGTCTTCGACGGCGTAAAGGAAGTGCTTGAAGAACTGAAGAAAAGGGGCTGCAGGCTCGGCGTCGCGACCTCCAGAACGGCCGCCAGCTTCCGCAGATACATGAAGGAGCTGGGGCTTGAAGGCATCATGGACGCGGTCGTCAGCATGGAGGATGTCACGAAGCACAAGCCCGATCCCGAATCGGTCGAAAAGGTGCTCGAAAGATTCGGCGCGAAGCCTGAAGATGCCGTCATGATAGGCGATACCAAATACGACGTAGGCTGCGCGAACAGGGCGGGAGTCGACAGCGTGCTAGTCGGTTGGAGCCATTACGTGGATGAGGCTTCCATGGCTGCCGACGGCTTCGAGCCGACATACCGCATAGGCAGACCTGAGGAACTGCTGGATATCATTGGATAAAGGAGACAAAATGCTGCAGTTAGAAGAAATAAGAAGCCAGCTTCCGGCTCTCATGGAGCAGATAGAGGAAGTGGGAGGTTATCTTTGACCCGGCGGGTCTTGAGAAAAGGATAAAGGAACTCGAGGACGAGAGCCTGAAGGACGGGTTCTGGAACGACCAGAAGAACGCTCAGAAGGTGCTGAAGGAAAAGAAGTCCCTCGAGGGCAGACTGAGCGAATACGAAAAGCTCTCCTCGGACGCCGCGGAACTGCCTGACCTCATCGACATAGCCGAAGAGCTGGATGACGAGGATGAGGCGAAGAGCGTCGTCGCGTCCTTCGAAAAGCTCAGCGATGAGCTCGAGGACCTCAAGACGAGGATGCTGCTGTCCGGAAAATACGACAGCAACGACTGTATACTGAGCATACACGCAGGAACGGGCGGCGTCGACGCAAACGACTGGGCCGAGATGCTCGAGAGGATGTACCTGAGATACTGCGAAAAGAAAGGCTTCAAAACGAAGCTGCTCGACAGGCAGGACGATGTCGACTACGGCATCAAGAGCTCGACGATCCAGGTCGAAGGCGACAACGCGTACGGACTTCTGAAGTCCGAGACGGGCGTGCACAGGCTCGTCAGGATATCGCCCTTCAATGCCATGGGAAAGCGCCAGACGTCGTTCGCGGCCGTAGAGGTCGTGCCTGACATAGGCGATGACATCGAAGTGAACATCGACCCGGGCGATCTCAAGATCGACACCTACAGATCGGGCGGCGCGGGCGGCCAGCACGTCAACACGACCGACTCGGCCGTCAGGATCACGCATCTGCCGACGGGCATAGTCGTTACCTGTCAGAACGAAAGATCGCAGATCATGAACCGCGAGGTGGCGATGAAGATCCTGGTATCCAAGCTGACTAAGATCGCCGAAGAAGCCCACAAGGAGAATCTCAACGAGATCAAGGGCGACCAGTCGATGGCGACATGGGGTTCTCAGATCAGGAACTACGTTTTCCAGCCGTATACCATGGTAAAGGATACGAGGACCGGCGCCGAGGTGGGAAACGTCGACGCGGTGATGGACGGAGACATCGACGTGTTCGTGAGGGCAAAGCTCTCGCAGGATGCTTCGCAGAAATAACGGATAATGCTGAGACTGTACGCGGGCAGAGAGAATATCGACAAGGAACGTTTCATCTACGATCTCATCAGGGAGCGCGGAGGTGAGACGTTTGTTTTGGTACCGGATCAGTACACCCTGGTCGCCGAAGAGCAGGCTCTTGAGTACCTCGGGACCGACTGCCTTTTCGACACCGAGATCCTCTCGATGAACCGCCTTGGCCTCAGGATCCTGACAGAGCAGGGCACCGAGTCCGTCAGGATGCTCGACAAGTACGGAAGGTTCATGCTTCTGAACCTCCTCGTAAAGGAGCACATCGAAGACTTCGGGATATTCCGCCTTTCAGCGGGCAGGCTCGGATTCACTTCGATGCTCAACGACTTCATCTCCGAATTCAAGCAGCAGGACTGCAGCCTTGACGAGGTCGAAGAGCTGCTCGCGGGCAGCGGGGGCGACCCTATACTCGCAGCCAAGCTCAGGGAGCTCAGAGGCGTCATCGAGGCGTACGAGGAAAGGATAAGCGGCGTCTTTACCGACTCCGAGGACTACATCTCGATGTATGTCAGCGCCATAAAGGACTCGAAGCTGGTGCGCGGCAGGACCTTCTGGATATACGGATACGACAGCATCACGCCGAAGTTCGCCGATGCCGTCATCGAGCTGGCTGCAACGGCGGAGTCGGTCAACTTCGTTGTGAACAGGGGCGACTTCGGTCTCGACAGGAGGCTGATGGGATCGCTCACGAGGCTCGCCGCGGATAAGAACATCGATGTGAGCTGCGATGAGATCGATGAGGCTGCCTACAGGCTCGAAAGATCCGAGACCGTATCGCGCATGGAGCAGTGCCTTTTCAGCGGCGTGCTGACGGAGGAGCAGCGGGAAGCCAACCGAGACTTCATCCCGGAAGACCTTACGATGGTCTGCGCAGCCAATCCTTATTACGAGGCGGAGAGCGCGGCGGCGTACATATGGCATCTGGTGAGAGATCTCGGCTACAGGATGAGGGACATACAGGTGATCGCCAATGACGAGGGCGCCATGCAGCCTGTCGTAAGGCGGGTCTTCGCCGAGTACGGTCTGCCGGTGTTCGCCGATTCTTCGAGAGACATCACCGACAGCGCGGCGGTGAGCTTCATAGTCGACATGCTCGAATTCGTAAGGAGCCGCAAGCTGCCGCATTACCTGTTTGCGATGCTCAAGTCGGGGCTCACGCCGTTTGATGACAGAGACATAGAGGATCTCGAGAACTACGCGAGGTCCTACCGCATAAAAGGCTCGATGTGGGACAAGCCGTTCAGATACGGAGCAGATGAGACAGGTGAAGAAAAGTTCGCGTCGCTGGAGGCGATGAGAGAAGCCGTCATGAAAAAGATCTCCGTGCTTGAGGCGCTTGCAAAAAAAGACAGGGGGACGGTGGCGGAATTCACCGGGGCGTTCCGGAAATATCTCGAGGATGAGTGGCAGCTCGGCGAACGTGTCGCCGAAGCAGCCGCCGGACAGGAGGAAGCAGGCCTCCACGATGAAGCCCAGAGGATGACGCAGAGCTTTGAAAAGGCTCTTGAGATACTCGCCCAGACGGATGAGATAATGGGAGACTCCGGGATGGATCTGGAGGAATTCCTGGATATATACGAGGCCGGACTGTCGGATGTAGAGGTCGGGGTCATACCGCCGACCGCGGACGGTCTTTCTATGGGCACCATGATAAGGACGCGTCCCGGAAGGATACGCGCCGCTGTCATCCTCGGCGCAAACGAGGGCGTGCTGCCTCTGACTCCGTCGACCGAAGGGCTTTTTTCGGCTGACGAAAAGGAGTTCTTCAGAGAGAAGGGCTTTGCCCTCGGAAGTCTCGATGACATAAAGATGGACGAGGAAAACTCGGCCATGTACAGGATGATGGCAGGGCCGTCGGATAAGATATACCTAAGCTGGTCGATGACGGACGTAAAAGGGGCCGATGCCGGCGAGAGCCCGGTGATCGACATGATCCGCAGCGTCTTCCCGAAGACCGCAGAGAAGGGCTTTGTCAGAAAAGACATAATAAGCGAAGGCTGGGGCCTTGAGCTTGTGCAGGATCCGGACGAGGCGATGCGGCATCTCATAAACCGCATAAAGGATCCGAACGCTCCGGACGAGCCTGAAGCTCTGACCGCGGCCATGCTGAAGTGGTACGCGGACAACAGGAGAGAAAAGCTCGACGCGATGCTGGCGGCCGCAGCCTACGACAACGATCCGAAGCCTCTGGACCGCGGGACGGCCGGAGAGCTGTATGCCGGACGCGACGGGGCGCTCAGGCTGAGCGCGTCATCCATAGGCAGATACGTGGACTGTCCGTTCGCCTATTTCGTCGAAAAGGGACTCAGGCCGAAAGAAGAGAGAGAGTTCGCGAGCGACGCGAGGTCTGTCGGGGATGTATACCATGAGTGCCTGATGGCGGTCGCGCGTCAGATAATGGCGGACAGCGAGCTGCCGCAGAAGATAAGGGAGGGCGACAGCGAAGAGCTTGAGCGCCTGGTAAGCTCGGCGCTCGACGAGCTTTCATCCGGATACAGGGGAGGACTCTTCATATCCACGGGGAGCGAGGAGTTCCGCATGAGCCGCATCAGGGAGATATGCTCGGCGGCCGCGAAGGCTATGGCGGAGCAGCTCAGCGCCGTGTCGGTGACCTCTGCCGACTTCGAAGAGGCCTTCGGAAGAAACGGCAGGTTCGGACCTTTGAGCTTCATGGCCGGAGAAGACGAAGTCTTCGTGGAGGGCAGGATAGACCGCGCGGACTACCTGGAAGTGGGCGGATCGGACAGGGTCAGGATCATCGACTACAAGACCGGCTCCGACAGGCTCGATCTGTGGAAGATGAGGCAGGGCCTGAAGATGCAGCTGATGATATACATGATCTCAGCCTCCGGAGAGGGACTTGAGCCTGCGGGCATGTTCTACTTCAACATAAAGGATCCTATCGAATCCGCCAATGACCTGAAGCAGAACAAGCTCGATGAACTCAGCGAAAGAAAGCCTGAAGACACCTTCACGCTGAAGGGAGCGTATATAAACGAAGAGGGGATACTCGACGCCATGCCGCCTTCCGTGCTGAAGTCGTCACGGGACAGCATCAGCCGCGAGGAGTATGAAGAGGCAAGGGCCGATGTGCTCGCGCAGATAGAAAAGACCGCGGAGGGCATACTGAGCGGAAGGATAGGGATCAACCCTCTCAAAAACGACAATACCCTCGTATGCGGATATTGCAGCTGCAAATCGATATGCAGGCGCGACAGGGGCTACGTCCGGAACCGGGCGCGCAGTCTCAGGCCAAAGCCGAAGAAGGCGCCGGCAAAGGAAAAGTGAAGCGGATGGAGATAGTATCAGCAGGGAGCAGCAGCTCCGGTAATTCATACATAATAATCGCGGGTGAAAATACCATCATCCTCGATGTGGGCCTGCCGGCCAAAAAAATAAAGGGAGCGCTGGAGCATCTGGGCTGTGACCCGGAGGATGTCGGAGCCGTTCTCATAACGCACGAGCATGTCGATCATGTGAAGAGCGTCAGGGCGATCAGCCGCTGCTGCGTGAACGCCCGATTCTACGCGAGCAGGGGCACGGTCGAGAACGCTCAGAATTTCTGCCATGTGCCGGAAGAACGCGTGAACATCATCAGCGCCGGCGATACCGCGGAGATGGACGGCGTCGTCATCAGCGCGTTCCCGCTGAGCCATGACGCGGCGGAACCCATCGGCTTCACCGTCGCCGCCGGAGGAGAAAAGCTCGCTGTCGTGACCGACAGCGGGGTCATCAGCGAGGAGATATATGACGCGATCAGGGACGCCGACCAGCTCGTTTTCGAAGCCAACCACGATGTGGACATGCTGATGTTCGGAGAGTATCCTTATCCGGTAAAGGTGAGGATCAAGGGCGACAAGGGGCATCTCTCGAACGACTGCGCCGGCGATGTGTTCGCGCGCATCCTCGAATACCGCAAAAGCGGCCGGGGGGACAGTCCCCCCGGCCAGAGGCCGCTTCGCATCATGCTGGCTCATCTGAGCTTTCACAACAACATGCCGCTTTTTGCGAAGCAGACTGTCGAGACTGCGCTTCATGACAGGGGCTTCCACAGGGGAACGGACTATGTGCTCGATGTGGCCGCAAAAGAAGGACTGACATTCATGCCGGGAGACAGCGATGCTTGAGATAAGAGTTATCTGCGTAGGAAAACTGAAGGAAAAATACTGGGAGGCGGCGGTCAGCGAGTACATGAAGAGGCTCGGGGCGTACTGCAGCTTCTCGGTGACCGAGGTGAAGGAGGAAAAGCTTCCGGCGAACGCTTCGGCTGCCGACGAGCGGAACGTGACCGGAGCCGAGGGAAGATCTCTGCTGTCGAAGATCTCAAAGAGCGACTACGTGATAGCACTGGATGTGAAGGGCAGGGAGCTCAGCTCCGAGGATCTGGCGGAGCGTATCAGAGAAACGGCCTTTACACATCCGGTGATAGACTTTATTATAGGAGGGAGCCTGGGACTCAGCGACGAGGTGAAGCGGAGAGCGGACCTCAGGATGAGCTTCGGAAGGATCACGCTGCCGCACCAGCTCGCGAGGGTCGTGCTGGCAGAACAGATATACAGGGCGTTCAAGATCAACGCCGGAGAGACATATCACAAGTAAGCAACAGGGGGACGGCCCCTTCGGAATAGGAGAATAAAAAATGGCAAACAAGTACAGCAAGAGCAACAAGTCAACAAAGGCAGCAGAAGAGAAGACCATGCAGGATTACGAAGAGCGCAGGAAAAGGCTGAACAAAGGAGCCAAGATAATGGCGCTCATACTCGTCGCGAGCATGATAGTTTTCTATGTGCTTTCGGCGGGACTTTTCCTGATGGACTAGGGGGAACGGTCCGGAGGCTGCCGGCAGGACGACGGCGGATGAAAGGGAGGCTGACGACAGCGTCAGACCTCCCGTTTTTTTGCAGCGGAAGCGCACGGCCGGTGTACCGGATTGTTTTTTTGTCCGGATACTTAAAAAAGTACAAGGTGCAGGCCTTGAAAACACTGCGTTAAAAGATTATCAATAGAAAAGCCCCATGTTTTGTTTGAAGAACACGCCTTTAGCTACTATAATGAATATGTGTAGGACTTTGCATAATTTTAGGGGCGAATGACAAATTGTCCTCGCTAAAAAAGCGAAGGAATCGCTGAAAGTTTTCGGTAAATGAAGGTGTTGATCCAGGAACAGGAGGTGCCTATGGAACTACAGATTCAAGACCTTGTTACCTCTATCCGCAAAGAAGGGGTAGAGGCGGCAAACGCCGAAGCGGAAGCTATCATTGCAGAAGCCAAAAAGAAAGCTGATTCGATCATCGGCAGCGCAAAAACTGAGGCTCAGCAGTACAAGGATACGGCTGAAAAGGAAATCAATATCCTCAGAGAGAGCGCCGAGGTGAGTGCTGACCAGGCCAAGAGGGATGCCGTGCTTGCGTTCAAGTCGGAGATCCAGGCGGAGTTCGAAAAGATACTCTCGGCCGGAATCAGCAAGGAGCTTTCCGGAGAGGCTCTCGGCAAACTGATCCGCGCGGCTGTTGCCGGTGAGGATATCTCAAATTATACTGCGGAGGTAGCCGAGGTGAGCGATGCTCTCAAGAGCGAACTTGCCAAGGAGATCAAGGGCGGACTGGAGATCAGACCGTCCAGGAACGTGCAGCAGGGTTTCCGCCTTGCATCCAAGGACGGATCCGGTTATTTTGACTGCTCGGATGAAGGAATCATGGAGATGCTGATGCCATACTTCAGAGATCTGGATTTCCAGTAAAGAAGGAGGCGCAGCATGGCTTCGTATTATTATCTGATTCCAAGCCTGCCTGAACTGAGAGCGGACGGTGAAATGCCGCTGACATACAGCGAATTTCTGAACTGCTGCCAGGGGAACGTAAGCGAATCGACCTACGAGCTTCTTAAGGATCTCGAACTGTCATCGGCAGAGGGACCGCTGGTAAGCGAATGGGCGCAGTTCTACGGGATGCTCATGAAGGAACTCAATTACCAGAGGAGCATGAATCTCGGAAAGAGCTATTCATCGGCATACGACAAGGACGGTATCATCGCTCAGGTCGTTGCATCCGCCCTGTCGGCGAAGAATCCGCTCGAAGCCGAGAAGCTGTTGCTGGAATACGAGTTCGAGAATCTCGATTCACTTGTCGGACTGCACATGTTCGATGACTATGTGCTTTTCGGATATGCTATCAAACTGAAACTGCTGGAACGTCTTAACTGTTTCGAGCAGACTAAGGGCAAGGCTGAATTCAACTCCCTGTTCGAGGGATTACAGCAGCAAGTATACAGTTTGTAACAGGAGTGTTATATGAAGACAGAAACAGGATATGTAGCCGGAGTCAACGGAAACCTGATCAAAGTTGATTTCGATGGCTCCGTTCGAAAGAATGAAGTTGGTTACATCCTCGTTGGTGACAAACGCCTCAAGGGAGAGGTCATACGTATCAACAACGGGGAGGTAAGCATGCAGATCTACGAGATGACAGACGGCATCAAGGTCGGCGACCCTGTAGAGTTCACCGGCGAGCTCATGTCCGTAGATCTGGGTCCGGGACTGCTGACCCAGGTATTTGACGGTCTGCAGAACCCGCTGCCTGAGCTTGCAGAGCAGTGCGGGTTTTTCCTGGAAAGAGGCGTGTACCTCGACGCGATCCCTGACCGCGACTGGGAATTCACGCCGAAAGTAAAGATCGGCGACCGCGTACAGGCGGGCAGCACCGTCGGCACAGTGCCTGAGGGCCTGTTCACCCACCACATCATGGTCCCGTTCACACTCAAAGGAACCGACTGGACCGTGGATTCGATCAAATCCGCGGGAACATACAACGTGCACGATACGGTATGCACGATAGTCAACGGCAAGGGAGAGAAAAGGGATCTTACCATGATCTTCACCCAGCCGGTAAAGCAGGCGGTCAAGTGCTACGCGGAGAGGCTTCGTCCGAATGAACCTCTGGTAACGAAGATCCGCTGTATCGACTCTTTCCTGCCGGTAGCCAAGGGCGGCACATTCTGCACCCCGGGACCGTTCGGCGCCGGAAAGACGGTACTGCAGCACATGCAGGCCAAGAACTCCGATGTTGACATCGTAATCGTAGCGGCCTGCGGAGAGCGTGCCGGCGAGGTAGTAGAAGTGCTGAAGGAGTTCCCTGAACTGACCGACCCTAAGACAGGCCGCTCGCTCATGGAAAGAACGATCATCATCTGCAACACCTCGTCCATGCCGGTAGCTGCCAGAGAGGCGTCCTGCTATACAGCAGTGACACTGGCCGAATACTACAGACAGATGGGACTCGACGTGCTGCTTCTCGCTGACTCGACGAGCCGCTGGGCTCAGGCGATGCGTGAGATGTCCGGACGTCTTGAGGAGATCCCGGGCGAGGAAGCCTTCCCGGCCTACCTCGAATCGACTATCGCGACCTTCTACGAGAGAGCCGGCAAGGTCCGCCTCAACAGCGGCGAGATCGCCTCGATCACCATCGGCGGTACGGTATCCCCGGCCGGCGGTAACTTCGAAGAGCCTGTGACGCAGGCTACCCTGAAGGTAGTAGGAGCGTTCCACGGACTTGCCAGAGAGCGTTCAGACGCGCGTAAGTATCCGGCCATCCATCCGGTGGAATCCTGGTCGAAATACGTGGGCGTCGTCGACATGGACCGCATCAACACGGCGCGCGGGATACTCATCAGAAGCACGGAGGTCAACCAGATGATGAAGGTAGTCGGCGAGGAAGGTACTTCCAGCGAGGACTACATCATCTACCAGAAGGGAGAGCTCCTGGACGCGGTATATCTGCAGCAGAACTCGTTCGACCCTATCGACCAGGCCTGCATGCCTGACCGGCAGCGCAGAGAGTTCGATGTGCTCTACGATGCGATGATGCAGACGTACGATATTACTGACAAGAAGGAGATCAGAGCGTTCTTCAACCAGCTCAGACAGGAATTCCTCGACTGGCACGGCACTGAGTTCGAGACAAAGGAGTTCGAGGCTCAGCAGAAGAAGATCACTGACTTCTACATGTCTAAAGTAGGTTAGCTGAGAGGACGGTGTGATATGCAAAAGGTATATACGAAAATAGAATCGATCGTAGGCAACGTAGTCACCGTCCGTGCCGAGGGAGTCAGAAACGGCGACCTTGCGCTCGTAGGAGACAGCTATGCCAACGTCATCAAGCTTGAGAAGGACATGGTGTCCCTCCAGGTATTCGCGGGAGCTCAGGGCGTCAGCACGACAGACCCTGTACGCTTCCTCGGCAGACCGATGATGGTATCCTTCTCGGAGCATCTGCTCGGCCGCGTTTTCGACGGAGCCGGAGTGCCGAGAGACAACGGTCCTGCCCTTACTGAAAACATGATCCCTATCGGCGGTCCTTCATTCAACCCGGCGAAGAGGATCCTTCCTAACAAGATGGTACGTACCGGTATCCCGATGATCGACGTGTTCAACACGCTGGTTGAGAGCCAGAAGCTCCCGATCTTCTCCATCTCAGGAGAACCTTACAACCAGCTGCTGTCGAGGATCGCGATGCAGGCCGAGGTAGACATCATCATCCTCGGAGGCATGGGACTCAAGTACGACGACTACATGGAGTTCCGCGACACGCTCGAAAAGGGCGGCGCCATGAGCCACACTGTAATGTTCATCCATACCGCTGCGGACCCTATCGTAGAATGCACGCTGGTGCCTGACATGTCGCTGGCTGTCGCAGAGCAGTTCGCCCTTGAGGGAAAGAGAGTGCTCGTGCTGCTGACAGACATGACCAACTTCGCCGACGCCCAGAAGGAAATGGCGATCACGATGGAGCAGGTACCGTCGAACCGTGGTTATCCGGGCGACCTGTACAGCTGCCTCGCCTCGCGTTATGAAAAGGCCGTGGATATCGAAGGAGCGGGCTCCATCACCATCCTCGGAGTAACGACGATGCCGGGCGACGACGTAACCCACCCGGTGCCTGACAACACAGGGTACATCACAGAGGGTCAGTTCTATCTCAAGGGCGGCCACATCGAGCCGTTCGGTTCGCTGTCGCGTCTGAAACAGAACGTAAACGGCAAGACAAGGGACGACCACCGTGCGCTGATGGACGGCATGATCAAGCTCTACGCCCAGTACAAGGAATCCCTCGAAAAGAAATCCATGGGATTCAACATGACTGAGTGGGACGACAAGCTCCTGAAGTATGGCGAGCTCTTCGAGTCGAAGATGATGGACCTGTCAGTAAACATCCCGCTTGAGGACGCGCTCGATCTCGGCTGGGACATCCTTGCAGACTGCTTCGATCCTGTAGAGACGGGAATGAAGACGAGTCTGATCGAGGAGAGATGGCCGAACAGGGAAGCGCTGGCTTAACAAAGGAGCGTGTCCATGGCTATCAAACTAACCAAGAACGAGCTGAAGAAGCAGAAGGACAACCTTAAGCAGTTCCAGCGCTATCTTCCGACGCTGCAGCTCAAAAAGCAGCAGCTCCAGTCGGTGATAATGGGCATACGCAACGAGCTGGAAAGCAAGGAAGCCGAACGCATTCAGATGATTGGTGACCTGGACGACTGGATAGCAGTATTCGCAGAGAATGAGATCTTCGACGAAGACAAGAAACTCGACCGGCTGGTGCAGCCGGACAGGGTGATCGTCAAGGACGAGAACGTGGCGGGAGTCACGATCCCGGCCTTCGAGGAGCTCACGTTCAAGGACATCAACTACGATGTGGACGACTATCCGCTGTGGGTCGACACTGCATGCTTCAAGCTGCGTGAGATCGCCAGGCTGGACGCGATAGTCTCGACGCTGAAGAAGCAGACGGAGCTTCTTGAACAGGAACTCCGGACGACTTCCCAGAGGGTCAACCTTTTCGAAAAGGTCAAGATCCCGGAAGCCAAGGAGAACATCCGCGTCATCCAGGTATACCTGGGAGACCAGCAGACAGCTGCCGTTGTCCGCGGTAAGATCTCGAAGAAGAAATTAGTGGAGGTATAGCGATGGTAGAAAAAATGAAAATGGTTCACATCGTAACGACTGCCTCCCGTAAGGACGAGATGCTCAGAGCGCTCCGCGATGTGGGAGTGATGCATCTCGCTGAAAAGCAAAGTGCAGATCGTGAAGTATCGGAACGCTTCCAGACACTGTCGCGTACGGCGATGGCCCTCGGCGACTATGCTGAAAAGAAGCAGGAGCCTGCGGGCGAGATACTGAGCGATGATGAATTCAACAAAATGTATGCGGGCGTGCTCGAAGCGATCGACCGCAAGGCGGCTCTCGGCCAGGAGATAAGCAGTGCGAATACCGAGATCGACAGGATCCGGGCGTGGGGCGAATTCTCGCCGGCTGAGCTCGAAGCTCTCAGAAGCGAGGGATACGATCTTCACTTCTACCGCATGGGCGACAAGGAGCTCGAAGCGGCTCTCGGAAACGAGGACGTGAAGCTCATAAGGCTTGCCCCTGTGGACAAGCAGGCGGCTGTTGCTGTATTCGGCACACTTCCTGCGGAGATCCCTGCAACGGAGTTCATGCCGCCGGAAAAGAGCATGTCGGAGTTCGAGGCGGACATAAAGACCGCCGAGGCGGGCATAGAAGAGTGCAATGCGACCCTGAAGGAAGCCTCAGTATACGGAAAGAGCTTCAAGGCTCAGCTGCTCAAGGCCAGCAACGAGCTCAATTATGCGACTGCTGATGCGACTGTCCGGGGCGATGAGGACTTCGTCTGGCTCTCGGGGTACATCCCTGAAGTCGACATGGACAAGTTCAGGGCGATGGCAGAGCAGACACAGTGCGCATGGGCTGCAGATGATGTAGCAGAAGACGACGAGCAGATACCTACAAAGCTGAGATATAACAAGGTATCGAAGCTTATCGAGCCGGTATTCAACATCCTCGGCATACTGCCGGGATACAGGGAGCAGGACGTCTCGCTGTGGTTCCTCCTGTTCTTCACTCTGTTCTTCGCAATGATAATCGGAGACGGAGGATACGGCGTGCTCATACTGCTCGGCACCATAGCTCTCAGAGTAAAGACGAAAGAGAGCTCAACGGTGACCTTCCTGCTCTTCGTACTGTCGATCGCCACCATCGTGTGGGGCGCCGTCACAGGCACATGGTTCGGCATGGAGAGCGCCATGAAGGTGCCGTTCCTGAAGGCTCTGGTCATACCGAGTCTGGCTACGTACCCTGAGTACTTCGGCCTTACAAGCAACGCGACGCAGAACGCGATAATGAAATTCTCGTTCTCGATAGGCGCGGTACAGATGGCTCTCGGATCCATCCTGGCCATAAAGGACAAGCTGGCCAAGAAAGACCTTTCGTGGGTCGCGAATCTCGGATGGGCTATAGCGGTAATCGCGATGTACCTGCTGGCTCTGAATCTGGTCATACACGACCCGATACCTCTGAAGCCGGTATTCGCCATGATAGGCGTAGCCTTCGTCCTGGTGCTGCTCTTCGGCGGAATGTCGCCTGAACTGAGCTTCGCGCAGGGACTGAAGGCGGGTCTTGCGAATGCGTTCACGGACTTCCTTGACACCATCAGCTGCTTCGGCAACGTAATGAGTTACATCAGACTGTTCGCGGTCGGCATGGCCGGCGTCGCGATCTCGCAGAGCTTCAACGGGATCGCGGCCAGCATGAGCGGTCCTCTGATCATACTCGGTGTCCTGGTCGTGCTTATAGGCCACGCACTCAACATAATAATGTGTTTCCTGTCGGTAGTCGTTCACGGCGTGCGTCTGAACGTACTCGAGTTCTCGGGCCAGGTCGGTCTCGAGTGGACAGGACTCCCTTACGAGCCATTCAAAGAGCTTGAAAAATAACGTTACTTTGATCCCAAGCGCTGCGAAGGATCTGAAAACTAAAAGAAAAGGAGAACAATTATGAATCTTGCACTTATAGGTATGGCTGCGGCCCTTGGTTTATCTGCTGCCGGTTCGGCGTTCGGTGCCGGATTTGCCGGTATGTCTGCAGTAGGAGCATGGAAGAAGTGCTACGCTAGCGGCAAGCCTGCTCCGTTCATCATGATCGCTTTCACCGGTGCGCCTCTTACACAGACCATTTACGGCTTTCTGCTGATGAACTTCATCAACGGCAGCGCTGCCGACAATCCGGGACTCGCTCTCGGCGTAGGTCTCTTCGGAGGACTCGCGATCGGCATGTCCGCTCTGTTCCAGGGCAAGTGCGCGGCGGCATCCGCTGACGCTCTCGGCGCAACAGGAAAAGGTACTGCGAACTACTTCATCGTTATCGGTATCGTAGAGACAGTAGCTCTGTTCACGCTCGTATTCGGACTGCTGCTTCTCAACAGCGCCGGCTAATAAGCGCTTCATAAACTGAATATTATTGAAACAGGAGCCTTTGACCGGGCTCCTGTTTTTATGCAGGCTGACGATGACATAAAAAACCGGCATTGCTGCCGGCTGTTATTATGTTAAGATTTTTGACGTTATATTATTATTTTTCCCATGAAACCTGGTCGCGGTAGCTTCCGAACGGCGTTACCGGCAGGTATACATTCATGAGGAAATTGCGGTCCTCGATGTGTTTTTCATCCATGCTCAGTCTTATGCAGACAGCCCAGCCGCCGTCGAATGTCAGCTGCAGAGTGTCCCTGGATATCTCGCCGTACTTGCCGGTAGCCATCCTTACATCCAGAAGTTCGGTCGGGAACCTTACAGGCTGGATGGTATGGTTCGAGTTGTTAGGCATGCATCCGAGCCCGCCGTGGGAATTGACGCAGCCGATGCGGGTGAGTTCCAGCTCCGGTATAGGCTTTATGAAATAGTAGTCGTATTTGCCGTAGAAGAAATCGAGCATCTTCTGCGGAGCCTCCGGATGATACCTGCAGATGCGCGGCAGCTCGTCGCCTATGGCCTTCAGCATCGGTCCGATGAGCTTGCCGTAGAGGAATTCATCCTCGGACAGAAGCTCGTGCCATGTTTCGGTGTCGTACGGCTCAAAGGACTGAAGTATCTCATTCATGTCCATGAAGTACTCGTTCGAGCAAGGCACATGGAATATCCTTTCGCCGAAATCGTCTATCTCGTTGAACCTGCTGACGAAGTTGTCCTCGCGCATGTTAGGGCTGCGGTCTGCGACCTTCATCGACGAGAGCACGTTGGCGTCGCTCTTGACGGAGATCGAGACATGCCAGTCGAACTCCGGACGCTCGATGAGTATCTCGCCGAATGAGTCCTCTTCGAGCTCTCTCACGAGATAGTTGAAACGGATCCTGAGAGGCTCGCCTCCCTTGAGGAAGACATACGGCTCTTTTGACGTGATGCGCCTGACGGCAGGTCTTGCCTGTCTGTCGGCGAGCTTTTTGTCAGCGCCGCGGGCCTTGTCCCAGACTTTCAGAAAATACTTGTACTCCTCGTCATCCCTGAACTCATAAGGGACATTCCTGTCCTGCAGTATGCTCTCGAGTGACCATGCTGTAGCTGCTACGAGCAGTTCGTTTATCATAATGAAGTCCTCCGTACATATATATTGAATGAAGATATCTTTTGCTTAAGTCAGCTCGGCAACGCCGTTACAATCTATATTATAGACTATGAAAGGTAAAAAAACACTAATGCGTGATGTTTTTAACCTGCATTTTTTATGCTAAAATTATCTGGAATCAGGGGCAACTGCGAGAGGAGCGACATGACGGACATAACCAGGCTGCAGAACGGCAGCGATATAAGAGGCATTGCTTCGGAAGGCGTGCCGGGCGAGGAAGTAAACATCACGAAGGAGACGGCAGGCCAGATAACGGGGGCTTTCTGCTACTGGCTTTCAAAGAAGGTACAGAAGAACCCTGTAATGCTCAGCATATGCGTGGGAATGGATCCGAGAATCTCGGGGCCTGAGCTGAAGGAGGGCGTGTTCGAGGCCATAAGCCTCTGGGGCGCTCACGGCAGCGATGCCGGCATAGCGACGACTCCGGCGATGTTCATGTCGACCGTCCTTCCGTATTTCGAATTCGACGGCGCTGTCATGATCACGGCCAGCCATCTTCCGTACAACAGGAACGGCTTCAAGTTCTTTACAGCCGAGGGAGGCCTCGGGAAGGAGGATGTCGCCGAGATACTCAGGCTCGCCGCGCGCTACAACTTCATAGGCGGAGTCTATGATGAGGATCCGGTCAACGTGATGCCGATGTACGCTGCATATCTGCGCCAGATGATAACTCAGGGCCTGGCTGATGTGCCCGGCTACCTGAAGGGCATGCACATCGTGGTGGACGCAGGCAACGGAGCCGCGGGATTCTTCGCGACAGATGTCCTGGAGCCTCTCGGCGCCGACATAAGCGGGAGCCTTTATCTTGAGCCTGACGGCCGCTTCCCGAACCATCCGGCGAACCCGGAGGACAGGGAGGCCATGGCCTCGATATGCGGGGCGGTGAAGGACAGCGGCGCTGACCTCGGCATCATCTTCGATACCGACGGTGACAGATCGGCCGCGGTCGGACCGGGAGGAAAGCCCATAGCACGAAACGAGATGGTCGCTCTTGCGGCGGCGCTCGCGGCGGAGGATCATCCGGGCGGCACCGTAGTCACGGACAGCATCACTTCCGACGAACTGCACGACTTCCTCGAAAAGAAGCTGGGGCTCAGGCACTTCAGATATAAAAGGGGCTACAGGAACGTCATCGGCAAGGCACAGGAGCTCCGCGATCAGGGAGAGGACGCCTTTCTCGCCATAGAGACATCCGGCCACGCCGCGTATTCCGACAATTATTTTCTTGACGACGGAGCCTTTCTCGCGGTGCAGATCGTGGTCAACGCCGCAAGGCTGAAGCGCAAGGGCAGGGACATAACGGCCCTGATCAAAGGACTGGGGTCGCCTGCCGAGTCGGAGGAGTTCAGGCTGAAGATAAAGGCCGCGGACTTCAGGAAGTACGGCATGGGCGTGCTCGAGGATTTCGAGAAATGGGCCGAGTATTCGAACAGATTCGAGGTCGTCAGACCGAACTACGAGGGAGTGAGAGTCAATTACAGGCTCGACGGCGCGTGCGGATGGTTCCTCTTAAGGATGTCGCTTCACGATCCGGTGATGCCTCTCAACATCGAATCTGACGAAAAGGGCGGAGTCGAAAAGGCCCTCGCAGAGATACGTGAATTCATGAAGGGATATAAAGAGATAGAGTTTTAATGGCTAAGAAGGCAAGGTCAAAAAACGCAAGGATAAGACGCGGGGCCGAGAATGTCATAATGGTATGCCTGGCCGCGATAGTGGTCATATCGGGATGGAAGATCTATACCATAATGCGCGGATACCACGAGGGGCAGGAGGTATACAAAAAGATCTCCGAGCAGACTGCGGCGCAGGGCTTCACGGGCGACATAGACTGGGACAAGCTCAGGAAGATCAATCCGGAAGTCGTGGGCTGGCTCTATTATGAGGATACCGTCATCGACTATCCGGTAGTCAAGGGCCAGGACAACGACAGGTATCTGTACACCATGTTCGACGGAAGCGTCGGAGGCTTCGGGACTCTCTTCGCGGATGCCGCGACCGAGGCGCCGTTCAGGCAGTTCAATACCATAGTGTACGGTCATCACATGAGGGACGGATCCATGTTCGCCCCGCTCAAGAGACTAAAGGACAGTTCGTACGCCGGGGAGCATCCGCAGCTCGAACTGATAACGCCGGAGGGCAAGTTCCATCTCCTGATATGGGCCTTCCTCAATCAGCCGGCCGACAGTCAGATATACATGACCAACATACACGACAAGGAAGAAAGGGCCGCATACCTCGAACTCATCAGGGATCTGGCGGACTACACCACGGATGTCGAGGTCAGCGTTGAAGACAGGCTGGTCATACTCTCGACATGCGCCTACGAGTACCAGGATGCGCGCTACATGGTGGTCGGCAAGATGGTCCCGTGGGACGGACAGAAGATAAACATGAGCTATGACGAGCCTGAGGAGACGGACGCAGAAGCGGACGGCCTCGAGAACAGCGAGGACGGCGGTTCTGACGAATAGCGCCCGGATGTGCAATCGTTCAGCTGATTATGGTAAAATAATCTTGCTTTTCATGGGGCGGCGCGCCGCCCGGGAATATATGGGATAAGTGAAAGGAAGTAATTATGGACTACAAGATGACTATCGCCGGACTCGAGAGACATCTGCCTCTCTGCAAGGTAACAGATGACCTTTATATCGCCGGATTCATTATGTTCAATGATGTCGAGATCACCGAAGCGTGCGCGAGAGAGCTTCTGGCAAAGGCGCCTGACTTCGATGTGCTGATCACCGCCGAGAGCAAGGGCATCCCTCTGGCATACGAGATGTCACGCCAGTCGGGCAAGCCGTACATCGTCGCCCGCAAGGGAGTGAAGCTCTACATGACTGACGCGGTCATGGTGCACGTCAAGTCCATAACCACGTCGGGCGTCCAGACTCTCTGCCTGGGCAGGGACGAAAGGGAACTGATGAAGGGAAAGAAGATCCTGATCGTCGACGATGTGATCAGTACGGGTGAATCGCTGAACGCGCTCGAGAAGCTGGTCGAGACAGTAGGCGGCGATATCGTCGGCAAGTTCACCGTGCTCGCCGAGGGAGAGGCGGCCGACAGGAAGGATATCACATATCTTGAGTATCTTCCGCTTTTCACTCCGGACGGAAAACCGAAATAGAAAAACGCAGGAAATCGTTGAAATTTCAAGCCTCCGCAAGCGGGGGCTTTTGGTTTGAACAATTAATAACGAGATTGTTTTGTATTTGGTACACAAATTAGACCTTTAATTTTGAGTTTTTCCACAAAAAGTGTTGACACACAATCTTCACAATGTTAATATCACGCTGTACACAAAATCTGTGCACTTTTAAAGGAGACCAAATGTATTTCAGCTCAGGCGTAATCGTAATCAGCATTATCAGCGTCCTTCTGGTCGTAAGACTGGTAGAGGGCGAAATTATGCTGCAGGGCGATTGAGTACAGAGGTCACTGAATCTGAAGCTTGGGAGCCCGCAGCGATGCGGGCTTGTTAAATGCCCGGGTCAAGGTTTTCAAGTCACTTATCAACTATCACTCAGTCAGTTGTAACTCAGGTAAAAAGGAAAGGGAGAAATCGAAATGAAGAAGACATGGACAAAAGTCGTAGTTGTAGCACTCTCCTGCATGATGGTCCTCATGCTTGCAGCATGTGGCGGCGGCAGCAGCGACAGCGGCAGCGGTGATGCAGGAGACAATGTTATAAAACTGGGTAATACAGGACCTCTCACAGGACCTGCAGCTATCTACGGAAATGCAGTAAAGAACGGCGGACAGCTCGCTGTTGACGAGATCAACAAGGCTAATCCGGACGGCGTACAGCTTGCATGGCAGGCTGAGGACGACGAGGCTGACGGCGAAAAGGCAGTCAACGCCTACAACAAGCTGATGGATGACGGAATGGATGTATTCATCGGATCCACGACTTCCGGCTCCTGCGTAGCGGCAGCCGAGAAGGCTAATCAGGACAGAGTATTCGAGCTCACTCCATCCGCTTCACAGGTAGCGGTAACAGAGGGCAAGGACAATGTGTTCCAGCTCTGCTTCTCCGACCCTAACCAGGGTGTTGCGGCAGCCGACTATATCTCTGAGAAGATGCCGGATGCAAAGGTAGGCGTTATCTACAACAACGCGTCCGACTACTCCGCGGGAATCTATGACAAGTTCAAGGCTCAGATGGAAGCCAAGGGCAAGGAAGTCGTAGCTACAGAGGCATTCTCTGACGACGCAAACACAGACTTCCAGGCTCAGATCAACAGCATGAAGAACGCCGGCGTGGATCTGGTATTCCTGCCGATCTACTACACACCGGCTTCGAACATCCTGATCCAGGCGGACAAGATCGGTTACAAGCCGACATTCTTCGGAGTTGACGGCATGGACGGAATCCTCACACTCGAGGGCTTCGACACATCGCTGGCAGAGGGCGTCATGCTCCTGACACCGTTCATCGCTACAGCTGAGGACGAGGCTACACAGAAATTCGTTGCGGCCTACAAGGAAGCTTACGGCGAAGAGCCGAACCAGTTCGCAGCTGATGCTTATGACTGCGTATATGCTGTATACAATGCTATCGGCCAGTCCGGCCTTGATGCTTCCGCATCGCACGAGGATCTCTGCGAAGCTCTGATCAAGGTCTTCACCGGAGACTTCACATTCAGCGGCGTTACAGGCGCTGAGATGAAGTGGAACGAGGCAGGCGAAGTCAACAAGACTCCTAATGCCATGGTCATCGAGAACGGCGTATATGTACCGGTTAAGTAATACACTGACTGACTTAGGTGTATAGTTGTCGGCCGAGGGGTGCTGCATTACAGATGCGGCACCCCGAAGCCACGTTTAAAGGAAAGAAGAAACCATGAATTTTTTGACTAATATCATTTCGGGCCTCAGCCTTGGAAGCGTATACGCGATCATAGCGCTCGGATACACGATGGTCTATGGTATCTCCAAGATGCTGAACTTCGCTCACGGAGATGTCATCATGATCGGCGGCTACATGTCGTTCGTCATGACGCAGTACGTCGGGATGAACGGATGGCTGGCTCTTCTGGTGGCCATGGTGGTATGTACGGTGCTCGGAATCATGATCGAGAGGCTGGCGTACAGGCCTCTCAGGGGAACCGGCTCTCTCGCCGTGCTGATCACGGCGATAGGCGTGTCGTACTTCCTTCAGAACATCGCTCTTCTCATCTGGGGTGCCAACCCTAAGATGTTCACGAGCCTGTTCAAGGGGATGAGCCCTATACACGCGGCCGGCGGCAGACTGACCATCACTCCTGAGTCGCTGTTCACTATCGCGGCCAACATCGTGATCATGATCGCACTGACGCTCTTCGTAAGCAAAAGCAAGGCCGGCAAGGCCATGAGAGCCGTTTCCGAAGACAACGGAGCGGCCCAGCTGATGGGCATCAATGTCAATCAGTCCATATCGCTCACTTTCGCGATCGGCTCGGGTCTCGCGGCCGTCGCAGGAGTGCTGATGTGCTCCGCATATCCGGTGCTTATGCCTACCACAGGCGCCATGCCGGGCATCAAGGCGTTCACAGCCGCGGTATTCGGCGGCATCGGTTCCATACCGGGAGCGATGATCGGAGGACTGATCCTCGGCATAATCGAGATCTTCTCCAGAGCGTACATCTCCACGGAGCTCTCGGACGCCATCGTGTTCGCTTGTCTCATCATCGTGCTTCTTGTCAAGCCTACGGGACTGCTCGGCAAGAAGGTCAGCGAGAAAGTGTAGGTGGGTCATGGCAGACAGAATTCTGAAACTTAAATCGATAAGCACCAGGGGCCTCAAGAATGCCGTAAAGGGCAACGAGTACCGCAGGGAAGCTTCCATTTCGTACGGGATCCTGATCGTCGGGTACATCCTGCTTTCGATCGGCGCGGCCACGGGCCTTATCGGACATAACCTTCAGGGACAGTTCGTCCCTATCTGCGTATATATCTCGCTGGCTGTTTCGCTGAATCTGGTAGTAGGCATATCCGGAGAGCTCTCGCTCGGACACGCGGGCTTCATGGCCGTTGGCGCGTTCAGCGGCATAATAATGGAGCGCATACTTCTCGCGCACATGAGCTTTGAGCCGGTCATCATGATACTGTCGCTTCTCTTCGGAGCATTCATGGCGGCGATCGCGGGCTTCATAATCGGTATCCCTATCCTGGGACTCCGCGGAGACTATCTTGCGATCGTAACGCTCGCGTTCGGAGAGATCATCAGGAATTTCATGAACGTGCTCTACTTCGGCCTTGACGACAAGGGGCACCTGAAGTTCGCGTTCAACCATACAATCGACGGCATCGACAACAGCCAGAGGATCATCACCGGCGCTATCGGCGCGACCGGTACCAAGACGATAGCCACATTTACATGGGGCATACTGCTTTGCCTTTTCACCGTGTTCGTCGTGCTCAACATGAAGAACTCCAAGCAGGGCAGAGCGATAATGTCCATCAGGGACAACCGCATAGCGGCGGAATCCATCGGACTCGATGTCAGGAAGTACAAACTCATGGCGTTCGTCGTGAGCGCGGCGCTCGCCGGGATGGCAGGCTGCCTGTTCGGACTGAATTACAGCACGCTTGTGCCGCTGAAGTTCAACTTCAATACATCGGTGCTCATACTGGTATTCGTAGTGCTCGGAGGAGTAGGCAATATCTGGGGCGGCATCATCGCGGCTGCGGTGCTTACCATACTGCCTGAGACATTCAGACAGTTCGCCGATTACAGGATGCTGACCTATGCGATCGTGCTCATCCTCGTCATGATCTGCACGTACAATCCGACCATCAAGGCCAGGGTCACGTCCATATGGAACAGGATAAATCCTTTCAAAAAGCGTGACGACAGGAATAAGCCGAAAAAGAAAAAGACCGGAAAGGAGGCTGCATAAATGGCTCCAAAAGATAAAAGAGACGAGATCCGCGATGCCGAAATCTCGGAAACCGGTCATACATATGAGAACAGACAGGAGATATACTATAACGACAACGTCGGCGGCAGAGCCGTATTCGTGGACGCCAAGGAACACTATGATCCTGATGAGCCGTACAACGATCAGGTGTATATCCCTGAAAGGGACAAGGCCAAGTCGCCTATACTCGAGGTCAAGAACCTCGGGATAGACTTCGGAGGACTGACCGCGGTGGACAACTTCAACCTTACGCTCGGCAGGACCGAGATCGGCGGACTTATAGGCCCTAACGGCGCCGGCAAGACCACGATCTTCAACATGCTGACGAAGGTGTACGAGCCGACGAGGGGAGAGATCTTCTTTGACGGCAAGAGCACCAAGGGAATGACTACAGTCGACATCAACAAGGCCGGCATGGCGCGTACATTCCAGAACATCAGGCTGTTCGACAAGCTGACCGTTGAGGAGAACATCAAGGTGGCTCTCCATCACACCACAGACTACGGCCTTGTGAGCGGCATGTTCCACACGCCGAAGTACAGGCACGAGGAGTTCCGCATCCGCAAGGAGGCGATGAAGTACCTCAAGATCTTCGGCATGACCAAGACGGCCGACTACAGGGCGGGTTCGCTGCCGTACGGCGCTCAGAGAAGACTCGAGATCATGAGAGCTCTGGCCACCAAGCCTAAGCTGCTTCTGCTCGACGAGCCGGCGGCCGGCATGAACCCTTCGGAAACGACAGAGCTGATGGAGACCATCAGGGAGATCCGCGACAGGTTCCAGATCGCGATATTCCTGATAGAGCACGACATGAGCCTGGTCATGAACATCTGCGAGGGCATCGTGGTGCTCAACTACGGACGCGTCATCGCCAAGGGCAACGCGGCCGAGATCCAGAGCAATCCTAAGGTCATCGAGGCCTACCTCGGCAAGAGCAGGGGAAAGATGGAAGAGGAAGAAAAGAACGAGGATATCGAGGAGGCTCTCAGTAAGGGCAAGCTCGAGTCCGCCGCTTCCGGCAAGCCTGACGCCGGGTCATCGGGGAAGGAGGTCGGATAATGGGTACTGTACTGACAGTCAAGAACATCAATGTCTATTATGGGGCCATCCACGCCATCAAAGGCATCTCCTTCGACGTAAACAGGGGCGAGATCGTGACGCTGATCGGCGCCAACGGCGCGGGCAAATCGACCACGCTGCACACCATCTCGGGACTGCTGAGGAGCAAGACGGGAGATATCGAATTCCTCGAGGAGTCGATCTCGCATACCGCCGCTCACAAGATAGTTTCAAAGGGGATATCCCACGTGCCTGAAGGCCGCAGGATATTCCAGGGCATGACGGTCGAGGAGAACCTCCAGATGGGGGCTTTCGTGACCAAGCAGGACAGGATCGCGCACAACCTCGAGTACGTGTACGATCAGTTCCCAAGGCTGAAGGAGAGGACGTCGCAGATCGCGGGGACGCTTTCAGGCGGCGAGCAGCAGATGCTTGCCATGGGAAGAGCTCTCATGTCAGACCCTGAGCTGCTGATGCTCGACGAGCCTTCGATGGGACTCGCTCCTATACTGGTGGACCAGATTTTCGAGATCATCGAGAATCTCAACAAGGCCGGCACGACCATACTGCTGGTAGAGCAGAACGCTCAGATGGCGCTTTCGGTAGCCGACAGGGCATACGTCATCGAGACGGGCAGGATCTCGCTCTCCGGTACAGGAGAAGAGCTTGCAAGATCCGATGAAGTCCGCAAGGCTTACCTCGGAGGATAAAACTGCCTCAAACCATTTCGGGTCAGGTGTTCCCTGACCCGTTTTTTGTGCTATAATGATTCCGTCTATCATGGCGGCCTTGCCGTATTGACAGAATCATTGATCTTCGGAGGCGGGGCTCCTCCGATGGAATAACGTGTCAAAATATGTAAAGAAAACGAGGGACGAGATGAAGAAAGCGATTACTCTGATAATTACCGTACTGATGATATCTGCTCTTGCGCCGGGGATGAGCGCCTGCAAAAAAACGCCGGAAACCGGAGACAAGGGCAGCCCTGAACCTGCAGCGGCAGATACGGAAAAGATCGTGACCTCCATCACGGACATCGATACGGAAGACATGCAGGATCTTCCTCTCGAGATCGAATCGGTCACGCTCCTCGAAGGCGGTTCTGTCAGGATCGTCCCGACGGGAGACCTCAAAAAGAATGAGATCAAGGATGACAAGACCGACGCGATCTATCCGTTCGATGAATTCGGCAAGGTCAAAGACATATATCTCGTCAGATTCGGCAACGGCGGCTACAGGACGGTCATCGCCCTGATGGAAGACGGAACTCTGTCGGCGCTGAGCGCCAAAGAGCTCATCGAGGACCATATCGCGGTCGTCATGCCTAATGTATCGGGAAGGGACAATTATGTGTCGGTAGAAGAAATAAAGGACGAGGACGAAGAAAGCTTCAGGGTCATCGGCAAGACGGATGACGGAGAGGAGATCGAACTCGACTTCAGCCTCAACTTCTGACAGAAAGGACCATACAGCAATGGATGCAACTCAGACAATTAATTCGGCTGTGGCCGAATGGTTCGAAGGCAATTTCAAGGAATCGGCAAAGCTGACGACAAAGACTTCGCGTCTGCAGGACGGAAGGCTCAGTTATTCCTTTTCCGTCGTCAACGATTCCGGCTTCGATTTCGATGACTTTTCATTCAGGATCAAGGTCATCGACAAGTCGAACAACGAAGAGATAGGAACGGCGACTATCAAGGCCGGAGAGTGGAAGCGCGGCGAAAAAAAGACCTTCAAGTCGAAGCTCGCGATCCCGCCTGATGTCAAGAGCCTGTCGTTCGTAATGTACTCGAATACCCTGAAGTACACGATCAGTGAAGAGGACAGGAACAATATCGACTCGGTGTTCGACGGCATGGACGACGCCATGAGAGATATAGGCGAAGCCTTCGGAGGACTGACAGGCAGCGGGGGCGTTTTCGGAGAACTCTTCGGCACCGGCGGCATGCCTGAGACGGGACGCACCACGACGAAGACCACTACTACAAGATCCGCGGACGGGACGACCAGGACCACTACGACGACGACCACAAGCAGAGGCAGCTCCGGAACGGTGAACGCGGGCAGTACCCGCACGGTCCCGAATTCCTCGCCGGCAAGACAGTCGGGCGGCGTTTCAAGCTATACGCAGCGCAAGATACAGAAGAAGCTGGACAAGATGAGACTCGGCAAGTCCGGATGGACCATCGTGGCGCTTGGGTTCGGCCTGCTGTTCCTGCTGGCTGCCGTGGGAGCCACGGAAGCGCCGGTTGCAGCCGCATACGGCGTCGCAGGCCTCATAGGTCTGGCGGCCGCGGCCGTCATCAAGCTCGTGAACAACAGCCGTGCAAAGAGGATCCGCACCTATGAAAGCAAGGTGAACTACAAGGGCAACACATATATCGATGATCTCTGCGCGGCGGTGGGCCGGCCTTACGAAAAGGTGGCCGACGAACTGCAGCAGATGATAGTGGACGGCTTTTTCCCGGGAGCCTACGTGGACTTCAAAAACAGGCTGCTCGTCATGACGAAGGACGGCCAGCCGATGGAATCGGTCGAGAAGTCAGTCGCGATGGGCAACAGGGCAAAACGCAAGTCCGGCAAGGATACCTCGCCTCAGACACTTGACGATCTGATCACCATGACCGATGACGCCGAACTCAAGAGCAAGCTCAAGAAGCTCAGGACGGTCACGAAGAAGATCGACGCCAGAGTCGAAGAGGTTCCTGAACTCGGAAAGCAGGTCAAAGAGTTCAGGGAGAAGTATTACCCTGAGGTCGTACGCCTTACGGATGCATACAACGACAAGATCGCGGACCTCGCCAAGGGGACCGGCGACAAGCCTAAGGAAGAGGTCACGACCTCAGCCGACGGCGCGCCTGTGATCAACTCCAGTCCGAACTACCTCGAGGAGCAGGCGGCGGATATCAAGAAGCAGCTGATCTCACTGATCGACTCGGTGACCGAGGCGTCGGACAACCTGCTCGAGAGACTGTACGAGGACGACATCATGGACATCACGACGGATATCCAGAGTCTTCAGACAACGCTCGCGAGCAAGGGCCTGCTCGATTCGGATTTCGATATTTAGTCAATAATTATAATCACATACAAGGAGGACTAACATGGCAGAATTTGACCTTACACCTGAAGCGGTAAACGATGCAGTCAACGACGCAGCGGAAGAAACAGCAACTGCAATGGCTGCAGATGTACATGAAGTCGCAGCTCAGGCGGCTTCGCTCGATACGGTTGCTGCGCCTGTCATCGACTTCGGACAAGAAGAAGTCAGAAAGGACGAGGAGCCTCTTGCGCAGTTCACTGCCGATGAGCAGAGACAGATCAGGACCGTTGCCGACAAGATCGACATCACCGACAGCAACGCGGTGCTCAGCTACGGAGCCAGCGCGCAGCGCAAGGTGTCAGATTTCGCGGACGGAGCTCTCCAGAGCGTAAGAGCAAAGGACATGGGCGAGACAGGCCAGATCCTCACATCGCTGCTCGTCGAGCTCAAGACGAACGGCGAAGAAAAGAAGAGCCTGCTCGGCAAGCTGTTCGGAAGCGCCGAGAAGAATTTCGAAAAGCTCAAAGCCCAGTACAGCACGACAGAGGCCAACATCGACAGACTCGTCAAGCTTCTCGAGGATCATGAGCAGCAGCTCAGGAAGGATATCATCCAGCTCGATAAGCTCTATGACAAGAACAAGCTCTACTTCAAGGAGATCTCGATGTACATAGAGGCCGGCAAGCTCGCTATAGAGAAGGCCAGAAACGAGACTCTCCCGCAGCTTGAGGCAAAGGCAAAAGAGACTAACTCGGCAGAAGACATCCAGGCAGCTCAGGATTTCGCCGACATGATCACGAGATTCGAGAAGAAGATCTACGACCTCGAACTTTCGAGGACGGTATGCCTCCAGTCCGCGCCTGAGATCAGGATGGTACAGAACTCGGATACCATCATGTCCGAGAAGATCCGCAGCACGATACTGAACGTCATCCCGATGTGGAAGACCCAGATGGTGCTCGCTCTCAACAACTATCATACTCAGAAGGCCATCGAGGCCCAGCAGGCGGTCACGGACGCTACGAACGAGATGCTCACAAAGAACGCCGAAGCGCTCCACCAGAGCACGGTCGATACAGCGAGAGCAAGCGAGAGAGGCATCGTGGACATCGAGACGCTGCAGCACACCAACGAGCAGCTGATAAGCGCACTCAACGAGATCCAGCAGATCCAGGAGGACGGCAAGGTCGCAAGAGCGGCGGCAGAGCAGGAGCTCGCGAGGATCGAGCAGGAGCTCAAGGACAAGATGCTCGGCATCGCTGCAAGCGCCGGCAGGTCCGCAGAAGAGGTCGCGGCTGCACGCAGCACAGGCGAATAGCGTCTGAACGCAGCGCATAGCACATGAACAGATCTGGTGTAAAATCCTGATAACTATCAGCGGTTTTACACCATTTTTTCAAAATCCTGTGTAATTCCGCTTTTCACAAACAGATCGTAAGGATTGAGATGGACAACAAAGGCAGCCGCAAAAACAAAAGGTCGGAGACAGGGCGAAAGAGGGCGTTCGCCGTTTTTGCGCTGATCCTTGTATGCTGTCTGTGCCTTGCTGCGGTGAAATACCGCGAAGGCAGAGACATGGCTGCTGATGATACAGGAAAGCAGCAGAATGCTTCTGTCGGAGCCGGACCTGCGGTATCCGGCGGAGAGATCGGCGATACGGCGTCGCCGGACGCGGAGCATCTGCCTGAATACGACGGCCGCCGCTATGTGACCGTGAACGGAAGCGTGCCTGATTTTCCTGACGAGGTCATCGAAAAGGCATCGCTTGTAAAGAACGGCGACAGATATAAGACAGAAGGCAGTCTGCCGGGCAGGGTGGATCCGTCCGGACTTACTCCGTACGAGTACTACGGCAGCCTGGACGAGCTGGGCAGGTGCACATGCGCGTACGGATGCCTCGGGGAGGAGACCATGCCTGAGAAGGGGCAGGAGAGAGGTGATATATCGTCCATACATCCGTCAGGCTGGGCAAAAGCCCAGAACTGGGAGCGCTGCCACCTGATAGCGTGGGCTCTTTCGGCCGAGAACGACAATCCTGAGAACCTCATCACCGGCACTCATTACCTGAATTACGAAGGCATGAGGCCTTTTGAGGAGGAAGTCGGGCATTACATATGGAACACTGGAAACCATGTCCTTTACATGGTGAAGCCGTGGTTCAGCGGTGACGAGCTCGTGGCGAGGGGCGTACAGATGACCGCCCGCTCAGTCGAGGACAACGGTGCAGGCGTATCCTTCAACGTATATTGCTTCAATGTGACGCCGAACGCTTCTGTAGATTACATGACGGGCATCGTCACGACAGAAGAGCAGGCGCAGCAGGAGCCGAGGCTCTATGTGGTCAATAAAAGGTCGAAGGTGTTCCACTATCCGAGCTGCGAAGGCGCGCAGTCCATATCGCCTCATAACAGGGAGGAAGTCACCGCGACCAGAGTCGAGCTAACTTCCCGGGGGTACACGCCGTGCGGTTACTGCGAACCATGATAATGAACGGAAGTTATTGTTCCGGCACCTGTTTCGGAATGGGCGCAAAAGGTGTAAAATAATTATGTATACGCCTGGATTGTTACCCGGTTCAAGCGGGAGGATCTGAAAGACATGACAGAGACACAGCGGCGGCGCTACATAATCGAAAACTTCGAAAGAGCCATGTCCGAAGGCTGGCTCAAGGTCTGGTATCAGCCGGTCGTCAGAGGCTCCAACGGCAGGGTGTGCAGCGAGGAGGCTCTCTCAAGATGGGCGGAGCCCGGAAAAGACATCATCTATCCTGACGCCTTCGTCCCGGTGCTCGAGGAGGCCGGCCTGACAGGAAAGCTCGATCTTTACGTGCTTGACCGTGTCCTGGAGGACTTCGGGCGGCGCAGTGAAGCGGGGCTTTATATCGTTCCGGTCTCCATCAATCTGTCCAGGAAGGATTTTGAAAACTACGATATGCCGGAAGAGATCCGCAGAAGGGTGGACGGAGCCGGCGTCGACAGGAAGAAGATCGCTCTGGAGATCACAGAGACCGCCATGGGAAGCGATTTCGATCAGATGAGCACGCAGGTAAAACGTCTGCGGGAGATGGGATTCAGAGTCTGCATGGACGATTTCGGCAGCGGATATTCATCGCTCGACTTTCTGCAGAAGACGGATGTAGATGCTCTCAAACTCGACCTGAACTTCATGCGCGAGTTCGAGACCAATGAGAAGACGAGGCTCATAGTCACACAGCTGGTCAGGATGATATCCTCGCTCGGCATGGATACTGTTGCCGAGGGAGTAGAGACCGAAGAGCAGTTCGAATTCCTCAGAGAGATCGGATGCACCAAGATGCAGGGATTCTGGTTCTGCGAGGCCGTCCCTCTAGAGGAGATCATTGCCCGCTACAGGGAAGGGCGCCAGATAGGCTTCGAGAATCCGGACGAGACCGAGTATTATGAAACTCTCGGCAGGATAAGCCTCTTCGATCTGGATGATACGGCTTCGGACGAACAGGCTCCTGAAGACAGTTCTGCACTCCGGAGGTACTTTGCTTCGCTTCCTGTAGCCGTGCTCGAGTATAACGGTGAGAAGATCCGCATAGTCCGCTGCAACAGGAGCTACAAGGAATTCGTAAAAGAGGCGTTCGGCATCACGGGAACAGAAAGAAGCGATGACCATGCTCCTCAGCTCCATGAAAAAGGCGCCGAGATATTCGAACTCTTCGAGCGCTGCAGAGGCCTCGGGAGAAGGCTGCTGTTCGAAGAGCAGGTAAGCGACAGGATGAATATCAACGGCTTCATAAGGCATTCCGCGGACAATGAGGTCACGGGCTATTCCGCGTTCACGCTCGCCATTCTGAGCAGCAAGGACTTCGACGAGAGCTCGGGAGTTACTTTCGCCCGCGCCGCACGGGCCCTTTCATCCGACTATATCAATCTGTACTATGTGAACGATCAGACGGGTGAGTTCACGGAGTACAATCCGGACGCCTTGCGCAGCAATCTCTCCGTGGAAAGACGCGGGCATGACTTTTTCAACACCAGCAGAAAGGATGCCGAAAAGGCCATATATCCTGATGACCGCGCCAAGTTCCTGAGCGAGTTCAGAAAGGAATATATCCTGGAGGTCCTTGAGCAGCAGGGAACATTCACGCTCTCGTACCGTCTGATGACCGACGGCGAGCCGATCTATGTCAACATGAAGGCTGTCAGGGTGGACGGCGAACACATAGTGATCGGCGTCAACGATGTGGACGCGTACATGCGCCATAAGGAGGCTCTCGAAAGAGCGGAGCAGGAGAGCATAACCTACGCCAGGATCACGGCTCTTGCCGGCAATTACCTGGCCATATACACGGTAGACCCTGTAAGCGAAGAATATATCGAATACAGCGCGACAAAGGAGATCGAGGACTTCGGGATCGCCAAGAAAGGAACGGACTTCTTCGGCGAGATGATCAGGAACGGCAGAGACGCGGTGTTTGGCGAAGATTTCGAGGGCTATCAGGTGATCTGCACGAAAGAGAACATCCTGCGCGATATCGAGCAGACGGGACTCTTCGAATTCAACTACCGGCTGATGATGGGGGGCGAGCCTGTCCATGTCTCGCTCAGGGCAGCAAGAGTCGAAGAAAAAGACGGGCCGCGCATCATAGTCGGCATCAGCAATATCCAGGAAAGGATGGCGCGAAGCCAGCAATACGAAACAGCCCTGAAAGAAGCGAGGGCTATGATAACCACCGACGGGCTTACCGGGGTGAAGAACAAGGGCGCCTACATGAATGCCGAAGCCGAGCTGAACGAGCAGATCAGAGCCGGAGCGGATCCGGAGTTCGCTGTAGTCGTGGCCGACCTGAACGGACTCAAGGATATAAACGACCAGCACGGGCACCAGACCGGAGACAATTTCCTCAAGGCGGGATGCAGGGCCATATGCGACATTTTCGATCACAGTCCGGTGTTCAGGGTAGGCGGCGACGAATTCGCGATCATCGCGAGGGGCCGCGACTACGAGCATATCGATGAGCTGATGGAAAAGATGGCCGCTCACAATGAGTGGTGCATAGAGGCGAGAAAATCGGAAGGAGAGGGATACTCCGCGGCAAAGCGTATGACTATAGCTGCCGGAGCCCACGACCGCGACAGCAGGGTCGAAAGGGACTACACGGATGCCAGCGCCGGTGCGATATATGACTTTGACCCTGAGGATGTGGTCATAGCTGCCGGCATGGCGCGCTTCGAAGGGGACCCTGATGTCTCTGCGGTGTTCGACCGGGCGGATCTGGCGATGTTCGAGAACAAGAAGGAACTCAAGAGCAGATGAATCAGGCGGAAGAATTGACCTGTGGCTGACTGCGGGCATCGGCCTGAGGCCTGATACCCCGGGGCGACGCATGCGTCAGTTTTTTCAAGGAAACATGTTTTAAGTTCAGTTTTTACGCTGATTGTAGTAATGTTAAGTTCTATGGGAGACAATATCAGAGAAAATGAAGAATATGTAAGCGTCTTTGACAGAATGCTGGACATGGACAAAAGAAGGGCCTTTATAGAAAGGAAAAGGTCCTCATACAGCGTTTCGGAAGACGAGGCGGCTCAGCTCGAGGCCTACATATTGTCCGACAGGTGCACTGATGAGATACAGAGGCTCAGGGAAGGAGACTTCTTCTTCAAACCGCCCGGACTCACGATGCTCCGCAAGAAGAATTCGACAAGGAAGCGCAGGATCTACAGATTTCGCGACAACGAGAGCATGCTGCTCAAGCTCATGGCTTTCGTGATGCATGATTTCGATTATCTGTTCTCGGATTCGCTGTATTCCTTCCGTCTGGGAAAGCACATATCCGGCATATTCAATACCGTAAACAAAAATGGCTACAATAAGGACTGCTGGGTCCTCAAGACAGACATACACAGCTACGGCGACAACGTGGATCCGGAAATACTCAGCGTACAGATGAGAGAACTGCTCGCGGAGAAGGACCCTTCCCTGTTCGCATTTCTGGAAAAGCTGGTCTGCCGGGGCGAGTACTGGTTCCGCGGCAATCTGGTGCAGGGCCCGACCGGAGCTCTGAGCGGATGCGCTCTCACCAATTTCTTCGAGAACGTATATCTGCTGGACGTCGATGACGTGGTCAGACAGAACAGCGTATATTACTGCAGATTCGCCGATGACATCGCGGTGTTCACCGAATCAAAGGCGCAGGCTGAGGTGGTCAGGGAATTCCTCAGAAAGACCTTCGAGGAAAGAGGTCTTGAGTTCAATGAAGCAAAGACCGATATATGCGCGCCGCGCGAGGGCTTCGATCTGCTCGGGTTCAGGCTCCAGGACGGCGAGTACGATATCGCCGAGAACTCCCTTGAGAAGATAGAGTGGAAACTGAACCACTATGCGGAAAAGCTGGTGAGAAAGGAGCGCAGGGGCGAACTCACAAGAGAGGAAGCCATGCAGCGCATGATCGACAGGGTCGACAGGTACTTCTTCGGAGTCGTCAGAGAGGAAAGAGAGCTGAACTGGGTAGACTGGGCTTTCAGAATCCTTACAAGGACAGACAGTCTCAAGAGGATAGACGCATGGTCGCAGGAGTGCATAAGGTTCGTCGGCAGCGGCGGCAAGCGCACAGGCGCGAAATACCGTGTCCGTTACAAGGACATGCGGCGCATGGGTTACCGCACGCTTGTGCACGCGTATTACCACGGATTCGAAAGAAGAACTGAATAAGATATACCGGCGTGAGCCGGGATATGGGCGGGTGCGCTTGAAAAAGCGCGTCTGCAAGAGACGGTTGAGGCGGCCATGAAAAGGCTATGCAGACGGCCGCCGCCGGGACTGTTTTGACAGCCGAGGCCTTGAATGGATTCCCGCCCATATCCGGACCCACGAAGGAACAGAAGGAAAGAACAAAAAAAGATCCGGCGTGAGCCGGGATATGGGCGGGTGCGCTTGAAAAAGCGCGTCTGCATGAGACAGTTGAGGCGGCCTTGAAAAGGCTATGCAGACGGCCGCCGCCGGGACTGTTTTGACGGCCGCAGCCTTGAATGGACCCCCGCCCATATCCGGGCCCGCATCGCAGTGGGTCGAATAAGCGTACAGGGAAAGCAGATGAAGGTACCAGTAGTCATACAGACACATCCGGGAGAGAATTCCATCGCGGCGATCGCCACGATACTCTCTTACTATGGCAAGGTAGTCCCGCTTTCCGAAATGAGGAAGTACAATATCACCTCGAGAGGCGGTTCCACTCCGGAACAGATGAAGGACATGGCATCGCGCTATGACCTCGAGACGGAGATAGTGGAAGCGGATATGGAACAGCTCGCCGGCATGACTATGCCTGTGGTCGCGAAGTGGAAGCACAAGTACTGGGTGATAGTTAAGAAGATAGGAAGAGGCGTGGTATATCTGTCGGATCCGGCCAAAGGCGAGTATGAGATGTCGATCGACGGATTCAGCAGCAAATTCGACGGAGCCGTACTCGTGATGAAGCCGGCCGAAGGCTTCAAAAGGGGAGGCAAAAGGCCGTCCCTTTACGGCCTCATCATGAAGCGTCTGGACGGCGTTCAGCGGCAGATGGTCATGCTGGGCATCCTCAACGCCATGGCTGTGGGTCTCAGTCTGCTGATGGTCAGGTCCACGCGTATGATGCTCGATGTGGCGGGCAATGAGAAAGGAAAAGAGGACTGGGTGCAGTCGCTGCTGTCAGGAGGCTTTGACGACCGCTCTACGTACAGGTTCCTCGTGGTCTCGATGTGCGTCATACTGGCTGCCATGACCGCGGTCAACGTGATCAAGACTCTTCTTATATACAGGACAGCCTATTCAGTAGCGGCGCGCTCGGGAGCAGGACTGTTCAGGAAGATCCTGATGCAGCCCATGGTATTCTTCGAGCAGTACAGATCAGGCGAACTGATACAGCGAATGGAGGACAACTCGAAGCTCGATCTGTCTCTGGTGAGGACCATAGTTCCGCGCCTGCTCGATTTCGTGATGACCATCATATATTTCGTGCTCATGCTCAGCTACAACTGGAAAGTGGCGCTTATCTGCATTCTGGTTGAGATCGTTTACATGGTCGTATCGCTTCGCATGAAGAACCGCATCACGATGCAGGCCAGGAGCAACGCCGTCAGTACCGGCATGATGAACACATCGATACTGAACGGGCTGGACACCATAGATACCATCAAGTCCGGAGGTCTCGAGAGGATGTTCTTTTCGGACTGGAACAGATCCCAGATCGAATTCGATGAGGCGCGTGAGGGCGGCATAAGCATCACTGCCATCACGGGAGCGATCGACAGCATGCATTCGCTCTTCTCGCAGGCCGCACTGCTCTTCGCCGGAGCCTACTTCATGATACAGGGACAGTTTACCTTCGGTATAATGGCAGCTCTGCAGACTGTGCTCGGGAACTTCAGGAACAGCTTCTCGAACTGCATCTCCATGACCAACAATCTGCAGAAGACGAGAACCGAGATAGAACGCATAGAAGACATAAGAGAAAGAGACAGCCTGCCTGAAAAACATCTGGCCGCTGATTCGGAGCCGGATAAGCTCAGGGGGCGTCTTGATGTGTCGCATCTGTGCTACAGATACCAGGAGGGCGAAGCTCCTGCCCTTGATGATGTGAGCTTCAGCGCCAAACCGGGCGAGCTTATCGCCGTGGTCGGATCCTCCGGATGCGGCAAGAGCACTCTCCTGAAGTGCCTGCTCTCACTTTACGAACCGGAGAGCGGCAATATATGGTACGACGGACACACAAGAGACGAGATCCCGGATGTCGTGTTCCGTTCATCGGTCACGGCAGTCGACCAGGAGTGCGTCGTATTCGAGGACAGCATAGCGAACAACCTGACGATGTGGGACCCGACGGTCGAGGAGTACGAGATGATACTCGCCGCCCGTGACGCCCACATACACGAGAGGATCATCAGGGACAGAGATGGGTATTACGCCGGGATGTACGAGAACGGCAGGAACTTTTCCGGCGGAGAGCTGCAGAGGCTTGAGCTCGCCAGGGCTCTGTCCACGGAATCCACCATACTGCTGCTCGATGAATTCACATCGGCGCTCGACGCTGTTACCGAGGAAGCTGTATTCAAGTCCATAAGACTGAAGGCTACCACATGCATAATAGTCGCTCACAGGCTGTCGACGGTGGCCTCGTGCGACCACATACTCGTAATGGACAAGGGCAGGATCGTGCAGAGGGGAACGCACGAAGAACTGTATAACACCGAAGGCATTTACAGAGATCTTCTGGAAGTGCCTGGGGAGAAGATCTGAATGGGCATATATACCGAGGCGCTCAAAAACCGCGAAAGAAACGACCTTGAGCTCGAGCGCAACGCCGAGCTGAGGATGATGAACCGTCTGGACAGAGATCCGAAATTCAATGATGCAGACGGAGCGTTCTTTGCGTTGAATCATATCCTCGGCAAATTCGGCCTGTCGGCGAACGAGGTGCACGGCTACTCCGGCACTCAGGAGATGCTGGACCTCGCCCTCGATCCGCTGGCCATAATATATGATATCGTTGACCTCAGCGATACGGAATGGACAAAGCGCACCGAGTACATACTGGGATTCATGGAGGACGGCAGGGCCGTCGTCCTGAGCCCTGCGGTCAGAGGATACACATACAGATGCCTGACTGACGGTTCGCATGGATGGGTGAGGAAAGACACCCCTCTGCAGCAGTTCGCATACGCGATACAGAGACCTCTCGACAGAAGGGTCAGGAACCTGGTCACTCTCGCGATATATACACTGCATCTCGTTTCGGCAAGAGACATAATCGCGATAGGCGGAGCGACACTGGCGATCTCTCTGCTCGGACTCATCACGCCGAAGATGAACCAGTACGTGCTCCGCGAGATCGTGCCCATGGGAACCGACGGCTACACTCTTCTGTTCAGGGCTTTCGGTCTCTTCCTCTCTGCCGGCATGGTCAAAGGCGCCATCCAGGCCGTCAAGAGCGTGAGTCTGGGCAAGATGCGCATAAGGATATCCTCGGAGGTGCAGTCCGCGGTCATGACAAAGGTACTGACGCTGCCGCAGTCTTTCTTTACTCAGGTATCCACGGGCAAGCTCTCAAAACAGATATCGAACGCCAGATTCCTGAGCGAACAGATAATAAGCTTCGTTCTCGGAGCTTCTCTGACAGCGGTGTTCTCGCTTGTATACATACCTCAGATGGCCGGGTTTTCAAGGGTCCTTCTGATACCCGCGGTCGTCATACTGATCATCAGGAGCGTCTACACACTGATGGCCGGATACCTCTTTGCCGACAACGAAAGGAGGAGGCAGGAGGCCGAGATGGACGAGAGGGCCTTCCTCTTCTCCACGTTCAAGGGCATACAGAGGATAAAGGAGAGCGGAGCCGAAAAGAGGATATTCTCGAGATGGACATCGAAGTACAGCGCCGTGCTCGACTGCGACCTGAACATGCCTGTAGCGCTTTCGCTCGAGGACGTAGTGCTCAGCTTCCTGAGCTCGCTCGGTACTGTGATACTCCTCTCGCTCATCATTCCTGCCGGAATAGACAAGGCGGACTATATCGCGTTCACGAGCGCGTTCGGCCTGATCTCGGCGGCAGTCACGGAACTGATGGACGCGCAGAGAAAGCTCTTCCTCATGAGACCCATGATGGAGCAGCTCAGAGGACTGTTCGAGTCCGAACCGGAGGATGCCCCTGAAAAGAGCGTAGTCAGAAACATCAGAGGCAGCATAAAGGTAGAGAATGTCAGCTTCGCGTACGACGAAGGCAGGTTCGGATGCCTCAACGGAGTCTCGCTGGATATCGCCGCGGGAGAGAAGGTCGCGATCGTAGGCGAGAGCGGCTGCGGAAAGAGCACTCTTTTAAAGATCATACTCGGAGCGCTCAAGCCTGACGAGGGAGCCGTGCTCATAGACGGCATGCCTCTCGAATCTCTGAATCTGAGATCCTACAGAAGGCACATCGGAGCTGTTTTCCAGTTCAGCAAGGTGATGCCGGGAACGATATATTCCAATATCGCTTTCTGTCCGCATCCGGTCAGCCTCGAAGAGGCGAAGGCCGCGGCCGAAAAGGCCGACATAGCTGAGACCATAGAAAGGCTGCCTCTCGGCTACGAGACAGAGATATCCGACTCGAACACCGGAGGCTTCTCCGGCGGTCAGAGACAGAGGCTTCTGCTTGCCAGGGCCTTCGCTTCGAAGCCGGACATCATGATACTCGACGAGGCGACGTCCGCACTCGACAACATTTCCCAGAACAAGGTGCTCGATTCGGTATATAAGGAAAACTGCACTGTAGTGATGGTCGCGCACAGGCTGTCGACGGTCAGAGACTGCGACAGGATAGTCCTGATAAAGGAAGGCCGCATAGCCGAACAGGGCACCTACGACGACCTCATGAAGCTTCGCGGAGAATTCTATGAGCTCATGCGCAGGCAGTCCGGAACGCACTGACTTTTGATAAACTGAAAATAAACTAGGACATCAGAATGTTTTTAATTGTATTTATGCCTCCTCGCCGGGGGCATTTTCATTGACCCCGGCCTGTATTATTGATAACATCAATACAATATATTCTGACTTACGACTTACTCGGATCACCGGGCGTAAACCGGAGATCAGAAAGGGCCGAAGTCAGTTTTTTTCGCTGAAAGCGTCAATTATTTGCTGACGGAGATAATGAGGAGGGGGAAACTTTTGAAAACAGGACTCAAACGAATCATTGCTCTTGCGACAGTGATGGCGATGTCAGTGATGCTTCTTGCGGGCTGCGGAGGATCCTCCGGCGGTGAAGAGACCGGCAATACCGGAAGCACCGACGGGATCACCGTCTTCAACTCGAAGATGGAGATACAGGATCAGCTGCTCGAGATGGCAAAGAAGTATGAGAAGGAAACAGGCGTACACGTAGAGGTGTACTACTCAAGCGATACTGTATCCGCTCATCTCGCCACAAGATACGCATCCGACAATCCGTACACGCTGTCGATGGTGGACGCCAAGGACATCTATTCCCTGGCAGAAGAGCATGCGGCCGACCTCAGTGGCGAGGAATGGGTCAAAGACACCGAGTACGCGATCGACATCGGAGGCAAGACATACGGCTTCCCGGTCTGCGTGGAGGCAAGAGGCATCATCTACAATGCCGACGCCATCGAAAAGATCACCGGAAAGAAATTCGATCCTGAGCAGTACAAGACGCTCAAGGCCTTCAAGGGCCTGATCGAAGAGCTCAAAAAAGGCGGCATGGAAGCTCCGACCGGAGTAATGAAGGAAGACTGGTCGCTCGGAGCTCACTATCTTGCGCAGGTATATGAGGAGCAGGAGGATCCTGACGCATTCCTCATGGACCTCAGCAAGGACAAGGTCAAACTCATGAAGAACGAGAAGTTCAATTCGCTCATGGACACCTTCGATGTGCTGAAGGACAACAACTACGCCAGGGAAAGCGCCATCTCGGCGGAGCGCGAGATCTCCGAGAAGAAGCTTGCCGAGGGCGAGATCGCGTTCATGTTCGGAGGCAACTGGGACTGGTCTCAGATCAATCAGTTCGACTACACCGAGAACATGGGCATCATGCCTGTCCCTCAGGACATGGACGACGGCATGAATGAGAAGCTCGTGGGAGGCGGCTCGAAGTACTTCTTCATAGATAGCTCGGCCAACACCACCGACGAGCAGCGCCAGCAGGCAAAGGATTTTCTGAACTGGCTGGTATACAACGAAAATGGACAGTCATTCCTGGTGAACGACTGCGCGCTCGTTCCGGCGTTCTCGAACATCAAGCTGCCGATCAGCGACCCTCTGGGAGCATCGGTAAGCAAGTACACCAATGCCGGCAAACTCATCCCGAACTACAACTACCTGCCTGACGACCACTTTGCGATCCTCGGCGCCATGTTCCAGAAGTATCTGGCCGGCATCAGCGACCGTGAAGGCTTCGCCAAGGATGTAGAGACTTACTGGCACACCAAGACGCTGGAGCGTCATCCGGAATAGGAAAGGAGGGCTGAAATGGAAAGAAACACAATGGCTTACAAGTCAAAGCAATTCCTCATGTTTGCAGGTCCTGCGCTCATCCTGTTCTGCATGGTCATCATCATTCCGTTCATCTACGGACTGTTTCTGACCTTTACAAGCTGGGACGGCGTAAGCGCCGAGAAGCCGCTCGTCGGTTTCGCAAACTATGTGTCCGCGTTCAAGGACGCCTACTTTTGGGCGGCCATCGGAAGGACGCTGATCTACTCCGCGTTCGCCGTGATCTTTGTCAATGTCGTGGCGTTCCTGCTCGCCTACATGGTGACGAGCGGAGTCAAGGGCCAGAACTTCTTCCGCGCGGGATTCTTCATCCCGAACCTGATCGGCGGTATCGTTCTCGGTTATGTATGGAAGTTCGTCTTCAACCGCGCGTTCGTAGCCATAGGAGAGGCGATCTCAGGCGGCACTGTGCCGTCGCTGCTGTCGACGACAGGCGGCGCGATGTTCTGCCTCATACTCGTATCCGTATGGCAGTACGCGGGATACATGATGCTCATCTACGTGGCGGGATTCATGAGCGTGTCCGACAGTCTCAAGGAGGCGGCCATGATCGACGGCTGCACGCCTTCGCAGGCGATGAGGAACGTGACGATCCCTCTGATGAGGACTTCATTCACGACATGCATCTTTTTGAGCATCACAAGATGCTTCGTTGTGTACGATGTCAACCTGTCACTGACTAAGGGCGAGCCGTTCTTCAGCTCGGTAATGGCAGCGATGCACGTATACAACAAGGCATTCACTTATAAAGACTACGGCACAGGCCAGGCCGAGGCCCTCATCCTGTTCATAGTCTGCGCGATAATCGGTATCACTCAGGTATATGTAAGCAAGAAAGGGGAGGTGGAAGCATAATGACTCAGAATGAAAAAGCTGCGGCTGCCAGGAAGAGAAAGCACGCCATTATGATCGTCCTCCTGGTCCTTCTCTTCATACTGTTCATCGCGCCGTTCATACTGGTGCTGATAAACGTATTCAAGGATCAGGCCGACATCACATCCAATCCCCTGTCGCTCGTAGGCGAGCACGGATTCACGACGAAGAACTTCCCTGAAGCCATGCAGAAGATGGACTTCTTCAACGTGTTCAAGAACTCGCTCATAATCACCACCTGCGCGACGATCCTCACGATCCTCGTATCCGCGATGGCGTCCTTCGTCATCGTGAGAAACGGCAAGTGGAAAGCATGCTCGACTCTCTTTGCGCTCATGATCGCATCGATGGTCATCCCGTTCCAGGTACTGATGGTACCTCTGGTATCGGTATACGGCGGTATCTTCGGCATACTCAACAGCCGGCTCACCCTCATACTGATGCACACGGGATTCTCCGTATCCATGGCGACTTTCATGTTCCATGGAGCGATACATTCCAATATACCATTGGAACTTGAAGAAGCGGCGCTCATAGACGGCTGCACCAGATGGCAGACATTCTGGAAGATCGTCTTCCCGCTGCTCAAACCGACAGTTGCCACAGTGGCCATAATCGACGCCATGGCGTTCTGGAACGACTACCTCCTGCCGAGCCTTGTGCTCACGGACAAGGAGATCTACACGATCCCGATCGCTACTCAGGCCTTCTACGGAACTTATTCCACGGATATCGGTCTGGTAATGGCTGCGCTGCTGCTGGCTATGCTGCCTATACTGATCCTGTATCTTTTCCTGCAGAAGTACATCGTTGCGGGAGTTACTGCGGGAGCTGTCAAGGGCTAAGTTATATCCGGCAAAGGTGAGAACTGGTAACAGATGGACAGATTTTTCGATTCAGAGAATCCGGTGATGAAGTTCCTCTCAAGGCTCGTGGACCTGGCCGTTCTGAACATTGTAACGGTCGTGTACTCGATCCCGCTGGTGACATTCGGCGGAGCGATGGCAGCCATGAACTATGTGCTGCTGCACCTTGTGAGAGGCGATGAGACATACGTAATCAGGATGTTCAGGAAGTCGTTCGGAGACAACTTCCGGCAGGGCGTCCCCGAGGGGCTGCTCGTCATACTCATCGCGGTCATAACCGCGGTGGACATGTGGGCCCTCCACGGATCGGAGTCCAGGCTTCTGACGGTGATGATGATCATCATCACCATAGCCGCGGTGTTCATCTTCGTGACAGCGGTTTACATGTTCGCCCTCCAGTCCAGGTACGAAAACACTGTAAAGGGGACGATCATGAACGCGTTCAGGCTGTCGGTGGCAAACCTGCCGGCAACGGCCGTGATGGCGGCGGCCTGGACAGCATGGGCCTTCGTGCTGGTATACCTGCACAAGGCGGCGGCGCTCGCGTTCCTGCTGTACGGATTCACTCTTCCGGGCTATATATGCGCCATGCTGATGGACCGCATATTCGAAAAGCTCGAAAAAGAAGAGTAGTTACCGGTCAGAGACCTGTCAGAACGCAATGCATATTGGAATAAAGGAGTAATAAAATGGCAAGTTTATCATTAAAACACATTGAGAAGATATATCCTAACGGCTATCACGCCGTCCAGGATTTCAATCTCGAAGTCGAAGACAAGGAATTCATCATCTTCGTCGGACCTTCCGGCTGCGGAAAGTCCACGACCCTGCGCATGATCGCGGGCCTCGAGGACATCTCCGAGGGAGAGTTCCTCATCGACGGCGTCAAGATGAACGATGTAGAGCCTAAGGACAGGGACATCGCGATGGTATTCCAGAGCTACGCACTCTATCCGCACATGACGGTAAGAGACAACATGGGATTCGCCCTCAAGCTCAGAAAAGTCCCTCAGGCCGAGATCAACGAGAAGGTAGAGGAGGTCGCTAAGATCCTAGACCTCGAGAAGCTGCTCGACAGAAAGCCTAAAGCTCTCTCCGGCGGACAGAGGCAGCGTGTGGCCATGGGCCGCGCCATCGTCAGAAACCCTAAGGTGTTCCTGATGGACGAGCCTCTCTCGAACCTCGACGCCAAGCTGAGAGTACAGATGAGGACAGAGATCGCCAAGCTCCACGAGAGACTGGGCACAACTATCATCTATGTAACTCACGACCAGACAGAGGCCATGACTCTGGGAACGAGGATCGTCGTCATGAAGGACGGCATCGTCCAGCAGATCAACACGCCTGAGCATCTCTACAACAAGCCATGCAACCTCTTCGTTGCCGGCTTCATCGGATCGCCTCAGATGAACTTCCTCGACGCTGTTGTCGAGGTCAAGGGCAAGGATACGTTCCTGCACATCGGCGACGACGTGCTGAAGATGCCTGCAGACAAGGCGAAGGTCCTCAAGGACTATGACGGCAAGACGGTAGTCTTCGGCATCCGTCCTGAGCATTTCGGCGACGGCAGAGGCCACGAAGGCAAGCAGAACACGCTCAGGTGCAGGATCGAGGTGCGCGAGCTGCTCGGAGCCGAGGTATACCTCTACGGAGACATCAACGGCAAGCAGTGCACGGCAAGAGTCAACCCTGACGTTGATCTTACCAACGGAATGGAAGCGACATATTCGGTCGACATGAAGAAGATCCACCTCTTCGACAAGGAGACAGAGAAGAGCCTGCTGTACGCTGAGTAATAAACAGCACAGTCCGGACCCGGCCGTTTCACGCAGCAGTGGTACAGCCGGGTCCGATTTTTGAACGCAGAGACAGCACAGGAAAAGAGAAAAAAGCGATGAGCATTCGCTATGTGAAGGAAAGCGGACAGCTTATACTCGAGACTGCAGGGACCGCGTATCATATGAAGATCGACGGTCACGGATATCTGCAGCATCTTTATTACGGAGCGGGGACCGGACATGAGGACCTGTCGTATATGTACAGGACCTATGACCGGGGCTTTTCGGGAAACCCCTACGAGCTGCGGGATGACCGGACATACTCGCTCGACTCGATGCCGCAGGAATACACATCCTTCGGGGTCGGGGATTTTCGTGTGAACAGCATCGCCGCGTCCTGCTCGGACGGGAGCCGGTGCGCCGAATTCAGGTATATGTCGCACGAGATCAGCGAAGGCAAGTACAGCATACCGGGACTGCCGTCGGTATACGATAACGGAGACACGGCCGAGACTCTTACGGTGAACCTCATGGACAACGCGGCCAACATCATGGTCAGGCTGCATTATGCCGTGTTCGAGGAGCTGGATATAATAACCAGGGCTGCGGAGATAGTCAATGCGGGGCCCGGCACGGTGTGGCTCAGAAAGGCTTCATCGGCGTGCCTCGAGCTGCCTTTCGGCAGATGGGACATGATCCATTTTCACGGGAGGCACTGCATGGAGCGCCAGCCTGAGAGGGTGCCGCTTTTTCACGGGATACATACGCTGTCATCGGGACGCGGCATGTCAGGCCATCAGCATAATCCTTTCGTCATACTGTGCGACAGGGACGCGACGGAAGACAGCGGGACCTGCTACGGTATGATGCTGGTGTACTCGGGCAGCCACAGGACGGAGATAGAGCTCGACCAGTTCGACTGCGTGCGCGCGGTAATGGGCCTCAATGATGACAGGTTCCGCTGGGAGCTCGGACCGGGCGAATCGTTCCACACTCCCGAGGTGATACTCAGCTGCGCAGAGGGGCTGACGCAGCTTTCGCACAGGTTCCACCGCGTGATACGGAACAACATCGTGCGCGGTCGCTTCAGATACGGCCACCGCCCGGTGCTTGTGAACAACTGGGAAGCGACATATTTCGACTTCACTGAAGAGAAACTCCTGGTCATCGCCCGCAGGGCGGCAGAGATCGGGACTGAGCTGTTCGTCCTGGATGACGGATGGTTCAGAAACAGAAACGACGACAACGCAGGGCTCGGAGACTGGGCCCCGGATGAGAACAAGCTGCCGGGAGGTCTTGAGAGCCTGATCGAAAAGATAAAATCAATGGGGCTGGACTTCGGTCTGTGGATCGAGCCCGAGATGGTGAGCGAGGACTCGGATCTTTACCGCGCTCATCCGGACTGGGCGCTGACGGCTCCGGGACGCGCTCCGATGATGGCGCGCAATCAGCTGGTGCTCGACATGTCGAGAAGAGAGGTCATCGAGTATCTCTATGAAACGATATCCGGGCTGCTTGAGCGCTATGATATAAGTTATATCAAATGGGACTTCAACAGGCCTATATCCGATATATACTCGCACTCGCTGCCTTCGGCCAGACAGGGTGAGGTGCCTCACCGCTACTACCTTGGACTCTACGAGCTTTACGAGAGGCTCGTCACGGCATTCCCGGATGTCCTCTTTGAGGGCTGCGCGGGCGGAGGCGGCCGCTTCGATGCGGGCATGCTGTTCTACTCTCCTCAGATCTGGTGCTCGGACAATACCGACCCGGTCTCGCGCCTGATGATACAGTACGGCACATCCTTCGGCTACCCGCCGTCATGCATGGGAGCGCATGTAAGCGCATCGCCTAATCATCAGACCGGCCGCAGCACTCCTCTGTCTACGAGGGCAACAGTGGCGATGGCCGGGAGCTTCGGTTATGAGCTCGACCTGACGAAACTCACCGGCAGCGAGTGCGAAGAGATAAAAGAGCAGATCAGGCTGCACAGGAAGATAGAGCCGCTGGTCCACGAGGGCCTGCTCTACCGGCTGAGCAGCGCTGATGAGAGTTCGCGCTTCGTCATATGGGAGAACGTCAGTCCGGACAGGTCCGAGGCTCTTCTGAGCATAGTCGTGACCGATCCGAAGGCGAACGGAGCTCCGGTACATATAAAACTGAAGGGGCTTGATCCCGCCGGCGTGTACTCTGTCGGCGGCGAGATCGAATGCACGGGCATGGCGCTCATGCAGAGCGGATACACCTTCGAGCGGCTGACAGGAGACTATCCGTCGCGGCAGATACTGATCCGCAGGACGGATATGAAAGAGAAAGATGATAAGCAGTGAACTGAAAAAGGCAAGGGAATTCGAAGAAAGAGAAGGCCGGCTCATCAGCGAAGAAGAGCGTCCGGTCTTTCATTTCAGTCCCCGAACCGGATGGCTCAATGACCCGAACGGCTTTTCATATCATGACGGAAAGTACCATCTTTTCTACCAGTACCATCCATACGACTCACACTGGGGTCCGATGCACTGGGGCCATGCCGTAAGCGATGATCTCATCGGCTGGGAATACCTTCCGTGCGCCATAGCGCCGGATCAGCCGTATGACGGTGCGGGATGCTTCTCGGGCTCGGCGCTCACGCTGCCTGACGGCAGACAGCTGCTGATGTATACCGGCTGCTCCGCGGTCGAGACGGATTACTCCGGAAGATGGAAGCAGACGCAGTGCCTTGCGGTATCCGCCGGAGACGGATCCTTCGAAAAATACGAAGGCAATCCTGTCATAACAGACAGAGACCTTCCTCCCGGGGGAGATCCTTACGAGTTCAGGGACCCGTATATCTGGCAGGAGAGGGACGGCAGCTACAGAGCCGTCGCGGCGAACGCCCGCACGGGAAGCGCGGCGAAAGATTCCGGCCCTGCTGCTGAGGGTCAGACTCAGCGCCCTGAGATCCGGACCGACGCCCCGGATGTCCGGGGAGGGACACAGCTCTGTCTGTACAGGAGCGATGACGGCTTCAGATGGAGCTTCGATAAGGTGCTCTATGAAGACAGGCGACGTCTCGGCATAATGTGGGAATGCCCGAACTTCTTCTCTCTGGACGGAAGATATGTGCTCATAGCGAGTCCGATGGACATGGAGATGGAGGATGCCGAAGGATCCGTGAGGTTCCCTAAAGGCAATAACGTCTGTTATATCATCGGGAGCTATGGCACAAAGAAAGAGATATTCGATGTGCGCCAGTCGGCTTCTCATGAGGGAGCGGCCCGCGGTTCCGTGGCGACCTATCATCCCGTGGACTGCGGCCTCGATTTCTATGCGCCGCAGGTGATGAAAGCTCCGGACGGAAGGCGTATAATGATAGCGTGGATGCAGGACCCGAGCACGGCAAATCTGCACGGAAAAGAGGACTTCAGGATCTTCGGGCAGATGACGGTGCCGAGAGAGCTCAGGCTCAGGAACGACAGGCTCATCCAGTGGCCGGTCAGAGAGATCGAAGACCGGCGCAGCGGTCAGACGGTCTCCTCGAGCATGGACATGGATTCAGAGACCAGGACAGTCGAAGGCATCAGCGGGCGCGTGCTCGACATGGAGATAGAGATCAGCCCGAGATCGGTGTCCGCGGCAGGCATGTGTTCTCTCGAAGAATTCACCATCGGATTCGCCCGGGACTATGAACACTGCGTAAGCCTGACCTACAGGCCGGACAGCTCTGTGCTCACCATAGACAGGAGCGGGTCCGGGCAGGCCGAAACCATGACAAAACGAAGGAGCATACGCGTAAGGGACAGGAGGGGACACATAAGCCTGAGGATACTTCTGGACAGATGGAGCGCCGAGGTCTTCATCAACGGCGGAGAACAGGCGATGTCCGTCACGTTCTACACGCCTCTGACGGCTCAGGACATAAGCTTCAGTTCTGAAGGAAGCGCCATACTGGATGTGACGGCGTATAAAATAAGAGAGGACATGTGAGCAGGCTGTCAGAGATCATCAGGACTGAAAAACGGTTCACAGCATAAGGATAACAGGAAAGAGGCATAAGATGGAAAAGCATGCAGACATAATAACGCTCGGAGAGCTGCTGATCGACCTGACGCAGAAGGGAAGCGACGAAAACGGCAACGGTGAATTCACCGCATATCCGGGAGGAGCCCCGGCTAACGTTGCCGTGGCTGCGGCGAGGCTCGGAGCGGGCGCTGCCTTCATCGGCAAGGTAGGCGACGACGCTTTCGGAAGATCGCTTGCAGATACGCTGAAAAAAGAAAATGTCGATACTTCCGGCCTGTATGCAAGCAAAGAAGTGCCGACGACGCTTGCCATAGTATCGGTCGACGCATCGGGCGAGAGGGACTTCTCGTTTTACAGGGATCCGGGAGCGGACACTCAGCTGACAGAAGAGGAGGCCGTGAGAGCGGTCAAACAGAACGAGTCGGCAAAGATATTCCACGTAGGATCTCTTTCGATGACGACATCGCCTGCCAGGGAAGCCTGCGAAAAAGCGGTGAAATACGCAAAGGGAAAAGGCATGCTCATAAGCTACGACCCTAATTACCGCGCGGCTCTCTGGGACAGCGAAGAGAGGGCAGTAAAGATGATGAAGGTCCTGATGCCATTCACAGATATCCTAAAGGTCTCGGATGAGGAGATGCTGATGCTCACAGGCACGAACGATTTCAAGGAGGGCAGCCGCATCCTCAGAGACATGGGCGAAGGCGAGGAAGGCATCGCCCTAGTGATGATCACTCTGGGAGCCGAGGGAGTCTTCGTCAGAAGAGGCGAAGACATCGCTGCTCTGCCGGGCTTCAGAGTGAAGGTCGCAGATACGAACGGAGCGGGCGACACATTCCTCGGAGCGATGCTCATGCAGCTGGCAAATGAGGATGAGCTGCCTGCAGGCATGGACTGGGAGAAACTCAAAGTTATGATCACATATTCCAACAGAGCCGCTTCGGTCACTTGCTCGAGGCACGGAGCAATTCCTGCCATGCCGACAGCAGACGAACTTGCAGCGCTCAGATGATATCAGATGACGGAAAGATCACAGCAACAGTAGCAGCATAGGAAGAAAAGTGAAAAAAGAAAAGACAGCTGATAAAAAGACCAGAAACAATAAAACCGCTGAAGCCGGCAAGGGCGATGCAAAGAAGCGCCGCTCCGTCTTCAAGGAGAGGCTGGCGGAGCATTGGGATGAGCTGAAATGGCTCTATATGGAGATCTATGACGATGAGCAGGCGTTCGAATACTTCGTCAGCATGCTGAAGCGCAACTACAGCGAGCGCAGGAAGACTCTCAGAGGAGTCGATGCCAGGCGTGTGGGCAACGCCCTCATACATCACTCGAACAGGATGATGGGCATGATGCTGTATACGGAGAACTTCGCGGGAGATCTGAACGGAGTCAGGGAAAAGCTCGAGTACTTCAGGGAGTGCGGAGTAAAGTACATCCACCTCATGCCGCTTCTGGACACTCCGGAAGACAGGAGCAGGAGCGACGGAGGCTATGCTGTGTCCGACTTCAGAAGGGTGAGACCGGACCTCGGCACGATGAAGGATCTCGAGACGCTGACGGCAGCCTGCCACAGAAGGGGCATACGGGTATGCCTCGATCTCGTGATGAACCATACGAGCGATGAGCATGAATGGGCAAAGGCGGCCAGGGCTGGCGATCCGACTGCTCAGGCAAGATACTTCTTCTATGACAGCTGGGACATACCGCAGCAGTATGAAGATACTATGCCGGAGGTGTTCCCGGAGACGGCCCCGGGCAATTTCACATATCTCACCGACATAAACAGGATAGTCATGACGACCTTCTATCCGTTCCAGTGGGATCTTAATTACGCCAATCCGATGGTCTTCAACGACATGACGGACAACATGCTCTATCTTGCGAACCGCGGGGTGGACATAATAAGGCTGGACGCCGTGCCTTACATCTGGAAGCAGATCGGAACAAACTGCCGCAATCTGCCGCAGGTTCACAAACTGACGCGTATTCTCAATATCGCGTGCAGGATAGTCTGCCCGAGCGTGCTGCTGCTCGGCGAGGTCGTGATGGAGCCGAACAAGGTCGTGCCGTACTTCGGAACGGCTGAGAAGCCGGAATGCGACATGCTGTACAATGTCACGACGATGGCGACCATCTGGCATACTCTGGCGACAAAGGACGTCAGGCTTCTGAGACATCAGCTCGAGGAGATAGCCGGACTTCCGCCGAATTGCATATTCCAGAATTATCTGAGGTGCCACGACGATATCGGCTGGGGACTCGACTACGGGTATCTCGGCTGGTTCGGGATCAGGGAGGCGAGCCACAAAAAATTCCTCAATGACTGGTTCACAGGCAGATGGGGAGTGAGCCCTTCAAGAGGCGAGCTGTACAACGACTCGGAAAGGCTTGCGGACGCAAGGCTGTGCGGTACGACAGCGTCCCTCTGCGGCGTTGAATCCGCACTGTACGGGGGCAATGAGGAAGCGCTTGAGCGGGCGATAGCGGCTGATGTGATGCTTCATGCCTGCATGCTTACTCTCAGGGGCATACCTGTTCTGTACAGCGGCGATGAAGTGGGCAAGCTAAATGACTACACCTACCACGATGATCCCGCCAGATGGGCTGACAGCCGCAACATACACAGGGGAAAGCTGGACTGGGATAAGTCGGATCAGAGACACGACATGTCGACTCCGGCCGGAAAAATATTCAGCGCGATACAGCAGCTCATTCTGATCAGAAAATACAACGACATATTCCATTCCGATGCAAAGCTCAGCCCGGTGGACGCCGGTGACGACAGGGTGCTCGGCCTGGTCAGGTCGTACGAAGGAAAGCGTATGCTCGGACTGTTCAATTTCTCTCCCGATCATGTGACGATCAGGATCGAAAACACCGACAGGACCGACATGACCGATCCGGTCCGGAGATATGAACGGGGCAGCGGCAAAACGATCGAATACATTATGGAGCCGTACGGTTTCCGCTGGCTGATGGAGAAATAGACAGGGTAAGTATAATGTCAAACATGAATGAAACGCCTGCAGGCGAGAGAGTGCATATAGGTTTTTTCGGGAGAAGGAATGCGGGCAAGTCCAGCGTGGTGAATGCGGTGACCGGTCAGGAGCTTGCCGTGGTCTCGGATGTGAAAGGGACCACGACGGATCCTGTAAGCAAGGCGATGGAGATACTGCCGCTCGGACCTGTAGTCGTTATCGACACGCCGGGTTTCGACGATGAGGGCGGTCTTGGAGAGAAGAGAGTCGCCCAGGCGAGGAAGATACTCGGCAGGACGGACATCGCCGTTCTGGTCATAGACGCGTCGGAAGGGCTGAAGAAGACCGACGGGGAACTCGCCGGTCTGTTCAGGGAAAGGAAGATACCGTTCCTGGTCGCTCTTAACAAAAGCGATATCGCAGAGGATTCGGAAGACCATGTGCTGGATGAAGAGGAGCCGGGACTCCTGCAGAGCGTTGCGGCGGGCAGCCAGGGGATGGTACATGTCAGCGCGCTTTCGGGCGACGGGATATACGAACTGAGGGAGCGCATCGCAGCCCTCAGACCTGAAGGCAGCGACACAAGGCTCGTTGCGGACAAGATAAAAGCGGGCGATCTTATCGTACTGGTCGTTCCGATCGACAAGGCCGCGCCGAAGGGAAGGCTCATACTGCCTCAGCAGCAGACGATAAGGGACATACTCGACGCCGGAGCGGCTTCTGTTGTCGTAAGAGACTCCGAGCTTGAGGAAACTCTGGCAGGTCTCGGAAGGAAGCCGGATCTTGTAATAACGGATTCACAGGTGTTCGGCAGGGTAGACAGCATCGTGCCGGAAGATGTGCCTCTGACATCGTTCTCGATACTGATGGCAAGGTACAAGGGCCTGCTGGATGAGGCTGTCAGGGGCGTGACGGCCGTCAGGGACCTGAAGGACGGAGACAGGATCCTTATAGCCGAAGGCTGCACCCATCACAGGCAGTGCGGCGACATAGGCACGGTCAAGATACCGAAGTGGCTCGATGATCATACGGGAAGGAAACTCGTATACGAGACCGCGAGCGGCACGGGATTTCCGGAAGACCTCAGCGGATACGCGCTCGTCGTGCACTGCGGCGGCTGCATGCTGAACGAAAAGGAAGTGACCAGACGTACCGGACAGGCAGCGGATCAGGGAGTCCCGATCACGAATTACGGAACGCTGATCGCGTATCTGCACGGCATACTCGGCCGCAGCCTTGAGATATTCCCGGAATACAGGGGAATGCTGTAGACGTGCGGAAACTATATCAGTGATTGGAGTTTTACTTTTCCGTTTCTATAGAGTATTCGATTTCCAAGTGATACAATAACAATTAAGAATCCAGACTGTATGTGATAAACATACAGTTTTTTATACAGATAGGCATTGGAAAATATAGGGACAGCTGACAGAAAGGGTGTTAAATGAGAAAGTATAAGTGCAAATACGATATCGAGTTCCAGGACCTGAAGGAGATAATGGATTTTGTTGCCGACAAGTACGGCGACAACATCGGTTTTATCTACAAGAACGAGGACAGGACGAGCAAGACCGAGATCACATATAAAAAGTTCAGGGAGGATCTCGACGCTGTCGGAGCGTATCTGCTGAGCAAGGGGCTCAAGGGCAGGCGCATTGTCGTCATCGGACCGAACTCCTACCAGTGGCTGGTTGCCTACTACGCAGTCGTGATCAACGTCGGGACCGTCGTTCCTCTCGACAGGGGCCTGCCTGAGGAGGAGATCATCAACTCGCTCGTCAAATGCAAGGCCGATGCGATCATCTATGATGAAAGCCTCAAAATGGACTTCGGGGGCATAATAAAGAAAGAAGGCGTTGCCGCAAAGACGCTGATCCCTATGAGCGATTTCACTCAGGAAAAGATGCCTGAGCTTGCGGCGATGATCAAAAAGTACAGACCTGAATTCAAGGTGATCGACAAGCACGCCACGGACATCATCGTTTTCACTTCGGGCACGTCTGCGGACGCGAAGGCTGCCCAGCTGTCGCAGCGCAATATCGCTTCGACGATAGCCGCGATGAGAAAGGTGGAGCCTATCTTCGAGGATGATGTGGAGATGATACTCCTGCCGCTCCATCATGTATTCGGCAATCAGGGCGTACTGATGTTCATCAGCAACGGCTGCACGAATGTTTTCTGCAGCGGACTCAAATACGTACAGAAAGAGCTGAAAGAATACGGCGTGACCGCGTTCTTCTGCGTGCCTCTGATCATCGAGTCGATGATCAACAAGGTCCTGAAGACAGCCGAAAAGGAAGGCAAGCTTGAAAAACTCGAGACGGGACGGAAGATATCGAAGGCTCTGATGAAAGTCGGCATCGATGTGAGGCGCAGGTTATTCAAGGATGTCATCGACGGACTGGGCGGCAGGCTGAGGTTCCTCATAAGCGGGGCAGCGGGGCTCGATCTGAAGATACTCGAGTACGCCACGGACTTCGGCATCCTCACAGTTCAGGGCTACGGACTTACTGAGACATCACCGACCATCGCGTCCGAGAGCTACTTCTACCGCAAGGCGGGCTCTGTGGGACACGCCATGCCTGGTGTCGAGGTCATGATAAACGATCCGGACGAGAACGGCATCGGAGAACTCTTCGCGCAGGGGCCTAACATCATGAAGGGATATCTGGACGACGACAAGGCAAATGCCGAAGTCTTCGTCAACGGATGGTTCAATACGGGTGATCTGGCGCGCATCGACGATGAGGGGTACATATTCCTCACGGGACGAAAGAAGAACGTCATCGTGCTCAAGAACGGCAAGAACATCTATCCAGAAGAGATAGAGCCGCTGATCGACAAGATCCCTTATGTGGTCGAGAGCGTAGTGATGGGAGAAGAGGATGGAGACGACTACAGGCTTGTGGCCCACGTAGTATATGATCCTGAGGCCGAAGAGGTTCAGGGCAAGACCGAAGAGTATATCCAGACTATGGTGGACGCCGATGTCGAGCTGATCAGCAGGGAAATGCCGAGCTTCAAGCGCATCAAGCAGGTATATCTCAGGACCGAGCCGTTCGAAAAGACGACCACGCAGAAGATCAAGCGCCGCACGATAGAGACGGGCAAAAAGAAAAAACCGGGAAATAAAAAGAGCTGACACAGTCAGCGTCAGGACCGGGACTCATTCAGAGACCCGGTTTTGTATTGTGCAAATCTATTGATGCATGCAATAGATGAGGCGCCCGCGATAGATTTTATCAATTGTTACGGCGCCTTTTGCGGATAGTAAAATAACTGTGTACGTACAGTCACTACAGACTGTACAAGTCAGATTTTTAGAGCAAGGGAGAATTATATTATGGCTGACAATCAAAAAATGTGGGCAGAACTCGGAATGAACCTTGAGATGCACGACATGCTCTGCGAAGTACTTCCGGGAGCTATCGGAGACGTATTCATGTCGCAGGAAAACAGGCCTGCAGCAATGGATTACTTCGACATGGTCCTCGCCGATGTTCACGGACTGAGACCTTCCGAACTCGTGGAGTTCAGAAAGAACGGCGGCAAGGTATTCGGCACGTTCTGCGCTTATGTACCTGATGAAGTCATTTTCGCCGCAGGCGGAATCGCGACAGGTCTCTGCGCAGGCTCGCAGTTCTGGGTACCGGGAGGCGAGAGATATCTGCCTGCCAACACATGCCCGCTGATCAAGGCGATGCTCGGCGCGAGATTCGACAAGACATGCCCGTTCTACAGACTGGCTGATGTCTACATCGGAGAGACGACATGCGACGGCAAGAAGAAGGCTTACGAGATCCTCGCTACGGACGTTCCGCTGCACGTGATGGATCTTCCACAGATGAAGAGAGACAGGGATTATGTAAAGTGGGCTGACGAGATCAAAGATCTCATCAAGGTCGTGGAGAAGGTAACGGGCAACAGGGTCACAGAGGCTGCCCTGGCTGAGAACATCAGGAAGATCAACGCCAAGAGAGCTGCTCTCGAGAGACTGTATAAGCTCAGAAGGAATGAGTGCGTTCCTATCTCCGGTACAGACACACTGCTGATCAGCCAGATTGCATACTATGATGATCCGGAGAGATTCGCGGCTCAGGTCAACAGACTGTGCGACGAGCTCGAGCAGAGAGTAAAGGACGGCGTAAGCGTTGCTGACGGAAAGAAGAGGATCCTAATCACAGGTACTCCGATGGCTATTCCTAACTGGAAGATGCACAACCTCGTTGAAACGAGCGGCGGCGTAGTAGTCTGCGAAGAGACATGCACAGGCACAAGATACTTCGAGAACCAGGTAGACGAGAGCGGCAAGACTCTCGACGAGATGGTACAGAACATCGCCAACAGATACATGAGCATCAACTGCGCATGCTTCACACCGAACACTGCAAGAGCTGACGATGTCATCAGACTCGCAAAGGACAGCAAGGCCGACGGAGTCATCGACGTCAACCTCATGTTCTGCCAGACATACGACATCGAGGGAAGAAGCCTCGAAGAGAGATGCAAGGCAGAGGGCATCCCGTTCCTCGGACTCGAGACTGACTACACGGACAACGACGCTCAGCAGCTCAAGACAAGGATCGGCGCATTCATCGAAATGCTCGGTTGATGCAGACACTTGCATGCAGACTGCGGCAGGTATTACAATATGGGGCGGAACTTTTCCGCCCCATGATTATTAGAGGAGCCATCTGAATGGCAGAATACTTACACTACTACATCCTATTTCAGAATCATACGGATGCGACCGCGATGTACAGAGCGCTGAAGGGAAGGGGAATGTACGCCCAGATCAGCCCGACTCCGAGGGAGCTCAGCGTGTGCTGCGGCGTGTCGCTTCTGGTGCATGGAGAGGACGTTGACAGGATAAAGGAGATCGCGGAGCAAGACCGTCTGGCGTATCTCTCGATCAGCGGTCTCAACAACACATTCGACAACGCGAGGCATAAATATGGCTAGAAAATTCATAGGGATAGATATAGGTTCGACCGCTTCCAAGGTATGCATACTCGAAGAGGGCAAAGAGAATGTTTACGAGGTGCTGCCTACCGGGTGGAACAGCAAGATCACGGCAGGCATCATCAGGGAGGACCTCGAGAAAAAATACAGCGACCTTTCAGATGCCGGCATAGTCGCTACCGGCTACGGCAGGATCAGCGTCGAGTACGCCGATGAGGTCATCACGGAGATCACATGTCACGGCAGGGGCGGCTATGAGATGATAGGCCGCGACTGCACCATCATCGATATAGGCGGGCAGGACACAAAGTACATCAACGTGGTGAACGGCAGGCCGGTGGACTTTCTGATGAACGACAAGTGCGCCGCCGGTACGGGCAAGTTCATTGAAGTCATGGCCAACAGGCTCGGACTCACCATAGAGGAGCTCTTCGAGCTGGCACAGGTGGGTGATCCTATCCCGATCAGTTCGCTCTGTACGGTTTTCGCGGAGTCAGAGGTCATCAACTATATGGGCGAGGGCAGGAGCCGCGAGGACCTCGCGGCGGGAGTCATAGACTCGGTAGCTCTCAAGGTGACGACGCTCGTCCAGAGAAAGGAGCTGCAGGATACCGTCATTATTACGGGGGGCTTCAGCGACAATGAATTCTTTGCGGGCCTGCTGTCAAAAAAACTGGGCCAGACGGCTCACGCGATGCCGCTAGGCAGGTATGCCGGAGCGTACGGCGCCGCGCTTCTTGCAAGGGACCACAGCCGGTAGAGACGTCAGATGCCCATCTTCTTCTCGAAGTCCTGCTTCAGGCTGTATCCGTCAGGATGATGCGCCCTGAAGTTGAAGAACGGGTGAGACGGGTATTCGTTTCCCTCGATCATCTCAAGGCCGTAATCAGTGACCGCGATATCCCATCCGACGTAGCGGACCTGGGGAACGACCATCGCCGCCTCCAGAACAAGACTCTTTATCTCGTCAAAGTGCGGGATCTTAAAGCCGACTATAGGCACCCCGGTGACCGGGTGGGTATCGTAGATGTTGTTCTCGCCGTCGACAGCAGGATACTCTACGACGCCGGTCTCGATGTTGATCGGACATACCATGCCGCCTCCGCAGAAGTTGTCAACGACGCCGCCTCTGCCTATCCTGAGATATGCCGCGAGCATGACGGCTTCGCCGTCTCTGACGAAGGTCAGCGGCCTGATGGTGTTGACGCTTGTAGGGTTGAGCTCGGCGATCTCTCTGCACTGGACTATGGCCTCTTCCACGAGGCAAGGGATCCTGCTGCGCACGCGCTCGTAAGTACCGTCCTTCACCTCGAGCTTTTCGACTCCTTCGCCTCCGGAGCCGTCGACCGGCTTCACTATGATCACGTCCTTGTCCTTTACGAAATCATTGTATGCCTCGCGTGAAAGGACGCCGTCGATATACATCCAGTCGCGCCTGATGAAGCGGCTGAATTTTTTGTTGAACTCTGCCTTGCTCTGGAAGAAACAGCTATACTGCGGATCGTTGAATCTCGCGACGAAGCTGTTGCTTACGCCCGAAGTGATGACACTTTCGCGCTGGCTGCGGTCGAGGCTGTACATCTCCGCCTGAAGGTAATCGGTGTGGCCGGCGGAATACCTGAAGCCGCAGTAAACTATATCGGCAAATAAAAGAGGGTAAGGCTTGCCGCTCCTTTCATGAGCTGTTCTGACAGTCCTGAAAAGATTGGCGTAATCCATTCCCGCGATCTTTTTTACCAGAAACATTGCCTTGTTCATGTCTGCTTCCTTCTTTTCTTTCTATCTTTCCAGCAGAGCCTTGAGGGTGACCTCGTAGGCTTTCTCCGCTGATCCGTGTTCGATCTTTTTATATTTATCGCCGCACAGATCCCTGAGGTACATGTCCATCATGTGCGGGTTCTTGACAAGCAGCGGCCCGATCAGCTCGGTGCCGAAGAAATTCCTGTAACGGAAGCCCTCGGAGTCCGCGCCCTCCGAATTGCCCGGTCCCAGCAGCAGCCTGGTGAATAGGGGAGTCTCTGCGTCCGTCACGCTGCCGCATTTGTTGACGAAGCCCACGACCGGCCTGTCGAGAAGCTCCGTTTCGGCGACGATATCGTGCGTGACTCTCGTATCGACCTCCGAAGTGACATATCCGAAAATACCGAGGCCTTCCCTATCCTCGCCGTCGACCGTGTGTATCGCTTTGCCGAGCATCTCCCATGAGTTGCCGGTGAAGAGGACGTGCGTGCCGTTTTCGATTTCTTTTTTAAGAGCGTCCTTTTCGGCCATCAGAAGTCCGAGCGCCTTGTCGCGCTTTTTCTCCGTGCCCGCGCCGCAGTATATGAAATCGTAGGCTGTACCGTCAAAGAGAACATCGCCCGCGCTCCTGCTGTCTACAGAGACATCCATCCCGAGCTCCGCGAGCCTTTTCTGCAGCATGACCACGTTGCCGTAGTCGCCGTAGAGGTTCATAAGATCATGAAACAAATGAAGTATCTTTATGCTCAATCCGCTACTCTCCAATCTCTTCGACTTCCCTGAGTGCCCTGAATTTTATCTGATCGACGAAGCATGTCATGACGTAGAAGCACTCCGTGTCTGATCCGCCCATGATGCGGGCCGCTTCGCCGAGGTCCTCGCATACGACGATGCGGTCCTTCGGTATGTCCGTCACCTCGAACCTCGTATCCAGATCCCAGCAGTACAGCCCGGCCAGGATTATCTGTTTTACCTGAGGGACGTTCAGCTTTTCGAAGTCGATGTCCCAGATCCATGAGGTCTCGCTCGTGAAGTACTTGCGGCTGATCTCGTCGACTATCACCATGACCGAACTGGTCCTTTTATCCCTGGCGGCAGTCTCTATCGCCCTGTCGTACGCTACCGAATTCTCATGCTTTGAAACGAGCAGGTATCCCGGCTTGCCGTTCACGCGGAAGCTTTCGACGCGCTTGCTGTGCGAGATGAAGCCCTCCATGGCTTCAATGATCTTTTCAGGCGCGACGCCGGCCTTCTCGCAGGCAGCGAACGCGGCCAGGGTATTGTAGCAGTACGCTATGTTGCTGAACGGCAGATGCACTTTGTATTTGCCGTTGATCGTTATCTGCTGCGCGTCATAGTCTGCGTCCGTGATCGTGACATCCGTGTCCGGACGATGGAAGCCGCATTCAGTGCAGCGGTACTTTCCTGCATGGTTGTAGTGGAAGTACTCGTATTCCATCCTGCCTCCGCAGGCAGGGCAGAACGCGCCGTCATTGTAGCGCGTGGTGTTGGTTTCCGTATCCTCATCCAGGTGGTCGGCGCCGAACCAGGTCACCTTGTCACGCCCGAATCCGTAGTCCGCTATCTGCGGATCGTCGGCGTTGAGAATAAGGTGCATGTCGTCGTATATGCTCTCCCTTATCACCCGGTGCGCCCACTCGGGATGTCCGTTCCTGGTCATCTGGTCGCGGTAGAGATTCGTGATGACGTAATATTTCGGGTGGAAAAATCTGAAAGTGTGGCGCGCGAAACGCTCATCGCTTTCGATCAGCACGACATCGCTCCTGACCCTGCCGTTCGGAGTGCAGTCGCACAGAAGGCATGTCGCCACGCCTTCAGTCTGGTTCGATCCCGCCTTGTTCCACGCAACGGACAGTCCGTTCTCGGTCAGGATGTGCGCTATCATCTCGACGGTCGATGTCTTGCCATTGGACCCGGTAACGGCGATCACCGTTTCCGGCAGTTTGATGCGCGAGAGGATGTCCGGGCACAGCCTGAGAGCCAGACTGCCCGGCATGCTGCTGCCTCGTCCCGCAAGCGAACCTATTTTATTTGCTGTTTTGCAGAGCGCGATCGCGCTTCTCATCCTTGCTCCTGCCATAAAACAGTTCTCCGATCTATTGTGAATATAACAATCCCATTCTACAGCAAATCCCGGGGACTTGCCACAGCAAAGGCGCGAAAGCCTCTTCAGGAGACTATGTGTCCGTAGCCGCTGATGACCGGGTCGCTGACAGCATAACGCTTCTGCCGGCAAAGATCCGAGGAATTGCCTTCCACGGTAAAGACAAGGTCATCGATGACCGCAGTGACTACGCCGACATGATCGAGCACTCCGTCTCTGTCCCAGTCAAAAAAGATCAGATCGCCCGATGAAGGCGTTCCTCCGCCTTTGATCCACTGATCTTTGTTCTCGAACCACGATGCCCCGTCTCCGACCATGGCGAACTTAGGCGCCTTGCCTGACTCCAGCAGACCGCAGCGGTCTTCGCACCACGACGCGAAGCAGGCGCACCATTCGACGCGGTAGTCGAAGTCATACCATGACCAGTACGGCTCGCCGCCCTCGTTCCCGAGCTGTGACACCGCGGTGTCCACCATCGGAACATCGGTGTCAGCCGTGCTGACAGCTTCTCTTGTCGTGGCGGAATACAGGCCGCTTCCGGCGAGCCGGCCGAGTCCGAGCCCGATGTTCGCAGCGAGCAGAACGGAGATCACGGCGGCGATGCAGCGGCGCCTGAAAGCGTCGCGTTTCTTCCTTGCGCGTATCTGTGCTCTTATCTCATCATCATTCATATATCTTGTGTCATTTTTTTCCATCGTATACACTATACAGCATTAGACAAGCAAGGACAAATGCTATATTATTAATTTCAGAAAAAACAGGAGCAAATCATTGAACGCAGGGAAAAAAGGTCAAAACAGAGGCGTTAGGATATTCATGCTGTTTCTGGCAGCACTCTTTGTGTGCACCTTTGTTTTCAACGCGGTCAGGACATATAAGACGAAACTGAAGGAAGAAACGTTCGATCAGGTAGATTTCTACAGCATGGCGGAATTCTCATCGGAGAATTCCGAAGAGGTCATAAAAGCGCTGAGATCGGGCAACATGAAAAAGCTTACCAAACTGGTCGGAGACGAAGCGGGAGCCGAAGAGGTGATGGGATTCGCAGACTGGAGAAGCGCGAATTTCGATACTGCGGTATCCTATGGAGCCGGCAGCCTCAGCACGGCGGCGGACAAAAAAGGAAGGATAGAGGTCGCCGAAAGGATAGTCGTTCAGGCCGGCGAGACGAAGTACATGTTCTACATAGAGACCCTGACCTCGAGGTGGGGCAGGAAAAACGAAGGCGTGGACGCTGTGGGAGTGACGACATACTCTCATTACAAAGACCTCGATTCTAACTGGAGCGGAGAGAAGGACGAGGAGAGCGCCCTTGCCGGGACGCTGTTCCGTGACAGCAGCGGCGAAGAACAGCGCGGAGACCAGGAGGAATAGCGGAGGAGCCAGATGTTCAAGAAATTCAAAGACAGCCCATATACCAAGGCGGGAGTGGTGCTGGTTTTGTGCGGAGCGGTGCTCATCGTCTTCCACGACTGGATAAGCAGGAATCAGTTCTCCGTCGGATATGAAAAGATCAACAGTACGCTCGCGCCTGTATATATCGGGATCATACTGGCGTTCATACTCTGCCCCGTTTACAATGCCTGCGTAAAATATCTGTACGCGAAGATGGTGGAAAGCGCGCAGAGACCGGGGTTCTCGGTAGGAGCCACACTCGTGCATGATGACAGACGTGCGCTTACAGTGGACAGTGAAGAAAGGTGCAAGCTGTTCAAGGCGGCAAGAGCATTTGCCTCGGCGGTGTGCATAGTCCTGGTGGTGGGCCTTTCAGGCCTGCTCGTCTATTTCGTGGTGCCTCAGCTCGTCCAGACGATCATCGAGCTGGTGAACACACTGCCTCAGAGACTCAATTCGCTGTCTGCATGGCTGGAGGTGCATGTATCTCACTTCCCTGTGCTCGCCAGGTGGGTCAACAACGTGGCCAACGCCGGAGCGTCCGACATCATCAAGTGGGCGCAGGAGCATATCCTTGACGGCAACGCCATGAACATAGCCAACATGATCTCGTCCGGAGTCACGACCGCGGTGAAGTATGTTCTGAACGCCGTCATCGGACTCCTGATAATGATCTATCTGCTCAACTACAAGGAAAAGCTCTTTGCCATCTGCCGCAAGATCGTCGCAGCCACATGCGGCCAGAAGAGAAGGGACAGGCTTTACGAATTTGCCGGCATCGTCAACGAGACCTTTATCGGCTTCATCGTAGGCCGTATCATCGACTCCTTCATTATCGGAGTCCTTACATACATAGTGCTCAAGATCGCGGACATACCGTTCGCGCTGATGATCAGCGTCATAGTCGGCGTCACGAATATCATACCGTTCTTCGGACCGTTCATAGGAGCCGTTCCGTCGATCATACTGCTGCTGACCGAGGATCCGATGGATGCTCTGTACTTTGCGATCATAATACTTATCATCCAGCAGATAGACGGCAACATCATAGGACCTAAGGTCATGGGTAACGCGATCGGCATAAGCAGCTTCTGGGTGCTGATCGCCGTGCTGGTAGGAGGCGGGCTCTTCGGCTTCGGCGGCATGGTATTGGGAGTCCCTGTGTTCGCGGTGATCTACAGGTATATCGACAAGCTGACGATCAGACAGCTCAAGCAGAGGGAGAAACCCACGGCCACCTCGGACTACGTCAGCCTTGAAGCCTACGGCATAGATGAAAAGGAGATCGCGGCGGATCCCGTGCAGAAAAAGAGCGAGCCGGTGATCAGAAAAATCAGAAAGAGAAAGAAAAAGGAATGATACCAAAAGAAGTCTCAGAGGCAATAAAATCAATAAGCGGGATCATACCCGGAGACAGAGTGCTGAGGGATGAGCCGATGAGCGCGCATACATCCTTCCGCATAGGAGGACCGGCGGCTGCCTTTGTTGTGACTGAAAACGAAGAGGAACTGTCCGCTGTGCTCGGCATGCTTTCGGAAACAGGGGCGGAGCATCTTCTCGTGGGCAACGGATCCAACATCCTCGTTGCCGATGAGGGCTATCCGGGCGTGATAGTCAGGCTTTCGGGAGATTTCGAGAGCATAGAGCAGGATGAGGACGACCCGTGCCTGGTGCGCGTGGGGGCCGCGAGGCTAATGTCATCGACCAGCGCTTTTCTGACCGGGAAAGGCCTTGCGGGATTTGAGTTCGCGAGCGGCATACCGGGCAGCATAGGCGGAGCCGTCTTCATGGACGCGGGCGCGTACGGAGGCGAGATGAAGGATGTCGTCGAAAGCGTGAGGGTCATGAACGCGGACGGGACCGGACTTCGGACTCTGAGCAACGACGAGATGGAATTCTCGTACAGGCACAGCGTCGCGGAGGACAGCGGCATGGTAATACTCTCGGCTCTTCTGAGGCTCGCAAAAGACGACCCTGAGGCGATAGCCGCGAGGGTCTCGGAGCTTGCGGCAAAGAGGAATTCCAGACAGCCGGTGAACTATCCGAGCGCGGGCAGCACCTTCAAAAGGCCCGTCGGAGGCTACGCTGCGGCTCTGATAGAGGAGTCCGGACTAAAGGGCTACAGGGTCGGCGGCGCCGAGGTTTCCGAAAAGCACTCCGGATTTGTAATAAATACCGGCGGCGCTACGGCTGAGGATGTGCTGGCCGTAATGAGACATGTAAGAGAAAAGGTATATGAGGACTCGGGCATAATGCTCGAACCGGAGGTCAGGCTGATAAACTGCAGCCTGTGATGCTTATGACACTTGAAGAGATAAAAAAGAAATACAGACTGACAAGAGACAACCACACTCATACGATCTACTCGAGAGTGGGGCCGTACCTGCACGGCAAGGGCAGGATAATCGACAACGCCCGCGCAGCGGTAAGCAGAGGACTTGATCTGGTGGCGATCACCGATCACGGCCCGACGGATTTTTACGGGCTCAGCATGAAGGATCTGCCGCAGATGAGAGCGGATATCGCGGAGGCTCTGAAGGAGCTGTCGGGTCTTGAGATAAAGCTGGGCGTCGAGGCGGATATCGTCGATACGCCGAACGGGCTCGATGTCCCGCCGGAGGATTTCGACAGATTCGACTTTGTAAATGCGGGATATCACTATGTGCCTAACTGCCGCATGATCGCCAACTGGCTGTCGTTCCGTCTGCCATGCCCGGGATACGTAAAGGAAAGACTGAGAAAGCAGAACACGGAGCGCATAATCAGGGCGCTCAGGAGCAACGACATATACATACTGACTCACCCCGGCGACAAGGCGTACATAGACGAGCACGCCGTCGCAAAGGCCTGCGAAGAGACCGGCACGCTGGTCGAGATAAACGCGAGGCACAGGCATCCTGACAGGGATGACCTGCAGATATATAAGACGTACGATGTGAAGTTCGCCATTTCGAGCGACGCCCATAAGCCGGAGCACGTGGGCAGATACGCCGAAAGCATGGCGCTGGCGCTTGACGCCGGCATCGATCCGGCAAGGATAGTCAACATAGAAGAGAGATAGCAGAAAGGAAGCAGCGATGAAGGTCGTGATCATCACCGGAATGTCCGGAGCGGGCAGGAGCAGAGCAGCCGACTGGTTCGAGGACCAGGGTTATTACTGTGTGGACAACATGCCGCCGGCTCTCATCGGCAGCTTCCTCGAGATGGCTTCGGCGGACACGAACCGCATCGAAAAGGTCTGCTTCGTTACGGACCGCAGGAGCGGCCGCTTTTTCGATGAGCTCTCCAGGACGATAGACGAGCTCAGGGCCAGGGAGGATATCGAGCTCAGTGTGATTTTCATGGAGGCGTCTCCGTCCGAGATCGTCAGGAGATATAACGAAGTCAGGAGGAGCCATCCTCTCACGGGAGGAGAGGCGAGCTCCGATGTCATAGAAAAGGAGGGCCGTGAGCTCGAGCCAATAAGGAAAAAGGCGGATTTCATCCTCGACACGACCAATCTCAAGGTCGCGGAAATGTATTCCGAGCTCGATCACATGGTATTCGGCGGGAGCGGCTCCTCGAATTTCTCTGTCAACATAAGCTCGTTCGGCTTCAAGTACGGCATACCGAGCGAGGCGGACGTCATGTTCGACGTGAGGTTCCTGCCTAATCCGTTCTACGTGCCGAGCCTCAAGAAACTCACAGGCAACAACCGGAAGGTAAGAGACTACATTTTCAGAAGCGAGCTGGCCGGCAGGTTCGTGGATTCCGTCCACGGGCTGATCGCCTCTATGATCGAAGGATACATGAACGAGGGCAAGTACCATCTCAACATCGCCTTCGGATGCACCGGAGGGCATCACCGGTCGGTGGCGATAGCCAATGCGGTTGCAGAGGAGTTCAAAAAGGACGGGATGAGGGTCAGAGTCAATCACAGAGACATGGATCTGCAGAACAAGAGGAAGTGACAGATGTCTTTCTCATCGGAAGTAAAGAGTGAACTGGCGAGGACAGAGCCTGCCAGGAAGTGCTGCATGCTGGCGGAGATCGCGGGATTCCTGAGGGCATCGGGATCGGTCCGGATCACCGGCGGCAGTTTTGCTATTGTGGCGTCCACGGAAAGCGCCGCGACAGCCAGACACTTCAAGGTGCTGATCGAGACATACTTCAGGAACAGGATAGATATCGGCATAGGAGCCTCGCTCAGACCGGGCAGTCAGGGCAGGAAGGGCAGGAACACATATTACCTCAGCATCAGCCCCGACCAGAAATCGATGCAGATCCTGCGCGAGACAGGCATGATACTCATACGGGAGGGAGACGATTACTTCAGCGACGGGATATACCAGCCCATAGTCAAATCGAAATGCTGCAAAAAATCCTACCTCAGAGGCATGTTCCTGAGCTGCGGCACCATGTCCGACCCGAAGAAGAGCTATCATCTGGAATTCGTGCTCGACAAGGAGCAGACCGCCCTCGATCTGAAAAAGCTGATAGGCTCGTTCGTCGATCTTTCCGCCAATATCACAAAACGCGGAGAGAACTGGATAGTATACATGAAGAAGGCCCAGTACATCAGCGACATGCTGGGGATAATCGGAGCGGACAACGCCATGCTCGAGCTGGAGAGCATAAGGGTCAGCAAGGAGATGCACGGCGACATAAAGCGAAAGATAAACTGCGACTACGCGAACGTGGACCGGACGCTGTCGGCAGCCGAGGAACAGAGGGAGTGGCTGAGAGCCATAGCCTCTGCTGAGACGGGGAGGGAAGCAGAAGCGGAAGAGATATCCGATCCGGCCTCGTCTTTCTGGACACAGGGCCTGAGGACGCTGCCTGCTCCTCTGAAGGAAGTGGCGTATCTGAGGCTGTACAAGCCGGAGGCGAGCCTCACCGAGATCGGTGAGGCGCTGACGCCGCCGCTCGGCAAGGCGGCCGTCAGCAAGCGCTTCGCAAAGCTCCGCGCCCTCGCCGAAGGAGAGTGAGCCGCAGGCCGGCAAAAAGGAGAAGAACATGGAAAAAGGGCAGATCATCGAACTGAAGATTGAAGACATGCTCGACGACGGCAGAGCTTTCGGCAGATGCGAAGGCTGTGCCGTTTTTGTGAACGGAAGCAACGCCCCGGCCAGGGGGACAGGCCCCCTGGCCGGATGCCGCAGCGCTGTGCCCGGCGACACCGTAAAAACGAAGGTCACAAAAACCAGAAAGTCGTCCGCGGAGGCTGTCCTTACTGAAGTGGCGGAGCCTTCTCCTGACCGCGTCGAGGCTGAGTGCCCGTACTTCGGAAGCTGCGGAGGCTGCACTCTTCAGGAGCTCTCGTATGATGCTCAGCTCAGGCTCAAGGAGAAACAGCTCAGGACAAAGCTGGCAAGACTGGGCGGCATAGATGATCCGAAGGTATGCGATATCATCGGAGCGGAGGATACAAAGTATTACCGCAGCAAGGCGGTGTTCGCAGTCGGACCTCACGGTGAGGTCGGCTTCATGAAGGGCAGGTCTCACATCGTCATGGACGTCGAAGACTGCATGCTCCAGTCCGATGCGGCCATGGTGTGCACGGACGCCCTGAGACATTTTCTGAAGTCCGAACCGGGCCTTGCCGGCAAAGTGATAAAGCAGATGACCGTCAGGACGGCATTCGGCACCGGCGAGGTTATGGCAGTGATCGAGTCTGAGAAGAAAGAATTCCCGCGCATGGAGGAGCTTATAGGCATGCTTGACGACGCGGTATACAGCCTGGCCCCTGACGGCAGCGGTGAAGCGGATGAAGAGGCCGAACCGTACTTCAGCCTTGAGTCCGTGGCGCTGATCCACAAAGGCAAATGCCATGTGCTGGCCGGCAAGCCGACCATAACAGAGGAGCTGACAGGAAGCAGCGGAATGAGCGTGCGCTTCGAGATAAGTCCGCAGTCCTTCTTCCAGGTGAACCCTGAGCAGATGATCAGGCTCTACGAAAAGGCGGCGGAATACGCAGCCCTCAAAGGCGGTGAGACCGTGCTCGACCTCTACTGCGGCGCGGGAACCATAGGCATATGGCTGCTGAACGAGCTCAGGAGCCGTGATGAAGAGGCATTCGGAAATACGAAGGTGATCGGCATAGAATCTGTAAAGCCGGCGGTCATAGACGCAAACCGCAATTCCGTCATCAACGGCCTGGTCAACACCAGGTACTTCTGCGGCAAAGCAGAGGAGGAACTCCCGGGAATGATGGGCCTTGGGAAGCTGTATAAATGGAACGAGGTGAACGAGCGGATCGAACGCGAGCCTGAGATAAAGATAGAAAAGGCGGATGTGGCAGTTCTTGATCCGCCGCGCGCAGGCTGCGATGAAGCTCTTCTGAAAGCTGTCATGAAGGCTGAACCGGACAGGATAGTTTACGTTTCATGTGATCCGGGCACACTCGCCCGCGACATAAAACTCCTTTGCGCAAACGGCTACGAGTTCATCGAAGCCACACCGGTGGACCAGTTCCCGCTGACATCGCACATTGAGGCAGTAGCAAGAATACAAAGAAAAAAGTAGCTGAAACCCTTGAAAATACTGGCTTTCAGCGATTGATGGAAATCGCCGGAATTAGCAAAAAACAGCAAAAAAATGCCGTTTTCACAGCCCTGAAATAAGCATGTAGATCACGGGAACTAGTCTACTGATGTAGTTCCGGAATATGGGGTAATAACGTAAAACCCTTGAAAATGCTGGGCTACAGAGAATTTAGGGGCTCCGGAAATGAGGTGTAGTTGATACAGTAGCTGGAATACAATTTTTAAGCTAAAATCTTATGCATTTTCGATGAATATTTATGAATAAGGTCTTCAAAAGCCTGCAAACAGAGGGCTTCAAGCACGGTGCGATCTGCCGTGCTTTTACTTTGCCTGTACAAAGCGGCAGCAAAGACTCAGTTAACTGACATCATTGAGATAGCTTTCAGACTGAAATAGACTCAACAAACACAATAGTGTGAGAGGAGGAGCGTATGGCTGGGATCTGGGAAACAGATGTGTACAGATATTATACAGAACCATCATATGCCAGACCGAGGAAGATCGTTGATAATCTCAAACTGGACTGGCTGGATCTGAAAGAAAGATATTATTCTCCCGAAGTTGAATTCTTCACCAAAGAAGAGATCCTGGAAAGGAGCGGTTGGAGCGAAGATGAAGTGAGGATCCTTTTTTACGACAGGAGATTCCCGTCGTGTAATTATGGAAGAAAAGAAGTAGTTGAGATACACGCACTCATAGGCTTTTTCGAGAAAAAGGAGAGAACACTGAGGCGGCAGGAACTTGAGTGGGAAACGCGATATGACATATTCACACATTTGCGAAATGAGTAGAAGCGCATTTAAATAGACATATAGAAAGGAGGTGTCCTCATGTCAAAGACGAAATACAAATTCACATATGATGAGGTGAGGATCATAGTCCTTGCCCTTATAGAACTTAAGAACCAGCTGATAGAAGAAGGGAGGTGCACGGATGCGGTAGATGATCTTCTGATAAAGACAATTGAATAACATGACATTTTCTGCTGAAAAAAAGAACGTTGTTTAACAATCAGTGGCAGTGATGTTTTGTCGGTTACATTAAAAACATTATCGGGAGATCAAGAAAAATTGAGTACATGGCTCTGCACAATACTGTGCGGAGCTTTTTTATGCAACCGGGCATGTCCGGAGAAAGGATGAATTATGAAAAACATCATGAAATTCAGAAACGTTATCACTACAGATGAGGAGAAACAGATCGAGGAACAACTCAGGGAGGCATTTGACAGGTTCAGCCAGGACACATCGGAAGATCATACCGAAGAGGAAGAACAAGGAATGCAGAAACTTACTCCGGTTGAAGAAATGTCAAATCTCATAATGAGCCAGCTTGCAGTTTCAGCATATGAGAGCTTCGAAGAGATGACTGATGGAATGGATGTAGATATTCTCGAGGAAATCATCCTCAGGATGAAATATGGAGACAACAGCGAAGCTGTAGGGATGCTTCAGTCGATGTTCCTCGTTACAGGAAATGTCAGAGCTGCGGAGGAACTGGACCTCATCGGTATATGTGCAGACTTCGAGGACAGTGCATATGATGTCTTCATTGATGAGCTGTTCGATACGGAAATGTTCAGATGGTTCGCTGATGAATACGAGCTGCCTTATTTATCTGTACAGCTTGCTTAGGAGGTGATTGGATGGCGAAGACAATAGCAATATGTAATCAGAAGGGAGGTGTCGGGAAGACGACGACTACTCTGAATCTCGGCATTGGATTGGCCAGGGAGGGAAAGAAGGTTTTGCTTGTAGACGGAGATCCGCAGAATGATCTTACGAGTGCTCTTGGATGGGAAGCAGACTCACTGGATAAGTCACTTGGAAGGCTTATGTATCTGGTGACCCAGAACTGTAAACCTGAAGTCGGAGGCACCATCCTTCACCATCCGGAAGGGATCGATCTGATCCCTTCAAATCTGGATCTTTCCTCTATGGAGACGATGCTTGTAAATGCAATGAGCAGGGAGAAGATCCTGTCGAACCTGCTGAAGGATGTGAAAAAGGATTACGACTATATCCTTATAGACTGCATGCCGTCTCTGGGCATGATCACTATCAACGCTCTTACGGCAGCAGACAGCGTCATCATTCCGGTCCAGGCCCAGTACCTGCCGGCGAAAGGAATGACGCAGCTTATGCGCAGCATAGACATGGTCAGGAACCATACTAATGACCAGCTGCAGATAGGAGGAATAGTCATGACGCTGGTCGACAGCAGGACCAACCTGGCAAAGGAGGTCACTGACAAGATCAGAACACAATACGGGATGCAGATCAGGATCTTCGATACCCAGATACCGGTCGCAGTAAAAGCGGCTGAAGCATCCAAGGCGGGTATGAGTATATTTGCCTATGACAAGGACTCCAAACCTGCCAGGGCATATGAACAGCTGACAAGGGAGGTGATGAAGCATGCCGAACGCGAAAAACGCAGAGATGAAGCTTCCATCGTTAGATGAACTGTTCTCCTCACAGGAGGAGAGGGATGACGCGAAACTGAAGAGGATATATGAGATACCTCTTGAGGAGATCGACCCGTTCCCGGATCATCCGTTCAAGGTCAGAGATGACGAGGATATGATGAACCTCGTGGAATCGGTCAGAGCGAACGGAGTGCTCACACCTGCCACAGTCAGAAAGAAAGAGGACGGCAGATACGAACTGCTCTCAGGACACAGGAGATTCAGAGCATGCCAGCTTGCCGGCATCGGAGCGCTCAGATGCGAAGTGGTGGACATGGACAGAGATGAGGCTACTATCTTCATGGTAGAGTCGAACTTCCAGAGAACGACCATCCTGCCATCAGAGAAAGCGTTCGCTTACAAGATGAGACTGGATGCGATGAAAAGACAAGGGCAACGTACGGATCTAACTTCTCGCCCAGTGGGCGAGAAGTTGAGTGTAGAAAAAGTAAGCGCTGAAACGATGGATAGTGCTCGCCAAGTTCACAGATATATCCGTCTCACTGAACTCCTGCCTGAGATCCTGGATATGGTAGATGAGGGACAGGTCGCGATGAGGCCGGCAGTTGAGCTGTCATATATTCCAAAGCTCCAGCAGGGCCTCATATGGGAGAGCATGGATATCGAGGGATGCACTCCATCTTATGCTCAGGCGATCCGCATGAGGAGGCTTTCAGAAAGCAATAAGCTCACCTCGGAAGCCATCGATGCGATTATGATGGAGGAGAAGCCGAACCAGAAGGAGAGGATCGTTCTCAGGGGCGAGCGTTTCAGCAGACTGTTTCCTCCGGACCTGCCATTATCGAAGAGGGAGGACTATGTGGCGGCGGCTATGGAGCACTATGCGAAATTCCGTGAGCGCCAGAAAACGAGGAACGATGCAAGATGAATGCGGCTATGTGCAGTGAGCGCTCAGCCGCAGCTCTCCTCCCCTGTAACCCCTCCTCTCAGACTAACGGTTACTACCCGAAGAATAAGAGAATGAGCAGTATAGCATAATATATTAATAACAATCGCAATATCCTTACAAGGCATGAACGCTCAGATCCAAGTGACCTGGGCGTTTTTCTTTTGCCCGGAATTGCGGGAAAGGAGTCATATGACAAACGACAAAGACAAGAACAGCAACCCCGACGTGATCATGTGCACGGATGATGCAGGCATGCAGCTGTATCTCAGCGAGAAGGCAGCGAACAGACTCTCGTGGATCCTCACAGGAGTCCTGATCCTGATCAGCATGCCGGTGTTCATCCTCGCATTCATGTCGATGTGAAAACGAGAAAGGAGAAAACGTAATGACAGACAAGAAACACAATGGCGCATTATGGCGCCTGTTGAACATGACGCTTGCTCTGATCGTGTCGATGGGGATGATCCTCCCTGCGGTGACGGAGGAATCCCATGCGGCATTCAGCGGAAAAGTGGGCAGCAGCTACACCGTCGACTGGTACAGGGTGATGGATTACGGACCAGGAGAAGGAGGCTACAGCAACGCAGCAGTGTGCGACCTTGATGATGACCTGGGGAGCCGCTACTCGATCTGCGTACAGCCGGATAAGACAGCTCCGGTATGGTCAGGCGAGCACACCAAGACGGTAACTGTGGACAAGGTGGTCACCGATGCCACAGATACAGGTAAATGGAACGCGATGAGAAACATCGTGTACTACTCACCGACATATCCGGGATTCAAGAAAAATATCGAAGGCATAAAGAAGTTCTATTACGGTGATGAGGATAAGGACTTCGGCGTAGCACATCTTGCTCTTGCATGGGTGTATGCAGGAAGGCCTGATGATCTTCCGACCTGGGATGGAACGTACGCCTCTGAATGCGGAGAAGTCTGGACAAGAGCAAAGGCACTGGCCAATGCCCTCTACGACACTAATGCGGATTTTGATGAAGCAGTCCCTGACAGTTTCAAGATCTTCATCTGCTATATGGACGGAGTACAGGACATGGTAGTCGGATACCTGGAAGCACCGGGACACCTCAATATGAAGAAGGTCTCAAACCTTGCAGCCATTACTGACGGAAACAGCTGCTACTCAATTGCAGGAGCGAAGTACACGGTCTATGACAAGAACGGAGCTGCAGCCGGCACACTCACTCTTGATGCGAACGGCAACAGCAATACCATAGACCTGGCTGAAGGGACGTATACAGTCAAAGAATCTGTAGCTCCTCCGGGATATGCTCTGGATGGCAGCACCTATACGGTGAAAGTCGCATCTGATGAGACGACAACGTTCACTGCAAAGGATGAGCCTATTTCCGATCCGATAAACCTGCTGCTCACAAAGAACCCTGCAGGCTATCTGCATGATCACGGCGAAGGAGATGCGTCTCTTGCAGGCGCGGTATATGAATTCAAGTTCTATGCCGGTCAGTACAGCACGGTCGCTCAGGCTGAGGGCTCAAACAAGCTCAAGGCGACGTGGTACCTCGTGACTGATGCCAATGGAAAGATCAGCGGGCAGAAGCCGGTGAAAGCATCCGGGTATACGAGCTCTGCGTTCTACAAGGACAAGGAGGGCAAGATCTGCTATCCTCTCGGGACTTATGTGATCCGTGAGGAGAAGGCCCCTGATGGCTATCTTGTCAACAATGCGAAGCTCATAAACCATGTGACTGAAGACGGCACTGACAAAGTTCAGGTCAGAACCTACAACGAGACTATAAAGGGTGAAGACACTATCGTCCGGGGCGGAGTGAAGATCTCCAAGATAGACAATGACCTCGATGAGGCTTATTCCCAGGGTGACGCTATTCTCCAGGGAGCTGAATTCACCATCTATAACCAGTCCAAAGAGACTGTGATGGTCGGAGGCAAGGAGATCGCCAAAGGTGAGGCTGCGCTCGTGATCACTACGAACGCTGACGGCATCGCGTCAACAGCTGCGAGAGCGCTTCCATACGGCTCATATCTCATAAAGGAGACGAAGCCTTCAAAGGGCTATCTCCTGAACAAGGAGTGGTCAAAAACATTCCAGATCAGGCAGGATGGTATGATCGTCGATCTGACCAAGGACAAGGTAAGAGAGGCGGTAGCCCGAGGCGGAGTGCAGATCATCAAGAGAGACAAGGAACTTGAAAAGTCCGAGGCTCTTGGCGGGGCACACCTCGATGGTATCGTGATGACGATCAAAAACGTGTCCGGCCATGATGTCGTGGTCAGAAAAGACCTGGACAATAAGACCGATAAGGTCGACTGGAAGAAGCTCGGATCCAAGGAGGCACTGCTGAAAGACGGTACAATCAGAAGAGTCCCTACAGGAAAGGATGTCGGAAAGATCACAGTCCACTGGAACGAAGAGAAGAAGGCATACACTGCCGAGACTCTTGCGGATGATCTGCCATACGGCACATACACAATCCGCGAATCCAAGACAAATGAGTCCTATCAGAGGACAGACAAGACGGAACACAGATTCACGATCAGAGAGGACGGAGTGATCGTCTCTTATGACGACGACAGCAATGAGCAGGTTCTGACCTTCGATGATTATGTGTACAGATCAGACGTCCAGGGAACCAAGATCGCTGACTCTACTTCAGAGCGCTTCAGCTATGTCCCGTTCAAGATCATCAGCGTGACTAACGGGGAGACCCATGTAGTCGTGACCGACAGCAACGGATTCTTCTCCACAAAGGACAGAAGAGCTGCCGGAGATCTCGATGAGGATGAGGACGCGGACACTGCCAGAAAGCAGAACCCGTTCGATGACCTTCTTAAGGCAAAGGACATAAAGACAGCTGATCTGAAAGCCAGAAAGGACGATATCCTGCACGGCGTATGGTTCGGAACAGGCGAGCATGGGAGCAAGGCTGCAATGAACAGCGACTTCGGAGCCCTGCCTTTCGACTCATATATCCTCGAAGAGATGCCGTGCGAGCATAACGAGGGATATACCCTTCAGAGGTTCTACTTCACAGTGGATCAGAAGTCCCAGACAGGCTTCATCGACCTTGAGACGATCACTGACGATGTGCCTGAGATCGGAACGACTGCATCTGTAGCCGGCCAGAAGGAGAACGTACTTCCGTCCAAGAAGATAACACTCAATGACAGGATCAGATATAAGGGCCTGACAAGAGGCGAGAAGTATGTCGCGAAGGGTGTCCTGATGGACAAGGCGACAGGAAAGCCGGTGCTCGATCCGAATGGCAGGGAGATCACAGCTGAGAAGGAATTCACGGCTTTGCTTGGAACAGGCTGGGTCAATGTGACATTCACATTCGATGCGACCAGCCTCTTTGGCAAGACGACTGTAGTCTTCGAGAAGGTCTATGACGCAAGAGGCCACATCGCCGCGAAGCATGAAGACATCGATGACGAAGACCAGACAGTCACCTGGAAGAAGCCTTCGATCGGAACGACTCTTACGGGAGACAAGGGTGTCAAGACAGTAGCTGCGTCTGAAAAGACGACTCTCACAGACACCATAGCCTACGAGGGCCTAGACCCGACCCAGTGGTATATCTTTGAAGGTACGCTGATGGTCAAGGACACAGCTGATCCGCTTGTGGAGCATGGCCATGAGGTAACGGTCTACAGTGACCCGTTCCAGCCTAAGGAGGCAAAGGGCGAAACGAAGGTGACATTCACCATCGATACCACGAACCTCAAGGGCAAGGAGCTCGTAGCGTTCGAGACTGCATACAGACTCGTGGGCTACAAGAAAGGCGATGATGTAACAAAGACGCCGTTCGAGAAGGTGGCCGAGCACAAGGATCTTAACGATAAAGGTCAGACCGTTAATATCGCTGACGGGAACACGCCGGTGCTTATCCCTGGTCCGGACACCGGAGACGGCAGCATGCTGAAGTTCTATATGGTCCTGCTCGGAGGAGCAGTCTCTGTGCTTACAGCCTATGTCGTGAGAGAAGGGATCAGGTCCCTCAAGAGGAGAAAAGAAGAAATGTCGATACTCGTCTGAACACAGCCGGGCAGAAGGTGACGGGGCGGAAAGCTGAATGCTGCCGCCCCTTTTTTATATGGGAGGAAACAGAAATGAACTACAACGAAAGAAAATTCAACATGGATATAGCTTCGGTATGCGGACTCAGAGAAGCGGTCATAGCAGACTATATCAGGGAGCTTCAGATGATGATGGATGAAACAAAATACAGATACGGATATCTATGGGTCAGATGCACCCAGAAGATGATGACAGTTCATATGCCATTCCTGACAGAAGACATGGTGCGGCACTCGGTCAGGAAGCTGGTGGAGAAGGGGATCATAAAGGTCGCTACGCTCAGTGAGGATAAGTTCGATCATACCTACTGGTACACCTTCACAGCTTACGGTGATGAACTGCTCGATGACAGCAGGTGCATGGGATGAAAAAGTCTCTGCTCCCGCTCCGGGAAAGGTCACTGTGCCCGGAGAACTGCAGATATCGCAGCAGAAGCGCACCGTTTTGCGGATACTGCATGTTGGAAATACTGAACAGAAAAGAGGAGGCACAGAATGGAGAACACAACAAAGAAACTGATGGAAACGCTTCAGAAGAAGGGCATTGATACTGAAAAGAAATTAAATGCCATTGATCTGCAGGCGGCAGTCGACAACGGCTTTACTGCCGCAGAAATTGCAGGGATAGTCGCAATGCAGAAAGCGATCAAGACTCATACCTTGTACACATATTTGCAAAACGGCAAAGATCCTGAGCCGTCAAAGAAGGAGGTAAAAAAGAATGCAGATGATGATAGAGAATCAGGAACAGAAGGCAGCAGCTGGGACAGGGAATGATGCGGACTTTGAAACACTGAGATCGTTAGTGGACGAACTTGAGGATGGCGAGATACTGTCGATCCCGCTGGAAGGGATGGTGATCTCCAATGGGACGAAGACGGAATGATGAGAAGGTACAGGTGGTAAACATCCGGATGGTCAGAGAACCATCGCTTTACAGCGCAGAGAGAATACGCTGTCCGGAAGATGCGGTCAGAGTGATCGCAGATGAACTGGCTTCGTATGACCGCGAGGTTTTTGCTGTCCTGAATCTTAAGACGAACGGGCAGCCTATCAATCTCAATATCTGCAGCGTGGGTACTCTTGACGCGTCTGTAGTAAGTCCGCGCGAGATATTTAAGTCCTGTATTCTGAGTAATTCGGCAGCTTTTGTAGCGATCCATAACCATCCGAGCGGAAGTCTCAGCCCGAGTCAGGAGGACAAGGACGTTACTAAAAGATTGCTGGGCGCATCAGAACTGATCGGGGTAAAGATGCTTGATCACATAATAGTTGCCGGTGAGACCGGAGCTTTGTACAGCTTCAAAAGTGATGGGCTGCTCGATCAGCTGAAGCCTCCGCGGGCAGCATGGGAGAGATAGAAGAAAGGAGAAATTATGCCTGAATTTGAAGGGAGAACATTTTCAGACGGAGCAGTGGAATACACGATCCACGAACATATCGCTGTACTGGATGACAGAAGAGGATGGGATATGCCATGGAGAAGGGAAGTAAACCTGGTGTCGTGGAACGGAGGCCCTCCAAAGATAGATATCCGGGAGTGGTCGGAATCACACGACAGAATGACAAGAGGCATCACTCTTACAGACGCAGAGGCCGAACGTCTGACGAAAGCTTTATATGAAAGATACCGTGAGAAGGGGAACCGGCTGAAGGATTCGTCTTCCAGAGAGGATCATTCCAGGTAGTTCAGCTGCATTGTCAAGAATGCAAAGAACCGGTTTGCAGAATTGAGATCGTTACTGCAGACCGGTATACATAATATGATGAAAAACTGGATCGTTATGCCTGCCCGGAGGATGTATTAGTGGACGCAAAAAAGAAGGAAGCAGAAAAAAATGACAGGTAATTCAATCCATTCAGTGCAGCGATCTATGATACTATTTTTTGAAAAGTTGTTATAACAACATATCTTGAGCCGCATAAATGGTAACTTACACTCAACAAGAGAGATGAAAGATTCAAAATGACTATTGTTTTACAAAAGGAGGTCAAATTGATGAGTAGAGTAATAGACTTAAGAAAAACAATATTTGAACTTGCCGAGGAGCATGCCGATTTTGTTGAGATAATGAAGGAACTCGGATTTTCGGAAATAACTAAGAGCGCGATGCTCCATTCCGTAGGAAAGATTATGACTCTTCCTCGCGGAGCCAAGATGAAAGACATTCCGAAGGAAAAGATAATCAGTGTTTTCAATGAGAAGGGATTCGAATTTATCGGCCTTGAAAACGCAGAGGCAGCAGGAGCGTTTGCGGAATCATTTGAGAGAGCCGACGAAGCAACAACTTTAGCTGCAAGAGATGCAGCGGCTATAAGTAATGCATCGGGCCGCACCGAACTGATTAAATCCTATCTGAGAAGGCTCGGAGAAGGAGAGACGTTGGAAGCTGTACAGGCAGATTTTGTCAGAGAATTCGGGGAGGTAGAAGCATCCGAAATAATGAAGGCAGAGCAGGAACTCATGAAAGAGGGAACTCCACTAGAAGAAGTCCAGAAGCTTTGCGATGTTCACTCCGCACTGTTTCACGGCTCCACAAGAGAAGAGAAGATTATGAATGCTGAGAAGGCAGTGAATGAGTCTATGGCTAAAAGTGCCAGTGACGGTCATGCCGCCATCCACGAGAGCGCAGCTAATAATGTTGAGAATGCTTCAAGACTTGAAAGCGTCACAGGACATCCTCTGTATACATTCACCAAGGAGAATGAAAAGCTTGCTGATCTCATAAGTGTCATAAGAGCCGCTATCGAGAAAAAGGGCGATGTCGCTGAGCTACTGACAAAGGTTCGCGAAATCTCCATCCACTACGCGAAAAAAGGAGATCTTCTGTATCCGCACCTGAGCGTAAAATACGGTGTCACCGGTCCGTCACAGGTCATGTGGACGGTAGATGACGAGATAAGAGATGAACTTGGAGCACTTGAAAAAGAAAGGGACAGAGGTGACTGGTGGTTCACACGTCTCGGGAATGTGATTACAAGAGCGGAGGAGATGATCTACAAAGAGCAGAATATACTGTTCCCGATCTGTGCAGCCAGTTTCACAGATGAGGAGTGGGTAGGCATTTATCACGACTCCAAGGATTATGCGGACTGCTTCGGTGTAAAAAAGGAAATCTGGGACGAGGCTGAGGCTAATCTTCCTAAGCAAACTGTATCCGAAACTTCGGGAGAGATTGTAATGCCGGGTGGACACATGACACTTGAGCAGCTTACAGCACTTCTTAATACGATTCCACTTGAGATATCTTTCATAGATGCGGATAACATCAACAGATTCTTCAATGAGGGTCCTAAGGTGTTTAAGCGTCCGGGCATGGCACTTGACAGAGAGGTATTCTCCTGCCATCCGCCTAAGATAGAGCCTATGGTCCGCTCTATCTTAGATGATTTTAGGAATAATCGCCGTGATTCAGTTCCTGTATGGATGGATAAGAACGGCCGCACTTTCCTGGTGACATATATGGCTGTCAGAGATAATGAAAAGAATTATCTAGGCACTGTGGAAATAGTGCAGGATATGGAGTTTGCCAAGGAGCACTTCGGAATTGAGTAATCACTTATAGAGGTAACTGTCCTCGAGTAGAGTAAAGTCGCTTTTGCGGAATTCGATGAGTCCGTCCCTTTGCATCTTGCTCAGCTCACCTGAAAGGGCGCTTCTGTCAACGCCCAGATAATCTGCGAGCTCCTGCCTGGAGAACGGGATGGAGAACCGCATACTTCCGCTTTTAAGTGCGCATTCAGACAGATAAGATAGAACTCTATCTCTGATCGATTTAGAAGCGGTATGCATCATACGAGATGACAGATTGAGATTTTTCATAGCAGATATTCTGACAAGGTTGTGTATCAATCCATTATGGAATGCACAACCTTTTTTGCATGTTGTCAGCAGATTATCCAGATTGAGAAAAAGTATTTCTGTCTCTTCCGCGGCTATTACATCGTTGAGAAGACGTCTTCCCGGGATGGCAGCATAGTTTTCAGCAAAAATGTCTCCACTGCCGACATGACCAAAGATATTGCTACTCCCCCAATAAAATGTAACGACAATATTAACGCTTCCGGATAACACCAGACCTATTTCGGAAATCTGATCACCTGCATGAAAGATGATGCCTCCTTTTCTGTACTTTTTAACCCTCGCTTTTAAGCAAGGAAGAATGCCTTCAATTTCTTTCTCGTTTAATCCCTTAAATAAGGCTGTTGTAGTCAGAAACTGATAATCCATAATATTCATCTCCTAAATTAAAAAGGTTGTTACAACAACATACTTACTGCTTGAAGTCTATTATACTTCCATCAAGAAAAGCAACAAAAAGATGCATATAAACTGCTTGATTAACCACAGGAGGAGATCATGGAAACAGCATTAAACACTTATGTAAATAGCAAAACTCTCATCGGAGAGGTAGTAAGGGACTATCCGGAATCAATCGATGTTCTAATGGCAGCGGGGATGCACTGCCTCGGATGCGCAGCATCACAGATGGAATCAATCGAGGATGCGTGTATGGTACACGGAATAGACTCGGAGCTTTTGCTAAACGCTTTGAATCACGTTATCGATATGAAAAAAGCATAGCTAATTACCTATTTAATAACAGGAGGGAGAAATCATGGACAATAAAATGTTTTGTTATCAGTGCCAGGAGACGGCGAAAGGCACAGGCTGCACAGTATCAGGTGTATGCGGAAAGAATCCGGAAGTTGCAGGAATGCAGGATCTGCTCATATATGTTACAAAGGGTCTTGCAGCAGTTGCCACAAAACTAAGAGAAGAAGGAAAGACAGTAGGTAAAGAGGTCAATCACAGAATCACACTTAATCTCTTTACGACTATCACCAACGCAAACTTTGATAAGGAGAATATCACCGAGTATATCAAGGACACACTTCGCATTAAGGAAGAGCTGCTTACAAAGGTGGATAATAATGATGGACTTCCCGAGGCTGCTCTTTGGAGTGATGATGAGGCTGAGTTCGGAAACAAGGCTGTTTCAAATGCAGTAGGCGTACTTGCTACAGAGAATGAAGATGTACGCAGCCTGAGAGAACTCATCACATACGGACTCAAGGGTCTTGCAGCTTACTCTAAGCACGCCAACGCACTTATGCAGGATAATGAAGCTATCGATGAATTCATCCAGCTCGCACTGACAAAGATCCAGGATGACAGCCTTTCGGTAGATGATCTTGTAGAACTTACAATGGAAACCGGTAAATTCGGAGTGGACGGCATGGCACTTCTGGACGGAGCCAATACCGGCGCATATGGTAATCCTGAGATGACAAAGGTAAATATCGGTGTAGGCAGCAATCCGGGTATCCTTATCTCGGGTCACGATCTAAGAGATCTGGAGATGCTTCTCAAGCAGACAGAAGGAACAGGAGTTGATGTATATACACATTCCGAAATGCTGCCTGCTCACTACTATCCTGAGCTGAAGAAATACAAACATCTTGTAGGCAACTATGGAAATGCTTGGTGGAAGCAAAAGGAAGAGTTCGAGAAGTTCAACGGACCTATCCTGATGACAACAAACTGCGTTGTACCGCCTGCAGAGAGCTACAAGGACAGACTCTGGACTACAGGAGCAACCGCTGTACCCGGCTGTAAGCATATCTCCGGTGCCTATGGTGAAGAGAAGGATTTCTCGGAAATAATCGAGCAGGCTAAGAAGTGTGCTGCACCGGAAGAACTTGAGACCGGAACAATTGTCGGTGGCTTTGCTCATAACCAGGTGCTTGCACTTGCAGATCAGGTCGTAGATGCGGTTAAATCCGGAGCTATTCGTAAATTCGTGGTTATGAGCGGCTGCGACGGAAGAATGAAGTCCAGAGACTACTATAAGGAATTTGCCGAAGCACTTCCTAAGGATGTGGTAATACTGACATCCGGATGTGCCAAGTATAAATACAATAAGCTGGGCCTCGGAGATATCAACGGGATTCCGAGAGTACTTGATGCAGGTCAGTGCAACGACAGCTATTCATGGGCGCTGATTGCACTTAAGCTAAAGGAGATCTTCGGTGCTGAGGATATCAACAATCTTCCGATTGAATTCAACATTGCATGGTATGAGCAAAAGGCTGTCATCGTCTTGCTGGCGCTGCTCTATCTCGGTGTTAATAATATCCATCTCGGACCGACTCTCCCTGCATTCCTGTCACCAAATGTAGCGAATGTACTGGTAGAAAACTTCGGAATCTCCGGAATCGGAACAGTAGAAGATGATATCAAACTCTTCTTTGGAGAATAAAAGGAGACCGGCATTATGAGAGAACCTATGAAGAATATAGCAAAAGCTGAAGTGCTCGTACTGAAGGATCAAGTGGCTTATCAGGAGGGCCAGGTGGTCAGCAGGACACTGGCTCAGAATGATGCTGTAAGTGTAACGCTATTCTCATTTGACAAAGATGAAGAAATCAGCACGCATGAGTCCGGCGGAGATGCCCTTGTTACGTGCCTTGATGGTGTAGGCAAAATCACAATAGATGGAACCGCATACCTACTGCACGAGGGCGAGTCTATCGTAATGCCGGCAGGTCATCCTCATGCGGTGTACGGGGAAGAACAGTTTAAAATGTTATTGACAGTAATTTTTTAGGAGGTGCTGAGATGAAATACTTTGTAAATGAAAGCTGCATCGGATGCGGATTGTGTGCGTCAACATGCCCGGAGGTATTCTCCATGAACGATGCAGGCACTGCAGTCGCAATCGAAGGTGATGTCGATGATGCAAGTCTTGAGAGTGCAGCAGAGGCATGCAACGGATGCCCTGTTGCTGCGATAGAGCAAGCATAGAAAATGAGAGACTTGTAAGTGTGGTCAAAAAGTGTGGTCAAAAGTAGAGGTGCAGTCTCAGACCAATTGAAATATTAAGAGTTTCGGGCGTGAAAGGGTGACAATCTGCAAAACCTTCACCCCCGGTTCAAATCCGGGTGTCGCCTCCAACTGAAAACAGTGCACATACCTGAATTACAGGTCTGTATGCTGTTTTTTTAAGCCATAGATCGCTATTGTTTTGATTAATCGGAGATCTATCACATGAAAGACATTATCAAACAGGTAGCATTAAAGAATGGGGTCTCTGAAGAAGAGGTCAGAAAAGAGATGCAGAAAACGATACATGAAGCTTATCTGCAGAAATCGCCGACCTTCATCAATATGTTTGGAGACAAAGAACCATCTGTTGAAGAATTTCTCGAAATGATCTCAGTGAGCGCCAAAGGAATATCCTGATATGAAAAAGCATATACAAGATATCTCGATGATGAGGTCCCGACCAATGGTGACGAAATAGTAACACACGCGAACTGACATGAAAGAGAAGAGTCAACAGCTATATGATCTGATGCTTCAAAAAGGCTATCCTGAAGAATTCTCCAGGATAATCTGCCTCGAAATGAACACAGACTTCACAGCAGAAAGAATGATAAATTATGTAGCCGGTGAGAAGAAGAGACTTGGGGATGTTGCTGATGAGATGGTAGCAATAAAGGATCTCAGAGAGCGACTGATCAACAAGCATATCTCGGAACATGCAAATAACAGTTTCCTACATGACTCAGAATAGTCCTGTTTCCCCACATATCATTGCTTTCAATACGGACACTGCCTTCAAGCACTAATCCCATCGTAGTTGTTGTACTTCCGGCATGCAAAATGACTTCGTCTTTTAAGAATTCCTTCTCAGATGACTTAAGTGCAGATAAAGCCGTATCCAGCTCATTATCATTCATACCGCGGAATATAACAGTCTTTTTAAGTAAATCCTTATCCATAAAAACTCTTGCAATTTTTCAAAATGTGGTTATAACCACATACTTACAATACAAACTTTACTATACTGACATTGGATAAACAAGACATAAGCAATACTGAGGATACCACGATGATCAGGAAAATAATCCATATAGATGAAGAGAAATGCAACGGCTGTGGACTGTGTGCAGAGGCCTGCCACGAAGGCGCCATTGATATGGTGGACGGAAAGGCAAAACTGGTAAGAGAGAACTTTTGCGACGGATTTGGTGACTGTCTGCCGAACTGCCCGACAGGAGCGATCACATTCGAGGAAAGAGAAGCACCAGAGTATGATGAAGCTGCGGTCAAAGCTGCGCAGGCAAAGAAAGCGGAGGTACCAGAAAACTATAGGAATATATCCAGGCTCGGCCAGTGGCCATGCCAGATCAAGCTCTTGCCGACAGAGGCACCGTTCTTCGATGGGGCAAAGCTGCTGATAGCTGCCGACTGCACAGCCTATGCTTACGCCAACATGCATGAGGACTTCATGAAGGGAAAGATTACTGTCATAGGTTGCCCTAAGCTTGATGCTATAGATTACAGCGAGAAGCTTACAGACATTATCAGGAACAACGATATAAAGAGTGTGACTATTGTCCGCATGGAGGTTCCTTGCTGTGGAGGGCTACAGAGAGCAGCGGAGAACGCACTCAGAAACAGCGGCAAATTCATACCATGGCAGGTAGTCACTATTTCAAGAAACGGAAGGATACTGGATTAGTTTTCGTCGAAACAGATGCGGTATTATGGTTTTTTTATATACAAACTCAGCGCGTAACCATGGTTACGGAAATCAAAAAATAATGCATATATAATCGAATTGGGTACGGATATTGCTCGTAAAATGACGTGCCCTACTTTTATATATGTGGATGTAATAATGTGTAGATTGCTGCAGAAACGGAGGGAAACGATGGGTTTTGTTTACAAGACTGAAGAGTTCAACAAAGTCCTCGAAGTTCTTGAAGGTAAGTACAGGATATTCGCGCCGGTGTTAAAAGTCGGAGAGGGCCGCTTCAGAGACACCGATGTGATCCGCTACGACTACATCAGCTGCATCGAAGATGCCGAGCTGGAGGAACGTTCGGATTTCTCCTTTAAGGAGATCCTGATACCTCTTTCGGAGACTATGTTCTACTTTACAGAGAACGAGATAAAGGAAGCGGATTATGATGCCCGTCCTGTAATCGTGCTGATGAGAAGCTGCGATATCCACGCGGTGAAGAGACTCGATCAGATGTATACAGGTAACGGGCCAAACAACGACTGGTTCTATGAGAGGCTCAGAGACAGAGTGAAATTCGCTCTGATTGGATGCGGAAAGGCGTGTCCGAACAGCTTTTGCGTAGACATGGGAAGCAACAAGACAGATGAGTATGCTTTCTCGATCGATGTTGTCGATGGCAAAGTGTACTGCGATGTCAAAGATGATGAACTGTTTGCTGCATTCGAAGGCGCAGGCGGTTCAAAAGATAATGTTGAGCCTCGTTTTGTGACAGAGGCGGAGTTCAAGGTAACAAGGCCGGAGGAAGTACCTATCGAGTTGTTCAAGGATCCGATGTGGGATGAGTACACCAAGCGTTGTGTCAACTGCGGCCGCTGTAACTTCGTATGCCCGACCTGCACATGCTTTACGATCCAGGACGTTTTCTATACGGATAACGGCAGAGTAGGCGAACGCCGCCGCGTCAACGCTTCATGCATGGTAGACGGATATACCGATGTAGCAGGCGGTCTGGTAATGAGAAAAACCAACGGCGAGAGAATGAGATTCAAGGTCCTACACAAGGTGTATGACTTCAGAAAACGCTTCGGCTACGATATGTGCGTAGGCTGCGGACGCTGCGATACTGTATGCCCTGAGTATATCTCGTTTGCGAACTGTATAAACAAACTTAACGCGAGAGTGAAGGAGGTGACAGAGAATGTGTAACTGCGGAAAGAATGAATATACACCTGTTCCTTCAAAGCTTCAGGACATTATAAAACATACGGCTCAGGAATGGACTTTCAGATTTACTTACGTTGGAGATGTAAAACCGGGACAGTTTTTCCAGATCTCGATCCCTAAGGTCGGAGAATGCCCTATCTCGGTCAGCGGCATCGGGCCTGATTACGTTGACCTGACCCTGAGAGCCGTAGGAAAAGTTACGGACTATCTATTTGATAACTTCAAGGCAGGCGACAGCCTCTTCCTCCGCGGACCTTACGGAAATGGCTTTGATGTGCATGAGTTTGAAGGCGGAGAGCTGATCATCGTTGTCGGCGGTACTGCAGTTTCACCTGTCAGAGGTGTAGTACAGTATCTGTGCGAGACTGAAAGCGCGAAAGACGTGCATATGATCGCCGGATTCAAGGACCCGGGAGAGATCATGTTCAAGGCAGACCTTAAGGATTGGGCTGAGAAGATCGACCTGACGCTTACTGTCGACGGCGCGCCTGAAGGATATGAGGGCAAGGTCGGCCTGGTCACCAAATACATTCCGGACATCCCGATCAGAGATATCAGTAAGTGCAAGGCCATCGTAGTAGGCCCGCCTCCGATGATCAAGTTCTCTATGATCGAACTCGTCAAGAGAGGTCTAAGTGAGGATAACGTCTGGATCTCGGATTCGAGAAGGATGAGCTGCGGGATCGGAAAGTGCGGTCACTGCCGCATCAACGACAAGTATGTCTGCATCGATGGTCCTGTATTCAAGTTCTCTGAGCACAAGACACTGATCGATTAGCGGGAGGTGGAACCATGAATAAAACGACTACAGATACTAATTTAAAGAAACTGAAGAAGAACGCCTACCGTGTATCCAAGGTCAGAGGAGAAACCGCTTCCCGTGTTCGCTGCCCGGGCGGAGAGATCGATGTTGATTCGCTGCAGCGTGTCGTCGATATAGCCAGAAAATACGGCAAGGGCATGGTAAACATCACGAACCGTCAGGGATTTGAGATCCCGGGGATCGATCTGAAGGATGTTGAAGAAGTCAACAAGGCTCTTCAGCTGATAATCGAGAACAGAAACATCAATCAGGAAGAGTATAACGGCGGATATCCTGCTTCTGGAACACGTAATGTCGTGGCTTGTCCGGGCAAACAGCTCTGCCCGTTCGCCAACTATGATACAAAGAAATTCGCGCAGGAGATAGATAAGGCTATATTCCCGAACGATCATCACGTTAAGATCGCCTTCACAGGCTGCTCGAATGACTGCGCACACACACGTCTTAATGACTTTGGTATCATCGGCATGAGTGAGCCTCAATACAACAAGGATCGCTGCATCAGCTGCGAGCAGTGCGTCAAGTACTGCAAAAAGCGATCAGTCGGAGCTCTAAAGGTTGTAAATGGCAAAATAGAGCGTGATGTCAACAAATGCGTAGGATGCGCACTCTGTGTCAATTACTGCCCAACGAGAGCATGGACAAGAAGCAAAGAAGAGTATTACCGCGTCGTGCTGCTTGGACGTACTGGCAAGAAGAATCCTCGCATGGCAGAAGACTTCATGAGGTGGGCAGACCATGATACCGTGAAGAAAGTCATCTGTAACGTATATGCATATCTGGATGAATATCTGGACAGAGAGGCAGTTGAGAGCAAGGAACATATCGGCTATATCGTTGACCGTACCGGTTTTGAGGAATTCCTGAAATACATCATGAAGGATGTCACTCCGAATCCGAAGTGCGAGATCCAGGGAAGAATCTACTGGGGCGGCAAGCGCTACGATCAGAACAACGAGCTTAGAAACTCAATGTGGCGTTTTTCCGAGAGAGAAGATGCGGTAGTTCTGAAGCAAGGAGAATAATATGTTCAATGAAGAATTCACAGCTGCTTCCAAAGGAGCAGCCGCAAAATCCGCTCTTCTGAAGAAGAATCCGGGTGGCTACTTTCTGCTGTCCATGCTGGCAGGAGCATACATCGGCTTTGGTATCCTTCTGGTATTTACATTAAGCGGAGCACTTGCCGGAGCACCATACACTAAACTTGTGATGGGTTGCTGCTTCGGCATTGCACTGAGTCTTGTGGTGATAGCTGGCGCGGAATTATTTACCGGTAATAATCTGGTAATGACCGCCGGTCTCCTTCGCAAGACCGTAACACTTGGCGACGCACTGAAGCTGTGGGGAGTATGCTGGGTCGGAAATCTCGCAGGCTCGGCGCTGCTGGCATTGGTATTCAGCCTGACGGGACTCTACAGTGACGCGACTCTGAGCGCTATGACAGGCGCTGCGGCGGCAAAGATGACGGCAGGCTTCATACCGCTTCTGACAAGAGGCATGCTGTGTAATACACTGGTATGCCTGGCTGTATGGTGCGGCTTCAGAGCTAAATCGGACGCAGGCAAGCTGCTTATGATCTTCTGGTGTCTGCTGGCATTCTTTGCAACAGGATTTGAGCATAGTATCGCCAACATGACATTGCTGACGCTGGCTCTTATCAACAACGGAGGCAACGAGGCAATCAGCATGGGAGGTTACTGGTACAACCTGATTGTAGTAACTTTAGGCAACATGATCGGAGCGATACTGTTTGTTGCGCTGCCGTATCATTTCGCATCAAAAGAAAAATAAAAATACAGGAGGACGGATGTGGCATACTTTCCGTTCATGACAGAAGTCAGTGACAAGGATATTCTGGTCGTTGGCGGCGGCAGGAGCGCATTCCATAAAGTCCGCGCATTTTGCGGATTCGGCGCGCATCTTACCGTTATTGCTGAGAACATCTCTCCGGACATCATCAAAGTGTCCGGAGAGTTTGCTATGGTAAGGAAACCATTCGAGATCACCGATCTTGAGGGAAGGGATATTGTAATAGCCTCGACCGATGACAGGGAACTCAACAGGCACATAGTTGATCTTGCCAGAGAAAGAGGCATTCCGGCAAATGCGGTCGATGACAAAGAGCACAGCGATTTTATTTTCCCCGCAGTACTGAAGAAAGAGAATTATTCTGTTTCGGTCTGTACCGATGGCAGAAGTCCTTTGCTTGCCGGCAGGATCCGCAGCAGGATCGCGGAACTGATTCCTGAAGAATTCGACGAGGCGGTCGGTGAGCTTGGCCGGATGAGAGAAGATGTCCTCAAAACGACAGACTCTCAGGATGAAAGAGCCAGATTGTTCCGAGAAGAAGCAGATAAACGGATTGGGATAAGAAAGATCCGTATCGGTACAAGAAGCAGTGCTCTTGCGATGGCTCAGACGGAGATCGTGATTAAGACACTTAAGGAGCAGGGAATCAACTGTGAGGCAGTGATCATTCGTACTGAAGGGGACAAACAGACAGACAGACCACTATGGGAATTTGGCGGCAAAGCAGTCTTCGTTTCTGAATTTGAAGAAGCGATATTGTCAGGACGCATCGATATTGCTATCCATAGCGCAAAAGACATGCCCGGTGAGCTTCCTCAAGGGATCGATATACTTGCGTGCCTCGAGAGAGAAGAACCGGGTGATGTGATGGTTTCGTTATCAGGGAGAAGGCCTGGAGATATCAGGATAGTCGGAACCAGCAGCCGCAGAAGGCAGGCTCTTATTGAAGAGCTGTCTTCAAATTATATTACGAGACCGCTAAGGGGGAATGTACCAACGAGGCTGACCAAGCTGAGACGGGGAGAGTTCGATGCACTGGTGCTTGCGAAAGCAGGCCTTAAGAGGCTTGGACTTGATGATGAACCGGATCTCAGATATGTCGACCTTGATCCTGAGAGGTTTATTCCTGCAGCAGGTCAGGGGATCATAGCGATAGAAGGACTTGCTGTAAGTGACATCAGTGATGCCGTGCGCAGCCTGGATGACAGAGAAGCAAGTGCAGCTCTGAGGGCAGAACGGGGCTTTATGAAGGCGATCGGTGCCGATTGTCATGCTTCGGTAGGAGCCTGGGCGACTGTTCAGAAGGACGGAAGAATGCTTCTGCGGGTCATGAAACATGACGGCGGAAATACTGCGCGTGTATGTGCAGAGGGCAAGGCCGATAATATCGAGAGCATAGTGGCTGAGGCTGTTTCAAAGATGCCGGAGGTGCCAGGTGAGTAAAGTGTACATCGTCGGAGCAGGCCCCGGACACAAGGATCTGATCACAGTGCGGGGCCGCGAACTCATAGGAATGGCAGATGCCATCCTTTACGACAGTCTTATTGACAACAGTTTGCTGGATAATGCAAGGGATGATTGCCTGCTGATAAATGTCGGCAAGAGAATGGGCAGTCACAGCATGAAGCAGGAAGAGATAAATGGGCTTCTGATCAGAACAGCAAAAAGTTACAGGACGGTCGTAAGACTCAAGGGCGGAGATCCTTTTGTCTTCGGGCGCGGAGGCGAAGAGGCAATGGCTCTGATCGGTGAGGGAATAGATTTTGAGCTGATCCCGGGAGTGTCGTCTGCGATAGCTGTACCTGAACATGCAGGGATACCGGTCACACACAGAGGCATTGCACGCAGCTTCCATGTAATAACCGGGCAAACCATGGATGATGAAACAGACTTCGGCAGATATGCCGGCCTTGATGGCACATTGGTGTTTCTGATGGGCCTTTCCAATCTGTACAGGATCACAGCAGATCTCCTTAAGGCAGGGATGGATCCCGAGACTCCGGCTGCAGTTATATCCTGCGGATACTCTGAAGATGAATATACAGTACAGGGCACACTTTCGGATATTACAAGAGCTTCTGACATCGCAGAGATAAAAACGCCTTCTGTCATAGTAATAGGAGAAACGGCGGGATACAGATTAAAGAGCCAGACGTTTGAATTTTTCAGAAAGCGGAGATTTCTTACAGTTGGAACGGACAGGTTCTATGAGCATTTCAGTTCGGAAATGGCCAGACTGGGATTACGCACTTCGCACTGGCTGAGAATACAGACCGAGATAATTCCTGAGGGCCGCATAAATCTGGAGCGTGCGCTGAACAGTATAGAAGAATTCGAGTGGCTGATATTTGCGAGCGGAAATGCTGTCAGATTGTTTTTTGAGATCGCTGACGAGATCAGATTTGACAGACGGCGGCTTGGCAGAATAAGGTTTGCGGTCATAGGAGAAGCGACTCAAGCTGCGCTAAACGAATATGGATACTATGCAGACATAGTGCCGGGTGTCTATACCGGGAAAGCTCTTGCGGAGAGACTCGTTAAGGAAAAGCAAGCCGGACCTGCGCTGATCATACGCGCAGAATCCGGGAGTGACGAGATGTTCGATGTACTGGATGGATCGCATTGGGATTACGAGAAGGTGATCCTTTATCGTGCAGTCATAAATAAAGAGAAGATCAGAGAGGCTCCGCGTAGGGATGATCATATAGTTCTTGCTAGTGCCTCAGGCGTGAGAGCATTTCTTGAAACACGCGATATAGATGAAGATTCAGCTCCTCGCTTTGCCTGTATTGGCAGCAGTACGGCTGAGGAGTTGAGAAAATACGGTTATGAGGCTGATATCATAGCCGAAACACATACTGCCCGCGGGCTGGCTGAGAAACTTTCGGAAGCAGTCGGCTGTCATCCATAGAGAGGAAATAATGAATGATGGAAAGACTAAGAAGATTAAGAAGAAGTGAAGGGATCAGAAATCTGGTACGAGAGACCAGGCTCAGCGTGGATGACTTTATCCTGCCGGTTTTCATTACAGAAGGGACAGATATTAAAAACCCTGTGGAATCGATGCCGGGAGTGTATCAATGGTCTATAGACAAGCTCGAAGAATTCCTGGAGCCTGTTATTAAATATGGAATCCCTGCGGTAATGGTTTTCGGCATCCCGGAGCACAAAGATGAGGTGGGCAGTGAGGCATATAAGTGTGACGGTATAGCTCAGAGAGCAGTGAAACGCATCAAGGAAGTGGCGCCTGATCTGATAGTGATAGCAGATGTCTGCCTTTGTGAATACACATCTCACGGACATTGCGGACTGGTACATGAGGGGAAGATACTCAATGACGAAACACTCCCGCTGCTTGCACAGGCAGCGCTCACCCTTGCTGAAGCCGGAGCGGATATGGTTGCTCCCTCAGATATGATGGACGGCCGTGTAGGCTTTATACGCAGTTACCTAGATGAAAATGGCTACACGGATTTACCACTGATGGCTTACAGCGCCAAATACGCATCGGCATACTATTCGCCTTTCAGAGATGCTGCTCACTCTGCGCCGGCATTCGGAGACAGAAAGACTTATCAGATGGATCCGGCAAACTGCAGGGAGGCGGTAAGAGAGTGCCTTGCAGATGCTTCAGAAGGTGCTGACATAATCATTGTAAAACCGGCGCTTGCATACCTGGATGTCGTAAAGGCAGCCGCAGCAGAAGTCAGACAGCCTATAGCTGTTTACAATGTCAGCGGAGAATATTCGATGGTCAAAGCTGCTGCAGAAAACGGCTGGATAGACGAGAAGAAAATAGTGATGGAAAATCTCACCGCTATGAAAAGAGCCGGCGCAAATATGATCATAACTTATCACGCGGTGCAAGCGGCAAAATGGATATATGAAGAGAGGGCTGGGAAATGTCAGTAAAGATACTTGCAAAAAATGATGAGAGCCTGAAATCAGTGCTGCATGATACTGCTTTGTTCAAGAATTTGAGCGAGGAAGAAATACAGAGATGTCTCGCGTGCAGTAAGGCTGAAAGCATCTATTATGAGAAAGGCGAGATGGTGTTCTCAGAAGAAGATCATCCTGCTTGTCTGCCGATGCTTATCAGCGGTTCCGTTACCCTTGGAATGGATTATTCCGACGGGAAAAGAAATATCATCGCTATGTTTGAGAACAAGGGTGACATTTTCGGTCAAGAGCTTATCCTAATTGGAGAAAGTAAATACGGAATGTATGCGCAGGCGCAGACAAAGTCACTTATACTAATGATACCGAAAGATTTCCTTGTAGGGACCTGTGAGCGGAACTGCGGTTTTCATTCCACCTTGATTTCGAACATGCTGCTGATGATGGCTCAGAAATCACTGATTCTCAACGAGCGGCTTGAGATAATGTCATGCAGTACTCTGAGACAGAAAATAGCCAAGATGATATTGTTCAGCATTGGTGACAAATCATCCATGTCAGTTTCCATGAGCAGGCAAGAGACAGCAGATTTTCTCAATGCAGCTAGACCATCTCTTTCAAGAGAACTTATGAGAATGCAAAATGACGGTTTGATAACGGTTGAAGGCAGAAAAATCACGGTAAAGGATAGGAACGCGCTCGAAGAGATACTTAATTGATATTTACTGTAACAGAAGCGGGTGATCCGGAAATCACTTACAAATATGAAAGGAGGTATAGCGACATCATCCAACTTTCTATCCGGTGAACCCTCTTTTATAATGCCTTTTAACAAATACTCATTTTTCCTCAAGTCAATAATCATCAAAGCATTGAAAATACTGAGGCTGATGCAGAGTGCCCAGGGTCTGACGCCCTGTACACCAATGCTAATACGGTTAAAGATAAAATGCTGTAAGTAAATGGGCAAAATTACATGCTGAAAAAACGTTGAAATTTCAAAGAAAAGTATCATTCAAATATGAAATTTTCCTCAAGTTTCCTCAACGAAAAAGCCCTTGAAATCGTCGAATATCAAGGGCTTTGTTGACTAATACATATAGTTTCAACAAAAACGAAGTAATCGTCAAATTATGCATACTCCGACACCCACGAAAAGGGATATGTAAATGCAGTTGCATGTAAAAGTGTTTTTAAGTATGATAAGTTATACAAATCATACCAAGGAGGGTGGACATGGCTACACCAAAAGGGAAATACGCATGGACGGCTACAGTCGGAGAGAAAGGGCAGATCGTGATCCCGAAGCAAGCCCGCGATATTTTTAATATTAAACCCGGCGACACATTGCTGATTCTGGGCGACGAAGATCGCGGCTTGGCAATTCCGAATAGCGGTGCATTTTCAGAGTTGTTCAATGCTGCCTTTACAGGAGAGAAGGATGGTGAGAAGTAATGAGAATTGCCTGGTTTTGTATCCCTGCGCATGGACACACTAATCCGACGCTCGGACTGGTTAAGAAACTTACTGAAGCCGGACATCAGATCTGGTATTTTTCATTTGAAGAATTCCGAGAAAAGATTGAGAACGCCGGCGCGACATTCGTAAGCTGTGACGGATACGATTTTGAAATGGAAGATAAAGATAATGCGGACCGCGTCGGCAAGGACAAGGTCTTTGCGACTGAACTGCTTGTTTCGTCAACACTCGCTCTTGACGATATGACATCACGCGCCATAGAAGATATCAAACCCGATATTGTCGTTTCCGATTCAGTAGCATTTTGGGGCAAACTTGTAGCCATGAAACATAACTTGCCGTATGTCTCGTCGACAACTACTTTCGCTTTCAATCGCTATTCTGCGAAATATATGCAGGAGAGCGTTTGGGATATAGGCAAGATGTTATTTGCCATGCCGCGCATCAATAAACAGCTGAAACGTTTGCGAGAAAAGGGGTATCCGGTGAAGAGCCTGCTCGACATCGTGCAGAACGATAACGACACGAATACAATCGTTTACACTTCTAAATACTTCCAACCATGCGCTGAGACTTTCTCGGACAGGTACCATTTCATTGGCCCGTCTATGAGGCCGATCACTGAGCCTGTAGAAAAGACTGCAGACAAGACCATATACATATCGATGGGAACTGTGAATCAAAACAAACAGTTTTATCGTAATTGTATTAACGCGCTTGCGGGGGCAGACTGGCAGGTGATTATTTCCATGGGAACCAATCATGATCATTTCGATGAAATCCCAAACAATATGCAGGTATACGAGTCAGTGGATCAGATGGCAGTTCTGTCGATTGCCGATGCATTTATCACACACTGCGGCATGAACTCGGCTTCCGAGGGCCTGTACTATGGAGTACCGCTTGTGCTTTTCCCTCAGACTCCGGAACAGAATGCAGTGGCCACACGAGTCGAAGAACTTGGCGCAGGAGTCAGGCTTCAATCCATCTCGGGGGAAGACATACTCGATGCATTGACAAAAGTTTTAGAAGTACCGCATTACAAAGAATGCGCTGGAAGAGTGTCCGAAAGCTTCAAGGCCTGCGGAGGGATTGAAGAAGCAAAGGAATTTCTTGAACAAGTTGCAAGTCGATAAAATAAGCATGAAAAAAGGATATGCGAATTTCTGTTGATATTGCATATCCTTGCTGGTGGATGATCAGGGGCTCGAATACTGGGGCATCATATCCGTTGAACTCATCAAAGGAGAAGTTGATTTCTATCGGATCAGGGAGGCAAAACCCAACCCGAAGGCAAAGCTGAAGAATAAGATGAGCCTGCTATGGAAGTCAGAATTTTCTCATATACTTGCTGGGAACAAATTGCCTAAATACGCACAGAAGAGCAAGAAATTCATAACAGAAAAGCTTATGGAAAAAGTGCCGGAGGAGATCCTTCACGAGCAGATCAGTGAGGAACTCTTCGAAAGAGATTACACGATATATGACTAGCATTATACGTCAGCATATAGTTTTCAATGGCTGGGTGCAGGGCGTCGGCTTCAGATACAGAGCTAGACATGCTGCAGAAATGTACGGAGTAACAGGCTGGGTCAGGAATGATCCGAGCGGTTCTGTTACTATGGAGGTGCAGGGAACAGAAGAACAGATCAGTAATGTGATCATAGCGGTCGAGAGAGGCACATATATACGGATAGAGGATATGAAGGTCAAAACGATTCCTGTAAATGAAAATGAAAGAGGATTTCATGCGATAGGATAGTTCAGCATAATAAGCAATTACATGCACTGCAGGCATCACGTCTGCAGTTTTTATTATGCAGAAAAGGATGGTGAAGCACATGAGTAAGAAAAGAAACAGAAGTCCGGATACGAAATCCAGGAAGGAAAGGATAGCTGAGATAACAGCGCAGCTTGAGGAGGGAGTCAAGGCGGTATTCGAAAGCGATGTATACAAAGCATACTTGAAATGCATGAGCAAGTTCCATAACTACAGTCTGAACAACACACTTCTTATTGCACTGCAGTATCCTGAAGCAAGTCTGTGTGCAGGTTATCAGGCATGGAAGAAGGACCATGGCAGGCAGGTGCGTAAAGGTGAAAAGGGTATAAAGATAATCGCTCCATGTAAGTATAAAGTGGAGACAGAAGAGAAGGATGAGAACGGCAAACCGAAAATAGAAGAGAGGGACGGATTCAGAGTCGTAACGACCTTCGATATATCACAGACCGACGGCCCGGATCTTCCGTCTGTAGGAGTAGACGAGCTCAAAGGCGATGTAAGTGATTACAGAAAACTGTTCAATGCACTGACTGAAATCTGTCCGGTCCCTATATATACAGAAGACATCCAGGGCGGAGCGAAGGGTTATTACAGCGATACCGACAGGAAGATCGTGATCAAATCTGACATGAGCCAGATGCAGACGATCAAGACAATGATCCATGAGATGGCACATGAAAAGCTGCATGCAAAAGAGCATCTGGACAAGGAGTATATGGTAGACAGGCGCACCAAAGAGGTCGAGGCCGAGAGTATTGCCTACACTATATGCCAGCATTATGGCCTGGATTCTTCTGATTATTCTTTCAGCTATGTTGCGGGATGGAGCTCCGGCAAGGATACAAAGGAGCTTAAGGCGTCACTTGAGAGGATCAGATCTGCTGCTGATGAGATGATCACATCGATCGACAAGTCGCTTGATAAACAGAAGCTGAGGGATCAAAACAGAGCGGTCCGTGATGAAGCGAGGTGATGCTTATGCCATACTACACCGAGGAGCAGATCAAGCATGCGCGTTCGATAGATCTTCTGACTTATCTGCAGACATATGAGCCGACAGAGCTTATCCATGTAAGGGGCAACACTTATTGCACCAGAGAACATGACAGTCTGAAGATATCCAACGGGAAATGGATGTGGTGGAGCAGAGGTTTTGGCGGCAGCTCTGCTCTTGATTATCTGATCAAAGTCAAAGGAATGCAGTTTCTGGATGCGATGAAGATACTGACCGAAGAGGGACATAATCTCCATCATTCTGATATTAAAACAATGAGATATCCAGAGAATGAAGGAGAAAGAAAGCTGCTTCTGCCGGAAAAATCCGAAACGAATCTTCAGGTGATACGTTATCTGGCCAGCCGGGGAATAGACAAGGAAATAATCTGTGAATGCATCGATAAGGGGATACTGTATGAGTCTTTGCCATATCATAACTGCATATTTGTTGGATATGATGAGAAGGGAACTGCAGCATATGCATGCTATCGGGCGACGAATGGAGAGCGATTGATGGGAGATGCTGCAGGATCAGACAAAAGATATGCATTCAGGATCAATCGTGCCGGCAGCACGATCCATGTGTTTGAGAGTGCCATAGATCTGCTTTCATACGCGACATTGATGAAGATAAAAACAGGTGAATGGAAAGCAGAGCCTATGGTATCTCTCGGCGGAGTCTATGCGCCTAGTCCCAATAAACCAAATATAAAGATCCCGTCAGCTCTTGATAATGCCCTTCAGAATCACACAGATGTGAAGACGATAGCCTTGCATCTTGACAGCGATTTTGCTGGAAAAAGCGCAGCTAGATCCATCACAGACCAGCTGGGAAACAGGTATGTGATACGTGATGAACCGCCTCCAGTCGGCAAGGACTGCAATGATTACCTGATGCACATTCGGTATCAAAACAGATCAAAGCGCATGGGGTCTCCCAGACACGAGCCTGCCAGATGAAAGAAGAAATATGACAACAGCCCCTCGTGATTGATAACGAGGGGCTGAATGTGAAAGGTGTTTAAGAGGTTGTTATGAAGAAGTTATTGTCTCTGTTGACACCTATATAATGCATCGGGAACCTTAATTGAAACGTAAGGGAAAAAGAAAAATTTGTGAAATGCGTGATATACTGTCAGGAAATGATAGTACGATTATATAAACCGGGATTTGTGAGGGTTATCCGATTATGAAAAATAATAAGTGGAAGTGTCCAAAGTGCGGCCGTAGTTTTAGCCGGACAGGCCAGGGGCACTATTGTGGAAAAGTCGAAACGATAGATGAGTATATTGATGCGCAAGATGAAAGTGTAAAGCCTTATTTGAATGAAATTCGGCAAATACTTCGCAGTGCTATTCCTGAAGCACAGGAAAAGATATCGTGGAGTATGCCAACATACTGGAAGGGCGCGAACATTATACATTTTGCCGCATCAAAAAAACATATCGGACTCTATCCCGGCGATGAAGCCCCTGTTGTCTTTGCTGATCAACTTGCAGGGTATGACGTGAGTAAAGGTACTATACGGATTCCGTATATTTCACCTCTTCCTAAAGACCTTATTGCCAACATTGCAAGATGGTGCTATGAAGAATACCGCAAATGAAAAAGGCTATATTAATTATCACGACTGTTTTTATAATGCTGATCACATCAAGGTTTGTAATCAGAATTGTTGATGCAACTGTCCAGATCGATAATGATATCGCGCTCCTTATCATTCTGTTAATTGTGCTCAATGTGGTGATCGGGATGCTGAGTCGTTTCCTGTACAAAAAGATATTCCGAGGGAAGTCTTGAAAGAATCTGGCAGGCGAATGAACAGGTATATCGTAATTCTGGCAGATACAGCAGACTAACAATTCAAGTTTGTAGAGATGATGAATTAAAGGAATACGCGGATTACATGCAGACTCAGTCAATAACGGCTGGGTCTTTTTGTATGATCATGAACCGGGAAAGGAGAATTACAACCATGACATATGATGAAAATGAGAAGCAGAATTTTATCCGCGTCGTTGTCTGCAGGCCGGGAGAGAGGGCCGAGGCAACATGGATAGAGGAAAACCTGAGGTCTATGCAGGCAGCTGTAGGAGGACTGATCCAGGAGTTTAAACCGTTCCACTCAGAGTCTGATCCGAGGTATGACAGCGTGGCTCTGATCTGCAATGAAGAAGGAAAACTGATGAATCTGGAACCTAGCAGACTTATCAAAGATGAGAATGGATCCGGCAGATATGATGCCATAGCAGGTCCGTTTTTTATATGCTACGCACCTGTCGAGAGTGAGACTTTCATGTCTCTGCCGGAGGATCTCGAGGAGGAATTCAGGAAGAGATATGAACTCCCTGAGATGTTTTACAGGACAGGAACGGATCTCATATCAGTCAAGTATGAGCCGGAACCACGCGCAAAAGTAGAGGATGTATGCAGGTAGGAGGAGTCTGCCGATTTGACAGCAAGCACTGCCTTTTGGTGCTCACGACCAACCGGCAACTTAGGGGATGCCCCTAAAACCCCGCGAGCAGACAAGACTTTAATGCACCAAAGCAATGAGCGCTCATGTGAGCACTCATACCATAGAGAGGAGGAGATACCATTTGAGGAAGAGAGAATTCAGAGTGCCGGTCTACCTTACCTTTGATGAGAAAGAAGACCTGCACAGAAAAGCACAGGCTGCATGCATGGATCACAATCAGTTCATCCGCATGCTGATCATGGGTTATGCGCCTAGACCCGCACCGGATGACAGATTCTATCAGGCGATGGATATAGTAAAAGAGATGGGAGACAAGCTTGAACTCATAGAGTCGAGGGCGCGTGACCCTGAGGTGATCACGATGCTGGAGGCTGAGGCAGAGAAGTGGCATCTGCTGCAGAGTGCCATCGAGAAAAGTTTTCTGACTCCGGAAAGGATGGAACTGTAATGGCAGTCACGAAGATATGGCCTATACGAAAGAGCTTTTCTGCTCCGATCGACTATGTCCAGAACAGTGAGAAGACAGCAAACCCGCAATTAGGGAATGGTACTCCCGATTTGTCTGAAGAAGCAAAGCAGGCTCTTGAAGACGTGATCGAGTATGCAGCGAGTGAAGACAAGACTGAAATGAAATACTTTGTCAGTACACTCAACTGCAACAAGAGATTTGCAAGAGATGAATTCCAGATAGTGAAGGAGCGATTCAACAAGGAAGGCGGGATAGTTGCCTACCACGGATACCAGAGCTTTGCCGAAGGCGAGGTAACTCCGGCTCAGGCGCACGAGATTGGAGTGCAGCTGGCAAAAGAACTGTGGGGGAAAAGGTTCCAGGTCGTCATAGCGACACATGTGAATACAGCCTGTACTCATAACCATTTCGTTATCAACAGTATTTCGTTCAGGGACGGCAAACGTTATCACGACTGCAAAGATACCTACAGGCTGATGAGAGAAACATCAGACAGGATCTGCCTGGAGCATGGCTTGTCAATAGTCGAGCAGCCGAAGGGCAGAGGTGTGCGTCAGTATCTGTACAACCTGGAGAAGGCAGGCATGCCGACAAGATACAACGTTGCGCGGCAGGCGATAGATGAATCGATAGCGCTCAGCCTCAACATAGAAGAGTTCAAGTCTGAACTGAAGAAGCGCGGCTATATCTACAGGTTCGATCCTGGCCGCAAGTACTGGACTGTCACACCGCCTGGATGGAAGAAGTCTATCAGGACGCATAATCTCGGGGCTGATTATACCGGCGAGAGCATAGAACGCCGTATCTATGAGAACGATCCGTCTGTGAGGACTGCAAGACTGAGGCAACACTACCGGATACCAAATAATTACAGTTTTCGCAGACGCGTCGACCAGATCATGGGCCGCAGCGGACTTGAGAAGCTGTATCTGAGATATTGCTATGAACTTGGTTATCTTCCAAAGTACCAGCAGAGCCCAACGAAACTTCACATAGTTCTGAAGGAAGACCTTCTGAAATGCGAACAGTATTCCGAGCAGGCAAAGCTCATGTCAAAATATCATGTGGATACGGAGGAGGATCTTGATGACCTTGTGGAGGAAATAAAGGACAGGATGTCTGAACTTGGCAGCAGACGCGACGAACTGAGGCGGATCGCCAAGCGTGTGCTTCCGGATGAAGAGATAGCAAAGGCGAAAGAAGAGACCAAGGAGCTGACATCTGAGATCAGAAAGCTCAGGCATGAACTGAAAGTATGCGGACAGATAAAAGAGCGCTCGGCTCATATCGAGGAGAATCTGTCGATCGTTGATGCAGACAGGAGAAAGGACAGAGAAAGATAAAGGAAGAAGGTGATTGAATGAATAACGGAGGAGATGCAGCTGAACAGGTCGTGAGGCTATCGCTTGAAGGAGTGGAAGTCGCAGCAAAGATCACAGGCAACGGCGCGAAGAACATCGCGCTTCTTTTATTTGCGACACTGAAACAGGAGCAGAAGACAAAAGGCAAGGCCAGGCTGACGAGCATGCTGAAGTCCGGTAAGGAACTCAAGGTGTACACGATCACGCAGAAAGACCTTCCTAAGTTTTCACAGGAAGCAAAGCGCTACGGTGTTCTGTATTGTGTTCTCAAAGACAGAAGCAATCGTGACCCGAATGCAGCGGTAGATGTCATTGCCAGGGCAGAGGATGCAAGCAAGATACAGAGAATAACAGAACGCTTCAGGCTGGCTACAGTTGATCGTGCCAGTGTCTCGCTGGATATCCAGAAGGAAAGGGACAGGATGTTTCCAAAAGAAAAGTCGGTTAAGGAAGCTCTCGGAGGAGGGCAGCCTGATCCGGAAAGATCGCTGCCGCCGATCGATGATGCTGAACGTAGTGACGGTCGGCGCATCATGGGTGAGCCGAAGCAGGAGGAACTGCAGGTAAACCCCTCTTTGGCAAAGACAGACCGAGACCATCTGTCCGAGCCAAACTCAATGCAAGCAAACCGGTCAAATGGATTCCCTGGGAAAACTGAACGACCATCAGTCAGGGAGAAGCTGGAAGCATACAAAGCTGAGATCGTGCTTGAGAAAAGAGAAAAAGCAAAGGATCTGGTCTCAAAAGGAATTGATGCAGCGCGTGATGCTGCAAGGGCGGTGCCGATCCCAAAGGCGCCGGGAAAGGAAAGGTAAGATATGGCAGACAGAAATGATATGAAAAGAATGAGCTCGGAAGAGTATACAGAGCTCAAGAAACAGGAAAAGGCAGAGGTGTTTGAACTCCTGTCTGATGCAACGCAGAAGCTGCTCTCAGGTGACAGACTTAAGGAATACGCCGACAAGCAGGCGCAGCTCTTCAAGCATTCGGTGTCCAATGTACTTCTTATTATGGAGCAGGCTCCGGAAGCGACATGGGTCAGAAGCTATGATGACTGGATGGCTGACGGAGTTACTGTGCTGAAGGGAGAAACAGGAATAAAGACTCTTGGTTCATACAGATTCCAGAAGGAGAACGGGACCTTAGGCATGGGCTCAAAGGTGGTGAAGATGTTCGATGTAAAGCAGACGGTCATCAAAGATTTCGACATCGTGAGTCTTAACTATAGCAAAGCACCGGATGCAATCATGGCAACTTTTCCTGCAGCTGTGGAAGTGCCGGAACTGCCTGATGGTGCATATGCGCTCTATGATCATAACGATAAGCTTATCAGGGTGAAAGAGGGCCTGGATCCGGCAACGAAACTCTTTGTTGTAGCAAAAGAGCATGCCGTTGAGATCATGACGGGCAACGATTACAACACAAGAGAAGCGGTGATCCGTCAGGCAGAGATGTCGGCATATATACTGACTAAGCATTATGGCTTCGATGCACCGGAAATAGATTTTGGAAGGATATCTTCTGAGTATCCGGGAAAGGAAGAGAAAGATGTCAGGGCACAGCTAGGCATTATAAAACATGTAGCAGATTCAATAGATCTGAGAGTTCAGGAAGTTCTTGAGCTCGGTCGCGAAACCAAAAATAGAGACGACAGAGAAGAGAGGTGATGCCTGTGCGTAACACAAAAAAAGTTGAATTGGATGAGTATGAGCAGGGAATCATTATCAATGCACTGAATCTCCTGCGTAATAAGCAGATCAGAGAGAAGAGCCCCACCGACCCAATCGATGATCTCATCATGAAGATCATCGAAAAAGGACCGAAGAATCTGATGGTGGCAGAGAAAGGGGCTTCCTACGGATACTCAAGGTAGTCGCAGAGATGACTGGCTGATCGCGGCAGCCGGAACGTTGCCGGTCGTGTGGATGGCCTTGAAGATCGCACCATACTGGAAGAACAGCATATTCGATATTGTCTCAAAAATGGAAGTGATCTTTGCTGACCCATGGCATATAGAGTGGACAAACAGCAGCCTGAAGGCTGTTTTATTTTGTCTCTTTGCGTATGTCATGGGTATTGGCGTATGGCTGTCCACACGACGCAACTACCGGCGTGGCGAGGAGCACGGCTCGGCAAAGTGGGGCAATGCTGTAGCTGTGAACCGCAAGTACAGACAGCGTCCCGACAGTATGAACAAGATACTGACGCAAAATGTGAGGATCGGCTTTAATGCTCACAGACACAGGCGAAACCTGAACATACTGGTCATCGGGGGAAGCGGTGCAGGAAAGACCAGGTTTTTTGTAAAACCGAATGTGATGCAGGGGAATTGCAGCCTTGTGATTCTTGATCCAAAAGGAGAGATTCTGCGTGACACCGGCTGGCTGCTACAGAGGAAGGGGTACAAGGTAAGAGTTCTGGACCTGATAGATATGCCGAGGAGCCACTGCTACAACCCGTTCGTCTATCTCAGAGATGATAACGATGTACAGAGACTTGTAACGAATCTCTTCAAGTCCACAACACCTAAAGGAGCTCAAAGCCAGGATCCCTTCTGGGACACGGCGGCACAGATGCTTTTGATGGCTCTTGTTTTTTATCTGAAATACGAGGCTCCGGAGGATGAGCAGAACTTTGCTATGGTTATGGAGATGCTGAGAGCAGGAGATGTGGATGAGGAGGACGGAAGCGTGCCGAGCGCTCTTGACAATCTTTTCTATGATCTCAGGCGGAATGAGCCTGAACACATTGCGCTGAAGTATTACGATGCATACCATTCTGGCTCTGCAAAAACTCTGAAGTCGATACAGATCACACTGGCGGCAAGACTCGAAAAGTTCAATCTGGAGAGTGTTGCCGGGCTCACCATAACCGATGAGCTGGATCTGTGGGAACTAGGGGAGGAAAAGACGGCGCTGTTTGCCATTATCCCGGATAACGACACGAGCTTCAATTTCCTTGTCAGCATTCTTTATACGCAGCTATTCCAGCAGCTTTTCGAGGTAGCCGACAAGAAGTATGGCGGAAGCCTGCCTGTGCATGTACAGTTCCTGATGGATGAGTTTGCGAATGTGTCTCTGCCGGATGACTTTGACAAGATCCTTTCAGTAATGAGATCAAGAGGGGTGTCGGTAAGCATTATCCTGCAGAACCTGGCACAGCTCAAAGCTCTTTTCGAGAAACAGTGGGAGTCGATAGTCGGCAACTGCGATGAGTTTGTATACCTGGGCGGTAATGAGAAAGAAACTCACAAGTACGTCTCGGAGCTACTGGGTAAGGAGACTATAGATACCAATACCTACGGAAAGAGCACGGGAAGGAACGGCAACTACTCTACGAATTATCAGAATACAGGCAGGGAGCTCATGACACCTGATGAAGTGCGTATGCTGGACAACCGCTACGCACTTCTTTTCATCAGAGGCGAGAGGCCGATCATGGATCTGAAATATGACATCATGAAGCATCCGGATGTGAGGATGACAGCGGATGGGAAAACTGAAGCATATGTCCACGGAGAGCCGTGGGATGCGGGTCCATCAATAGAGCTGGTATTCGATCCGGAGCTTATAAAAGAGGCATCTGAGAATGTGCACGCGATAGAGCTTGGCGACTCAGATTATGCGTTGTTGTCAGAGGAAGAAGTAGCACAGGAGATAGAAGAACAGAATAAGAAAAAGGAGGAAGACAATAATGACGGATAAGAAAGACAAGATGGTTGATCTCAAAGGAGCGAGCAGCACCATGAAGCTGGGAATGCTTCTATACACAGCTATAGTGGTTGCTCTTATAGTCGGAGCATGCCACGCATATGCAGCAGGAGATCCGATCAGTACGGTAAACAGGCTGAGTGAGTTCATATTCAGTCTGATCAGGGCGATCGGACTTATATTGCTTGGCCTTGGCATCATGCAGGTCGGACTTTCGCTGAAGTCCCACGACCCGAGCCAGAGAGCCAATGGATTCCTTACTGTGGCAGGCGGAATCATAATCACATTCACCAAGGAAATACTGACAATGATAACAGGTTAGTTTTAAGGTATCACTCTATTTGATTGGTGCCGGAAAGGAGAAAAAATGAGTACAGATAAATTCCCTGAATACTTTCAGTTCTATGATCTGCATATGAAAAACGGTGAGGTAATGGTCTACGGAGAGGATTACGATACTCCGCCTGGAAAAGGAATAATCGGAGACTTCAAAAGTGGGAAGAAAAAATACCTGGAGTATGGAAACCTGTTCCACGACTATGTTATACCGTTCGATCAGATATCTTTTATCGTTTCTACAAATGTGCAGAAATGCCTCTAAAAAGGAAACTGGCAGCAGAAATGCTGCCTTTACATACGCTGTATGCAAGGGAGTCGTTTTTTTTGGACTTTCAAAGATGTAGACTGTAGCCAGAAAAGAGGAAAGGACAATCGAATAGGAATGAGTGTACTTAGTGTAATTTGCTGCTGCAAACTAAAGGACGTCCGTGATGAAACAGAAACGGAACTGATCTGCAGCGAGAAAGAGGTGCCACATGATTACTTTAATGATACTGACCACCATGAGCCTGTGGTGGGAGATGGTGAAGCTCGGAGGTAAGGCAGCCCTCTGGGTACTGAAATGGAGTGTTATCATCTTTGTGTTTATGGGATTGGTGATCCCTGCGTTCTTCTCCATATACTTTGCGATGTGCCTGATCAGTTTCATTATTTGGACAGCAGATATCATCAGAGCAAATATCATGAAGACAGAGCCAAGGCTGGACAGACCGCCTTTCGACTTCCGGAAGAACTGGAACAGACTCCTTGGAAGTATCAATAAAAGAGCGGAAAAGCAGGAAAAGAAACAAGCCTCCAGAAACAACAGCGTTTATGTTGTGAAAGGTAAGGACCTTAAGAAGGCAACTCCGGTAAAGCCGGCCAAACAACCTGTCTCAATGGATGAGATAATCCTGTACGATCTGATACTTGATGACTGATAGCACAGGAGTGATAACTGATGTATACTTTAGCTGTGGGAAAAACGGGACAGTAATGCCGAAAGGATGGAAACCATGGCTAAGGAACGTAAAGGCGTGAACCAGAAACAGAAAATGCTGTATCTGGTAAAGATCTTCAGTGAAGAGACGGATGACAACCACTATATCACGATGCCGGAGATCATACAGAAGCTGGCGGCATACGGAGTCAATGCTGACCGCAAGACTCTGTACCAGGATTTTGAAGAGCTCAAGGACTTCGGCCTGGATATCCTGACATCACAGGACGGCCGCAGCTATTATTATTATCTCGGCAGCCGCGACTTCGAGCTTCCTGAGCTCAAGCTGCTCGTCGACTCTGTTCAGTCATCAAAGTTCATCAGCGAGCATAAGTCGCGTGATCTGATCAAGAAGATAGAGGCTCTTGCCAGCAAACATGATGCGAACCAGCTCCACAGACAGGTCCTGATCGCAGGGCGTGTCAAGACGATGAACGAGAGCATCTACTATAACGTCGACAAGATCCATAACGCCATCAACTCGGACAGGCAGATCAGGTTCAGATACTATGACTGGAATCTGGAAAAGAAAATGGAGCCCAGATATGACGGCAGATGGTATCAGTTGAGCCCGTGGGTCCTGATGTGGGATGACGAGATGTACTATCTTGTCGTGTATGACGCCAAGCATGATATGATAACTCACTACCGCGTCGACAAGATGAAGGAGATCACTATCCTGGATGATCCGAGAGAAGGAAAGGAAGCATTCAAAGAGTTCAATATCGCCAGCTATACAAGCTCGCTGTTCGGAATGAATGTGGGCGTTGAGACCAAAGTCATGCTTGAGGGCGAGAACAGGATGGTCGGGGTTCTGATCGATCGCTTCGGCAAGGACATAATCATAGCCCCGGTGGATGAAGATCACTTCAGAACGACTGTTACAGTGGCTGTCAGCAATCACTTTCTTGGCTGGATCATCTCGCTCGGGGGAGGAGTACGGATAGTCGGTCCGGATCCTGTGGTAGAGCAGATGCAGACCCTGCTTAAACAGACATCAGAGCAGTACGGCATATAAAAGCTTAAAAAGACGACACTAAGGCACTATGGCACTATGAACTAGTGCCGTTTTTATTATGTCTGGATTTTGATGTACGTTTTTTGGGACTTGCGAAGCAAATCAGCAAAAACTGCCTGATTGGCAGCCGGAATGGTGGATGCGTGTGAGTTTTTTGGGACACCTGCGTTTTTAGACTTTAGGCATCAGAAGGAACTGTGTTTATTGAAAGGCGGTACTGAGATGGATAAAGCAAATATCGATTACATTCTGGATATTTTCAAGACACTGTCAACGGATCTTCCGGAACAGATGCTGTACCGGGAAGACGGAGAAAGCATTGAGCTCAGAACACTTGACAGTATCGGAAGCAGCCTGGCGCAGGAACTGCAGAATAATGGATGGAGCCTGATCGGCAGTGCGATGACTGAAGCCGCATGACAATATGCGCGGACATATAAAACACACTTAGCAGAAGAGAGGAGGACCGGGATGAACATGGTGAATATGAAGAGCAGGGTCGCACACTATCCAGGATGCCACTTTGTAAGCAGGATATCTGAAGTAAACCTTGGCTATTACGAGAATACATACTATACGAAAGAGGACGGATATCGCCTTTGCAAATGCTGTGATCCGATGGCAAGACGGCTTAATGACCGGGATGAAGAGATGCTGGATTTCTGCAGGGAAAGGGCAATCAGCTATAAAGTTGAAAATGGAGAGCTGATGATCACTACGCCTTTCAGCGACTGGAAGGCATATCCTGGAGAAGGCAGCAGATACATCCTTTATCACAGGAACACAAGAGGCAACACTAAGTGCTATCACTTACAGACGGACAGGTATAGTGACGTGATGAAGATGCTTGAATATATAGATGATCACGACCGGTACAGACTTGATAATCCGCTGCCGAAACCAAAGAAGGTAAAGGCTGCACCTAAAAATGGGACCAAAAGATACAGAGCTGCTGAGAGAAGAAACAAAGAGAAGAAGAGAAGACAGGAAATCAGAAATGTTTTGAATCTTATTGATTCACTGGCACTTATATAGAGTAGGAACACAGGTTGTATTCTTCCGCAGGGGATACTCTGCAGTTGATAAAACACACTTATATTAAGGCGCTGAGCCGGGAGGATGAAAGATGAAGACGATGAATCTAAAGAAGCATGCAGCCATAATACTGGCACTATTCGCAGCAATATTCTTAATGGCAAGCTGTGGTTCTTCGGAACCTGCAGAGAAGGTATATCTAGAGGATTCAGAAATCGATGCTGCATTGAGCGATGGAAATGCATACAAAGGCAAGTACATAAACATTGCCGGCAAGGTATTTAATGTCGATCAGGACGGCGACAATATAGCGCTTCAGGCATGGTACGATCCTGAGACGGCAAACCATCAGTTCATGGTGTATGCCGATAAGGAGATGGCATCAGGTGTAAAGGAAAACGACTACATCAGAGTCGACGGAAAAATCGATGGAACCTTCACAGGTGAAAACATGCTGGGAGGCGAAGTAACGGCTATTCTTATTAAAGCAGACTCGCTGGAAGTCGGATCTTATGATGAATTGTATGCACCAGCCGAAAGCACAAAGACTGTCGGAGAGACACAGGATCAGCATGGAGTTAAATTAACTCTCGACAGGATCGAGTATGCAAAGGGTGAAGCCAGGGTGTATGTCACTGTTAAAAACGAGTCCGGCTATAAAGCATCGATCTATACATTCGATGCAAAGGCGATACAGGACGGTAAACAGTTCAATCATGAAGACAACTATGAGGCTGGCTATGACGACATGGGCGAGATCCTGGATGGAGCATCCAAGGAAGGCATAATCAGGTTCAAAGGACTCGATCCGGAAAAGCCGGTGAAGATCCAGATCGGAGCATACAGCGATAACTTCGATATCCAGATGGAAGACTATGTATTTGATGTAGAATAGGCATCCCTTTGATATGCTGGCACTTTTCGATATCGCACAGGGAGTCATGACAACGATCATGAGATCCTCGGGCGTTGGCTCAGCGACCAAGACCACTCTGCCGCAGTCTATGGTCACGGCTATAGAGGACTGCGGATTCTTTGAGAGCATCCCGCTCTGGGCGGTGACTCTCATAGGGAGCCTGTTCATAACAGTCCTGTCTTTCATCATCATACTCACGGTGTATGGAAGATTCTTCAGACTGTATATGTACACAGCAATAGCGCCAATACCGCTTTCGACATTTGCAGGACAGCCTACTCAGAGCATCGGAGTCAGCTTCCTGAAGAGTTATGCCGGAGTGTGTCTTGAAGGCGCGATCATAGTTCTTGCCTGCGTCATATTCAGTAAGTTCGCGACCAGCCCGCCTGTCGTGGATGATGGTGCGGCGGCTGCGACCATGGTCTGGAAGTATGTAGGAGAGCTCGTGTTCAATATGCTGGTGCTCGTTGGGATGGTAAAGGCAAGCGATCATATAGTGAAGGAGATGCTATCTTTATAATTATAGTGTATGGATGGTAAAGGTTGGTGTATCTGTTGGTATTACTGGCCTTTATCAATCTATACATTCATTCTTGAAATGGGGCTATGCTTATCAACTGCTTATATTATCTTTTATTATCTAGAAAATAAAAAGGTGAGTGAACTTGATGATGCACAACTTGTAAACACTGTTATTCGGAGAATGGCTTGCGAGCTCTTGCTTATGCAGTCCGTTTAATCAATTCGACATAACACAAAGCAAGCCTTATAATTAAATGCAGAAAAAAGTTTAGTTATTGCGGCATCAAGATAAAACAGAGGAGCGGATTATGAAACTTGTACTGAAAAATGTTTTTGCCTGGGACGGACTGTACTGGATCTATGATGAAGCCGGAGTAGAGAAATATTATGTTGATGCCAGAATCGGTGACGGTGGACGGTACATATATGTGTCCGATGCATCAAAGAAGGAAATTGGAGCTATAAGACAAAAGTCTCTGTCTCTGAAGAAAGAGTATGTCATTTCCCGTGGGAATGAGAGGGAAGGAGACATCACCAGGAATCCCGTGCTGTATGATTATGAATACCTTGTCAGCTACAAGGACTGGATGGTGAGTGGTGATGTATATGGCTGGAACTTCAGGATCGTGTATCCGAAAGGAGATATAGCAACTTCAATTTGCGTTGACGGAGGCCTCGGTCTGGAGATCATTGAGGAGAAGTTTGAGAA
>JAFWGQ010000063.1 GCA_017512365.1 Mogibacterium sp.
ATTTACCTCTTGGACACCATACTCCAACATCTGCCCCATCACAGGATGGACAGGGTGCGAGGTGACGGATTGTGGAGTGAACTTTATTGATAAAACCAAAATTGTTTTGGGGGAAAGGTTCAACGCAAGTGGTACGGCATCTGTCGCGTCATCTTTTGCAAGGACGGAACTGATAAGAGTAAAACCATCAACGGACTATTATTTCACCAATGTAACATCAAGTAATACATGGTCGTGTGTATGGTGGTATGACGAATACGGGCGCAACATCAGTTGGGCTGGAATAAGCGGAACTGGTACAGTGTCGGGCACAAAAACCTCACCCGCAAACGCATATTATGTCGGTATAAACATTTACGCAAGTGATATTGACACAACAATGCTCACAGAGGGAACAACTGCACCATCAAGTTATATCCCGTACAACGGCACAACCTACCCCATCACATGGCAAACCGAGGCAGGCACAGTATACGGCGGTACGGTGGATTTGGTTACAGGGGTGCTGACGGCATATCCATATTACACCTCATACAATGGCGAAACGCTTGTCGGTCCGTGGGTGTCGAGCATTGACGAATATATAGAAGGAAGAATACCTACTACTGGAGCGCAAGTGGTTGATTTGGGCGGCACCCCAACCACATACCAACTCACACCTACACAGATACACGCACTCCTCGGTCAGAACAAGTATGGGCAGACTGCGGTGACGTAGAGGTACAGTACAAGGCTGACGTGCAGAGGTGGGTGGATAAAATGCTCAACGCATAACAGTGGTATAAAAGGGGACGTGCATGTAGTCAATTATTATAAGTTCATTTGGTCGATTTCGTGCGGCGCGCTTCCCTTTTATATATCTATTGATTCCTCCGAAGAATCGCAGAAACCCGGGGCATGACGCTCCGGGTTTTTTGCGTTACGCCCACAACGGAGAAGGCGACAGAGACCTTGTGAGGCAGGTCTCAGAAGTATTTTACAATATGCTCGACCGATTCGGCGACAATATCTTCGAAGTCCGTCACGTCGGAAGGGTCATCGATAGGGTGCTTCGCGTCGGATCGCTCGAGTGTCGGAAACAGGATCCACTTCGCCCGATTGGTATATTTGATCCGCGCCAGATCCCAGTCGCCGATTTTAGCTGTTACATAATTATCAGAGACACGGACAAGCTGCAGCGGGGCAGGTAGATCCATACCGTCGACCATGAGTTCCAGCTCCTCGAAGATCGCGCGTTCTTCCTCGGTGCAGATTAGGTCTCGCTCCTGGCCGTAGTTCGTTATACCAACCGAGACGGAACGGATCGCTTTTTCTTTTGCTGCTTCGATTGCTTCCGATTTGCGTTCGTTCTCGTAATATGCGTCGATTCCGTCTTTGATTTTCTCGTAAGGGTACATATTAGAAATTAGAAGATAGCCTTTGTCGAAACCGAGCTCATAGAAACATTTACTGCAGATTTCCGCGTCCTGCAGTTTTACTTTTTTATGCAGCAGGAAGGACCCGCCGCAGCGAATACATTTTGCCATAGAATCACCTCCGTAGGTTAGTATAACATTTATTAATTGACATGGCATTACATTTGTGCTACTATCTCTACAACGGTGATTCGAATTAAATATTCTGACAGAAGAGGGACGGTCCGCAATAAGGCGGGCCGGTTAAAAAGACCTACAAGTATTCCGATAATCATAAAAAAGGGCATTCTCTAAATTCGGAGTAGGGTAGACCCTCGGACAACTGAATATGTACAATTACGAATCACCAGAAGATTACAGAATCGGAGGTGATTTTTTTCATGATTAGCAGAAGTTATCAGCAGTATGCCATCGTCGCAGCAGACTCGGCCCAGACACTAACTGAACAACTTAATGCAAAACTGGTCGAATTGAGAGACAAGAACCCGACGGTCACGTTCGAGGGACTGATCGCTCGGATCCAGTACACGGAAAGCGAACGTATTCCGGAGACACTGGACGAAGAGTACGAGCTGCAGGGTGTGCGTCTGACGTGCGAAGATTGCCCGTTCTTCACGCCGGCACTGAAGGCAGACGGAACGGAGGATCTCCGGGCGAAGTGGGGCGGGTGTCCGTTCACGGAATCCAAGAGAACCGACAGAAGGTCGCGCGCCTGTGAGAAGTTATTCGAAATGTTGAACGACGGGAGGGTAAGGATATGCGTTACAGAGTAAGACAAGGGTCAGCAATCGACCGCGTCCGTTATGGTCTTTTGGGAATTGGATTCTGGGCGGTCATCTTCGCGGCGATCGTCACGACGTATCCGGTATAGGAGGTGCATTCATGGCCAATAAGGTTACACAGACAAAGGCTGTCCTCAACTGGCTGCAGACACGCGGCGAGCTGACGACAAGGGAAGCGGTCACAGAGCTTAATATTATGAGTCTGCCACGGAGGATCATGGAGCTCCGGAGAGCGGGCCACAAGATAAAGATGGTTTACAGGAAGAGCCCGAACGGGGCGAGATATGGAGTTTACACACTGACGGAGGAGTGAAAACATGGAAGATAAAAAAGGATACACTGAGCAGATCGAAGCGTTGCTCATGGCTGACGACCGGAGCGAGGTTATCAGCTGCAAATACGACAAGAAGCCGGGCCTCGAATCGGTCGAAATAGTCTACAAGGGCGGTTACACCGTCCGGATCAACGTCACGGCGAACAGTCTCGGGGCAATTCTGAAAGAAGTCGCTAAAGAAGTATATTCAAACGGAGCGATCGGAACATTCTATCGCGGATTTCCGCAGGACGAGGAGGTGCCGGCATGAGCGAGAAACTGACCGGAGACTTCCGGAAATTCATGGACAAGTCGTTCCTGGGCGCGTGGGATCTCAATGATGGCAAAGATACGATTCTGACGATCGACCACGTCCAGCGCGACGAAGTAAAGAACGACCGCGGAACAGAGCGCAAAATGACGCTGCACTTCGTGGAGAACGGATACAAACCGATGATCTGCAACACGACCAACGCGAAGGCGATCTCGAAGGCTCACGGGTCGACAAAGGTCGAGGACTGGGAGAAGAAAAAAATCGCACTGTATAAGGCAACTATCAACGCGTTCGGGCAGACTACAGAGTGCATCCGGGTCAGAGAGTACGCTCCGAAGACCGACGAGATCTACTGCGAGGTCTGCGGGGAGCTGATAACGGACGTAACGGTCGACGGCAAGACCCACAAGGCGAAGGTCATCGCAAACAGGGCGCTGTCGAAGTTCGGGAAGTATATGTGCTACGACTGCGCGAGTGCAGCAAAGGCAGAGCAGGAGGCGGAGGCATGACGAACGAAGTTCTGAAATTATTCGAGAAGATTTCCGTCGCTGCTATGGACAGAGGTCTCTATCTCCAACTCGAACAGAAAGAGTATTTTCGCGACTCGAAGGGAATCGGACCGAGTATCGGCGGAGGACATACAGAGGACACCGGCGTCGTTTTGAGAGTGTATCAGCCGGATAAGGATAACGAACAGGAACAGGAGGAGAGCGATGATTAAGGTAACAGCGAAAAACGTCGGAGACTACACAGAGCTCGACGTGTACATGGAGGGCTCAGCTATGGATATCGGTGCCGAGGCGGCGAAGATCGTCATGCGTCTCCCGAAGACGCTGATTGAAAAATGTGAGCCGGCATTTCACGTTATGCGTGCTGAGATGGTCGGAGAGATAGACGACATAATGGCGAAGATGCACAAGGACGAAACAGATGGGAAAGACAACTAAATGGATACCGGAGGCGGCGAAGTTCGGCGGGGCTATCTGGTACAAAGTGTGCAGAACGCTCCGAGACGGAACGATGGAGGCGTCAGGGAACTACTACAGGACGAAAAAGGACGCGCAGGAGTACGCTGATAAGTTAAACAAGGAGGAACCAAATGGAACGATATATAGATGTGCGGGAGATTATGGGGGCGAACGATAGACCGTCCGGTCTGTTTTTCGACCCGGTCGGCCCAGATCGCTACGCGGCGATGGATAGAAAACGTATCACAGAATCACTCTTCGAGGAGTGGTACAGGAAGATAAACCAGACGAACACGCGCGGGATCCCGGAGGACATCAGGCAGCTGTACGAGTCGGCTACGATCGCCCTGTGTCAGATCCTCACCGAAGAGGAGCGTATCATCGCGGGGAGGGCGGAATGATTTGTAATTATGAATTGACCGCCGAAAACTACCACGACCGCATGGCGAACGACCTGTTCTGGTCCGTGTCTCAGTTCAAAGAGTTCGATCGGTGCGAGGCGATGGGTCTCGCATCGGTCCGCGGACTTTATAGGCGGGAAGAGACCGATGCGCTGCTGATTGGATCGTATGTCGACGCATATTTCTCCGGAGAGCTCGGACAGTTTATCGAGGAGCACCGGGACGTGATGTTCTCGAAGCGAGGCGGCGGACTCCTGGCGAAGTTCCAGAGGGCGGACGATATGATCCAGGCGGTCACTAAGCAGCCGTTAATGATGGACTACCTCGCCGGAGAGAAGCAGGTCATCCAGACGGCGGAGCTGTTTGGTGTACCGTGGAAGATAAAAATGGACGTGTACCGTCCCGGGGAGAGGATAGTCGATCTAAAGTGTGTAAAGGACTTCGGAGATCTCTGGGACGATTCGTTCGGCGGACGGCGTTCGTGGGTCGAATTCTGGGGCTATGACATCCAGGGCGCGGTTTATCAGAGAGTCGTCGAGGCTGTAACCGGTAAAAAGTTACCGTTTTACCTCGTAGCGGTTACAAAAGAGAAAATACCGGACGTTGCGGTGATTCAGATCCCGCAGCATATCCTGGACGCAGCGGCCGGTCTGGTCGAGGCAAAGATAGAACGGTTCGACCTTATAAAGTCCGGAGACGTCGAGCCGAGACGGTGCGAGAAGTGTGAGTATTGCCGGCAGACAAAGAAACTGGTCGAGCCGGTGGTTTATGAGATAGAGGAGGCAGAATAATGTCATACAACACAGGTAATGAGAAATGGCAGAAACTCTCCAGCAAAAATCCGGGGGGGTGCTGAAAGATATTGATAACGATGCAGCGCAAGACTTGCTCGATATGATGGTCAAAGACTCTGCGTTTGAATTTTCTAACGGAGTCGAGCGGTACGTCGAGAGCGAGCGAAAGTACAAAAAAGCGCGGGCGAGAATTAAAAAACTTGTTGGCACGGATGAAGAGCTCAAGAGTGCCTTTGAAGATTACGAATACTGGACCGATGTGAAAAAGAAGTCTGTCCGAGCAATCAAAAACGAGTTTCTCTTCCTCAACGGTGGGCGAAACGTCAAACCGCCAATAGACGGGATGTATGTTATGACGGAGCTAATCAAAACGGTTCTAACGAGAATGGACGACGAAGCGTATGAGGAAGCGATGGATATGCTCGCCATTTATCGAGAAACAAGAAAAAAGCAGAAGAAAAAACTGGAGGAATAAACGTGAAATACATCATCATGGCCGGCGGAAACTACACAAGATTCGAAACGCCGAAGCAGCTCACGGAGATAAACGGCGAGAGGCTTATCGAACGGACGATCCGGCTGCTGCGTGAGGCCGGCATCGAGGACATCGCTATCAGTTCAAACAACGAACGGTTCGAGGGCTTCGGCGTCCCGGTCTTGCATCACGAGAACGGATGGGTAGTCAGAGGCAACGAGGACGTCGACGGATGGTGGGTGGACTGTTTCTATCCGACCGAAGAGGCCGCATGTTACGTCTTTGGGGACGTCTTCTTCAGTCCCGAGGCAATACGTACCATCGTCGAGACGGACACATCCGGCATTATGCTCTTCGGCAGCAAGAAACCGTTCGCTCCGGACTATCCCAAACCATACCGCGAGCCGTTCGCCTACAAGGTCGTCGACCAGGAACGGTTCCGGGAGGCGATTAAGCTGACGAAGAAGTGGCACGAACAGGGGCGGTTCAGCCGTCACCCGATCGCGTGGGAACTGTGGAAGGTCATCTGCGGAACTCCGCTCCGGAAGGGGGCCAGAGGCTATACGGTGATAAACGACTACACCTGCGACATCGACACGCCGGAAGACACGAGGAGGTTCGGGGATGATTAGTGTTGTTGTACCGTACCGGAACTCGGCGGACTACCTCGACCGGTGTTGCTCGTCTCTGATGCAGCTCCCGGACGGTTACGAGTTCGTCATGGTCGATGATAACCACGATCCGGAGACAATAGGCCGGGACGAATCGGTCGTCATCAAGTACGCAGAGTTCGACGAACGGTTCAAATTATACATGAACGAGCTCACTCCGGGCGTTTCCGGGGCTCGTAACACCGGTATTGACTACGCGGTAGGTGAGTGGATAACATTCCTCGACGCAGACGACGAGCTTCTTCCGGGTGCGGACAAAGCGTTCCGGAGAGCTCTGAAGGCCGAAGCGAACGTCCACCAGATAAACCACAAAAGATACTATCCGTCGAAGGACAGGACGAAAATCAAATATCGCAATCTCGGCGGATGGTATGACATCGAACACCTGCCGGCCGCATGGTTCGGGGTCTGGAACAAACTGTTCCGCTCCGAGTTCCTTCGGGACAATAACATCCGGTTCTGTGAGGGTCTGCAGTACGGCGAGGACGGTCTGTTCGTCCTGGAGTGCCTGGCGGTCGACAACCGGATCCATCACGCGGACATCGACCTGTACGCGGTAAAACACAACTTTTACAACCAGGAATCACTGTCTAAGAGCAAAACAGACGACGCCGTAATAGAGCAGATACACGAGTACGAGTCTTTCCTGCTTAGACAATCAGACAACCGGATCAGACGGGCCGTCTGTGAAGAGATCGCGCTGCTATGGTCGGTGCGGATGAAGAAGTTTTACAAGGAGTAAAAAGGCGGGGCGGGTCTCCTTTATAAGTTTACATAATGAGTACCTCTAAACTACATATTGCAAAGAAAACTGTCATTGATTTTCAGCCCGTCCCGCTTATTTTTAGGAGGATAAAATGCTAAATAAAATCACAATACACGGCTATCTCGGACGCGATCCGGAGAAACAGACCGTCCAGGGCCAAAAGGGTCCGTACAGCAAAACAACGGTCTCCGTCGCGGTGTCCAGAGACTTCGGAGATGATACCGACTGGTTCTACTGCGTATTCTACGGAGCTAAGGCTGACGCAGTCGAGAAGTGGTTCCGGAAGGGCTCGCAGATCATCGTATACGGACGGATGGAGTCCTATAAGCCGAAGAACGACCCGAACCGGACAGCGTGGCTTTTAGTGGCTGACGGCTTCGATTTCTGCGATAAGAAAACGAATAGCGACGGATCAGGCGCAGCTGCTTCGTCATCATCTGATCCGGAAGGATTCGAGCCGATGGATCCGGACGATGTACCATTTTAAGAGGTTTACATAATGTCTAAAACAATGAGCACCAACAAAAAGCCGGTCTGCTTCAATGCGGTTCAGGCGATGATGAAAATAGACTCGCTCGAAGCTGAGGTCGAGCGGTTGAAGAAGGAAAAGACTAATCTGGAGATAAAGTGCAGGATATTAGAGGAGAGGTTGAACCGTGATTCCTAAGCAGATGACATTCGCAGAAACGACTGACGAGTACAAGCAGTTCGTTGACAAGTTCAAACCGAAGAAGACGACCGACGACTGTTACACGCCGGACAACGTATACGAGACCGTCCTCGAGTGGGTCTGCAAAACTTACGGAGTAGACCGCGGCGACGTCGTCAGACCGTTCTGGCCAGGTGGAGACTACGAGCGGTACGAGTACGAGGGCAGCAGCGTCGTCGTCGATAATCCACCATTCTCGATAATCAGCCAGATCGTGAAGTTCTACAACCAGTACGGCGTCAAGTACTTCCTGTTCGCTCCGCATCTGACAAACCTCGGAATCGGCAAGGGCGTCGGTTGCTGTCATGTTATCGCGAACGCTTCGGTCACTTATGATAACGGCGCGGTCGTCAGTACGTCATTCGTGACGAACCTCGACGACAGGCTGATCGTCGCAGACCCGGCCCTGTACTACGCAATCAAAGCGGCGGACAAAGAGAACACGAAGAGCGACAGAGCCTTACCGAAGTACGAGTTTCCGGACAACATCGTAACGGCTGCAAAGGTCGGTTGGATAGTCAACAAGGGCGTTCCGTATGAGTTGAAACGAGGCGATGCGGTACACATACGAGCGCTCGACAGCATGAGAGCGGCCGGCAAGTCAATATTCGGCAGCGGGTTCTTAATTAGCGAGAAGGCCGCAGCAGAGAAGGCCGCAGCAGAGAAGGCCGCAGCAGAGAAGGCCGCAGCAGAGAAGGCCGCAGCAGAGAAGGCCGCAGCAGAGAAGGCCGCAGCAGAGAAGTGGAAATTGTCGCCGAGAGAACTACGGATACTGGAGGTGCTCAATGGCAAAGGCTAAATATCTGATCGTCGACAGCCGGGAGAAGAGCAAGGCTATCAAAGGGATCCTCGCGCACTTCGACCGGGTCGGCATACCGTGGGAAGTCCACAAGCTCAGAGCGGGCGACTACATGGACTACAACCATCCGGAGCTGATCATCGACCGGAAACAGAACATCGCGGAACTGGCGAAAAACTGCACGACAGAGCACGAACGGTTCCGGAGAGAGCTGGATCGCGTCAAGGCGGTCGGGGCTCATCTGGTCATCCTGGTCGAGCAGAACCGTTACAAAGACCGCGACGAGTGGGTCCCGGTCGCGAAGATCTCCGACCTGATCAGGTGGTCTTCGCCTCATACGGTGGTCAGGGGAGAGCGTGTCTACAGGATACTCGTCTCCTGGACCGCAAAATACCCGCTGACAGTCGTTTTCTGCGACAAAAGGTCCACGGGTAAGATTATCGAACAAATACTCTATAACGGGCGATTTCTGCCCTCTGAGGAGGATTAAATGGCTAAGAAGGACTCAGTCATATTCTATCAATCACAAATCAAGATCTGCAAGAAGCACATGGACCCGGAGCAGTTCGGCCGCCTCATGTACGCGCTCTTTGAGTTCGACGAGGGAAATGACCCGGAAGTGGACGACGACATCGTCATGGCCTTCGAGTTCATGACTCTACAGGCGAAGATAGACCGCGAGAAGTACGAGGAGAAGTGCCGGAAGAACCGGGAGAACGGCATGAAGGGCGGGAGACCGAAGAAGGGGGAAGAAAAACCGAAAAAAGCGAACGGTTTTTTTGAAAACCCTAATGATAATGAAAATGAGAATGAAAATGATAATGAAAATGATAATGAAAATGAGAATGATAAGACTCACACATCATTTTTTCACGGCTCATTCAATAACGTCGAGCTGACAGATGCCGAGCTATCCGTCCTGAAGAACAAATACGAGAACGCTTCGGCTCTGATCGACAAGGTGTCCTCATGGCTCCGGAACGCAAAGAACACGGTCCCGGACCATTATGAGCTGTGCGAGAAGTTCGCAACTAACGAGAACTGGCCGAGACGGAAGCAGATACCGCCGTCGGAGCCGATCGTCATAGAGGACCCGCCGACGGAAGAAGAACAGGAGCGCCTGGTCGCCAGCATGAGGGCGACGCTGAACGGGGCGTTCGGATAGGAGGAGAGATATGTGTACGATACTGGCCTTTGCATTGGGCTCGTTCCTGGGCGGTTCGTTCGGGATAGTGATGGCTGCGGTGCTGATGGAAGAAGAGACAGGAGGTAACGGTATGACAGACGTTTTGATAAAGAATTGGTGTATACCAGAGTGCTGCATGGATTGTGACCCTGACTTTGCTTATGCGATTAAGTGCAAAGCGTACAACGAAAACAACAACTTCACGAGGCAAAGAGCGGAGAATTGTCCTCTTGTTGAAATCAAACACTCGCAAGATGGCGACACAATATACAGAGCAGATGCGATAGAGGCGATAGCAAGCCTTGACGAAACGGATGGGACGGTCAAGGTATTCACAGGCAGACAGGTAAACGAGATTTTATCCGCACTCCCATCAGCCGAAGCAGAGCCGACAGTAATACGAAGCAGAACATTTATGCCGACAAAAGACTTCAAGGAATGGGAGAAGCGAATCAGAGAAACCAATCCTAATGCGGTGGTTATTCCGTGCGATGCAGAAGTTGTATCAGCCGAAGCCGTACAGGGTGAGTGGCTTTATAGGCGGAATGATGTTGAATGTTCCGTATGCGGAGAATTTGCAAAGGACAAGTCCAACTTTTGTCCCAACTGCGGAGCGAAGATGAAAGGCGGTTCAGAATGACAGTTGTAAGCCACATGACAGAAAGAGAAGCATTTGCAGATATTGTAAAGATAATTAGCTCACTTACCTACGGAAAAGAGCGATGGTTTAAGAATAACGGTTGTTGGTATGACAGAAGCAATGGTGATTATATCCAAAACGAGGAATTAGTTAAAAGGATTAGCGAAATATTAAAAGAGGAAATAGACCTATGACAAAGGAAGAAGCAAAAGAAATACTAACGCATAATTGGACGAGAGTAGATAATCCCAATTATTCAGAATCAGAATTGGACGAAGCCTTTTTCATGGCAATAGAAGCACTGCAAGCAGAAACAATACCGCTTTCGGTA
>JAFWGQ010000064.1 GCA_017512365.1 Mogibacterium sp.
CTGGGTAGCTACGTATGGAAGGGATAAGCGCTGAAAGCATCTAAGTGCGAAGCCCCCCTCAAGATGAGATTTCCTCCATTTAATGGTAAGACCCGTGGGAGACTACCACGTTGATAGGTCAAAGGTGTAAGCACGGCAACGTGTTCAGCTGATTGATACTAATAGGTCGAAAACTTGACCAGATGGTTTTGAAACGCTCGGTGTTATTCAGTTTTGAGGGTACTATAACCTTCAGAAAATGTGGTGAGTATAGCGAGGAGGTCCCACCTGTTCCCATCCCGAACACAGTAGTTAAGCTCCTTTGCGCCGATAATACTTGGGGGGTGACCCCCTGGGAAATTAGGACCTCGCCACTTTTTTTATGTTCGGATCCGCAGCAGGAAACTGACTGCGGCTTTTTGTTTTCCATTTTAAACAATAAATCTTCACAAAATCTTAACAATCATTTACTATTTGCAAGCGGAAATGATAAAATACTCACAGTATGTTGGACGATACTGTTTTTGTGTCGTTTTCGAAAAGTATGGAAAATACTGAATAATTTGATAGGAGAGGGAATCAAAATGAAAAAAGGACTTAGTGTACTCCTGATTGTTGCGGCTCTCTTCGGATTCTACGGCGGAGCCACGAGTCTGAATGACATTCTCGCAAGCAAAGACTATTGGGAGGAAGTTGGTGAGAAGTCCACCGCTGACATGAACAAGCTCGAAGACGGTCTCAACCAGCTCAAGGACAACGAGAAGGCATACCTTGACGGTCAGAAGGAGCTTGCAGACGGTGAGGTAAAGCTTGCCGATGCTGAAAAGGAGCTTGCAGACGGCGAAGCAAAGCTCGCAGACGGCAGAGCAGAACTCGCAAAGGGCTATGCGGACTACGCAGCAGCACCTGGAAAGCTGGCCGATGGTAAGAAAAAAATCGAAGAAGGCGAAACACAGCTTGACGGTCTCAGCCAGCTGATGAAGGGTATCAACCAGATACTGAGCGGATATACAAAAGACTGGAGACCTGGATATGAGAAGCTGAAGGACGGCAGAAAGCAGCTCTATGACGGATCCAAGGGGTCCAAAGCAGATCTACTGGCACTGTCCGCGTTCCTGGATTCAGGTGCGGATGCATATGAAGCAGCTGTAAATGATGTCGCCGGAGATGATGGAAAGCAGGCTGCAAAGGATTATAAGGACTTCATAAAGAGCACGAACCAGATGGCAAGCGACCTGCCTAAGATTCAGAAGAATGTAAAAGAACAATCAGAAAACGCTACGAATCTTTATACTAATTTAAAGAACTTTGCTTCAGGTAACCCGGGCACTGAAGAAGGCCAGACAATGCTTATGACCTTTGCGGGCGCATGTGCACAGTATAAAGAAAGCTTGGAGAAACTATCTGCTTTGGATGCAGTAAAAACTAAGTTCAGTGATGAAGTAGGAGTCTTGGCAGGTAAATATGCCACCTATGCATCAAAGGATGCTGTACTGCAGGAAAAGTTAAAAGCTCTTAAAGCAGCATATGAACCATTAAAGGAATACGATACAAACGGAGACGGCGAACTCACACCGGCTGAACTACAGGCTGCCATGGTAGACGGGAAGACAGCTGAAGCGCAGGCTTATATTGATGCTGGTACAGAGGCGAAGTCAGCAGGAGCAGACGTTAAGGCTGCAGCCGGAGCTACCATTCAGGCTGTAATGGCCAACAAGGACACCATTGTGGAAGGAATGCAACAAGCATCAGGTTTCCTTTCCGCTGTCAATGAATCTGTCAACGGTGCGAACAGCAAGATCAAGAACCAGCTGCTTCCTGGACTCAAGCAGTTCAATTCTCAGGCAACAGCTGACAAGATCGATGAGCTTTCCGAAGGCCAGAAAACTATAGCTTCGGGTATCGGTACTGTTGCGACTACAGTTCTCGGAACCAAGGCTCTGAGGGAAGGCGTCAAGAATAACATGGGCAGCAAGGCTATCGTGCTTCTGAAGGCATATGCCGGCAGCAGCAACCCTCTCAGCACAAAAATATCCAACTTTGCTGCATTTGAAACACAGATGGATTCAAAACCTGGACTCAAGAATCTGCTTGCGAAGGCCAATGTTCTTCTTGCTAAAACAAAGGCATCCGGAGAGAAAGATCTTGCAGCCGGTAAGGCAGAGTACAAGCAGGGCCTCGCGGACTATGCAGCAGCTCCTGCAAAGCTCGCTGACGGTGAGAGACAGTTAGCGGAAGGTGAAGCTCAGCTCGCTGACGGATACAAGCAGTACGAGGACGGCAAGAAGCAGCTCGCAGATGGTAAGGCTAAGCTCGCTGAGTATGAAGACGGTGAGCAGCAGGTAAGAGACGGACTCGCTACACTGATGGCTACAGAGGCTGATCCTGGACTTGAGAGCATACTCGAAAGACGCAACGGCGACGACAAGTTCGACGATGCCAACGGTCACCTCGAGCTCGACAAGGGCCTTGAGGCTGTAGAGACCGGAAGAGGATATCAGGCTGACTCCGGTGAGCTCATCACAAAGGAGATCACGAACAGAGCAGTCGGTACAGCAGCAGGACTCGCTGCAGGCGCGCTCGCGGTACTCGCGGCTATTCTCTCCTTCATTAAGAAGAACAAGGGCGCAGCTGTATCCGGAGTACTCGCGGCAGTTGCAGGCGGAGTCGGCGCAGGAGTCGGACTCAGCGCCGGAGAGTATTACTCGGATATCGCCGGATCGACGATCGGAAACACTCCGTTCATCGCAGCCGCAATACTCGCAGCAGTAGCAGCGGTCTTCGCTATCGTTCACTTCACGGCCAAGCCGGAAGCCAAATAAGCGAAACGACCTGTCTGTAATATGAAACAATAAGGGAAGACGGGATGAAAATCTCGTCTTCCTTTCTACCAGAAGAAGCAAAAGGATGAAAAGATTCCTCAGTATACTCTTAATAGCGGCAAGCCTGATCTGCCTTTACGGAGACTACGTGAATATCACGGATATTTTCGCGTGCAAGACATACTGGGAAGAAACGACAAGCAAGTCGGAGGATGAGCTGAATGCGCTCGGCGCGGGACTTACAAAGCTCAAGAGGAACAGGAAGGCATACAACAAGGCTGTAAAGCAGCTTGCAAGAGGCAGGAAGTCTCTCAAGACAGCTGAGGCGAAGTACGCCGCGACAGGATCCAGAGTAGCGGCGCTGAAGAGCGAGTACAAGGACGGAGTGTCAGCGTACAAGGACCTGAGCAGTCTCATCAAGGAGATAAGCAATGCCAGGTCGAAATACAAGGTCTGGAAAACCGTATACGACAAGCTCAAAACAGGCAGAAATACCATAGTCAAAACAGTAAACGGCCCGGATCCGGATAAACTGAGCACGGTATATGACATGCTGCTGGTGGATATCGCCGTTCTGATCAGCGACAGCGATGAGCAGAAGGCCTTCAAAAATGCAGTCAAGTCTATCGTAAGCAACAAAAAACAGACAGCCGCCGGATACACGAAATTCGCCTCGGATTGTGATTGGATCTCGAAGACAGCGGATTCCCTGTTCACCAGAGAGCTGGAGTATTACAAGGCGGCGAATGCAGTGTATCCGACAGGATCCGGCCGTACCGCCAAAGATCTCATAGCAGTGCTGAACTCCTCCCAGGAGACCTTCGAGGCTGCGGTAAAGCTTGAGATGATCTATCTTGTGGATGAAGCGCTTGCAAGAGATTTTGTGGGTCTGGCAAAAGAAGGAGATTACGAAACAGCCAAGCAGATAAGAACTCATGCCATAGCTGTCAAGAAAGAGTCGCTGGCCAGCTGCGTGAAACTCAGGTGGCTCAGGTACTATGTAACGAACAACATGAAGACCTATTCGGTCACAGCGAAGAAATACGCCGGCAAGCTCAAAAGCGTTCAGAACACCATAGCCGGTCAGGTCTCCTCGATCTCGTCTGCCGTGCTCGGCAACAGTACATACAAAAGCGCTGTCAGGAGGTCGATGGGAATGAAGGCAGTCGCTTTGCTTGAAGACTACAGTAAAAAGCCTAACAAGCTCCACAGCTCAAAGACAGGCTTTGACGGTTTTGAAAAGCAGATGGATACGAAGCCGGGACTCAACGAAAGCCTTCTGAAGGCCCAGAAGCTGCTGTACAAGAAGAACCTTGATGTAAAGAAGGCTGTTACCGCAGTAAAGACGAAGTATTCTGCATACAACAGGGTCTACAAGGCATACCCTGCAAAACTGAGATCAGCTGAAGCCAAGCTTGCAAAACTCGAAAAGAGCATAGCTCAGTACGAGGACGGTGAAAAGCAGTCAAAGAAGGGGCTGAAGACTCTGGTCAACGAAAAGCCTGACGGCGATCTTGAAAGCATAAAGGACAGAGTCGGCGGCAATGAAAACTTCAACGACAAAAAAGGAAATCTCGACATAGACAAGGGCATGGAAGCCGTGGATGCCGGTGAAGCATACCTGAACGAAGCCGGCGACATGATCACAACTGAACTCACGGGCAGGGCGGTCGGCAGCGCAGCATCCATCGTCGCAGCGGTCCTCGGGCTGCTGGCAGCGCTCCTGTCTCTCTTCAGGAGCAACAGGGGCGGAGCGATGCTGGCGTGCATCGCAGCGGTCACGGCTGCCGGCGGGACTGCAATGGGCATGTCGGCCGACACAGTATTCTCGGATCTGGCAGGATCCACAGTCGGCAATCTGCCGTGGATAGCAGCAATGGTGCTGACAGGCGTCGCGATGGTATTCGCCATCGTTCACTTCTCCGCAAAGATCGAAGACCCTCTTACTGATGAAGAAAAACTCAGCAGTGTCAAATAAAACATTTGACAGCGGAGAGATATAATGTTACTATGTAGCGGTGTGACCGGGAAAAGCGGTCATGCCGCTGATCATTTACGGGGAAAACGATGAAGGATGACATCGGGAAAGTTGAATATGCGAGCCTGCTCTACGACTTTTACGGGGCGCTTCTGAGCGATCCGCAGAGAGACGTGATGGAGCTCTATCACGAAGACAACCTTTCGCTCTCTGAGATCGCCGACGAGACAGGTACGAGCCGTCAGGCCGTGCACTACACTCTCAAGAAGGCGGAGAAGGCTCTCGAAGAGTTCGAGGCAAAGCTTGGGCTCATCGCATCATATGAGAGAAACCAGAAGCTCGCATCCGCAGCGCTGAAGCTCACGGACAGGAGCATCAAAAGCGGCAAGGACGCAGACAGGCTGAAGGAACTCATACGTCAGTTGTCCGAATAACGCCCGGCCGGAGGGACAGACCCCATGGCCGAAAAGGAGTATAAATGGCATTCGAAGGATTATCCGAAAAATTACAGGGCGCGTTCAAGGACCTCAGGGGTCAGGGCGTGGTCTCGGAAAAGGATTTTGAAGACGCGATGCGCGTCGTCAAGATGGCTCTTCTGGAGGCGGACGTCAACTTCAAGGTCGTAAAGGACTTCGTGGCCACCATCAAGGAAAAGGCGCTCGGAGCCGGAGTGCTCAAGAGCCTGACGCCTGATCAGATGGTAGTCAAGATCGTCAAGGACGAGCTCGTCGACATGATGGGCGGTTCAGCCAGCAAGCTGACATTCTCGCCGAGCGGATTCACTGTGATCATGCTCGTCGGTCTCCAGGGTACAGGTAAGACCACGACCGCGGGCAAGCTCGCCGCGTGGCTCAAGCAGACAGGCAAACAGCCTATGCTCGCCGCATGCGACGTATACAGACCTGCGGCCATAGACCAGCTCGAGATCGTCGGCAAGGCGGTCAACACGCCGGTATATGTCAACAGGGACACGAACGACCCTGAGCAGATCGCCAGCGAAGCCGTAAAGGAAGCTTACAGGCGCGGCTGCAACGTTCTCATCGTGGATACCGCGGGACGCCTGCAGATCGATCAGGAGCTCATGGACGAGCTCAAGATCCTCAAGGCATCGGTCAGACCTCACGAGATACTCCTCGTGGTCGACGCTCTCACCGGTCAGGATGCAGTCAACATCGCCGACGGCTTCAACCAGGCCCTCGGAGTGGACGGCATCATCATGACCAAGATGGACGGCGATTCAAGAGGCGGCGCGGCCCTTTCGGTAAAGGCTGTCACAGGCAAGCCGATCAAGTTCATGGGTACCGGCGAGAAGTACAACGCTCTCGAGCCGTTCCATCCTGACAGGATCGCGTCGAGGATACTCGGAATGGGCGATGTCATGTCGCTGATCGAGCAGGCGGAGAACGCCTTCGACGATGAGGAGACGGCAAAGCTCGAAGAGAAGATCAGACGCAACAAGTTCGACCTGGAGGACTTCCTCATGCAGATGAGGCAGATCAACAAGCTGGGCGGCCTGGGCAAGCTGATCGACATGATCCCGGGCATCTCGGCGGCCGACAAGAAGAACATCGATCTCAACCAGGGCAGAGAGGAGCTCAAAAAGATGGAAGCCATCATCCTCTCGATGACGCCGCTTGAAAGGGCAAAGCCGAATGTGCTGAACGCTTCGAGGCGCAAGAGGATAGCGGCGGGAGCCGGACGCACGGTGCAGGACGTCAATCAGCTCATCAAGAAGTACGAAGAGATGAAGAAGATGACGAAGGTGCTGGCAAATCCGGATTCGAAGAAGGCAAGGAGCATGATGCGGAACCTCGGATTCTGACGCTTGGCGCCTCGCTGTGAGCAAAATGCTTCGCGATTTAATTACAGATATCATAATATTATTACAATAAAATGGAGGAAAACAAAAATGGTAAAGATCAGACTTAAAAGAATGGGAGCTCACAAGAAGCCTTTCTACAGAGTAGTCGTAGCTGACTCGAGAACGCCGAGGAACGGCAAGTTCATCGAGGAGATCGGCACATACGATCCGCTGAAGGACCCTTCGGAGATCATCATCGACAACGAAGCTGCAAAGAGATGGCTCGCAAACGGAGCTCAGCCGACTGACACAGTCAGAGCGCTTCTCAAGAAGTCCGGCGCTATCGAATAAGGAGGCGCCTAATGGGAAGTCTGGTAGAAGTAATCGCAAAAGCGCTTGTGACCAGGCCTGACGAAGTACAAGTCACCGAGGAGACCGACGGAAAGAATATCGTCGTAAAGCTCAAGGTAGCAGATGAGGATATAGGCAAGATCATCGGCAAATCAGGCAGGATCGCAAAGGCGATCAGGACTGTCGTCAAGGCGGCGGCCATCAAGCAGAATCTCAGAGTATCGGTGGAGATAGTTGAAGACTAGGACAGGTTCTGACCCGGTCGCGATCGGCAGGGTCGGAAGCCCATCAGGGCTCAGAGGCGAATTCAGAGTCACGCTTTACGCACATGACTCGGACAATCTGAAGGAGGGCAAAGTCCTCCTTCTTAAGCATATAAAAAATGTGGCCGGCGCAGACAGCGAGATCCGGGCTGCGATAAGCAGCGTGCGCTTTCAGAAGGGCCGCCCGGTGATCAAGCTCGAGGGCTTCGACGACCGCACATCGGTCGAGACTCTGCGGAACATGGAGATAAGCATCGAGGCGTCCGACCTCGAAGAGCTGCCTGAGGGAGAGCACTACGTGAGAGATCTCATCGGGTGCAGGGTAGTGGACATCGCCGGCGGCGGTGAAAAAGAGATCGGCATCCTTCAGGATGTCCTGCAGAACACAGCCCAGAGCGTGCTCGATGTAAGGACGGCTGAGGGCAGGAGCGTCCTCATCCCCGCGGTCGACGCCTTCCTTAGAAGCATCGACGAGGAAGCGGGCCTTATAGAAGTGGAGCTCATCCCGGGCTTTACGGAGTAAAGGAAGGCAAGGATGAAGATCAATATCCTCACTATCTTTCCGGAGATGTTCGCACCGGTAAAGATGAGCATGCTGGGAAGGGCGGCCGAAAACGGAATACTCGAGCTGGATATCACGGACATCCGCGACTATACGACGGACAGGCATAACCGCGTCGACGACACGCCTTACGGGGGCGGTGCCGGCATGGTGATGCAGGTCCAGCCGGTCATGGACGCTTATGCTGCGAAGGGTTACGGCGGCAGGGTCATATACATGTCGCCCCGCGGCAGGATACTCTCGGAGGAGCTTGCGAGGAGTCTTGCGGAAGAAAACGAGATCACTATTCTGTGCGGGCATTACGAAGGAATCGATCAGCGGGTGCTCGACAGGCTCGGCGCGGAGGAGGTCTCGATCGGAGACTATGTGCTCACGGGAGGCGAATTGCCCGCGATGGTGCTTATCGATACGGTCGCGAGGTTCATCGACGGTGTGCTCTCGGGAGAGGAGTCTGTAAGCAACGAGTCCATATACTCTGGACTGCTCGAATACCCGCAGTATTCAAAGCCGAGGGAGTACGACGGTGATGAGGTCCCTGAGATACTGCTCTCGGGCAATCACGGCGAGATCGATCTCTGGCGCTGGGAGCAGTCGCTCAAACTCACGAAGGAAAGGAGGCCCGATCTCTTCGAGAAATATCTCGCAGGCGAGCCGGAGCTGAGCAAAAAAGAGAAGGCAATACTGGATAAGTACAGATAGGCCCGGCAACACTAAATGTGGTAATGGAATTGTCCCCGGATAAATACATATTGTATTCGGGGTTTTTTTGATGTAGAATATTCTCGTAATTCTAGGCAAACGGAGGGATCCCCGGAAAACCGTGAAAAAGTGGCTCATTGCGATAGTTGTATACATCGGGCTGATCGCGGTGTGCTGCATAGCGATCTATGCTGTCCCTTATCTGGGGGACAAGCTCGAGAGGACATATATAGCAGAATACGGAAGTATAGACGTCACCGATGAGGTCTCTGCTTTTATCGTGAGAGACGAGAAGGTATATACCGCCGCGCAGGCGAGCCGGATAGAGCGTATTGCCGAGGACGGCAAGCTCATCATCGGCAATACGAAGGTCGTCGAGCTCACTCCCGATGAAGAGGCCATAAAGGCCGAAGAGGAAGCCGCTGCCGAAAGCAAGAGCAAAGGCAAAGGCAAGGGCAAGACCGGAGCCGATCAGAACAAGGGCAGGTACAGCAATATAATGGCCGAACTCGGCGATTCCGTCACAGACACTGCGGACGGCACATCGAAGAACGCGGGCTATGTGAGCTATCACGTGGACGGTGCCGAGGCAAAGCTCAGCACCAACGCCATAGATGAACTGACATACGAGGACTTCAGGGATCTCACGGGCCGCAGCGCGCTTGCGACGCCAAAGAGCAAGTGCGGCACGGGCTATCCGGTGTTCAAGATCGTACGGAACGGCAAGTGGTATCTCGTATACTATCTGCCTGTCGAGGATTCCGGAAAGTACTATCCGGGCGATACAGTCACGGTCGACATGGGCGGACAGCCTGTAACTGTAACGATAAGCCAGGTGCAGGCAGGGAAGAAGAACGCGAAGATCGTGCTCTCGTGCAAGAGCTTTTTCGACGGCTTCCTCGAAATGAGGAACCTCGATACGAAGGTCACAGTCGAAAGGGCTGACGGTCTCGTGCTCGAGGACACGAGCATAGTCGACGCGCCTGACGGAAAGCGCGGAGTATTCGTAAAGGACAAACTCGGGAACCACGTTTTCAAGCCGGTCAGAGCCAAGGCCGATGACGGCAGGAAGTGCGTGGTTTACTCGGACATATACGTGGATGACGGAGGCAACTTCGTCGAGACGATCGGCACGTATGACGAGATCATAGCCAATCCGTCCGATGATGACATCAAAAGCCTCGAAAAGACAAATCCGAAAAAAGAACAGGATACATCGCAGGACCAGCCGGCGGGGAACACGAAGCCGGTGACCGGAGAAAAATGACGATAAGTGAAAGATATGCACAGGTAAGAAAGCGCGTGGATGACGCCGCTCTGCGAAGCGGCAGAGATCCGTCCGAAGTGACGCTGCTCGCCGTGACCAAGACGCACGGCGTCACGGAGATAAACGAGGCGGTCGATGCGGGCGCGACGGACATAGGCGAGAACCGCGTCCAGGAGCTGCTCGAGAAATACGACGGCGTAAAGCCGGTGCGCTGGCACCTGATAGGACATCTGCAGACAAACAAGGTGAGACAGGTGATCGACAAGGTAGTGATGATACACTCCGTCGATTCCCTGAAACTCGCAAAGGAAATAGACAAAAGAGCCTCTGCCCGCGGGATCGTGATGGACGTTCTGATCGAGATCAACTCGGCCATGGAGGAGACCAAATCAGGCATAGCGGCCGGCGATCTCAGGAAGCTGGCGGAGGATATAACGGCGGAGTGCGCGTCTGTGCGCATATGCGGGATCATGTGCATACCGCCGATAGCGGAGGACCCGGAGGATTCAAGGCCGTACTTCAGGGAAGCGGCGGCGCTCTTCGAGGAGATGAAGACCTGGGATCTGCCGGATGACCGCTTCTGCCCGGGCGTGCTCTCCATGGGCATGTCTGGAGACTTCGAGACAGCGGTCGAAGAAGGTGCAACGATAGTAAGGGTGGGTAGCTCAATATTCGGCCCGCGCAATTACAAATAGAGGAGGATGCAAAGCTATGGGTTTCATGGATAAGATGAAAGACCTGGTCGGTATCGTTGATGAATACGATGACGACGAGTATGAGATCTCGCAGGAAGAGGTCGATGAATACAAGAGAGAAATGAGCGCGGCAGAGCCGGCAGCTCCGATCCCGCCGGCAGCGAACTACACTCAGCGCAGCTTCGGAAGTATCGAGCCGCCTCACAGGTTCGCTTCGGCACCGGCAGCAGCGGCGAAGAGCGCTGAACCGCTCGCAGACGGCAGGGCTTCGAGAAACGATTCGGCAGCGTTCAGGATGGTGGTCATAGAGCCTAAGAGCATCGATGAGTGCCGCAAGCTGATCGACAATCTCAAGGCAAACAAGCCGGTCATCATCAACCTTGAAAAGGTCGAGACCGATCTTGCACGCAAGATGTTCGACTTCCTCAGCGGAGCCACATACGCTCTGTCCGGAACGATTCAGAGGATCAACCAGAACATCTACCTCTTCGCACCGAGGAACGTCAATATAAGGGCTCTCGTTGACAGGGCTACCGAAGCCGGCAAGCCGACGAACACCAGCCCGTGGTAGAAAGAACAGAAGGATAAAGGACAAACGCTGATATAAGGAAAGGTAAGGTACTGACGCTATGATAATGCCTATCGATATCGATAAGAAAGAATTCAGCCGCGACAAGAAAGGCTATAACTCAAGAGAGGTAGATGAATTTCTCGACATCATCGTTGCGGATTACGAGAAGGTCCTCAACGACAACAGACAGATGGCTCACAAGATCAAAGCCCTCGAGGCTCAGCTCGCTGAGGCGCAGAAGGACGACAGCGCCATGGTAGAGACTCTCGAGACAGCCAAGAAGCTCATGGCAGACATCTCGGCAAGCGCAGAGAGAAGGGCCGAGCTGATGATGAGAGACGCTGAGCTCGAGGCAGAGAACATGCTGCTCGATGCAAAGGTCAATGTCAGAAAGCTGACTGACGAGCACGCGATACTGACCACGAAGGTCAGAAGGCTCAAAGCCAACTTCCGCAGGATGCTCGAGGCAGAGCTCGCGAGGATCGACGATGATGAATTCGATATCATCAGAGATCTCGAAGAAAGCGTCGACATTCCGACAGCGGCTCCGGTGCAGACTGCGCCTGCCGTCGAAAAGGCTCCTACTCTTGTCTTCGACAAGGCTGCAGAGGAAGCGCCGATGGCCCTTAAGGATGAGCCTGTAGCGGTAGACTTCAGCGTTCCTGTATCGGATCTCAGTCACGCGACGATGTCGGATCTCTCCGACAGCCTCAAGGCGATGGCAGAGGAAGGCGCGTCGATCGATAACACGATCATCCTTAAATAAGGTTTCCTTTTGATCCATACGGCGTTGCCGTAATGGCGGAAACACTGATCTCCGTCGGCTGCGCTCCTGCGAAAAAAGCGCCATCACTTGTAAATAATACCCGCAACACCTGACGGCAGGCTTGTTGCGGGTTTATTGTTACTTATTCCGGCTCCGGGATCATTCGTAATCGTAGGTGCCGAGCTTTTCCTCCGAGCCTTCGTTGACATAGTCGCAGATGGCCACATATGTCTCGTGCGAGATCACGTGCTCTATCTTGCAGGCGTCCTCTTCGGCCTGCTCTTCGCTCACTCCGAGCTTTTCGAGGAAGGCGGTGAGGGCCTTGTGCCTCTCGTATATGCGCTTTGCGATTTTGAGGCCGGCGGGCGCCAGAGTGATGGGACCGTTGGCTTCCATGCTGATATAGCCGCTCTCCTTGAGGCGCTTTACGGCATAGGATACGCTCGGCTTTGTCACTCCGAGGTGTCTGGCTATGTCAATGGATCTGATGTATCCGTACTTTTCCTGAAGGATCAGCATAGTTTCCAGATAATCTTCTGCCGACTGTTGGATCTTCATCTCATTCCTCCTCGCTGTTCGCTTCAAAAGGATATCATATAAGGTGTTAACAATCAACCGGACGGGGGCTGCAGGGAAGGCTCTCCGCCGCTTATGACAGCGCTTCCGTGCCGTAAATGAAATTGTTGTGAAATTGTATCTTTACAGGTGCAAGCAGGAGAGATATATGTTATCATTTGGTCGTTGGAAGCAGCCTGAGGCTGCATTGCAAGACAAATTCAGAAAAAACAGGAGGAAATTACAATGGCTAAATGGGTATGCAGCGTATGCGGTTATGTTCATGAAGGCGATACACCACCGGAAAAGTGCCCGCAGTGCGGAGTTCCTGCAGAGAAGTTCAACAAGCAGGAAGGCGAGATGACATGGGCTGCCGAGCATGTGGTAGGCGTTGCTCAGGGTGTTGATCCTGAGATCATCGAGGGACTCAGAGCAAACTTCCAGGGCGAGTGCTCCGAGGTAGGAATGTATCTTGCCATGGCAAGAGTAGCTCACAGAGAAGGATATCCGGAGATCGGACTCTACTGGGAGAAGGCTGCTTATGAAGAAGCAGAGCATGCTGCCAAGTTCGCGGAGCTCCTCGGCGAGGTAGTGACAGACAGCACCAAGAAGAATCTCGAGATGAGAGTAGAGGCCGAGAACGGCGCAACAGCCGGCAAGACAGAGCTCGCCAAGAAGGCTAAGGAGCTCGGACTCGACGCTATCCATGACACGGTGCATGAGATGGCTCGCGACGAGGCAAGACACGGCAAGGCATTCGCAGGACTTCTGAAGAGATACTTCGGTTAATAAAAGTCAGGCTGAAAGCCTTGTAAAACAGGGACTTATGAAGAGGTCAGGGATCTGATGCCTTGACCTCTTTTGTAGGGAGAGCAGCAATATGACGAATCTGAACAGTAAAACGGAAATAGATCTTATCGGAGTGCAGATCGACTTCGGCGCTGCGCAGAAGGGCGTAGCCATGGGCCCGCTCGCCATAAGGTACGCAGGTCTCAAGGATGATCTCAGGAGCATGGGATATACGCTGCGCGACAAGGGCGACATAGTACCTCCTGAAGACGGCATGAGCCTGCGCCACATGATCAGGTTCGAGCAGGTCAACGCCACGAACAGGCAGGTTTATGAAGAGGTGTTCGAGACGCTGGAGAACGGGAGGTTCCCGCTCGTGCTCGGAGGCGATCACAGCATCGCGGCGGGCAGCGTGTCGGCGGTGGCCAAGCACTACGAGCCTCAGGGAGAGATCGGGGTGATCTGGATCGATGCCCACGGCGACTGGAACGATGATGAGTCGACTATAAGCGGCAACATGCACGGAATGCCTTTTTCGGCTGTCTGCGGATGGGGTCCTGACAGCATGGTGGATTTCGGCCAGAAGCCGCACTTCGTGCCGACAGCTCACTGCGTGCAGGTCGGGGGCCACGACTTCGATGAAGCCGAAGCCGCCAGGATGAAGGAAGCCGGCATGAACGTCTTTACCATCTCTGCTATCGACAAGCGCGGCATGAGCGAGGTCATGAAGGATGCGATAAGGATAGCCGGCGAGGGCACGGTCGGCATACATCTGAGCTTCGACGTGGATGCCATCACGCCTGAGTACGCGCCGGGCACGGGTACACCTGTCGAGAACGGGATCACCGCAAGGGAGGCCTTTCTGGCGGTCGGGATGCTGGCGCAGTCCGGCAAGCTGATCTCGATGGACCTTGTCGAGGTAAACCCTATACTCGATGAGCGCAACAAGACCGCGCGCATGGCCTCCGAGCTGATACAGCTGGCGCTTGGCAAAGTGGTATTCTGATAGGAGCGGAAGTGCATGCATATCCGGCCTTCGGGCCGGTTTTTTGATGCCCTTGTCCTGCAATGCCGGGGCGCTTTGTTTTGTTCGAAATGACAAACATCCATTAAAAATAGAAAAAAGATAACAACAACATGTTGACATGATATTGAGGCATGACTACAATATATAGTGTTCGGGGTGGATGGGCTTTTTTTTCGCCCTGAAAAGAGAGAGGTAACAATTACAACTAAATATAAAAGGTAAACAAAGGAAAACTGAGAGATGAACAGCATTATCAAAAGAGACGGCAAGGAGATGCCGTTCGATGAGTCCAAGATCTTCAACGCCATATACGCGGCCAACAAGGCTGTCGACGGCGAGAAGATGTCGAGTATCGACTTCACCTACCTCACAAAGAAAGTCGTGGAGCAGCTCGAGGGAGATACCTGCACGGTAGAACAGGTACAGGATATCGTAGAGCAGATGCTCATCAAGTACGATTATGAAAAGACCGCCAAGGCCTACATCCTCTATCGCGCCGAGCACGCCAAGATCAGAGAGGCCGAGTCCGATCTGATGAACATCTACAACGAGCTGACCTATTCCTACTCGAAGGACGCGGACATCAAGAGGGAGAACGCCAACATCGACGGCGACACATCCATGGGCACGATGCTCAAGTACGGCTCCGAGGGAGCGAAGTACTTCGTGGATAATTATGTGCTGCCTAAGGACATCGCAAAGGCTCACATCAACGGTGACATCCATATCCACGACAAGGATTTCTACATGCTCACCGAGACCTGCTGCCAGATCGACCTGATCAAGCTGTTCAAGGACGGATTCTGCACGGGTCATGGTTACCTAAGAGAGCCGCAGTCGATCATGAGCTATGCTTCGCTCGCGTGCATCGCGATCCAGGCCAACCAGAACGAGATGCACGGCGGCCAGTCTGTACCTAACTTCGACTACTCGATGGCGCCGGGCGTCGCGAGGACATATGTCAAGGAATTCTTCTCGGCTCTGACAGAGATCGTTGCCGCCAAGACGGGCATGCACTACGCGGACGCCAAGGAGCTGACTGACAGGATCAGAGAGGGGTCGCCTGCACCGACTATCGAGACGAACGGCTCATACGGCGAAGTGCTCGGAAGATGGTTCGACAAATACGGTCAGGCGGGAGGGCTTACAAGAGAAGCGCTCGTCGGATGCGCGGAGCAGGCTTCAGAGGCTGCATGGGCCAGAACGGACAAGATGACCTACCAGGCTATGGAGGCTCTTATCCACAACCTCAACACCATGAACTCGAGAGCCGGCGCGCAGGTTCCGTTCAGCTCGGTCAATTTCGGGACGGACACTACTCCGGAAGGCCGCATGGTCATCAAGAACTTCCTGCTGGCTACAGAGGCGGGGCTCGGAAACGGCGAGACGCCGATCTTCCCGGTATCGATATTCAAGGTCAAGGAAGGCATCAACTTCAACGAGGGAGATCCGAACTACGATCTCTTCAAGCTGGCGGTCAGATGCTCTGCCAAGAGGCTCTTCCCGAACTTCAGCTTCCTCGATGCGCCTTTCAACAAAAAATTCTACAGGGAAGGCGACTACAATTCAGAGGTCGCGTACATGGGATGCCGCACGAGAGTTATGGCCAATAACTACGATCCGACCAAGCAGGTCGTCTGCGGCAGAGGAAACCTCAGCTTCACATCGATCAACCTGCCGAGGATCGCGATCGAGGCGAACAGGGACTTCGATGTGTTCTACAAAAAGCTCGATGCGATGATGGAGCTCGTATCCAGACAGCTCCTGCACAGGTTCAAGATCCAGTGCACCAAGAAGGGACGCAACTATCCGTTCCTGATGGGACAGGGAATCTGGATCGACTCGGACGAGATAGGACCTGACGACAGCGTGGCAGAGATCCTCAAGCACGGAACGCTCTCGATGGGATTCATCGGACTTGCCGAGACCATGAAGGCTCTGACGGGCAAGCACCATGCGGAGGATGAGACTGCCAGAGCACAGGCATACGAGATCGTAAAGCACATGAGAGAATTCACCGACAGAAAGAGCGCCGAGACCGGGCTTAATTTTACGCTTCTGGCGACGCCGGCCGAGGGCCTTTCGGGAAGGTTCGTAAAGATAGACAGAGAAAAGTACGGCAGGATCGAAGGCGTGACTGACAGGGATTACTATACGAATTCGTTCCACGTTCCTGTTTACTATCCGATCGGCGCATTCGAAAAGCTCGATATCGAGGCTCCGTACCATGATCTGACCAACGCCGGACACATCAGCTATGTTGAGCTCGACGGCGACACAGCCAAGAACCCGGAGGCCTTCGAGACCATCATCAGATATATGAAGGAGGTCGGCATCGGATACGGCTCAGTCAACCACCCTGTGGACAGAGACCCTGTCTGCGGATACACAGGCGTGATCGATGATGTATGCCCGAGATGCGGAAGGCGCGAAGGAGAGCCTATTTCGATCGAGAGACTCAACGAGCTTCGCATGAAGTATCCGAGCGTGCCGGTGCCTTGCGACTGCACTCACTAGCTCTACGGCAGTGAGGACAAGTTTTCCACAAGGTTATCAACAGGGTTTTCCACAATATGCTGTGGTACATTCTTAAAAAACAACAATATACACGATTATGACTTTACATAAGCGCTCAGTGTGAGTACAATTACGAATGAGCGAAAATGGAGGTGGAGAGATGAACAATAACGTAGTAAAGAACGTCAACGGTAAGGTAGGAGAAGGCGTGGAATTCGAAAGGATCAGAAGGATCACGGGTTATCTCGTAGGCACGCTTGACAGATTCAATAACGGCAAGAGAGCCGAGGTGGAAGACAGAGTCAAGCACGGCCTTTCGAAGCACTAGTCTTACAATTAACGGAAAAAAATTTTTTCAGAAAATTGGGATTTATTCCAGAGTTAACTCACTTAACCGTTAACAAAAAAATGGGATTAATTCCTTTAAAAAGGAAATCGAGTCTGGCAGTTTTAATACCGTCAGACTCTTTTTTCATTTCTTTTTATGAAAGAAATGGCTTTTGCTTCTGCGGTATCCTCTACAGATGTTGCAAGGTTCAAGGCCGCGTTCCTCAAATATTAATCTTACCTTAGGGGACATCTTATACTTGTGCTTTGGGTCGTTTCTGCACTGCAACCATACGACAGTAGTGCACGTGTCGAGGATAGCGTCAGGGTCGCAGATCACACAGTTGTTTACATAGAGCCATTCTTTTTCAACCAATTCTTTGTGCCTTGCGTAGAATGTATTAAAACCCGGCATGGACAACTGGGCAGACTCATAGCGAGTCTGCTCTTGGTTTTTATGGGACGAAAAACGGACAGGAGAGGTGCCAAGAGTATGGTATACTTATTATGAAGGAGTGCGTAATGCCACTAGTATCAGTAAACGACTATCCTGTAAGGCCTGTCTTGAAGGTGCTCCTGCAGGATAAGACCACCAAGAAAAATATCATATTCGCCGAAAACGAGTACAGCCAACACGGCCCTGATTTCAGTGAAACCAACGAAATCACGGCCGAAAAATTAACATACATGCACCTGATGCCGAGAGTCGAAAAGGAACTCGAACACCAGCAGGCACGTACACGGACAAAAGCGGAAGTCTTTACTCCATCATGGGTCTGTAACAAGATGAACAACCACTGCGACGAGGAGTGGTTCGGCAGACCCGGGGTTTTTAATACTGAAATGGAAAACGGCTGGGAGACGAATCCAAATACGATAGATTTTGGCGACCTGTCGTGGAAGGATTATGTCGACTCCCGTCGCATCGAGATAACCTGCGGCGAGGCTCCGTATATCGCTTCCCGTTATGATACGACCACGGGCGATATCATTCCTCTTACTGACAGGATCGGCATTTTGGACAGGAAGTTCCGCGTAGTGAACGAGAATGCCTCTGATGATAAGGAGTGGCTGAAATGGACTGAGAGAGCCTTTCAGAGCGTATACGGATACGAGTATCAGGGCGACAACCTGCTCATTGCCAGGATCAACCTGCTCAACACCTATGTCGACTACTACAGGGCAAGGCTTGAGTGCGACCCGGATGTAAAGACCCTCCGCAAGATCGCTAACATCATCGCATGGAACCTCTGGCAGATGGACGGCATTACGGGTACGATTCCGTTTGGCAAGGCCGAGGAAGATTTCGTCCAAGCTGAAGGTGAGTGGATGGCTGAGATTCTAAACAGCAACGAAGCGGAAGAAATGGTCGAGCACGACCAATCAGATACAGAGACTCCGGTATGTCGAATATTCGACTGGAGGAGCAACGAATCGATCAAATTTACGGATATAAAATAATGTTTGAAAACACGAAAGTAAAACACAAATCATGGGGCCTGGGAACCATAACAAGCCTACCTGAAACTGATGAGATAAAGTGTCTCATGGAAGTTGTTTTTAATGATGAAAAGAAGAAGTTCCAATATCCTATTTGCTTCGAGAACTTCCTTTCAACAGAAAACGCAGCTTTATCAGAAAGGGTTTTGGAAGACCTTGCAAAATTCAATAGAATGCAAGAAGAAAAGCCTAAGCCTTCCTTTACTCCAAAGCCGAAAGAATCTGATAAACCTTCAAAAAAGAAATTAATTGCGCGTAAAAACATTGCTTTCAAGTGTAATTTCAACGACGGAGGTAAAGACGATTCGCATATAGGGTTTTACGGCGTTTGCAGCGACGAGATAATTAGAAACAATATAGAAAAAGAACATCGTGATTGGTGCACACAGCCAGAGTGCTTATGTATGCAATACTATGAAGGCGCAATATCAAGAGAGGAATTAGAAGAAGGCTGTCTTGAAGGTGGTTGGGTTTGCTATGAAAGCCAAATGCTCCGCGACTGGAGAGCGTTCGGTGGCATGTGCACTTCCGGAACAAGGAGAGGCGAGCCACTGCCGCTCCGTAATGTTCAAAAGAACTCGCTTGCAGTTTTAACAACAAGAAAACCCGGGAGTGTAGAAGCAGAAAGAATCATATTTGCGATATTCCTTGTTGACGAGTTTAATGAAGGCGAAAGTAAGGATGGTGGTTTTGTAAGCACTCAGTCGAAATATAAACTGACATTTAATGAAAACGAGTGTAAGGATTTCCTGTTTTGGAATTATCACAAGAACGAAAATAATCCGAACAATCCAAGATGGGGCCAGGGCTTGTTTAGATATTTCAACGATGAAGTCGCGCTGCAGATATTGATAGATGCTGCTGAAATCAAGAAGGGGACAAAAGACGAAGCATTAGCTCTGGAGTTTCTTGAGCATTACAGCAATGTTGTAAAGATGCCAATATCTATGGTTAGAGAACCACAGGGAGCATTAAAAACAGGGAGATAATAATGACAGGAGTAATATACATTCTGACAAATCCGTCTTTCCCGGATTATGTAAAGATCGGATATGCGAAAGATATCGAAAAACGTCTGAAACAGCTCAACAGAAGCGAGACGATTCCGTTTGCGTTCAGAGTATACGCGGTATATGAAACCGACAAGCCTCTGACGGACAAGGAGCTGCACAGGCTGATTGACACACTGAACCCAGACCTTCGCACTATCGAGCAGTTCGATGGCAAAGAACGTGTCAAGGAGTTCTATGCGATGTCGGCAGAGGATGCATATTCTCTTCTTGAGTGTATTGCCAAGATCAGCGGAACAGAAGACAGGCTGAGCAGACTCACTCCTGAAGGCCATGAAGTAATGGACGAACAAGTCGCTGAAGAAGTAAGGGAAACCGCAAGACGAGGCCCGTTCAGGTTCTCGGAATGCGGAATTGCACTGGGAAGTGAGATAGTCTTTGTGGATAATCCGTCCGTGCGACCGACAGTTGTGGATGACAGGCACATTGAGTGGAACCGAGAGACCACATCCCTGTCAGCACTGGCACAGAAACTCAAAGGATCCGATCGCCCTGTACAGGGAACGCTCTGGTTTACGTATAATGGCGAGGTCCTTGCAGATATGAGACTAAGGCTTGAAAAGGAAGGAAAGTAAGTAATGAAGTTTGATTTTGCAATTGGAAATCCGCCTTATCAAGAAACAGTTGAAGGTACGTCAGATGCCCCTGTTTACCATGAATTTATGGATGCTGCGTATTCAGTTGCAGATAAAGTGGAGCTAATAACCCCTGCAAGGTTCTTGTTTAACGCGGGAAAAACGCCTAAGGCATGGAACAATAAAATGCTAAATGATGAACACTTTAAGGTTCTTCAGTATGAAGCTGATGCTACTAAAGTGTTTCCTAATACTTCTATTAATGGAGGAGTAGCAATAACATATAGAGATTCCAACAAATCCCATGAGGCGATAGGCATCTTTACTGCATTCGAACAGTTGAACGATATTGTTGCCCGTGTGGATGCTGTATCATCGAAAAGTTTGGCGGACATTGCGTTCAGTCCTGAGACATATGGATTTACAGAAGTATTCCACAAAGACTTTCCGTTCGCTGAAGATAGACTTAGCGATGGCCACAGTAATGATATAGTAACGAATGTGTTTGAAAAACTCCCTGAAGCGTTTGCTGTAGATGCTGACAATAAGTCTTTCGCCCGTTTTTTAGGAAGAGCAGATAATAAACGAGCGTACAGATTTATTAATAAGAAGTATATCGAAGGGCCAACTAATTTTTCTGAGTATAAAGTCTTTATTCCGAAGTCGGATGGAGCAGCAGGCACTGTTGGGAAACCAATCCCAGCAAGAATATCAGGTATGCCGATATTAGGGATGCCATACGATGGCCATACTCAAACGTTTATGAGCATAGGCTCTTTTGATACGCAAGATGAAGCAGAAAACTTGCTTAAATATATGAAAACCAAATTTACAAGGTGCTTGTTAGGAGTGTTAAAAGTCACCCAACACAACCCGCCTGAAAAGTGGAAACATGTTCCGCTGCAGGACTTCACGAATAAGTCAGACATCGACTGGTCTGTGTCCATCAAGAACATAGACAAGCAACTATACAGAAAATACAAATTAACCGATGATGAAATCGAATTCATCGAAACCCACGTTAAGGAGATGGAGTAAATGGCAAAGATAGATATCAAAACCTCGAAAGAGACAATCCCAACCATCTACAGCTACTCCACTCCGGAGATAGCAAGGCATGATGGCTGGACTAAGATAGGATACACCGAGCAGGATGTGGACAAGAGGCTTGGCCAGCAGACCCATACTGCAGATGTTGAATACAAGCTCGAATGGTCCGGTAATGCAATGTTCGAGGGTACAAATGAAACGTTTTCGGACAAGGATTTTCATGCCTATCTCAGAAAGAACAACATCGAGGAGATGGAAGGCAAGGACAACGAGTGGTTCCATATCGACGGTCCTAACGGCAAGACGATGTTCTACAACTTCCGTGAAAACCGTGGAATCCTTGAAGCTCTCGATACCGTTATCCCGTATAACCTCAGAGACGAGCAGGAACAGGCCGTACAAGAGACATCGGATTATCAGGCATCGCATGACAAGGGCGAGTTCCTCTGGAACGCCAAGCCGAGGTTCGGAAAGACTCTCTCGACATATGACCTTGTCAAAAGGATAGGTGCGCAGACGGTCCTTATCGTTACGAACAGACCTGCCATCGCTAACTCGTGGTACGACGACTACGTCAGGTTCATGGGCGATGAGTCCGGACTGAAGTTCGTCAGCCATGTCGACGCGCTTAAGGATAAGCCGTACGTACTGACAAACGAAGAGTATGTCAAAAAGCCGCTCCTTGAAGGATACGGCAGAATAGAATTCGTCAGCCTTCAGGACCTTAAAGGATCCGTTCACTTTGGTGGACAGCATGAAAAGCTCGAAGAAGTGAAGAACATCGTCTGGGATCTTCTCGTTATCGACGAGGCCCACGAAGGCGTTGACACATACAAAACAGACGTAGCGTTCAACAGAATAAACAGACGCTTCACGTTGCATCTGTCGGGCACGCCATTTAAGGCGCTTGCCAACGACAAGTTCAACAGCGACGCTATCTTCAACTGGACATATGCCGACGAGCAGGAGAGGAAAGAAACCTGGGACGGCGAAGGTGAGAACCCTTACGCTACGCTCCCAAGACTCAACATGCTCACTTACCAGATGTCCGAGATCATAAAGGACGAGATCGACAGAGGTATAGAGATCAACGGCGAGACCGAGGAGTACGCCTTCGATCTGAACGAGTTCTTTGCAACTTACGACAACGGGCGATTCGTATATGACAGTTCCGTTGACAAGTTCCTTGATGCACTCGCTACGCAGACGAAGTTCCCGTTTTCGACTCCTGAACTCAGAAACGAGATAAAGCATTCGTTCTGGCTTCTGAACCGCGTAAATTCGGCAAAGGCGCTAGCAAACAAACTGAAAACACATCCTGTATTCAAGGATTATGAAGTCGTCCTTGCTGCCGGTGACGGGCGAATCGATGATGCCTATGAAAACGAGAAGTCTCTGAACAAAGTCAGAAAAGCCATCGCCGAAAACGACAAAACCATCACGCTGTCGGTAGGACAGCTTACGACAGGTATTACAGTGCCGGAGTGGACGGCTGTACTGATGCTCTCGAATGTCAAGAGCCCGTCGTTGTACATGCAGGCGGCGTTCAGAGCACAGAATCCGTGCCTGTTCAGCGAAAACGGCAAGCACTTCCGTAAAGAAAACGCTTACGTATTCGACTTCGATCCGGCAAGGACTCTGACTATATTCGAAGAGTTCGCCAATGATCTGTATTCAGATACAGCAGCAGGCAAGGGCGACCTTGAGACAAGGAAAGAGAATATCAGAAGACTCTTAAACTTCTTCCCGGTACTGGCGGAAGATGAAGACGGAGAGATGATCGAACTCGACGCAGAAAAGGTTATGACGATTCCAAGGAAGATCAAATCAGTCGAAGTCGTAAAGCGCGGGTTTATGTCGAACTTCCTGTTCCAGAACATCTCGAACATCTTCGGTGCGCCAAAGGAAGTGCTGAACATCATCAACCAGTTCCAGCCTGTACAGGAAGGTAAGCTCAAGGAAGTCGAAGTTGATGATGATACAAAGGATGAGCTCGCAATAAACGATGAAGGCGAAGTCGAAGTCGGCGAAGATTATCTTTTCCAGGAGAAGGAAGAAATCTTTGGCGACAAGAAGATATACGACGAGTCGGATATTCAGGATGTTGTTGACGAGGTCAGAGAAAACATTGTAAACGAAGATTATTCGGTTCTCGACAAACTCAAGGAGTCTCTCAAAGACAGCGCTGTCAGCACCATCGTAGAGACAGCTAAAGAGCACTACGGCGATGACATGAAAACATCTGATCAGAAGTTCCTTGAGCGAGATCTTAATAACCGTTCCGACAGGATGCTCAATCGTATCGCGGGCGACTATGAGATCACGAAGAGAGAGATCGAATCCGAAAGAAAGAATGCTCTTCAGAACCTTGAAGACTGGGGCAATGACGCATCAAAGGTCAACGAAGAGTTCGATAAGAAACAGGAAGAGGCGGCTGAAAAACTCAAAGCCGATCTTGCAGCATCCATCTCTGAATTCGTAGAGGATGCAAGCAAGGATGTTGTAAAACACGTCGAAACACGCGTCAGAGAACGTGAGAAGGACGAAATCGAGGATACCATCAGGGATCATCTGCGTGGATTCTCCCGCACTATCCCGTCATTCCTCATGGCCTACGGAGACGATTCCGTTACGCTTGCCACCTTTGACGAGAAGGTGCCGGGCGAAGTGTTCGTCGAGGTTACGAGTATCACTTTGGACCAGTTCAGGTTCCTGCGTGACGGAGGCAACTACACCGACTCCGAGACAGGAGAAGAAAGGCACTTCGCAGGCAATCTGTTCGATCCGGTAGTCTTCGACGATTCGGTTAAGGAATTCCTGAGACTCAAGAAGAAACTCGCTGACTACTTCGACGAAAAGGCAATAGAGGACATCTTCGACTACATCCCGCCGCAGAAAACGAACCAGATCTACACGCCGAAGGATGTCGTTAAGAGGATGGTAGACATGCTCGAAGAAGAGAATCCGGGCTGCTTCGATACTCCGGACAAGACCTTCATCGATCTTTACATGAAGTCCGGTCTTTACATCACGGAGATCGTGAAGAGACTGTATCAGAGCGAGGAGATGAAAAAGCAGTTCCCTGACGGCAAAGAGCGTCTGAAACACATCTTCGCCAAACAGGTATATGGCCTTGCTCCGACTGAGATCATCTACAAGATAGCCACGAACTACATCCTCGGCTTTGACGAGAATGTGGATATCGATAAACACAACTTCAGGCAGGTAGATGCTCTTCCGTATGCGAAGGAAGGTACGCTGGATGAGCTTCTTGATGAACTGTTCGACGAGAAAGGCTAATGAGCGATTGTTATACAAAAAAGCACCTCACATACACTGCACGTGGGTGCCGTAGCCAGCTGCCTATTAAGGCTCCCGCTTGACCTCTTTATAATAACGCTGTAATAGCACTAATGCAAGTAACATGAGGACAGAATGGGAAAAGCATATGGTAACTTTCGAACTAATTGAAAACACAGAAATCCTCAAATACCATTACTGGCCTGAGGGAAACAAGGACCACAGGCCGGGACTTATCGTTGCTGATCTTCAAAACGACGACATATCCATTGAGACTCTTGCAGAAAATGACTGGGAGCGAATGATCCCAGTCGAAGAGATAAACATAATGATCGAAGACATTAACAGGATGCGAGCCGAGCGTGGCGAGGAAGCAATGGAGCTGGCTACAGAACCTGAACGCTGCGTCTTTTACGGAGATCGTGCGGTAAACGAGATAGTCAAGTCTTTGCGTAAGGGGGAGATTCCAGAACAGGGATCCCAAGCATGGTATTAATGGAGGATTTACAGTAGTTCTTGTATGCAGTATAATGGCTACAGTCATTATACTGACCTTTCTGCATCATTGCGAAAGATTGGCGTAAATGATAGGTAGTGTGTGGGAATAGCGGGTGCGTTAGTGCCCGCTGTTCTTTTTTTGCGCAAAAATCGAACAATGCAAACCACAAGATATGTGGTATAATTCCTTACGGAAGTACCGCATTTCGAGGCGAAAAAATAACGCACTCGCGACAAAGCAACTACGAGAAATGTGGTTCTTCCAAATTGTACTGAATCGACTGGGGAGGATATGGAGAACGATCCAGTCAGAGAACCTTGAAAATATGAATCGTGAAGGATAGAGGATATGCTTTGAGAGCAGCAGACAGGCTTGCGCCAGTCTGCAAGGGCATCTCAACGAACTCCAAACGGCCCCGCCGGAACGAGGCTGAAAAGCATATTCAGTTGAGTAACGCTACGGCCTGAGATAATATCTCCTGCCGAGATAGCGCATGGACGGCTTGCCGCAGCAAGGACATACATGCACATCGGTGCCGAGCACCTCTGAAAGGATCACATCCTTCGGAGTGTCAGCAGAGAATCTTGCAGTGAACTGCTGGTGTCCCTGAAGCTCGAAGAGAAGGCGAAGTTTCTTTTTCTTGGAGCCGTTGGAAAGGAATCCGCAGTAGCGTATCTTCTGGAATCTTCTGGGCAATACATGCAACAAGAATCGGCGAATGAATTCCTCATGAGTGAGAGTCATCTCCTTGCGGGCACTACTGTCGCGGTAGTCCTTGTACCAGAAGGTGACAGTGTCATCAGTCATATCCAAGATGCGGCCGTTCGAGATCGCGACACGATGAGTGTAGCGACCGAGGTAGCTGATGGCATTGCCATATCCGTTGAAGGTCTCCTTGATGTACGGACACCAGTCGATGGAGTAAAGCCTGTCGACGAACGACCGCCAGCCTTCAGGCAAGGCAAGATCGGAGCACGACTCCGGAATGATGAGCCTGCCAGAAGAGCGGCAGCTCTTGAGAGAAGCCATGAACTTGCCACGGAACATCTTCATCGCAGCCTTGATCGGGATGAAGAACGACTTGCCGCTCTTCACAAGATGGTGGTCACGGGTAAGACCTGCGCCAGAAACGATGCAGTGCACATGCGGATGGTACGCCAGATTCTGGCCCCAGGTGTGCAGCACCATGATGATGCCGGGCTCAGCGCCGAGATAACGCTTATCCTGCGAAAGAGTAAGCAGCGTCTCGGATGCAGCCGTGAACAGAAGCGAGTAAAGCATCTTCTGGTTCGCGAGGAACAGCGCATTCAGAGTATGCGGCACGGTGAAGACGACATGGAAGTAACTCGCGTCAAGCACTTCACTGCGCCTCCTGTCGATCCAGACTTCTTTGAGGACAGACTGGCAGTTCGGACACGAGCGGTTCCTGCATGAGCATGAGTGAAGTTCTATGTGACCGCACTCATCACACTTGCTGGCATTGTAACCGAGCTCACCGGTCTTGCAGGATCGGATCGCATTGGCGGCAGCCATCTGCTCAGAAGAAGGACGGTTGTCCTTAAGGTACCAGTCGAGCGAATCTGAAAAGATCTCACGGATCGGATAACGGCTATCCATGATTCACCTTCAGAGCATCGAATGGACTTGCATACTTTCTGAGAGTCGCATTCGAGAGCGTGACATAGATCGTCGTAGAGTTCAGTGACCTGTGCCCGAGAAGATGCTTGAGAGTAAGAAGATCATGAGTGTCTTCGTAGAAGTGAGTCGCAAAAGCGTGGCGAAGGGAATGGCATGTGAAGCGATGTTCCCAGCCGAGCTTAGCCTCTGCAGATCTCATGTGATGTTCAACTGTCTGCGGATCATGGGGCTTGTCCGGATTGCGTCTTTGAGGGAAAAGATAATTGCGGGGCCTTCCGCACCTGCGCCAGTAAACTTCAAGCTCTTTAAGAGCGACCGGAGACAACATGGCATAGCGATCGGAACGATTCTTCCCGCGGGTAATGTGTATTCGCATATTATTGCGATCAATGTCTTCACACTTGATGCGGCATACTTCGCCGACTCTGAGACCGGAACTGTACATGAGGATGACCATAGCTCTGGTCTTTGGATCATCGATCGCATTGATGAACATGGCTACCTCTTCGCGTGAGGGCACAAAGGGGATATACTGGTCGAATTTTCTGACCGGGATCTGCGTCTGATCCCATGGCTTGTGCAGGACATACATGGTGAAGAATCTAAGCTGAGCAATAGCGGTATTGATCGTACGATCAGCAAGATTGCGAGTTTCCTGAAGATGCTTGATGAAAAGACGCATCTCATCCCAGGTGACATCGGCAGGATCTTTCTTCAGAAGATCAAAGACAAAGTCGAGATAAGCAGATATGTAAGTTCTGTAGGACTTGAGCGTATGATCAGTAAGACCACGAAGGGCGATCATAGTGAGATAAGTATCAAGATATTCTTTACGGCTCATAAAAGGCCTCCTTCCATAGAGAAAAAGAAATAACGAAGCATCGAATTTTCACTAAGGTGGTAGACCTGAAAACAAAATATTGTTGAATGTGCTGCAGTCTGCTACAATACGCATACGAAGAGGAGAAGGGTTTTCTCTTTTGTGAGTATTAGCGTTTGGTGGTACATTCGAGGATACACAACAAAAGAAAAGAACGCTACTCCTTTTTCTTTTCGAAAAAGAATAGCGCTCGGAAAGGCGACTGAGTACGCTGGCTATCGCGTCAGCGATTTAGTACAATAGATGCGTTCTATTGAAGCAAACACAAGATAAAGTGTAAAAGGAAACAGCAGCCGAATTGGGATTTATTATCGAGCAGAATTCTCAGATACGCACAGTTTCGACTGGGAAGAAAGAGCGATTTTCATAAATCCCAAGTAGCAATTCCTCCCAATCAAAAAATTTGGGAAGAATAGCAATAGTCCCTAGAAAAATAAGAGCCCGGTGGCAACAGAGAATAACTCCCACAAAAAGTGAGTTAATGCGAATAAAGACCGAAAAACAATTTATATTAAATGAACAAGATGAGGACTTCTGAGAAGTCCTTTTTTTAGTTGCACAAGAATTCCCAGATAACTTTTATGTAACTGATTCAGAGTAGAATTTGGTTAGAAAAAACTAATCAATACAGATTAATAGTATTAAAAGTAAACGGTAGCTACAGATACAAGTGGAGGCATTCGAATGAAAAAGATGTTCGAACGGATAGCAGTAATGACACTGGCACTTATCATCAGCGCCGGATATGTCATGCCTGAAACGGCATTTGCAACGGACATGAAGAACCCGACGGCAACGAACGTGGAGTACGTTACAGACAATAAAGGAACGAAGACGGGAATCAAGAGCTTCACGATCGAGCCGTATACCTATGTCAATCTGGAGCCAGGCAAGACAGTAAGCCTTGATGACGGCAAGCTCAGAGAAATCGCAGCGAAAGAGATATTTCCCCGCTGGAGCTATATTGCCGACGGCGTTTTCAGAGATCAGGCGGACCAGCTTGTCACGATAGAAGGCAGCGGAATGATGAGCTCCAGCAAAGATGCGAAGAATTCTTTCGACAAGCACTTTAACACCTCAAAAAACGGCGGA
>JAFWGQ010000065.1 GCA_017512365.1 Mogibacterium sp.
CCTTCTGCTAACATGAGAGTAGGAGGGTACATATGCACAACTACAAGGTATGGCAAGGTGATGATGGAAGATGGCGGACATATATAGTAGAAGAGGGCGGCAAGCGTCGGATGATTACGGCGGGGACGCGGGCAAACCTGGAGCAGAAAATCGTCGAGCATCACAAAGTTGATGCGGATATCTCAATGACAGATCTGCTAGATGATTGGCTGAGATATAAGGGCTTGCAGGTCGAGCCGACCACGATATCGCGACTGCGCCGCGCCTGGGCTAGATACTACGCAGATACCGACATAGCGCAGAAGCCGATAGTCAACCTGAGTAAGCTCGATGTTGACACCTTTATTCATGCTACGATAGAGCAATATGAGCTCACGAAGAAAGAATACGCCAATTTCATCACCATCTTGAATCAACTGCTGGACTATGCCGTAGATCTTGAGCTTATCGAGCGTAATCCGAGGCGGGACGTGAGAGTATCTCGCCGAAAGTTACGGCTGGATATCAAGAAGCCGGACCAAACACAGGTTTTTACTGCAGGCGAATTCTCGCAGCTGAGAAAAAGCGCGCTAGACGACTTCAAAAATGATGTTTACCCGGTAAATTCTCTCATCCCGCTCGCGGTGATTTTCATGTTTTTTTCTGGGCTGCGAATTTCGGAGGTGGTAGCGCTGCAATGGGCAGATGTAGACGGAAATATGCTGCATGTACGGAGGATGTACAGGCATGAGACGAAGCAGGTAGTACCCAGGACCAAGGGCGCATACGGAGAGCGCACGGTTCCAATGATCCCGGAGGCGAAGGAGATCCTATCACTCTGCCAATCAAAACAAGCAGGATGCAAAATCGGGACTAAATTTATCTTTTCGATGACTAAAGATCCGGCTCCATATGGCGCGATCGAAAAAGCCTTCTATAAGTACTCAAAAAAATCTGGGCTGCGAAAAAGCTCTCACAAGGCCCGGAAGACGTATGTATCAACTCTCATCGATGCCGGAGTCAACATCAACACAATCAGGCAGGTAGTAGGTCATGTGGACGAACGGACGACGCTGCACAACTATACTTTCGACAGGTCCTCCGAAGAGGAAAAATTGCAGGCTGTGACGGAGGCTTTATCTGATCCAAAATCTCCCCAAAATGACCCTAAAAACGGTTAACAATACAAAATGTAATCAAATTTGTAATCACGCGAAAAATAAAAAAGCCTCGGAACCGTTGAAATTCCAAGGGATAAAAATGGTGGAGCGTAGGGGGATCGAACCCCTGGCCTCAAGATTGCGAACCTTGCGCTCTCCCAGCTGAGCTAACGCCCCTGATCAGCACAAAGCTTATTATAATAAAGACTTTGCTGCCATGCAATAAAAAAATCAATTTGTTTCCGTTTTGCTCATCAGAAGCAGACATCATGAATCTATTGAACTCGGGAGGGACATAATATATCATTATGTCACAAAAGTTACAAAACGGTTACACACGTGGCTTGCGCTATTCGCGACAGTGCCGGCTGATCACGGAACAGAGTTAAAACGGGGGAAGATATGGATAAGAAATACTGCAATTCTGTTTCTGCAAATAAGATCGACCGACCGTGTTCCTTCCGCATGGGGATCATTCTGGCGGCGATCATTGCTACTGCTTTTCTTGCGTTGCCTGTATGCTCGTATGCCGTGGATTACGGCGCCGATCCTGACACGCTTACCATAGAAGAAGCTGCGAAAAGGTCAGATGTCCCGCTGGAAGTATACGATGAGCTGGGTCTTACCATGGACCTGACTGTTCCTGAAGGCAAAGCCGGACCTCTTTCCGATTCACACGCGATCACGCTGGTGGACAGGCGTGAAGTATACACGGCGGCCAATGGTTCAAAATCCAAGCTGTACGTCGTCCGTGACGGCCTCGATATCCTCGGCCCTGCAGATGGTTCCAGTCAGGGACACAGTGACATGAAGAGCGGTGACGGCGCTTCATGGGGAGCGTACAAGCTTTGGGACATAAACAGGAACAACATGTTCGAAAAGCATGGAAACACCCTGGATTCCTATCTTGCCGGCAACAAAGATGTCGTCATGAAAAAGGAGGCTTCCGACTTCGACGGCAAGTATGCCACTTCTGCTGCGTTCAGCCTGAAGGCCGGAGGCGAGGCCAAGGAGGACCACGTTGCGGAACTCAGGGCGTGGCATGCAAACTGTTCCCAGAAGTACGGCAGCACCGGCGAGTGGTACAAGGGACTCATAGAGGTATGCATTTTCTCTTTTGATGAAGACGGAACGAGACACAAAAAGACCGTACTCAGGCCGGACCTGCACGAAAGCCAGTTCCTGGATACTGACGGCTATAAAGAGCTGAACTATCTTGATTTCGGGTATCTGCAGGAATATGACGCTTATTTTGAGATCGAAGCCGCTGACGTTGACGGCGACGGCATCCATGAACTGTTTGCATATACCGGCGCATACGAAGACGTTGACGGCCGCAGGAATGCGATCGTTTACATGTTCAGGACTACAGACGGCAATAACTGGAGTTATTCCAGGGTGAATGTGGATACCGGTCCGGCCTCCAATTATCCGACAATAAACGATCTTAAAGATGCAAATTCGAAACAATGGCGCAGGATGACAGTGCGCATGGCGCCGGTCGTGACCCTTGCCGCATGCGATCTGGACAGGAACGGCAGTGAAGAGATAGCGATAACCACATCCGCTCCTGCGGGACACAAAGACGCGAAGGAAGCGTCCTGTGCCCGCATATTCCACTGGGACAAGGGAAAAAAGAACGTCGTGACCGTATCCGGTCTCGAAAACATAAGGCTCTCAGGGTCCGGTGACAAGGGCCTTACATCAGCCAACTGCGCTTCCGGAGTCTTCAACTATATTGATTCAGATCATCAATACTATATAAATACGCTGATATTCGCAGGATGGGAAACGAACGATAAGACAAGCGACTGCGAAACCGAATGGAAGAGGTTCGGATATCGCTATGTCTTCTATAACCCTGAAAAACAGAAATATGAATTGTCTGATTACAGCACTCAGACGCTGGGAAAGGATGCGAAGATAATCGCGGGGAGCGCTGCGAAAAACAAAAGCGGCGGAGGCAGATACATGACGACCATGGCGCCGTTCGCTCTGGGCTGCGCGCGTCTGGAAACTGTCAAGGGCGGAACTGTCCTGCCGGATTATGTCCTTGCCGGCGGAGACATATATTCCTTTGCGCTCTCGGACGACGCCAAATCAGGCACGCTGAAGGGTCTCGGCCGGTCATACGGCAGCATGAGCCTGTTCAGCGGACAGTATCACCATCAGTCCGGCGTGGCTGAGATCAATAAACCTAAGGATCACATATGGATCGGCGATGTGGTGAGCGGATGTGTGACGACCGGCGAAGAAAACAACGAAAGCTTCCTTGCAGTTATCGGGGTGCGCCGCGACAGCGACGTGCGTGGAAGTGATGACTATTACTGGTTCGACGTGGCGCACTTCACATTCGGGAAAGGCAATTCCGGAAAGAGGTATACCGGGCAGGAAGGCGTCATCAACGAGAGCACCCGCATGGGCAACGTGTCCGGTCCGAATATAAGTCTGTGCCTGCCGGACCTGGATAATGACAGCGTGCGCGCGAGACTGATCGAACAGGCCGTTTTCCCTACTGTACCGCAGGTGCTGGCTGTTCTGCAGGATGCGCCTTACTTTTCGGATCTGCAGGAGACCTATGGCTATCTCTCCGAAAGCTTTACTGCTTTCGGCAGAAGCACTGAACAGACGACCGGGAAGGGAATAAACGAGCGGTTCGGTGCGGGAGGCCGTTTTTTCGTTGAATTCAATCTCGGAGGTTATGTCAACGTTGATGCTGCGGCCAAGGTTGCATCGAATTACGACAAACAGTGGCAGAATTCACACGGAACCGGCATAACATATACTGCAGAGGGAGGCAAGGGGGACAAGGCAGTGATATATTCTGTCCCGTATCTGTATTCGTACTATGAGGTATACAATCCTGACAGTGGGACTTGGGAGGGCATGATGCAGACCGAAGCGCTTGAGCCTTGTACTTCCGTCGTTTCGATAAATAAGTGGGACAGCATTGCAAAAGGCAGATCTCTTCCTTTGCTGGGAAATACCCCGGATAACCCGAATCCGGTGCTCAGGAGCAGCAGTGGTAAACCTGAAACATATACGCGTCAGAACCTGGGCGGAAGTGAATATGCGTATTCAAAAAATACTGTGGGAACGAGATCCGACACCGGCGAGGGAGCGTTCATCGCGCTTGAAGCCAATGAGGGCAGAGGCACCTCCTGGAATACGGGTCTGGGTCTCGAGATCAATATCTGTAACGATGTCGGGCTTGGCGTTGTATTTGGAAAAATCGGATTGGGAGTTGTTGTTGATGCTGCCGCAGGTTATGAAGAATCGGTAGTAGATATAGACAGCACGAACTTCACAGGCGGACCGGACAATCTGCCTGTATGTCATGGCGTGTCAGGTACCGGCGGTAAATACGCCTTTGAGTGCAGGCTGCGCGTCAATGTGATCGACCGTTACAAGGGCGATGATGACGGCAGACAATGGAAAAGAGCAGGAAAGGATGTAGTGGCTGATGATATATATGTTATCGGATATGAGGTGTTCAACGTCGAAACACCGGACTTGAGAATGGTCCCTGATACCAGCATCGATGAGGTTTACAGTGACGGGGTCAGGCTCTCGTGGCAGCAGATGGATTTCGGCAATACGGACAAAATGGGGACCGCGTACTATCGCGTCGGGATACTTGACTCGGCAGGAAGCGGTGAAGTTGCTTCATGGCATTACATTGAAGCCGATGCGCATCCGGAGCCTGTCGGCGGACGTATCGACCGCGTATCGTACATTCTGGATGGACTGGACCCGCAGAAGCAATACAGCTTCCGTGTACAGGCCGTCCGGGGCACAATGAGCGGATCTTCATTTTCCGTTAGTGCATCATCCATACCGTCGCCTGAACTTAAAGTTGTAACTCTCAAGGAGGGAGAGGTCATTAAGCTCCTTTCCGGGCCGGAATCACTGGATACGCTGCAGCAGGGCGATAATGCCGAGTATACGGCAAGAGCCCACTGGACAATAATGAAAGACGGTGAGCAGGTCGACAACTCCGGTAATATCGATTATTTCTGGGAGTTCTGGAATTCCAAAGACCAAAAGTGGGAAGAGTTCGGTAATGGCCATGGTAATTCAATAATAGAAAAAGGGCCTTTTTACAAGGAGATTACTTATGGAACGAAATCCCGGGGTGAGTCATATACCGAGACCAAACTCATTCTGAAGAGCGTATCCGCAGCGCAGAACGGAATGCCGATCCGCTGCAAAGCAGGTTTCAGCGACCATCTGATCAGTTCTTACGAGACTGTCCTTCGCGTAAACGGCGAGATCGAAAGGCCGGTTATCACCGGGTATGTGAAGACGACATGGACCGGGACCAGCTTAAGTGATGCGCTGTGGTTCCGGACTGCGCAAAAGGGCGAGGGACGCTATGGAAGCGTCGAAGATGAAATAAACAAAAGCGATGACGACAAAGATAAAGATAATGATAAGGATAATGATAATGAAAAAAAGAATGATTACGGCGGAAAGAACGTAAAAACCGGAGATGACAGCCGCCCGGCCGTCTGGATCACTCTGATGATCATCTCTCTGATATGCCTCTGCGCAGCGATGTTCATACGCCGCAGGAGAACATGAACCGGAACTTATTATCAGACGATTGTCCCGATGCGGGGCAATCGTCTTTTTTTTGTGCTACAATCCTCTTATGGATAACGAAAAGAAATATATCGGAATAGATGTAGGCGGCACATACATAAAGATGGGACTGGTCAGCGATGCGGGAGAAGTTTCCATGCATCGCGAGCTTCCGGTCGCAAGAGACCCCGAGGGGCGGCGCGTCATGGATATAATGATGCATGGCGTCGATGATCTGCTCAGCGAAGCTGGGTTGTCCGCGCAGGATCTCAGAGGCATAGGAGTGTCGGCCGCGGGATGCATTGACAGCGTAAAAGGCTCTGTCGCCGGAAACGGCGGCAATGTGCCCGACTGGTCGCGGACTGAAGTCACAAAGCCGCTCGAAGAGAGATTCGGCATACCTGCTGCTCTTGCCAACGACGGCAACTGCGCCGTGCTGGGCGAGGCATGGATCGGAGCCGCGTGCGGATGCAGCGATGTGGTCTGCGTGACTCTCGGCACGGGAGTCGGCGGAGGCATCATTTCGGGCGGCAGACTGATCGAGGGCAGGCACGGGTATGCGGGAGAGATAGGACATTTTCCCACGCATGCCGAAGCCGGATCTAAGCATCCGGGAGACAGGAGCAGTCACTTCGAGACTTACGCCTCCACAGCTGCTCTTGTCAGATCGGCGGTAAAGGCCGATCCGTCCTGGGACAGCGGAAAGCCTCTTTTCAAAGCAGCAGAAGCGGGCGATGAACGGGCTCTTTCGGTGATAGACAGCTGGATGGACGAAGTGGCATACGGCCTGGCTGGCTTCATCCATACATTCGATCCGCAGATGATACTCATAGGCGGAGGGGTCTCGGTACAGGAGGATCTGTTTATTAAGCCTCTGCGTGACAAGGTCGTCAGGATCATAGAACCGGACTTCGCGGACGGGCTTGAGATCAGGGCTGCTGCGCTCGGTAACGACGCCGGACTGGTCGGCGCCGTTAGGTATCTTATGACGGTATTGGGGGAGAAAAGTAATGGGAAAGGTAAAATGCAGTGAATCGATAGCCTTCAGGGCCATGTCGAGCATGTCGGATGACAATACTCTGATGAGCATACCTGCTTTGCTCGATGCGTTTCAGGACATATCCGGCATACACGCGTATAACACGGGCATAAGCGGGCCGGACCTCGAGGCAAAGGGCATATTCTGGATAGTGTCGAAGCTCAAGCTCAGGATAATGAGAAGACCGGCCGAGAACGAAGAGCTGACTCTGTCGACGTGGATACAGAAGCCTGACAGAGCGAGCACCGAAAGGGACTGCTCTCTTACAAAAGGAGACGAGCTGCTTGCGTACAGCAGATGCATCTGGGCGGCTCTCCGCAGAGACAACGGCAGGATAGAGCAGATGAGCTCGTTCTATCCGGACTCGACCTTCGACATACCGCGCCCTGACGAAGAGCCTTTCGCAAAGATCGGAAAAGACTTCAGCGACGCTGAGGAGATCGGCAGGTATACGATACGCTCCATAGATATCGACAGGGGCGGACACATGAACAATGTGAATTACGTAAGGACGGTGCTGGGCTGCTTCAGCTGCGCCGAGCTCGCCGGAATGGATATAAAGGGCCTCGACATGCAGTTCCTGCACCAATGCTATGAGGGCGAGACCGTCAGCATCAGGAAGAGGGAGACAGACCGCGGCATGGAGATCGGAGTGCTTAACGGCGAAGGGAAAACAGCCTTTGCTGCAGCGATCATTTCATAGAGCAAGCAGTACGCGGGCCTCGCAGTATGCGGGGCCAGTTTTTTTGTAAAACCCGTCATGACCGAGTACATAACGCGTCATGCGTATGGTATTATTAACAGGTATTAAGAAAAAGGAGCTGTGAAAGGGGTTGTTGATGTTGATTATGAAGTTAAGAAGACTGGCCGCCATGCTTATCGCGGCGGCGATGATGGTCACATTCATGCCGGCAATGGCGTTCGCGGATGATCCTGGGCAATCATCAAAACAAAAAGGTGAAGCACCGGATGTTGTTGGCTGGGTAACGGGGCCCAGCGGACAGTCGGCAAAATGGACACCGATAAGTGTAAAAAGCGACGGCTTTTGGTATTATGCCGTAAAGGCCTTCTGGACGAGCTCTGATGGTTTACAAACAGCAGATTCCTCTAAGGTTTATCCGGCGGATAAACTGGATGAAAATGGGTATTGTACGGTAGACGGTGTGACAATTGACAGCTGGTATTTTGGGGAGTTTTTTGAAGAGTACGGTCCCGGAAAATATAGTTTTGAAATAAAGACTGTATACAGATCCAGTTCTGAGTATGAAGATTCAGATCTTTCAAATTATCGAGGCGACAACTTTAATGGTGCAAAAGTCATCATCAAAACTCTTGATGGAAGAGGTGCTGAAACCAGTTATGAAGGTGGAAGCGCAATGTTCTCAACACCTGTTCACGAACAGTATAATCGTATTGAGTCCGGGAAGTATCTGACATTCAAGCCAAACACGCAACTGTCACTAGAGGCTCAGGTATATGAAGGATTCAGCTTTGAAGGATATAGCTTTAAGAATTCTCAAACTACAGAAACAAACAAGAAAATCACTTATACATTAACGGATGATGATGAAATCACCCTGACTTTTAAAGAGAATGAAATAGTGCCGATCACGGTGGTTCTGGGGAAAGGACATGAGGCACTGGCAAGGAGCCTTTGCAGTGAAATAGAAAAAGACGACCATTATTCTTGCTCGCTGAACAGCGATGACACCGAGCTTACGATTCGAAGGCCGGGCGGTATCAAAATCGAAGGTGTAATGTCTTTCTTAAGTACCGCTATCAGGGGTAGTGAGGCTATAAGCGAAGATGAAGAGAAGTCATTTTACGGCACAGGGCTCAAAGCATTATCGCAGTATAGTGGTTACGATGATTTCGAAAGAGAACAGGAAAATGAATGGGGAAAACATATCCTGAAAGAGGGATTAAAGGCATATGCGTTTTGGGCAAAGCCTGCTAAGACCGGAATCTTCAACGTTGACAAGCCGATATGCGGAACTGAAGTAACAGTTAAGGACTCATCATATTCATATTATGGATATGAGCAAACTAACGGACCGGTCGTGAGGGCTGATAAAAACAGCCACTTCGATATAAGTTCTATGTATTCGCCGGACGTCTCCACTGAGTACTGGGTGAAAACCAAGTCTCTGATGGACTTTATGCTAGGCAAAAACCTGTATTCCGGAAAAATCGAAGGGGGCAAATCGTATATTGCAGGCTTCTTAGTTTATCCTAAATTCGGCTATTATGTTGATTATGAGTTCAAAGAATCAGATCCTCAGCCGCTTGGAGGAGATCCTGATCCATATGATCCAGGCATGATGCCGATTCCGGGAGATAATCCGTATGAAAGACCGGATTATCCTGAACTGAAAGCTGAATTCAGTGTCAATGGGGAAAAAGTGGATGCACAGATCTTAAACGTTAATAGTATATACATTGCAGCGGATGTTACAGCCGATCATGACTGGGGCCCATGGACCGTTACAAAAGAGCCTACTACGAGCGAGGATGGAGAGGAGACCCGCACCTGCAAGATCTGCGGAGCCAGGGAAACACGCGCGATACCTAAACCGTCAGTAAAACAAAAGAAGTTGCTGATGGCGACTGTCAGGACGAAAGGCAGGAAGAGTGTTAGACTGACCTGGAATGCCATGACGGATGCGGACGGATATGACATCTTCTTTGCAAGATGCAACACCAAAAAGAAGAAATATACATGCAAATATGCCGGTTCGGTAAGTGGCGCCAAATCTACATCCTGGACGAAGAGCAGTCTCAAGAAAGGGATTCCGTATAAGATGTATGTCAAGGCATATGTCGTCAAGGACGGCAAGAAGTCATATTTCGCAAAGAGCCCGACTGTTCACGCATTCGCAAGCGGTTCGTCAAAGAAGTATACGAATCCGAAGAGCGTCAGGGTCAAAAAAGCAAGTGCAGCCATCAAAGCAGGAAAGACATATAAGATCAAGGCAAGCGTTGTAAAACTCAAAAAGAATAAGACACTGATCAACACAGGCCATGCTCCTAAACTGAGATATCTGAGCACGGATACATCCGTAGCGACCGTATCGAAGTCAGGCAAGGTAAAGGGAAAAGCAGCCGGCAGCTGTAAGATATATGTGTATGCTGTGAACGGCATGAAGAAGGCCGTAAAAATCACAGTAAGCTAATAGCAAAAGGCTGGCTGATCTGTAGACAGCAAACGGCCAGGGGGTCTGTCCCCCTGGCCGTATTTGCTAGAATTCTTTTCTGAGTATGTATCTTTTCTTGCCGCCGTACATCTCGCGCTCGTCTACTATCTCGAAGTTCAGTACGAGGAAGTTGCGGTAGCTGTACGGGTTGTCAGGCGAGATCGTGGTAAGGGCTTCGGTCGCGCCCATCTCTATCGCCTTTCCGATCCTCAGCTTGTTGAACGTACGCTGGAGCCCGTGGCCTCTGTATTTCGGAGTCACCATGGTGAGGTCGAGCGAGGCCGTCTTTGCAAGCTGTTCCCTGTCGTAGTTGAAATGATGGCCGTAGTTTTCAGGATCGTCCGGATCATTGGGAATCAGCACGGAGTAGCCTGCGATCTCGCCGTTGCACTCCGCGATGTAGCACGGATAGTTCTCAAGCTCGCGCATCGTCTCTTCTCTTGTATAAGGCGCATACATGTCTTTTTCAGGAAGAGCATCCATTATGGTCTGCTGCAGTTCAAGCACTTTGTCTATATCCTCAGGGCCTGCGCTCCTGAAGTCCATTATCGCAGGTTCTCCTCTGCCGTTGATGAGTTCGAGGCTGAAAGGTACAGTAAGCATTTCATTGTCCTCCGTTTCGTATGTCTTCATTCTTGTCTCCGGTCTGTTTCCCCTTTGGATGGGTTAACTTTAGCACGCTGAAGTTGACCCAGTCAACAAAAAGCGGGCTTCAGTTTCATTGCCCGAGCGGGGCGCGTGTGTTACAATAATCTGACCGAAAAACATATCAGAAAAGAAGATCAAAACAGAGGATATACAAGGAGGAGTACAATGGAAATGAAATTCTACAGATGCTCGCACTGCGGGCAGATCGTCGCCATCGTAAAGGGCACCGGAGTGCCTGTGATCTGCTGCGGAGAACCTATGCAGGAGATCGTTGCGGGAACTACTGACGCTGCTGTCGAAAAGCACGTTCCTGTATTCGAGGTCAAGGGCGATACCGTCAGCGTAAAGGTCGGATCGGTCGAGCATCCTATGCTCGCTGAGCACTACATCGAGTGGATCGCACTCAAGACAAAGCAGGGCAACCAGCGCAAGGCGCTCAACCCGGGAGACAAGCCTGAGGCATGCTTCAGGATCTGCGAGGGAGACGAGGTCGAAGCTGTGTATGCATACTGCAACCTGCACTCTCTCTGGAAGGCATAGCGATACGCATATCATAACCAAGGAGATAGAAGAGAATGTTCATTACAAAAGATATACAGTATGTTGGCGTCAACGATCATCAGGTCGATCTCTTCGAGGGCCACTATATCGTCCCGGAAGGCATGGCGTACAACTCATATGTCATAAGTGACGGCAAGGTCGCTGTCATGGACACGGTCGACGCACACTTCACGGATGAGTGGCTCGGCAATATCAAAGGGCTGCTCGGAGACAAGGCTCCGGACTATCTGATCGTCCAGCACATGGAGCCGGATCACTCCGGAAGCATCAAGTCATTCATGGACGCGTATCCTGATGCGACCATCGTATCGTCCCAGAAAGCGTTCAGCATGATGGCGAACTTCTTCGAGGGAGAGGACTTCGCTGACAGAAGGCTCGTCGTCAAGGAAGGCGACACGCTCGAGATCGGAAAGCACGCGCTGACATTCGTCGCGGCTCCGATGGTGCACTGGCCTGAGGTCATCATGACCTATGACCCGGCGGACAAGGTGCTCTTTGCGGCTGACGGATTCGGCCGTTTCGGAGCTCTCGATGTGATCGGAGAGAATAGCAAAGAGGATGACGACTGGGCGTGCGAGGCAAGGCGCTACTACTTCGGCATCGTGGGCAAGTACGGTATGCAGGTGCAGGCGGTGCTCAAAAAGGCCGCAGGCCTGGATATAGAGAAGATCTGCTCGCTCCACGGACCGGTGCTGGTGGATGACCTGGGATATTACATCGGCCTCTACGACACATGGTCGAAGTACGAGTCCGAGTCCGAGGGCGTCGTGATCGCGTACACATCCGTATACGGCAATACGAAAAAGGCGGTCGAGCTGCTCGCAGAGAAGCTCGAGGCTAAGGGAGTGCCTGCCGTTGAGGTCACCGACCTTGCGAGAGACGACATGGCGGAGGCTGTCGAGGACGCGTTCAGATACGACACCGTTGTATTCGCGACGACGACCTTCAACAACGACATCTTCCCGTTCATGAAGGAGTTCATCAATTCCCTCATCGAGAGGAATTACCAGAACAAGAGGCTCGCGTTCATCGAGAACGGATCCTGGGCGCCTCAGGCGGCAAAGGTCATGAAGGGCATGCTCGAGGGCTGCAAAAACATGACTTACGCCGAAAACGAGGTCAGGATCGTATCGGCTCTCAATGATGAGAGCAGGGCGAAGATCGAGGCTCTGGCCGAGGAACTCGCCTCGGCGTATAAGTAGGAAGAAGTAAAAGGCGGCCGGATATTTTTATCCCGCCGCTTTTTTGCGGAGACGTATCATGAGGGAGAAGCTGAGATCGCGAATGAAGAAGGCCGGTTATACGGCTGTCCAGTGGACCTGGGGGCTTCCGCAGACTCTGATAGGGTCCGCGGTCTTCCTCGTGCACAGAAAGAACAGGCACTTCGACTACAAGGGAGCCTGCGTCACCGAGTGGGACAGGGATGACGGCCTGTCGCTCGGCAAGTTCGTGTTCATCCCGAAAAAGGAGGACCCGCTGATCGACCACGAGTACGGACACACCCTGCAGTCGCTGATACTCGGCCCGGTGTACCTGCTGCTGGTGGGCGCGCCGTCGATGCTGTGGTACAGGCATCCGCGCTTTATCCGAAAAAGAAAAAAGACAGGCGCGTCGTATTACTCGCCCGTCTTTGAAAAGACCGCTAATCTGCTCGGCAGGACCGATCTGAAATAGGACCGCTTACCTGATGAATTTATCGATGGCGTTGTTCAGCTCTTCGATGGCTGCGACGTCATCGTTTTTTACTGCCTCGACCATGCATGTCGACAGGTGCTCCTTGAGTATGACCCTGCTGACCGAATTGATCGCGGACTCTATCGCCGAGAGCTGGATCAGCACCTCGGAACAGTCGCGGCCGTTTTCGACCATGCGGCGGGTCGACTCCATGTGGCCTATGATGCGTGCCATCCTGTTCAGCACCGCCTTTGTGTGCTCTTCCGAATGGATGTGGCCGTGGTCGTGCGAGTGCGAACCGTCCGCGTGCACATGGGTGTGCGTGTATTCGTGACCGTTCTCATCCACGTGAGTGTGCTCGTGTATGTGATCGTGCGAGTGGGCGTGAGAATGTCCATGCTCGTGTGTGTGATCGTGATCATGTGTGTGATTGTCCGGCATATTACCCTCCGATCGTTGAGCTCTTTTGAGCGTCGCATTGCTGTCAGCAAAGCAATGATAACAGATTGATGAGCAAAATATAACCCCGTCCGGGGGATATGCCGGCCTTCGCAGCTGAATGCAATAACGCGGTGTCTGTGATATAATGTTCACGTCAAGTATGCCGGCGCTGCCGTAAAGGCCGCAGAAAGCCTTGCGGCGCCGGACTGCGTATCACAGATAAGGAGAATAGCGATGCCAGACTCTGAAAAGAAAAAAACCATTGATGAAGGCCAGCCGGCGCAGAAGGCAGCCGTTGAAAAAGGCGAACCGACGATCGACAAGAAGTATCATCTGCTGGAATCTGACAAGGCAAGGGAGATCATCGAAAGAGCGATGAACCTCGCGCGCGAGGAGATCCCTAAGGGCGCTGTGGCTACATACATTCCCGAACTCGGCAAGGAGGATCCTCATCAGCTGGGCATATGCCTGTATCCGCTCAAGGGCGAAAAGATCTGCCTTGGAGAATATAACGTGCGTTTCACCATGCAGTCGGTGTCAAAGGTGATAATGCTGATCGTGGCTCTTGAGGTCTGCGGCCTGAAGAACGTGTTCAGAAAGGTCGGCATGGAGCCATCCGGAGAAGCATTCGACTCACTGGTCGAACTCGATGTGAGCGATTCCAAGCCGTACAATCCGCTGATCAATTCGGGAGCTCTCGCTGTGTGCGGACTGTTGCTCCCTGAGGTATCCTTCCAGGATATGCTCAGATATACGAGGAACGTATGCTCGGATGCGGGCATCGAGCTCAACGAGGCTGTGTTCGACTCGGAGATGAAGACGTGCTCGCGCAACCGCTCTATCGCGTATCTTCTTGAGAGCAAGGGCATAATCACGACAGATGTCGAAGACACTCTGAGATTCTATACGAAGATGTGCTCCATGAACGTTACCGCGGAGTCGCTTGCGAACCTCGGCAAGAAGCTCGCGAACGACGGCGTATGCACCATAGACGGCAAGAGATACATGTCGTCCAGGACAGCCCGTATCGCAAAGACCCTGATGCTGACATGCGGCATGTATGACGGATCCGGAGCTTTTGCGATCAAGGTAGGCATCCCTACGAAGTCGGGAGTGGGCGGAGGACTTTTATCCGTATCCGACAAGCGTGCCGGCATCGGAGTCTTCGGACCTGCGCTGGACGCTCAGGGCAACAGCATCGCGGGATGCAAGCTCCTGAGAGAGATCTCGAACGAGCTGAGGCTCAATCTCTTCTACGATCCTGAATGGGACAGGGAAGAAGAGGACGATGATAATGTCATGACGTCCATAAAGGAAAGATCGGTCATGTAAAGCCGAAAGCATCGGTCTCCCGGAGCTGAGACGTTCCGGTAAAAGGTTTACAACAAAAGAAGTCTTGCGCATTAATTGGTGCGCAAGGCTTCTTTTTTTGATACAATACAGTGTAGTTTTTGTCCGGCCGCGCAGGAAACCGGGCGGGAGAAGGAGCGGAGGATTGAACATAACCGTATACTGCGGGGCGCTCGACGGGGGCGATCCCGAATTCACTGAAAGAGCATACGAACTCGGCGCATGGATGGCGGATAACGGCCACAGACTTGTATACGGCGCCGGGGATGCCGGCATGATGGGCGCCGTATCCGGCGGAGCCATGGACAGAGGCGGAGAAGTCGTCGGAGTCACGCCGGAGTTCTTCGTCCTTGCCGAGGTTACAAGAGACGATCTGACCGAGCTCATCATCCCGGGCGACATGTCCGAAAGAAGGAAGGTCATGATAGAAATGGGCGATGCCTTCATAGCTCTTCCGGGAGGCATGGGCACCCTTGACGAGATAAGCGAGGTGATCACATACAAGCGTCTTTCCCTGCTCGGAAAGATCAACAAGCCGATCATGATGTACAACGTGAACGGGTTCTACGACAACTTCTTCAGGATGCTCGACGACATGACCGGGCAGGGCTTCTGCCGCAGGGTCGACCGTGACAATGTGATAGAAGTGAAATGCATAGAAGATATAGAAAAAGCGCTGGAGGATGCCGGAAAGACCGACACCACAGTGAACATACTGGACGAAAAACAAAGTAAATGAAAAACCTCTTCAGGACACTGATACCATACAAATGGACTGCGCTGCTGGTGCTCATGCTCATGGCAGGGCAGGCTTTTTGTGAGATGAATCTGCCGCAGTACACGCAGGCTCTCATCGATACGGGCATACAGAACAGAGGTATAGAGCACATAGTGCCTGAGGCGGTCACCCGAAGGGAGTTCGAGGCGGCGGCTGCCCTGATGGACGAGGAGGAAAGGGCAGCATGGGAGGCTGCTTTCGAAGACGGCGGTGAGATATATACAAGAAAGGATCTCAGCAGGGAAGAGCTGGATGAGCTCGACGAGCTGCTGCTCGATCCCATAGTCAGCCGCTACGCTCAGAAGAACGGAGGGACTCTTGCGGACGCCGAGGCTTACGCCGGATCCGACAGAGCTGTTTTTGCAGACAGAGACAACGCCGATTCGGTCAGCAACAAGAACCTCATGGCGATGGGCATCAGGTACGCCGGCGACTGTGATGAGGAGGCCGGTCTCGACCTTCTGAAGATACAGAACGACTTCATGTGGCGGTGCGCAGGCATGATGCTGCTGATGTCGCTCTCGGTTATGGTATTCACCACTCTCATATCGCTGCTGGCTGCACGGGTCGGAGCAAGCATAGGAAAGGACCTGAGATCGGGACTCTTTTCCAACGTCATGTCTTTCTCGAGCGCCGAGATGGATGAGTTCAGGACGTCGTCCCTGATAACCCGTGCGACAAACGACATACAGCAGGTGCAGATGACAGCCACGATGATACTCAGGATGATGCTCTTCGCGCCGTGCATATGCACATGGTCGATCATCAGGGTGTATCAGATGCACGCTCACATGAATTTCGTGATCGTGACGGGCGTCATCGCCATATTCCTGATGGCCGGTGCCATGCTCGCGGTGGCCATGCCTAAATTCAGGATCATGCAGTCTCTCATAGACGCCCTGAATGCGGTGTCCAGGGAGATACTGACAGGCATACAGGTGATAAGGGCGTTCGGGCGGCAGGAGACCGAAGAGCAGCGCTTCGACAAGGCCAATACCGACCTTTACAGAAACCAGCTTTTCGTGAACCGCGCCATGATATCCATCACGCCGCTTCTGATGATCATAATGTACGGACTCAGCATATGGATCACATGGGTAGCCGCCGGCAGGATCGACATGGGAGAGATGCAGGTCGGCACGATGACGGCCTTCATCGCCTACGCCATGGAGATAGTATTCTCCTTCCTCATGATAGCCGGCATGGCCATATTCCTGCCGAGGGCAGGCATCGCCGCGGACAGGATATATGAGGTCCTCGAAACAGAGACGGGCATAAAGAACGCGGACGGCGCTGAGGACATCCCGGAGGACGCCGAAGGGGTGATAAGGTTCGAGCATGTGTCGTTCAGATATCCGGACGCCGAAGAGAACGTGCTCACCGACATAGACTTCACGGCAAAGCCGGGCGAGACCACCGCGATAATAGGCTCGACGGGCTGCGGCAAGACGACTCTCATAAACCTCATACCAAGGTTCTTCGATGTGACCGAGGGCCGCATCACGGTCGCCGGCAGGGACATAAGGGAGGTCACCCTCGAATCGCTCAGGGATGAGATAGGCTATGTGCCTCAGAAGGGGATACTCTTCTCGGGCACGATGGCGGACAATATCCGCTGGGGCAGAGAGGACGCGTCGGATGAAGAGGTAAGGCTCGCGGCGGAGACTGCCCAGGCCGCGGGGTTCATAGACGAGCGTCCGGAGGGCTACGAACGTGAAGTGGCTCAGGGCGGGGCGAACGTATCCGGAGGCCAGAAGCAGAGACTTGCTATCGCGAGGGCGGTGATAAAGGAACCGAAGATATTCCTGTTCGACGATTCCTTCTCGGCGCTCGACATGAAGACCGATGTGGCGCTCAGAAAAGCGCTCGCGGAAAAGACCGCCGGCAGCACAAAGATAATAGTCGCGCAGAGAGTAGGCACCATACTCCACGCGCAGCAGATAATAGTGCTCGACGAGGGACGCATCGTCGGCAAGGGCACTCACGAAGAACTGATGAAAAGCTGCGACATCTACAGAGAGACGGCGATATCTCAGCTGTCTGAAGCAGCTCTCGCATAGATGGACAGAGACGAAAAGGCAAAAAAGGAATACGAAGCGCCGGAAGAGGAGCAGCAGACCGGTCAGGGCGACGGCTCAAGGCCGCGGCGGCGCGGACGAGGTCCGAGCTCCATACTCGCTCCGGGCGAAAAGCCTAAGGACTTCCGCAAGGCGGTGATGGATACGCTCAGATACATGGGAGCGTACAAGTTCGCCATCGCGGCCGTCATTGTCGTGTCCGCGCTTGCCACCATATTCGAGACGCTGGGGCCGAAGGTGATGGGAAGGGCCACCACCCTGCTGGCGGAAGGCGTCATGAACAAGATAAACGGCACCGGGGGCATAGACTTCGCCGCGGTCAGGAACGTGCTGCTGATGACCATGGCGCTGTACTTCGTCGGAGCCATCGCGCAGTACATCCAGGCGCTAATCATGACAAACATCACGCAGAAGATCGTGTACAGGATGAGACGCGACATCTCCGAAAAGATAGACCGCATGCCTATGTCGTACTTCGAGAAGGTCCCTACGGGAGAAGTCCTCTCGAGGATCACGAACGACGTGGATACCCTCGGACAGTCCCTTTCGCAGAGCATATCCAACTTCATCTGGGCGATCGTCAGCATGGCAGGGATCATAGTCGTGATGCTCACGATCAATGTGAAGATGACTCTCATCGCGCTGCTGGTGCTGCCTTTATCGGCGCTTCTCATGGGCGTGCTCATAAAGGTGTCGCAGAAGCATTTCGCGGCCCAGCAGAAATACCTGGGCATAATCGACGGGCAGGTCGAGGAGACCTTCTCGGGCCATCTTGTAGTCAAGGCCTTCAACAGGGAAGAGCGCGTGATGAAGGAATTCGACGAGTCGAACGAAAAGCTCTATGAATCGGCATGGAAGTCGCAGTTCCTCTCGGGCCTCATGAGGCCTCTGATGAGGATTGTCAGCAACCTCGGCTATGCCGCTGTCGTGCTTGCGGGAGGCATACTGTGCGTAAAGGGGGAAATAGGAGTAGGCGACATACAGGCCTTCGTGCAGTACGTAAAGAACATCGGCCAGCCTATACAGGACATCGCTCAGATAATGAACCAGGTGCAGTCAATGGCTGCTGCGGCTGAGAGAGTGTTCGAGTTCCTTGGCGAGGAAGAGGAGACGGACGCACCGGGCGCATCCGATGAGATGGGAGAGATACAGGGAGCAGTCGAGTTCAGGCACGTGGGCTTCGGATACAAAAAGGATCACCCGGTGATACACGACTTCAGTGCGAAGGTCGAGCCGGGACAGAAGATAGCGATAGTCGGACCGACAGGCGCCGGCAAGACGACGATAGTAAAGCTGCTCATGAGATTCTACGATGTAAACAGGGGCGCGATACTGATCGACGGCAGAGACACGAGGGAATTCACGAGGAAGGAGCTCCGCGACAACTTCGCGATGGTCCTCCAGGACACATGGCTCTTCAGCGGCACGATACGCGAGAACATACGATACGGAAGAGAGGACGCGACGGATGAAGAGGTGATCGCGGCCGCGAAAGCCGCAAAAGCTCACCATTTCATCAAGACGCTTCCGGGCGGATATGATATGATGCTGAATGAGGACGCCACGAACATCTCCGAAGGGCAGAGGCAGCTGCTGACGATCGCCAGAGCGGTCATCGCCGACAAGCGCCTGCTGATACTCGATGAGGCGACATCCTCGGTAGATACCAGGACGGAGGAAGAGATCCAGAAGGCGATGGACGCGCTGACAGAGGACAGGACGAGCTTCATCATCGCTCACAGGCTCTCGACCATACGGAACGCCGACATGATATTCGTGATGGATCACGGGGACATAGTCGAGCAGGGACGACACGAGGAACTGCTCGCGAAGGGCGGCGCGTACGCGGAACTGTACAACTCTCAGTTCGAAGACGCAGGATAAGCAAACGCCGGGGGGCTGCTCCTGACGCAATCATCATAAAAGAAAGGCTGGAAAAATGAGGACATACAGAGAAGAATACGAATACTGGCTTGCATCGGATGCTGTCGATGCAAAGACAAAGGATGAACTCAGGGCTCTTGAGGGAAACGAAAAAGAGATCGAAGGCAGATTCAAGGCCATGCTCACATTCGGCACCGCGGGACTACGCGGCATCATGGGAGCCGGCACAGGCATGATGAACGTCTATACCGTAAGGTACGCGACACAGGGCCTTGCCAATCTCATCATTGAAAAGGGAGGACAGATCGGAGGAGATTCGAAGGAGGGCAGCGGCGTAGCAATCGCTCACGACTCGAGACTCAATTCGAGGCTGTTTGCCGAGGAGGCGGCTTCGGTGCTCGCTGCCAACGGCATAAAGGCCTTTATCTTCGACGACATGCGTCCGACTCCTGAGCTTTCCTTCGCGGTGAGAGAGACCGGATCGATCGCCGGCATCAACATCACTGCGAGCCACAATCCCAAAGAGTACAACGGATACAAGGCCTACTGGGCGGACGGCGCGCAGCTGGGGCCTGAGCATGCCAATGTGGTATCCGCCGAGATAGCAAAGATCGACATCTTCAGGGACGTAAAGACCATGGACTACGGCGAGGCCGTAAACAAAGGGCTTGTGGAGATCCTAGGCGATGAGATGGATCAGGTATATATCGGCAGGGTCATGGAGACTTCGATCACACACAAATACATCGATCAGGTCGCTAAGGACATGAAGATCGTCTTCACGCCGTTCCACGGCGCGGGCTACAAGCTGGTGCCTGAGATCCTGAGGAGGCAGGGCTACGGAGCCATCATCCCGGTCGAGGAGCAGATGATCCCCGACGGGAATTTCCCGACGGTCAAGTCGCCTAACCCTGAGAATACCGAGGGTTTCGCTCTCGCGATAGAGTACGCGAAGAAGAACGGGGCTGAGCTCGTCATCGGAGTCGACCCTGACAGCGACAGATGCGGAGCGGTCGTGAAGTCCGGAGACGAATACATCATCCTTTCCGGCAACCAGATCGCCTGCCTCATGCTTGACTACATCATCACGATGAGAAGGGAATGCGGCAAGATGCCTGCCAGACCTTTTGCATGCAAGTCCATCGTGTCGACTGTCATGGCCAACAGGATATGCGAAGTCAACGATGTAAAGATGTACGAGGTGCTGACCGGCTTCAAGTTCATCGGTGAGAAGATAAAGGAACACGACGAGAACGGCGATGAAAACTTCATCTTCGGCTTCGAGGAGAGCATAGGCTTCCTCGGCGGCACTTATGCGAGGGACAAGGACGCGGTGTTCGCGGCTATGATGATGGCGGAGGTCGGCTGCTGGTACAAGGCAAGAGGGATGTCGGTATACGACGGCCTCCTGTCGCTCTACGACAAGTACGGATATTTCATCGAAAACACCGAGTCAACGGTGTTCGGCGGATTCGATTCGGCCGAGAGAAGGGAAGCCGTGATGAGCAGGGTAAGGCAGAACCCGCCTGAAAGCATCGGCCTCAGGGTCGAGAGCCTCACGGACTATACGAAGGATGTCCCGGGCTTCACAAAGAGCAACGTGCTCTTCTACAATCTCGCGGACGGATGCGCGGTAGCGATCAGGCCTTCGGGCACTGAGCCTAAGATCAAGACATACGTCATGGCAAGAGGCGATACGGCTGAAGAAGCCGAGGAGCGCCGCATGGCGGTGCGCAGCGCTGTCGATGCTCTCCTGGAGGCATAAAAAGCAGCATGAGGAAAGAAGACCGGATCATCACGATCATCATGATACTTACGGTTCTGATGGGAGTACTGATGCTCTCCGTCGGAAGGTTCATCATGGGCGGGATAGTGCTGCTGATAGCGTTTGCCATATTCCTCAACAGGGGAGGAGGCAGGTTCAACGACCGCAGCATATATGAAAAGATAGTAAAGACCGACATGGAGATCGGCGAGCTGTATGAAAAGATCAGAGATATCGATACTCCTCTCGGGAAGGGATGGATCGCGGAACACAAAGGCTTTCCGGGCGACAGCATAGTCTACGGTCCGAGCCGCTACAAGGACTGCATCGTCATCTCGAAGAAAAAGGGCAGCATCGACATCAAGCACATTACCGCGCTTGAGAATATCATCAGGAAGAGCGGAGACGAGTACAGGTTCGGCGATCTTGCCGATACCTCCGGAGTGGTAGTGACTCCGGAGAGGTACTCCGCGTTCGCGTCGATGAAGCTCATCTCGGTCATGCTGCTGAAGCATCTGTACGAGCTTACCGAGAAGCTGTCCGCTGACAGGAACGCCGCGGTGCCTGACGAACTGGATTTCTTCAGGTTCTACTACCACAATTCGAGCGAGGGCCATTTCAGGAACTCCGACGGAGACGACATACTCAGGGTCGAGAGCAATTACCGCCCTTTCTCCGCAAGGATCATGGACGAGGACGGCGAGGAGATGGCATCGGTCATGCCGCACGCGTTCAACGCCAAGGGGGTCGTCATCGATTCGGCCGGCTACGAGCTCTTCGCCAACGGCGAACATTTCGGGGAGATAAGAAAGTTCAAGGCAGGAAATCAGGAAGGATATATCGTCGACACCGATGCGGGGGAATTCAGGGTGAAAATATTCCCTGCATGCATGAGAGCGAACATCTCCTGCAATCACACCATAGAGCATGAGGGAAAGCTCAAGGCTGTCATAGGCGGCTCGCCGAACCTCCTGTTCGATGAGGCTGGCAGATGCCAGAACGATCTCGTGCTTTCATACGATGACGATTATCTGGTGCTTTACGCTGCGCTCGAGATCTTCCTGCTCACGCTGAACCGCAAATACCTGAAATAGCGTTAATCATTGTTAAGACTGTTTCCGCTCGGTTGAAGGAAGCGTGCGGAGCGTGGTACAATTATATAGTTAGAGAAAATATCAGAAGCAGCGCCATAGGGAGAAACAAATGAAAAAGATCCTTCTTCCTCTCGAAGAAACAGACAGAAGTCTGAAAACACTTCAATATGCATTGAGCAACTACAAGCCTGATGAGGCTGAATTCGTGTTGCTTATGGTGGACGAAAAACTCAGCTTCTCGGTCAAGTCCGAAGCCGAAGCAGAAGCGCTCAGGGTACTGGGCGAAAAGCTCTCGGCGTTATCGGCGGCTTTTGAGGGCTACAGGGTGATGCTCGCTTCAGCCGTCGGCAAGGCGGGCCTGAGGATCACCAGATGCGCAAGAGAGACCGGAGCCGATCTCATTATAATGAGCAAGTCCTCAAAGGAGGATATGCGTAATTCCGTGGGAACGACAACGGAGTACGTGATCAACAACGCTCCGTGCGCTGTCCTCATAGTGAGCGAAGCGATCAATTCAAGAAGCGAATACAGAGGCCTGGTATACAAGACATCGAAGGGCACGGTGAACCTCAGAGGACAGCTCGGTGACAAGCAGAGCGAATGCCTGCTGCCGAGCGTGAATCAGGACTGCATCTATCACATAGACGTAACGGTAGGCAAGATAAGATTTTTCCACACCGCGTATAATCCGGATACCAGGAACTGGGATCTGCCGCCTCTGCCGGGGCAGGAGGTCACGATGGACATCCTCGCCGGAGAGTCGAAGAACATACTCGTAAAGGCAGACAGTACGGACGGCAAGGCCGACAGGATCCGCATAGTCAACAGAGACATGAAGAAGGAAGCGGTATTCAGCTTCAGGATCAGCGCGGTCGGATCGGAACCTGTGCCGGCGGTGGAGGAAGAACCTGAGAAGAAGCCTGACATCAGTAAGGAAGCCATCGAGAAAAGAGCCACCATAGAGATGGAAAAGGTTCATGAGCCTGCCATCCCGGAGGATTTCGAAGCTCCTGAGATCCCGACGTTCATGGCTGACGGGAAGGCCATGGTCGAAGAGATCGAGGCAGAGCAGAACAACGCCGAGCAGAACAATGCTGATAATGATGACCCTTCGGGTCAGGATACCGGAGCGCTTTTTACGGTGGAATTCAAATAGAGGCGCAAGACGTTGACACGATCCGTGCAGGGTGATATCCTACATGAGAATTCAGAAAACGGAGGAAAAACGATGAAAAGGATCAAAACAATCACGACAAGAAACATGAATGAGTCGAAGACAAACGGCGGATGCGGCGAGTGCCAGACTTCATGCCAGTCCGCAAGCAAGACTTCCTGCAGCGTTGCGAATCAGCACTGCGAGCAGCGCAAGGAAAAGTAAGATGCTTCTGAGGGCGCTGCTGTGTGCAGCGCCTTTTTATTTTGCAAGCCGTGCCGCTTATCAGGTTTTGTGTAATATCCATCGGAAAAAACTTATAATTTGGGCTCGATAATGACAAAATGTGTATGATCCGGAGAAAATCCCGGGAAAATACACAAAAGGGATCTGATGAAATGATACATGCTTATAAACTCAATGGTTTCAATATAGTTGTGGACGCGGCGAGCGGAGCCGTGCATTCGGTCGATGATGTCGCTTATGAGCTCATCGGGCTTTTTGATGAGAAGATAAGAGATGGCGATGATCCGGGGACCCTGCTTGGAAAGAGTGCGGAGAGAGCTGAGATCGCGTCGGCCGTCGCATGCAGATACGGTATCATGCAGGAAGATGCGCAGGAGACCATAGACGATCTGGCTGAACTGCATTCAGAAGGTCTTATCTGGTCGGAGGACCCTTTCGAGGAGGCCGCTTCTGAGATCAAGATGAAGCAGTCGGTTCTCAAGGCGATATGTCTCCATGTGGCGCACGGCTGCAACATGGACTGCGAATACTGCTTCGCGGGCAAGGGAGACTATTCCGGCAAGAGCGGCATAATGAGCGCTGAAGTCGGAAAGAAGGCGCTTGACTATCTTGTGGAGCATTCCGGCACAAGGAAGCATCTCGAGGTGGACTTTTTCGGAGGGGAGCCTCTCATCAACTGGGAGGTCTGCAAGGAGATCGTCGCATACGGGCGCGAACTCGAAAAGAAGCACGGCAAGATATTCAACTTCACACTGACCACAAATGGCGTGCTGATAGATGATGATGTCATTGACTTCAGCAACCGCGAGATGGGGAACGTGGTCCTCAGCATGGACGGCAGGCGGGGCACTCACGACCGCATGAGGCATGACAAGTCCGGCGGCGGAACTTACGATGCGATAATGGATAATTTCAAAGCGCTCGTTGCAGCGAGGACGGATGAGGACGCGAGGCCGAGGTCGAGGGAGTACTATATGCGGGGCACATATACCGCGTATAACAAGGACTTCGCGGCAGATGTCCTGGCGATGGCGGATCTCGGATTCAGGGAGACCTCGATCGAGCCTGTTGTGACTGATCCGTCCGCTCCGTACGCACTCAGCGAAAAAGACCTGCCTCAGCTGTATGGGGAATACGAAAAGCTCGCGCTTGAGATGCTCGCAAGAGAGGAAAGGGGCGAAGGCTTCAGCTTTTATCACTATACGGTGGATCTTACCGGCGGCCCGTGCATATACAAGAGGGTCGCGGGATGCGGAGTGGCCACGGAATACCTGGCGGTGACGCCGACAGGCGACCTTTACCCGTGTCATCAGTTCGTTGGCGATGATGCCATGATAGTCGGGAACATATACGAAGGCATAACACACCCGGAGACGGTGGAGATATTCACGAAGGGAAACAATATATATACCAGGGACAGATGCAAAGACTGCTGGGCGAGGCTGTACTGCGCGGGAGGCTGCGCGGCCAATAACTTCCACTCGAATGGAGACATCAACAAGGTATACGAATTCGGGTGCCGGCTCCACAGGAGGAGGATGGAATGCGCCCTGATGATGGCCGTTGCACGCGTGGAACGTGAAAATATGGAGAATAATGCCGAATAATGGTAAAATAAAAAGGTCTATGAGAACAGCGATACTTGCATCACAAAACAGGAATAAGATCAGGGAGATCAGAGACATACTGGAGAAGTACGGTCTGGATGTCATTTCCAGAGACGACGCAGGGCTGCCGACCGACGATATCGAGGAGAACGGCACGACCTTCGAGGAGAATTCCCTTCTCAAGGCCAGCGTCATCGCTGACATGATCAAGGCGGATCCTGCTTTTTCGGAATATCTGGAAAGCCCTGTGATCGCGGACGATTCAGGCCTCATGGTGGACGCTCTGGACGGCGCGCCGGGCGTATACAGCGCCAGGTACGCGGGAGAGGAATGCAGCTATGCCAGGAACAATGCGAAGCTGCTCGCTGAACTGGAGGGGGTGCCTGAAGAAAAAAGGACGGCGCACTTTGTGACAGTCATAACGCTCATATACCCGGACGCTGCAGGAGTGCCGGAGGCAGCCGTAAAACAGGGTGACAGGTATGTGCTCACGGCGAAGGGCGTGTGCAGCGGACACATTGCGGAAGAAACTAAAGGAGAGGGCGGCTTCGGTTACGATCCCGTCTTCATTCCGGACGGATATACAAAGACATTCGCCCAGCTCGGGACTGATTTCAAGAATACGATCAGCCACAGGGCCAGGGCGCTTGAAGAACTGGAGAGACTTCTCGGAGAATGACTGATTTCTGGCAGGACGATCCGATAATCGAAGAAGACGACGGGGAAAAGCTCCCGCTTACATGGGAACGCTTCCTGAAGATATGCTTCCATCTGTGGAGGCAGTTTGACGACCCATATTATGCGGGCTTCGCCGCTCAGATCGCGTATTTTTTCCTGATGTCTGCGGTGCCGATGCTGATCGTGCTGACGCAGGTGCTCGGTATCTTTGATGTTTCGATGGACTTCATTAAGGAATGGCTCGAGCAGCACCTGTCGACCAGGATGGGAAGCGTGCTCGAGGGGATCTTTTCGGCGTCCTCCACGGCCCTGCCGAACTTCTTCCTGATACTGCTCGCGCTATGGGCGAGCTCATCGCTTGCTTTTTCGCTTTCAAGGCTGACCACATATACGATCAGCTACGGAAAGTACAGATACAATTTCTTTACTGAAAGACTCAAGGCGATACCGATGGCGATACTGACGATCCTCGTGGTCGCGATCGCTCTTGTGATCTATGTTTACGGAGAACTCATCGCGAAGCGCGTTCTGCGCAACATGGTCGTGTATGAGATGGTCAGCGAACTCAGGACGCCTCTTCTGATGCTGGTCGTATTCCTCATGATACTTTCGAGCTATTACATACTCCCGCGCATAAGGGTGCCTCTGCGGGCGATCCTGCCGGGGGCCATTGTGGCGACCGCCGGCATCATGGCAGTCACATGGTTCTACTCCCTGTACATCTCCAGGGCGACCAATTACAACCTGCTGTACGGAGCGTTCTCAAACATCGTGGCCATGATGCTCTGGTTCTACCTCATCAGCTGGGTCCTGTGCATAGGCATGATGTTCAATAAGTCGTGGGATATCCACATGAAGAGGGGCAGACTGACGCCGGCCAAGATCAAGGAGTACCTGTTCAGACAGTACGGCGATCACGGCGAGGAGATGTGGAACAAGCTGATCATAGGCGAATACGACATGACCGACAGGTCTCTGGACAGCCTCGCGGTCAAGGCCTCCAGAAAGTTTGATCCGGGATACAACGAAAAGCGCGAGCGCGAGATACAGGAACTGGTAGAAAAAAGGGCGCTGAGCGAGAAGATCGAACAGGAACTTGAAGCCGAGTATGAGCATTACGGAGAGGACTTCGAGTCGGAGACTGTGGAAAAATGATACACGGAGGACGAGTAAATGCAGGATAGAAAGAAACTTCTCCTGATAATGAATCCGAAATCAGGCGTCATGCTGGCGCCGAAATACATGGCCGACATAATCGAACGCTTCTCGAGGTCGGGCTATCTGACGCAGGTGCTGATGACGACTGCAAAGGGAGACGCCAGAGATTTTGCCCACGACTACGGCGGAGAGGCCGACGTCGTGGCGGTATCCGGAGGCGACGGAACGCTCAATGAGGTCATAGACGGACTGATCTCCGGCGGACATGACACTCCGATCGGATACATCCCGGCGGGGTCGACCAATGATTTCGCCAATTCCGTAGGGCTTCCGAAGAGCATTTTCGAATGTGTCGACGGCATCATCTACGGCACGCCCCACAGTGTGGATATCGGCAGCTTCAACGGCAGGTATTTCAGCTACGTGGCGAGCTTCGGAGCTTTCACATCCGTTACATACTCGGTGCCGCAGAACCTCAAGAACATATTCGGCCACGCCGCGTACATGATGGGAGGCATCACGGAGCTTGTGAACCTCAAGGCGATTCACGCAAGGATAACAGCCGATCCGGGAACTCCGGATGAGAAGACTTACGAGGGAGACTATGTACTCGGCGCGATATGCAACTCCAGGTCGGTCGGCGGCATTCTGCGTCTGGACAAGCTGGATGTCGACATGAATGACGGGCAGATGGAGGTCCTGATGGTCAAGATGCCTAAAGACATAATCGATCTCAATGACATCGCGATCAGCATGCTGGGAGGAACGTTCAAGTCTAGTCAGATAGATTCGTTCTCCGCAGGCAATATCGATATAGAGATAGAAGAAGGCGTCCACTGGACGCTGGACGGAGAGTACGAGGAGGGAAGCGGGATCTGCAGGATACGAACTCTGAGGTCCGCGGTCTCCCTGATAAAGAGATAAGGAGGAAGAGATGATCGTTAAATACATCGGACACGCGTGCTTCAAGATCATGGACGCGGAGACCGGCTATTCGATCGTGATCGATCCGTATGAGCCGGGCAGCGTGCCGGGCTTCGGCGACATCAGGGATGCTGCGAGCGAGGTGCTGTGCACTCATGATCACTTCGATCATAACTATACAGCTGCCGTCATGGTCGAAGAGAAAGAAGACAGTCCGTTCGAAGTGAAGTGCATAGACACATGGCACGACGAGGTAAAGGGAAAGAAGCGGGGCCCGAACAGGATATATGTCATCACGCATAAAAAGAGCGGAGAGAAGCTCATACACTACGGCGACATCGGAGAGGTCCTTGAGGACCTTCTTGCCGGAGAGAACGAAGGGCTTCTGTCCGGCGCGGATATCGCACTGATCCCGGTCGGCGGCACGTACACATATGACAGGAACGAAGCTCTCGATCTCATCGAAAAGACAGCTCCGAAGATGGTGATACCTATGCACTACAGAGCTGAGGCGGCCGGATTCGGACTAAAGGAGATAGGGACGATAGAGGAATTCCTAGTGGCGGCGGCCGGCAGGAACCACACGATAAGTCTCGGGAACCTGTATTTCATCGATACGGACAAATCGCAGCCGGGATGCGACATACTCGCGCTCAGGCCGCAGAATATATATATCAGATAAAAAACAAAGAACAATAAAAAAGGAGGAATCACTAATGAAGAGTTTCATGAAAGAGTTCAGGGAGTTTATCAGCAGGGGCAATGTGATGGACATGGCTGTAGGCATCATCATAGGCGGAGCGTTCACGGCGATCGTGACGGCGCTCGTCGACAGCATTCTCATGCCTATAATCGGAGCCATCTCGGGCGGACACAGCGTGGAGGACATGGCGTGGAAGATCGGCAACGCATCGATAGGATACGGAGCTTTCATACAGGCCGTCATCAACTTCCTGCTCGTAGCCTGGGTGCTCTTCCTGATCATCAAGGCTCTCAACAAGGCCAAGTCCATGATCACCAAACCGGAAGAGGAAGCCGAAGAAGAGGCTGTGCCTGAAGACATCGCTCTTCTCACGGAGATCCGCGACCTTCTGAAGGAAAAGAAATAGGTGCCGGATACTGACGGACGATCGGAGGGATACACATGTTCACAGCAGTTTTACTGGTTGCGCTTGCCATAGCATATATCGTGCTCAAGACGCTCAACATGAGAGCCAGATTCGCGGAGGAAGACGCCCGCAGACAGGCTGAGGAGCAGAAGGCAAAAGCAATGGCCGAGGAAGAGGCCGAAGAAGAGATGATGCGCGCCGAAGCCATCGATGTCGACCCTGAGGTCACAGATTACGCGGAGGCAGAGGAAGAATAAATGATAAGAAGCATGACGGGATTCGGCAGGGGCGAATACACGGACGATATCTCGAAGGTGACCGTCGAGATCAGATCGGTCAACTCCAGATATCTAGACATATTCGTCAAGATGCCGAGAAAGTACGCCTTTGCCGAAGAAACGGTCAAGGCTGCGGTCAAGGAGAGAGTCCACCGCGGCAAGGTCGAGATCGGGATCATGGTGGATAATATCGGTCAGAGCGACAGCGACGTAAGGCTCGACATGGAGCTTGCGGCAAAGTATTACGATGTCCTCAGCGCTCTGCGCGACAGCTTCGATTTCGGTGACGAATCGAGGGTGTCCCTGAGCCTGCTGTCGAGGATGCCTGACGTCATAAAGACGAGCGCTGCAGAAGAGGATGAAGAGGCGGTCAAGGCGAGACTTATTGCCGCGACCGGAAAGGCTCTTGACGATTTCTGCTCCATGAGGGAGGCAGAAGGAGCAAAGCTCGCCGCGGACCTTCTGGCTAGAGCGGATATCGTTGCAGGACTGCGTGCGGACATCGAAAAAAGAGCGCCTGAGATCGGAAAGGAATACGCTGAAAAGTTCAGGGCCAGAGTGGCAGAGATACTTGACGGCGTATACGAAGTGCCGGAAGAAAGGGTCGCGCTCGAAGCAGCCATATTCGCCGACAAGGCAAACGTAACAGAAGAACTCGTAAGGCTGGACAGCCATGTGAGCCAGCTCAGGGGGTTCCTGGATCACAGCGGAGACGATGCCATCGGCAAAAAGATAGATTTCCTGATCCAGGAGATGAACCGAGAGGCCAACACCATCGGGTCGAAGTCCAATGACAAAGAGATAACCTCGATGATGCTCGACCTGAAGGCCGAGATCGAAAAGATCAGGGAACAGGTACAGAACATAGAATGATCAGAGCGATCTTTAAAAAGGAGAACCTGTACATAAGAATAGCGATCGCCTTTGCGGCCGGAATACTGCTGGGCTTTCTGGCCCCGCAGTTTTCTATTGACATCAGAGTAGTCGGCGACATCTATCTTAATCTGATTAAGATGATGATCATACCGGTCCTCATATGCGCTGTAATGACCGGCATAATGAACGCGGCTGATCCGGCTTCGCTGAGAAGGATAGGACTGAAGACGGTGATCCTGTATATCGCGATGTTCCTTGCCTCGTTCGCGGTAAGTTTTGCAGTAGCGCTGGCGGTAAGACCGGGGCTCAGGACCAGCTTCGGGAGCAGGCCCGAATATACCGGTAAGATCGGAGGGCCGATAGACTTTTCAGAGGTGCTGAGGGAAGTCTTCCCCGACAATATATTCGAGGCGTTCGCTGCCAACAACATACTGCCGGTCATAATCTTTTCCATGCTGCTCGCCATAGCAGTCGTATCCATCGGAGAAAGGGGGAAGCCGGTAAAGGACTTTATGAACAGCCTCTCGGAAGCTGTCTTCAAAATGCTTTCATACATAATGGAAACATCCCCTCTGGGAGTGATGTCCCTTGTCGCGTTCTCGGTCGCCGAGTACGGATCGGGCATATTCATGGCTATAGGAAAATATGTGCTCTGCTGCTGGCTGGCGTGCATCGCGGTATTCATCATAGTATTCATGATACCGGTCGTCACTTATGCCGGTACGGATATCAGGAAGTTCCTGAGAGCCTGCGGCAGGATCGCTCTCATGACGATGTCGACGACCAGCTCGTCGGCGACGCTTCCGACGACGATAAAGGTAAGCACAGAAGATCTCGGCGCGCCCGAGTCCATAAGCAGCTTCACGCTGCCTCTGGGCTGCACGATCAACATGTGCGGAGGAGCGTGTTCGTTCTGCTGCCTGGCGCTTTTTGTCTCGGACTTTTACGGACTCGAGCTGTCTTTCGGAAGGATCATCGCCATGGCGATAGCCGCGACGGTGATCAACATGGCGGCTCCCGGGATACCGGGCGGAGGCATAGTCCTGATGACATCTTTCCTCACCATGTTCTCGCTTCCGGTAGATCTTCTCGGACCTGTGGCGGCAGTATACAGACTGCTGGACATGGCATTCACCACGATCAATGTCGAGGGAGATGTGGCCGCCAATCTGATAATTGCAAAATCCGAGGAAAAAGTGTTAAAATTACAAAGTTAGCGAGGAGGTGCACATGATCCGCAGGAAGGGCAATCTGTATGTCATATCCGCACCGTCCGGTACGGGCAAGGGTACCATATGTGCCGAACTGCTGAAGGACCCGGTGAACGATTTCTCGGTATCGATGACTACCCGCGAACCGAGAGAGGGAGAGGTCCACGGCAGGGACTATTTCTTTGTGACAAGGGAGGAGTTCATCTCCAATATCGAGGCCGGAAATTTCCTCGAGCACGCTGAGAATTTCGACAATCTCTACGGCACGCCGAAGGAAATGGTCCTGAAAAAACTCGAACGCAGGCATAATGTCATCCTGGATATCGACGTCAAGGGAGGACTGCAGGTCAAAAAGGCCATGCCGGAAGCGATACTCATTTTCATCCTTCCGCCAAGCCTCACGGAGCTGAGAAGCAGGCTCGAGGGCCGCGGGACGGAATCGGCGGAAAAAGTCGAAAAGAGACTCGGCGAAGCGCTCAACGAGATCCGTCTGATAGGAGAATACGACTACTGCCTGATCAACGACGACCTGGACAGTGCCGTCGAAAATATCAGAAGCATAATGACCGCGGAATCTTTGAGGGTCCCGGAGTCGGTCAGGCAGATAATAAGGAAATACGAACAGGAAGTTTAAACTGAAAGGGGAAAATAAATGCTGCTTTATCCATCGATCAACACATTAAGAGACAAGACTGACAGCAGGTATTCGCTCGTCATTCTCACCGCGAAGAGAGCAAGAGACATAGTCGACGGCAAGCCGGCTCTCACCGAAGAGGAGAGCGAGAGACCTGTGAGCCAGGCCGCAAAGGAGATAGCAGACGAAATGATCACATATACGAGGCCTGAACAGGTCTGATCGTCTGACTGTATTTTGCAATGCACATGAAACTCTTTGCAGCCGAGGGACGGATGCGGGGAGTTTTTTTGAAAGAAAAGGGGACCGGAGAAACAAATGAAGAGATTTGCACTGCTGGGAAAGGACATCCAGCATTCGCAGGCGAAGCGCGTGCATGCAGAACTGGGTGACCACGAATATGTCCTGGTCGAGATCGAAAAGCCTGAAGACATTCAGGAATTTTTCCGCGACGACAGGATCGACGGCTTCAATATCACGCATCCGTACAATACTGATGTTATCGCTTATCTCGATGAATTGTCAGAGGATGCTGAGAGGACGCAGTCGGTCAATGTGGTAAAGAGACTGCCGGACGGGAGGCTGAAGGGATACAATACCGACATGACAGGCTTCAGATACCTGGTCAGGGGGTCCGTTGAAGGCAGGCGCTGCCTCGTGCTCGGGACAGGAGGAGCCGCCAGAAGCGCCGCGGCAGTTCTCGACGACATGGGCGCATCGGATATAGTCATGGTGTCGCGTGATCCTGAGTCAGCCGCCGGAAAAAAGGGGGTATGTCATGAGACAGCGGCGTATGACAGACTGGCTCCGTATTATCACTATGAAGTGATGGTGAACTGTACGCCTGTGGGCAGATATCCTGATCTGGGTGATTCTCCTCTCGCGGAGAATAAGGTCAGCGTAAGACTGTTCTCGGATCTGGAGCTTGCGATAGACCTCGTCTATAATCCGTACAGGACAAAGTTCCTTCAGGACGCGAAGAGGCTCACGCGCTGCAATACCAAGTCCGGCATGGACATGCTGATAGTCCAGGCGATATCGTCTCTGAACATATGGTATGACAGGGAAACGGACCACGAAGAAGTTGATCTCATGCTAAGGAAGATCAAGCGCAAGCTGCTCGAAAGCCAGCTCAATGTGGTGGCGGTCGGGCTTCCGGGATCGGGCAAGACCACCATATTCAGGCGCTACGCGTATGAGCTGGGACAGAAGTTCATCGATATCGACGAAGAGACGGAAAAGCTCATGGGGCAGTCCATAACAGACGTCATGTCTGACTACGGCATCGGAGAAGAATACTTCAGAGCGATGGAGCATCAGGCTGTAAAAGACGCCGCCGTGATAAGGGGCTCGGTCATAGCCACCGGCGGAGGCACCCTTCTGAACCCTCTGAACCGCGATTTTCTGAAGGCCAACGGGATAGTGATATACGTAAAGAGGCCTCTTGACATGCTCAACATCAAGGGCAAGCCTCTCAGCGTCAACATAGACCTGACAAAGCTGTTCAACGACAGAGACAGGATATACCGCATGACCGCGGACATGGTGCTGCTCAATTCGAGGATATTCGGCGAGATAAAAGCCAGAACCGGAGAAGGCAATTCATATAATTACGAGCTCAAGGGCTTTGTGTATTTCATAGCCCGCAAGGTTCAGAAGTATCTGAACGAGCTCGCTGCAGACATCTGGACATAGGAGGAAATGCATGAAACACAGACCTACAATGCTGATGATACTCGACGGATTCGGCATCAGAAAAGAGACTTACGGAAACGCGATAGCCGCCGCGAACACGCCTGTGATCGACAGGCTCTTCACGGACTACCCGTTCATGACCATAGAGGCGAGCGGCGAGCCTGTGGGACTTCCTGCGGGGCAGATGGGAAACTCAGAGGTGGGACATCTCAACATCGGAGCCGGCAGCGTCGTATATCAGAATCTCCTGAAGATCTCAAGATCGATAGATTCGGGAGAGTTCTTTAAAAACGGACCGCTGCTCGGAGCCATGAAGAACGCGGCTGAGGGGCACACTCTGCACATCATGGGACTTGTCTCGGACGGAGGAGTGCACAGCCACTACGAGCACCTGATGGCCACCATAGAGATGGCGAAGCGCAGCGGCGTCAGTGATGTGGCCGTCCACTGCTTCCTCGACGGAAGAGACGTGCCGCCGAAGAGCGCCATGACATGGCTCGGACCTCTGGAAGACCACCTCAGAAAAGAGGCTGCCGGAAGGATCGGAGTCATCTCCGGCAGATTCTATGCGATGGACAGAGACCAGAGATGGGAGCGCCTTGTAAAGGCGTATGACGCCCTGACTCTCAGCGAGGGACTCAGCGCTTCGTGCGCTCAGGAGGCGATAGACAACTCGTATGCGAAGGACGAAGTGGACGAGTTCGTACAGCCGACTGTGGTGAACGCGGCTCCGATAAAGGACGGCGACTCAGTCATCTTCATCAACTTCAGGCCTGACAGGGCAAGGGAGATCACAAGAGCCCTTGTCGATCCTGACTTCGACGGATTCGAAAGAAAGGTGTTCCCGAAGGATCTGACTTACGTGTGCATGGCGGAATACGACGCGACAATGCCGAACGTAACTGTGGCGTTCCCGCCTGAGACGGTGGATCCGACCCTCGGAAAGACCATAGCGGATCTCGGGCTGAAGCAGCTCAGGATAGCCGAGACCGAAAAGTACGCACATGTCACATTCTTCTTCAACGGAGGGGTGGAGGAGCCTAATAAGAACGAAGACAGGATACTCATACCTTCGCCTAAGGTCGCGACCTACGATCTGCAGCCTGAGATGAGCGCTCCTGAGGTGGCGTCCACCGTCATCGAAAAGATCAGCGAGGACACATATGATCTCATAATTCTGAACTTCGCCAACCCTGACATGGTAGGCCATACAGGAGTGTTTGATGCCGCGGTGAAGGCGATAGAGACCCTTGACGGGCTGGTCGGGAACATCGCGGAGGCAATACTCGCAAAAGACGGCCAGATCCTGCTGACCGCCGACCACGGCAACGCCGACTACATGATAGACGATGAGGGCAAGCCTGTCACGAAGCACTCGACATCGAAGGTGCCTCTCTGCCACATATGCAAAGAGCCTATGCCTTTCAAAAGAGATACCGGCAAGCTTGCGGATATCTCGCCGACGCTGCTGACGATGATGGGGCTGGAGGTGCCGGCCGGCATGGAAGGCGACGTACTCGTATAACGGCCTGATGATCTGAGCAGGAACTCTTTCACGGCCTGCAGCAGATACTCTTCGCCGCAAAAACAAAACTCTGACTATATAAGGGCCGGGTCACCGGTCCTTTAGTATCCCGAAAAACGGACAGCACAGCGATGCCGGGCGTGGTATTATTGATTTGACAGTCATGGTCAATTATTATTGAAACATGAGCAAGGGATTTACAGCTGAACAGGAAAACGCAATAAAAACGACCGACAAGTCGGTGCTCGTATCAGCTGCGGCGGGCTCGGGAAAGACCTCCGTTCTGATCGAGCGTATCATCCGCATCATCTTAGAGGGCAAGGCCAATGTGGATGAGATGCTTGTCGTGACCTTTACGAATGCTGCGGCGTCCGAGATGAGACTCAGGCTCGCCAAAGCGATCAGAGCGAGGATGGAAGAGCATCCCGAAGACGCGCCGCGCATGAGGGATCAGATGTCGAGGCTGTACAGGGCGTACATATCCACCATGAACAGCTTTGCCGGCAGGGTCATAAAGGAATTCTTCCACGAAACGGATCTCGAGCCTCAGGCAGGCGTATGCGACGAGGTGACGGGAGAGCTCCTGAGAAGAGAAGCCGCCGCGGATCTTCTCGAAGACGCATTCGCGGACGACTCCATCATAGAAGGAGGCAGCTTCAGGGAGTTCATGAGGCTGTACAGCAGTGACAGGAGCGATGCGATGTTCACCGAGGATCTTCTGAAATCCTATGAGGCCCTGCGCACCATGCCGGACTATTTCGAGTGGGCGCTCGAAAAGGCGGAGCAGCTGAGGGTGACCATGGACAGCTTTGAAGGATCGGAGATACGGAGGGTGATCACCGAAGACGCAAGGGAGACCTTCGGCAGCGTTCTTGAAGCGTACAGAAAGATCGGGATGCTCCTCGGAGAAGCCGGTCTTGACTCAATGTTTGAGGAGAAATTCCGCGCGCAGACAGACGCGGTATCCGGGATATATGAAAAGATCTGCACTGACGGCTTCGATCCGGATATCGCACTGCTCATCGAAAGCATTCCGCAGGTAAGGCTCGGGGCAAAGAAAGCCGAAAAGGAAGCATACGAGACTGTAAAGGCGGATGTGACCGCGCTGAACGACGCCCTTAAAGACCAGATCAAAAACTTCAGCTTCAGATATCTTCTGCCGGACTTCGCGACCAGGCTCAGCGAGATGAACGCGACGTACGCTTACACCGTATACTACATCCATCTCCTTGAGGAGTTCGAGAAGAGGTATGAGGAAAAGAAGCGCGCTCAGAAGGTGATGGACTTCGCCGATCAGGAGCATTTCGCGGTGCGCATACTCAAAAGCGACGATGCCGCGGAGGTGCTGCGCAGAAGGTTCAGATACATCTTCGTGGACGAATATCAGGATACGAACAATATACAGGAGAGGCTCATAAGCCGCGTCTCGAGACCGGACAATGTGTTCAGAGTCGGAGACGTCAAGCAGAGCATCTACAGATTCAGACAGGCTGAGCCTGAGATCTTCGAGAGGCTCTACGAAAAATACAGCAGTCCCGGCGAAAAAGACGGCATCGTGATCGACCTCGGAAAGAACTTCAGGACGAACGACAGGACGATCTGTTACATCAATCATGTCTTCGGCAACATCATGGAGGGATACGACGAAAATGCCCGCCTGCATACGGGCGTTGAGGGCTGCCCGGATGAGTACGATTTCATCCCTGAGGTCCATCTGCTCACAGAAGACGGTGCCGGTGACGACGGCGGACTTTCTGACACTGAACCGGCCGCGGAGTCGGAGCCTGCAGACGACAGCATTGAGGATCTCAGCAAGGAGGAAGCAGAGGCTGCGTATATCGCTGATCTTGCGGCTTCCATCATCGGGACGGAGTTTTATGATACAAAGGCAAAGACCGTCAGAAAGGCCGAGGCAAGAGACATAGCGATACTGCTCAGAGCAGTCAGCGTCAGAGGCGAGATAGTGAGCCGCGCTCTGAGGGAGAGGTCGATAGAGCCTCATATCGAGGACTCCGAGGACTACTTCGACACGGTCGAGATCAGCATCGCCATGTCGCTGCTGCAGTGCATAGACAACATGAAGAGGGACGTGCCTCTGATCGCCGTGCTCCACTCTGAGGTCTTCGGCTTCGGTCCGGAAGAGCTGGCCCGCGTCAGGATCGACTGCGGCGACAGGAGGATCCCTTACTGGGAGGCCTTCTCGCGGTATGCGGAGGAAGGCCCTGAAGGAAAACTGAGAGAAAGGGTGAGAGAGGCTGAGTCGAAGCTGCTCGAATGGAGGAGGCTGTCGCGCATGCTGCCACTCGACGACTTCGTGTGGAAGGTCCTGGTCGACTCGGGCTACTACGGGATGGCGGGCGCCATGAGCGGCGGAGCCCGCAGGCAGGCGAACCTGAGATACCTCGCGGACAGGGCGGCCGAGTACAGCAGGGACCGCATTGCGTCGCTCAGCTCTTTCATAAGCTTCGTCGATGTGCTCCGCAGCAAAAAGATCAGGAACGGACAGACCTCGATGGCGGGCAGGGACGATAACGTTGTCAGGATATCCACGATACACAAGAGCAAGGGCCTCGAGTTCCCGTTCGTCATCGTCGGAGGTCTCGGGCATCAGTTCAGGTTTTCAAATAATGAGATGAAATTCAGCTTCAGCTCGGATATAGGGGTGGGCATGCCATATGTCGATCCGGAAAGGAAGTTCTGGAGGTCGACTCTGCTGCAGCGCGCGATCACTGAAGATACGAGAAGAGATGAATACAGGGAGGAGCTGAGACTTCTTTACGTCGCCATGACAAGAGCCCGGAACAGGCTCATCATGACAGGCACCGTAAAAAGCGAGGAGGATCTGTCCAAATATACGGCCAGACCGGCAAACTTCCTCAAAGCGATGCGAGACGTGGTCAGGTCGGGCTTCAATACATACAGAGTCTCGCCGCTGATGCTGACAGGAAAGAGCGCCGTGGCGGGCGCGAGAGCAGGCATAGACAGCCGCATGGCAAAAGGCCTCACCGCAGAGGAGCAGAAGCTGTACGGGGAGATAGACAGAAGGTTCGGATACAGATATCCGTATGAAGACGAGCTGACTGCAAAGGCGAAATGGTCTGTCAGCGCAGTCAGACGCGAAGAGCTCGATAAGACAAAAGCTGCCGGAGAGGATGCTGAAGACGAAGTCAGGACATCGAAGGCGGACGATGAGGTAGTGAGGCTCTGGGAATCCGGTGAACGCAGGAAGAAAGCTTCGGCCGCGGACATCGGAATCGCTTATCACAGAATAATGGAGTTCATCGACTTTGCCGGAGTATATGACGCCGATGGCGTCATCAACGAGACATATATAAATGAAAGAGCGGAGTTCCTGAGAGACCATGATGCCATCGAAGAGGATGTATACAGCTCGCTCGATCTCACAAAGATTGCGGACTTTTTCGCTCAGGACATCGGGCAGAGAGCCGTGAGGGCCGCGAAGGCGGGACTCCTCAGGAAAGAGAAGCCGTTCACGCTGAAGACCGAAAGGGGAGGCAGGAAGATGCTCGTGCAGGGAGTCATCGACTGCTGCTTCGAAGAGGACGGCAGGATGGTACTGATCGATTACAAATCTAACTACATGGATCCGCGCAGGCCTCACGAAGAAGAACTCTCGAGGCTCAAAGACGAATACAGGGTCCAGATCGAGCTCTACAGCGAGGCCGTTCGAAAGGGCACCGGCAAAGAAGTCTCCGAGGCTTACCTCTGGCTCTTCGCCGCCTCCGAAGCCCTCGAAATGCGCATGTAGCTGATGAAGCCGGTCATCGATACACAGACCGGAAATAAAAGAGACCGCGCGATCGCGCGGTCTCTTTTGATGTCTGTGCGTTTTTTACACTAAAGAGTCATCTCGCTGTTGTTTATACAAGACCCTGAGCCATCATGGCCTCAGCTACTCTCTCGAATCCTGCGATGTTAGCGCCAGGAACCAGAGCGTTCTTGTCGCCGTAGTATGTCTCGCCGGCCTTAGCGCAAGCGCTGTAGATGTTCTTCATGATCGTATGGAGTTGATCATAGACTGCCTGGTGCTGGAATGCAGTGTGACCTGCGTTCTGGCCCATCTCGATGCAGGAGCAGGCAACGCCGCCGGCGTTAGCTGCCTTAGCAGGACCTACAGCTGTCATGTTCTCGATCAGATACTCGAGAGCGTCGTTTGTCGTAGGCATGTTAGCGCCTTCGCAGTAGAACTTGCAGCCGCCTTCAACGATCTGCTTAGCATGCTCCATGTGAACGTCGTTCTGCATTGCGCATGGGATGAACATGTCGATCTTGCAGCCTGTGTCCTGAGCAACGCCCCAAGGCTTCTTGCCTGCGAAGAACTTAGCGCCAGGGAACTTATCAGCATAAGGAGCGCAGATGTTCTTTCCGGAGCCTCTGAGCTCGAGGAGGTAGTCTACCTTCTCCTGCGTTGTGATTCCGTCAGGATCATAGATGTATCCGTCCGGTCCCGAGATCGTTACGCACTTGGCACCGAGCTCCCAGAGCTTCCATGCTGTACCCCATGCAACGTTACCGAAGCCGGAGATAGCAACGTTCTTGCCCTTGAAGTCTTCGCCGTTGGCCTTCAGCATTTCCTCTGCGTACCATACGATACCGAAGCCTGTAGCCTCTGCTCTGCCGAGGAGTCCGCCGTAAGGGATTCCCTTGCCTGTGAGAACGCCTTCATACTTGTCAACGATTCTCTTATACTGTCCGAAGAGGTAACCGATCTCTCTGGCGCCTACGCCGAGGTCACCGGCAGGAACGTCTGTGTTAGGACCGATGTGTCTGTGGAGCTCTGTCATGAATGCCTGGCAGAATCTCATTACTTCTGCATCGCTCTTGCCGTTAGGATCGAAGTCCGAACCGCCCTTGCCGCCGCCGATAGGGAGACCTGTCAGGGAGTTCTTGAAGATCTGCTCGAATCCGAGGAACTTGATGATTCCAGGATATACGTTTGGAGCGAATCTCAGACCGCCCTTGTAAGGTCCGATAGCGCTGCTGAACTGATATCTGTAGCCCTTGTTGACCTGGACTTTGCCGTTGTCGTCAACCCATACTACTCTGAAGGTAACTCCTCTTTCAGGCTCAACGAGTCTCTCAAGAAGTGCAGTTGCTTCATACTCAGGATGCTTTTCAACAACCGGCGTAAGAGAAGTCAGAACTTCCTCTACTGTCTGGTGGAATTCAACCTCGCCAGGATTGTTCTTCTTGCACTGCTCGATGACTCTTTCTACATAGTTTGCCATTGGTATCACTCTCCTTATAATAAAGCTTTATTAATGACTCGGGCATACCATCGCCCGCACATAAATTGTAACACCGCATAGTAAAAAGTCAACCGGAAACGGCGCCCGCGAGAGTGTTCTTTTTGTGAAAAAAGGGTCGGAACGGGCACCGGTCACCGACCGGATCCCGGCCGGGATGAGTCAAAAAGAACCGTCCCTTATGACTCAGGGATGAGTCAAAAAGAACCGTCCCTTATGACTCATGAATTGTGGTAGAATTCTATGTGTTATGAGTATGGCATTGAACAGCGAACAGAATAAGGCGGTAAGGCATATCGACGGGCCTGTCCTCATACTTGCGGGAGCGGGCTCCGGCAAGACCGCGACCATGACACACCGCATGGCGTACATGATCGAAAACGGCATCGATCCGCGCAGCATACTTGCCGTGACCTTTACCAACAAGGCTGCCAGCGAGATGAGAAGCCGTGTCGGGGACCTGGTGGGTGAGACCCGCGGCATGTGGATAATGACGTTCCATGCCATGTGTCTTCGCATGCTGAGGTATTCGGCCGACAGGCTGGGGTACAGATCAGGCTTTACGGTATACGACGAGACGGACAAAAAGACCCTTGTCAAGAGGATATGCAGGGAGCTTGAGATAAACGACAAGATCGCTCCGGTATCCATGATCATCTCCGTCATAAGCAAGTCCAAGGAGCGTGAGGAAGGCCCCGAGGAATTCCTCGCGCAGAGCACGGGACTGCCGTATGAAAAGATGATATACGAAGTGTACAGGCGCTATCAGGAGGAGATGATGGCGGCGAACGCCATGGACTTCGACGACCTTCTCAGGAACGGAGTGAAGCTGCTGGCGCAGAACAGGGACGTACTCGATCATTATTCGGAACGCTTCAGGTACATCATGGTCGATGAGTACCAGGATACAAACTACCTTCAGTACAAGCTCATAAAGATGCTGGCTTCAAGGCACGGCAATCTCTGCGTGGTCGGCGATGACGACCAGTGCATATACCAGTGGAGGGGAGCCGATATCCGGAACATCCTGGACTTCGAGCACGACTTCGGCGATGTATTCACGGTGAGGCTCGAGCAGAACTACAGATCTGACGGCAATATACTCAAGCTGGCCAATTCCGTCATAAAGAACAATAAGGAGAGAAAAGCCAAGGCTCTCTGGACCGACAGGGAGGACGGACAGCCCGTCACTTACAGAAGGCTGGCCGACGAGAAGCAGGAGGCGTACTGGATAGGATGCGAGATAGAGAACCTCAGGGATCAGGGGTACAGCTACAGGGACATGGCGATCCTTTACCGAAAGAACGCTCAGTCCAGGAGCTTTGAAGAGAAGTTCGGCTTCCGCGGCATACCGTACAGGGTTCTCGCCGGACTCAGATATTACGACCGCAAAGAGATCAAGGATGTGATGGCCTATCTGAGGCTGATCGAGAATCCCGATGATAACGTATCGATGCTCAGGGTCATCAACGAGCCTAAGCGCGGGATCGGAGGCAAGACTCTCGCCGGCATCGAGGAATATGCCAGGGCATACGGCATGTCGATATTCGGCGCGGTATGCGATCCCGAGCTGAAGGCTTCATTCGGGCCCAGGGTAAGGAAGGCCGTCGAAGAATTCACGTCCATGATAAAAGACCTCAGAGCGGAAGAGGAAAACCTCACTCTGAGCGACATCTACGACAATGTGCTGAACCGCTCGGGCTATCTCAAAGCTCTCGAGGACGCCGGCACAGTCGAGGCTGAGAGCAGGATAGAAAACATCATGGAATTCAAATCCGTCATAGCCGAGTTCGAGAAGGGGCTGGCTGACGGAAGCGTCGAGGCGATGCAGGAAGAGATCGAAAGGGAGAGGCTCGAGCTCATGGGGGAAGGCGCTGAAGCGGGACAGCAGACCGAGCTTTCGGCGTTCCTCGAGCAGATAACCCTGATGTCCGATATAGATAATCACGATGAGGACGAGGACGCTGTAGTGCTGATGACGCTTCATTCCGCCAAGGGCCTCGAGTTCCCGGTCGTCTTCATTCCGGGCATGGAAAACGGCATGTTCCCGGGAGCGGGAGCCTTCGACGAGGACCACAGCATGGAGGAAGAGCGGAGGCTCTGCTATGTGGGGATCACGAGAGCCAGGAAGAAGCTATACCTCACCGGAGCGCAGGTAAGGACGGTATACGGCAGGACCGACTACCAGACCGAGTCGAGGTTCCTGAGCGAGATGGACAGGAAGTGCATGGACGGCGACGAGACCATCGACGAAAAGGTCAGGACGGGGACCGGACTTCGCGGCGAAGGCTCGTACACCGGGGAGTACTTCTTCGGAGGCAGGAGCCACGGCACTGCGGACGGGTATTACGGAGATCCCGCGCCAAAGCCGTTCGACAGCCTTGCGGCAGCGAGGAGGCAGACCGCGAACAAGGCCGGGACAGTGCAGGAATTCGCCAACGGCGATACAGTAAGACACCCTAAATTCGGAGAGGGCATGGTGATAACGCAGGACGAAAAGACCATGACCGTGATATTCGATGACTTCGGAGAGAAGAAGCTCGGCAAGGGCTTCGTAAAGATGGAGAAAGTCGATTAGAAGTATAGCGGACATACGATCCCGAAACAAATGAAGACTATGAACAACGAAGAGAAAAGAAAAAGGACAGACGAACTTGTCAGCCGCCTCAATGAGGCGTCGCGCGCCTATTATACGGACGGCGCCGAGATCATCACAAATTATGAGTACGACGCGATGTACGACGAGCTCCTGGCCCTCGAGGACGAGACCGGATATATCCGTGACGACAGCCCGTCGGTCAATGTAGGCTACGAGACGGCGGCGGGGCTTCCGAAGATCGTGCATGAGTCGAAGATGCTTTCACTCAACAAGACAAAGGACAGGGATGAGCTGAAGGCCTGGCTCGGCGATCAGAAGGGTCTTCTCTCCTGGAAGCTCGACGGACTTACAGTGGGTCTGACCTATGAGAACGGAAGGCTCGTACAGGGAGTCACGAGAGGCAACGGCGTCGAAGGCGAGGTGATCACGGCCAACGTGCTCGTCTGCCGCAATGTGCCGAAGACTATCCCTCACAGGGGAAGGACGGTCCTCAGGGGAGAAGCCGTAATAAGATATTCGGACTTTGAAAAGATAAACGAGGCTATAGAGGACGCTGACGCTAAGTACAAGAACCCGCGTAATCTGTGCAGCGGGAGCATACGTCAGCTCGATCCGAAGATAACTGCGGAGCGTAATGTAAGCTTTTATGCCTTCGCTCTCATCAGGGCTGAGGGCACAGACTTCAGGAGCAGGCAGGATCAGATGGAATGGATGAAGCAGCAGGGCTTTGACGAGGTCGACTATGTCACGGTCGATGCGGAGTCTCTCTCCGCTGCGATAGACCGCTACGAGGCGGCCATCCCGGACTTCGACATTCCATCGGACGGGCTCGTGCTGACCCTGGATGATCTTGAGTATTCGGCGACTCTGGGAGAGACCGCAAAGTATCCCAAAGACTCCATAGCCTTCAAGTGGCGCGACCAGCAGGCTGAGACGGTTCTGCGCGAGATAGAATGGAGCCCGTCGAGGACAGGACTCCTCAATCCGGTTGCCATATTCGATCCTGTCGAGCTCGAGGGAACGACAGTGTCGAGGGCCTCGGTGCACAACATTAATATCATGGAGGATCTTGAGCTCGGCATCGGGGATACCGTGCAGGTGTACAAGGCCAATATGATAATCCCGCAGCTTGCGGGCAATCTCACAAGGAGCGGCAATATGGAGATACCTGCCAGCTGCCCGGTCTGCGGAGGGCCGACTCTTGTGAAGGATGAAGAGGGAACGAAGACGCTCCACTGCACTGATCCGGACTGTCTCGCCAAGCACGTCAAGAAGTTCTCGCATTTCGTGTCGAGAGACGCGCTGAACATAGAGGGACTTTCAGAATCGGGACTTCTCAAGCTGATCGGCATAGGAGCGATAAAGACCTTCCCGGATCTGTTCAGGCTCGACAGGCACGAAGATGAGATAGTTTCTATGGAAGGCTTCGGCAAAAAGTCGTATGATAATCTCATAGAGTCGGCGAAGAGGGCTTCGCGCACCACACCGGCGAGGCTTTTGTACGGTCTCGGAGTGCCGGGCATAGGAGTGCAGAACTCGAACATCATATGCAGAGCCTGCCGCAACAACTGGGCTGAGATACAGGCCCTCGATGAGGAGGCGCTCAAAGACATCGACAGAGTAGGAGATGTCATGGCAAGGGACTACGCGGCTTACTTCGCTGATGAGGAAAACGCGGCTGTCGTGGCAGAACTGCTCGGACTTCTGACGCTCGATGAGAGCTTTGAGGCGGCGGGAACTTCCCTTGAAGGGAAGACCTTCGTCATAACCGGGAGCCTGGAGCATTACGCGAACCGCAAGGATCTCAAGGCGGAGATCGAGGCTGAGGGCGGCAAGGTCGCAGGCTCTGTATCCGCAAAAACGGATTATCTCATAACCAACGACCCGAACTCAGGAACAGCGAAAAACAGGACGGCGCGCGAACTCGGAGTCGCGATCATCACAGAGGCAGAGATACGCAGAATGCTGGGAGCGGACTAGGAGATTTTTCAAAAAAGATAAATATATTGGATGCGTTTTTTGTATATTTATCTTTTGCTGTTTAGGCCATGGATTTGAGTTGACGATAAACTTAGATCTGAAGGTTATTGTCAATCAAAACTGATGACGAAAGCGTAATCAATTAGTGATGAACGGGGAAAAGATAAATATAGAGATGCTCACTGCTTGATTTTTTATCTTTTTATGAAAAACTCCGTTATAAAAACATATGATAAATACTGACGACAGAGGATACGGAAAGGAGGACAGACCGATGGAGAACGTGAATATGGTCCCTGACATGGACAAGGTTTATGATGAGTCCTTCATCAGGATAGTCGAGCTTCTCGAATCCAAGAAATACTTCCAGGCAAGGGATGAACTCCTTAAACACAACGAAGTGGAGATAGCCGAGCTGCTGGTGGATATCAGGCGTGAATTCGACCTTCAGAGGATGGTCGTCCTCTTCAGAGCGCTTCCGAAAGACATCAGCGTCGATGTGTTTGCCGAGCTCAGCATAGACGATCAGATCGATATCATAAACATCATCACCGATCCCGAGGTCAAATACATAATCGACGAACTCGACTTCGATGACATGATCGACGTGCTCGAAGAGCTGCCGTCGAACATCGTAGACAAGATACTTGAAAAAACGCCTAAGGGCGAGCGCCGCCTGATAAACACCTTCCTCAAGTACAAGGATGATTCAGCCGGCTCGCTGATGACGCCGGAGTACATAAACCTCAAAAAGAACGACACGGTCGCCGAGGCTCTGGCGCATATAAGGGACGTGGGACTCGACTCCGAGACGATATATACATGCTATGTGCTCGACAGGGGCCGCAAGCTGATAGGCGTAGTATCCCTCAAGTCCCTGGTCATAGCTCCTCCTACGGATATCGTGGCCGACCTGATGCATGAAGACCCTGTGGTCGCTCACGTGGATGACGACCAGGAGGAGGTAATGGACCTCTTCACCAGGTACGGCTATCTGGCCATACCGGTGGTGGACAATGAATTCAGACTTGTCGGTATCGTTACCGTAGACGACATCCTCGAGGTCATCGAAGAAGAGACCACAGAGGATATCGAGCGTATGGGCGGCGTTATCGACTCAAGTGAAAAGGAATACCTGGACATGACGATCTGGCAGCATGTAAAGGCCAGACTGCCGTGGCTGTTCCTTCTGATGTGCTCATATTTCATCACGGGCGGCATTCTGCGGAACTTCGAACACGCCATGTCGGCAGTCATAGAGCTGGTCATATACATGCCGATGCTGATGGGTACCGGAGGAAACTCGGGCTCGCAGTCTTCGACGCTTATCATCCGCGGTATGGCGACGGGCGAACTTGAACTGAGAGATTTCCTGAAGGTCATGTGGAAGGAGATAAGAGTCGGCGTCATCGTCGGTATCTGTCTCAGCGTGCTCAACTACTTCAGGATAGTCTATCTCGACCACAATCCGCCTATGGTAGCGGTCACCGTATGCGTATCTATGATACTCATCGTAATGATCGCCAAGCTGATCGGCTCGATGCTGCCTATGCTGGCAAAGAAGATAGGCATCGACCCTGCCCTGATGGCGGGCCCTATGATGGCGTCGATAACCGACATGATATCCCTCTGCACGTACTTCATCATGGCGGGGCTCTTCCTGCATATATAGAAAGGCACTGAATGTTCAGCGAAGACTACACAGCAGCAGCGAATGCAGCAGCCGCGAAGGCCGCTCTTCTGAAGAAGAACCCGGGCGGCTATTTTATGCTGTCGATGCTGGCGGGCATGTTCGTCGGTTTCGGAGTGCTGCTCGTCTTTACCCTGAGCGGCGCAATGGCAGGTTCGCCGTATACGAAGCTCGTAATGGGCTGCACGTTCGGCGTCGCGCTGTCGCTTGTTGTCACGGCAGGTGCAGAGCTGTTTACGGGAAACAACATGGTCATGACGGCAGGCATGTTCAGAAAGACTGTTACTGCGGCCGACACATTGAAGATCTGGGCCGTGTGCTGGCTCGGAAATCTTGCCGGCAGCGTGCTTCTTGCCGTTATCTACAGCGCGACAGGGTTGTACAGCGGTGCTGTGCTCGAAGCCATGACGACTGCCGCGGCGGCAAAGATGACTGCGGGATTCGTTCCTCTTCTCGCAAGAGGGATACTCTGCAACACGCTCGTCTGTCTGGCGGTATGGTGCGGATTCAGATGCAGAACGGAGGCCGGAAAGCTCATCATGGTGTTCTGGTGCATCCTCGCGTTCTTTGCCACCGGCTTTGAGCACAGCGTGGCCAACATGACTCTGCTGACTCTGGCGCTGATCAGCAACGGGGGCAACCCGGCGATCACGATGGGAGGCTACTGGTTCAACCTTCTGACCGTGACAGCGGGCAACATGATCGGAGCGGTGCTTCTCGTGGCACTGCCGTACCACGCGGCATCGAGGGAAATAAGATAATAAAAGAGGCAGAGATTTGGAAACAGCAAGACTGAGAGCATTCATAGAAGCTGCTGAGAAGGGCAGCATAAAGGCGGCGGCTGATTCGCTCGGCTATACTCCGTCCGCTATAAGCCAGCTTGTAACGGCGCTCGAGAAAGAACTTGGGCTTGTGCTTTTCAGGCGCTCGCGCAAGGGAGTATCGCTGACGGAGGAGGGCGATGAGCTCATTCCCCTGGTAAGATCGTATCTTGCGCACGAGGAAGAGATATACAGGCTCGCTTCAGAGCTGAACGGCGTAACGACAGGGCATCTGAAGATCGCCACATATCCCAGCGTCGCTACTACATGGCTTCCCGAGATAGTGAGACGGTTCAAGAGCGACTATCCGGGAATACAGATAAGTATTATGGAAAGTATCCGCTCTGACATATTCAACCACTTCGAGCAGAACGAGGCGGACATAGCCTTTCTTGCGTACGCCGAGCCTATGCCTTATGACTGGATCCCGCTCGCGGAAGAGAACGTCATAGCGGCTCTTCCTGAGGACCATGAGCTGGCATCAGCTAAAAAGTTTCCTGTAAAGGAATGCGAGAACAACGATTTCATTCTCGGATCGTGGGGCCGTGAGATGGAGATTCTCGAGATACTCGAGAGAAACGATGTCCATCCTGACATAAAGTACACGACGTACGATACTCCGGCCACTCTTGCGATGGTACGGATGGGCCTCGGCGTAAGTCTGGTGAATGAACTGTCCGCGCAGTTCTGGAACGAGCACCTTGTGAAGATGCCGCTCGATCCGCCGCAGACGATCACATTCGGGGTGGCGATCCCCGACAGCGACCACATGACGGGTGCAGCGAGAAAGTTCCTCAGTTATACGACAAACTATTTCGAAGAAAAAAGGAGATAAGTGAAAAGCGCCTCCCTGTGCATGAAGGCGCTTTTCTTATTGGAGTACTTATGATTCAGCAGCCAGGTTACTTGTGGCTGTATTTCTGATAAAACTTTATCTTAGCTCCGAGAACTCCCAGAAATGCTGCTGCTACGATTACGTTGATCATGACGGCACCTCCTTTACCTTGATTCTTTCGCCCGACTGATGCTCTTTTGATATTTTCGACAGATAGTGTGTATCTGTTTTGCAACTACATAATACAAGCCGCATACAATTAAGTAAAGTTAATAATATTCGCGCACCCCATAAGTTGTACTTAATTAGCAACAATTTCTGAAAAAATGTTAATATAACAGACGCCGGATGTCCCCGTCTTAATGTGCGTATAGGAGGCGGGTTCCATATTCGATCGTCAGTGGCGGGTCGCAATTCCCCGACTGACGATCTCATGAGCTGAAGCTCCCGGCGTCTGTTGACGGCGTCGCTCGCTCCAACCAAGCGAGCCTGATGGAGCTTCGCTCCTGGTTGAAGGCTGTATTGAGCGGATGAGGAGGATCGAATGATAACTGCCGGAGGGCATGTACCGGACATGACGGAAATGATGATCCTGGCAAAGGAGGCGGGGCTCACGCATGCCGCGGCTCTTGACATGGATGCCCTCGAGTTCAGGGAGGATGTCCGCGCGATGTGCAGAAGCGACCGATGCAATAATTACGGAAAGAGCTGGAGCTGTCCCCCGGCGACGGGCAGCACCGGCCGGGCAAAGGAACGCATCAGCGGATATCACAGAGGGATAATTGTCCAGACCTGCGGAGATATCTCGGGAAGCTTCGACATCGAGGGCACAAAGCGGGTGATGCTGATGCATAAGAAGAATTTTGACACATTTGTAAGGCAGGTGAGGATGTTTTTTCCGGACTGCCTGCCGATGGGAGCCGGAGCCTGCAGCAGATGCAGGAGCTGCACTTATCCCGACCGGCCGTGCAGGCATCCCGACAGGATGTATCCTTCGATGGAAGCGTACGGACTGCTGGTGAGCGATGTGGCGGCAAGGTCCGGTCTGGGATATAACTACGGTGAAAACACGATGAGCTTTACTTCGTGCATACTGATCGACTGAAGGAGTTGTCATGACAGCAAAAGAGATATTTCTTGAATTACTGAAGCCGGACGGAAGACCTGAGAGACAGCTTGTGCAGTACGAGGCCCTCCAGATGGCTCTCGGAGACCCTGCCGGGGGATTCCTCCATAAGGGCAGAAGACCCGGGGCGACCATCACAGACCTGTGGGGGACAGTCATCGAGTGGCCGGAGGATGCTCCGGGATCGATGCCGCTCGTGACGGAGGAGAACAAAGTAATAAAGGACATAACGAGGTGGAGAGACTACGTCCATGCGCCGGATGTCGTTGCCGGAAGCAGCGACCCTGAGGCCTGGAAGGAGTTTCGCGAAAAGCAGCGCGCGAAAGCCAGCGGCGAGCGCCTGGTGGCGGGCTTCATGGGCACCGGCATATTCGAGCAGTGCCACTTTCTGATGCCTTTCCAGGAGGTCCTGACGGCTCTCTATGATCATCCGCGCGAGATGCACGAGCTCATAGAATACATCACGGAGTTCAGGCTCGCGTATGTGAAACAGATCATAGACGGCCTGCAGCCGGATGTGATCTTCTCTCATGACGACTGGGGCACCAAGGATGCTCTGTTCATGAAGCCTGAGATGTGGCGCGAATTCTTCAAAGAGCCTTACCGCAGGTTCTACGGGTATATAAGGGAGCGCGGGGTCATCGCCATACACCACGCGGATTCATATCTGGTCCCGATCGTGGAGGACATGGCTGAGATAGGCATACAGGTCTGGCAGGGCGTGCTGCCAGAGAACGACATACCGGCCCTTCAGGAACGTCTCGGCGGACGCATGGTGCTGATGGGAGGCATAGGAGCCGCGATCGACAGGGAGGATGCAGGCGAAGAGGAGGTCCGCGCCTACGTGCATGACGCTCTTCACAGATACTGCCCGGGCGGACACTTCATCCCTTCGATAACTTACGGACTAGCGGGGACAGTGTATAAACACGTGGACCCGTGGATAAACGATGAGATAAGAAAATACAACAAGGGATATCATCTGCCGTCATACTCGGCACGTTCTGCCGCGAGACTCGATCCCGTCAGGCTGGACACGGCGCGGGAGAAGGATAAGCAGGACAGAGCGGCAGGAGGACAGGCGGAGTGTCCGAAAGGGGATGTATCGCTTCTCGAAGAGATTTCAGCGGCGCTCCGGGACGGATCCGTATCCGGGACCGTTGAAGCCGTGAAGGCCGCGCTGTACAGAGGCGTCGACGCTCAGGATGTGCTCGCGGGCGGACTCATAAGAGGCATGAACGAGCTCGGAGAGGACTTCTCGAAGGGCGAGGTCTTCGTGCCGGAGATGCTGAGGGCCGCGAACTGCATGTCCGCGGCGACCGAGATACTTAAGCCTCTGATCGCGGGAGAAAAGAGCAAAGCCGCAGGCAGGGTCTGCCTCGGGACGGTCAGGGGAGACCTCCACGACATAGGAAAGAACCTTGTAAAGATAATGATGGAAGGCGCCGGTCTCGAGGTGATAGACCTCGGATGCGATGTCGGCGCGGAGGATTTCGTGCAGGCGGCCATAGACAACGGCTGCGGCATGATCGCGTGCTCGACGCTGCTTACCACGAGCATGCACGAGATAGAGAGGGTCGTAAAGACCGCCGAAGAAAAAGGGATACGTGAAAGGGTGAAGATACTCATAGGCGGCGCGCCTGTCACGCAGGAATTCTGCGAACAGGCCGGCGCTGACAGGTATACGCCGGACGCGGCCGCCGCCGCGCGCGCCGCCGTACAGATGCTTTCAGAGGAGGTGAGCTGACATGGAACTGTACTTTCCGCTCATTCTTGACGGAGCAAACGGAACTGAGCTCCAGAACAGAGGCTTTGACGGAAGCGTCTGCACCGAGGCCTGGGTGCTCGATCATCCCGATGTGATGAGAAAACTCCAGGAGGATTATGTCGCCGCCGGAAGCGATATAGTCTATGCGCCGACCTTCGGAGCCAACAGAGTCAAGCTCGAAGAAAACGGCATATTCAATCAGGTCGGAGACTTCAACAGAAGACTGATCGCGATCTCAAAGGAGGCCGTCGCCGGGAGCGATGCCCTTGTCGCGGGCGACATAGCCACGACAGGAAAGTTCCTCGCGCCTGTAGGCGACGTCTCCTTTGATGATCTCTACGACATATACCGGGAGCAGGCCGAAGTCATGGAAGAGGCCGGGGTCGACATGTACGCGATAGAGACCATCATGACTGTCCCGGACGCCAGGGCAGCTCTGCTCGCTGTGAAGGATGTGAGCGACAAGCCTGTCCTCGTCTCTTTCACATGCGATGAGAACGGACGCACACTGACCGGCACGGACGTAAGAGCTGCCATGATCATAATGCAGGGCATGGGCATAGACGCCTTCGGACTGAACTGCAGCACGGGACCGGATGAGATGCTCGAACAGGCGAAGCGACTCAGGGACATAGCCGAGGTGCCGGTCGCGATCAAGCCGAACGCCGGCCTTCCGAAGACCGTAGACGGCAGGACTGTGTACGACTGTCCGCCTGAGGAGTTCGCAAAACACACAAAAGAATTTGCGGAGCTGGGAGCCTGCATGTTCGGAGGATGCTGCGGTACAGGTCCTAAACACATAGCCGCCCTGAAGCCTGCTCTTGAGAGCTTCAGGCTCAGAAAACCTGAGCCGGAGCACAGAGGCAAAATCGTCTGCGCCACCGAAAAGGACGCTTTCATACTCGACCCGGGCATCGAAGCGGGGAATGTCATAGACTGCGGCCCGGATCTCGGGGAGCGGATAAGAAAAGCGAACAGGAGCGAAGCGGAAGTGATCGCTGTCAGGATAAAGGAAGCGGCGGACCTCGATGAATTCGAGATGGCGCAGTACGAGGTCAGAAAGCCGCTGTGCATAGTCTGCGATGACGCGGCGCTTCTTGACGAGGCGCTGAGACTTTATCAGGGCAGGGCTCTTTACGCCGGGGACCTTTCCGATGAGGAACTAGTACCGCTGGCAAAGAGATACGGCCTGATCTTCTGATCAGATCAATGAACTTCTGAGTATTCAGATTTTCTATAGGATACCGGCGCCCTTGATACCTCAAATCCGCGGTGTTACAATGGTTCTGCACTGCAAAACATGAATAAGATGAAGTTTACGGTGCCCCGATGATCCGGGGAGAATAGGGAAGCGGGTGAGAATCCCGCGCGATCCCGTCACTGTGACAGAGCGTGCCGTTCCGGAATGCCACTGGGCATAACAGAAAGCCCGGGAAGGCGGAACAGCATGTCAGGCTCTTAAGCCAGGAGACCTGCCGTAGCTTTGTACATGAGACAGTCATCATCAGACCCGCAGTGCCATGGGTGATGAGGACGGTCTCCGGACCACGGGGAATTGGTCGTACAGTATTACAGGGAGTGATGCTCCCCGTTTTCTGACGTCCTTTTGCCGTGAACGACAAAGGGCTTTTTATTTATGCCCGGTTCATATCAAGTTAAAGGAGAATGAAAAAATGAAGAAGAAATTGCTTGCTGTGTTATTGGGACTGGCGATGGTGCTGTCGTTCTCGCTCCTTACAGGATGCGGTTCGGGCGACAGCGGGGAGACAAAGACCGCTGATGATCCTGCCGCTGAGTGCGCGAAGCTCATAGATGAGATCTACGTGCAGGAGTGGACGGACGACACCTATGAGAAGTGCGAGGCCGCAAAAGCAGCCTGGGACGCTCTGACAGATGAGCAAAAGGAGCAGGTCGAAGGAGAAGAGGCAAGCTCTGACTACTTCGGACTGGATACGGGAGACGCCTCAAAGGACGATCCGCTCAATCAGGACGAGATCGGAGAAAACGAGCTTCTGGTGGTGAGCTTCGGAACATCCTTCAACGACAGCCGTACTGAAGACATAGGAGGCATCGAGAAGGCTCTCCAGGAGAGCAATCCAGACTGGTCTGTCAGAAGAGCGTTTACTGCACAGATCATAATCAACCACATATACGCGCGCGACGGAGAAAAGATCGACAATGTCGACCAGGCCCTCCGGAGAGCTGTCGACAACGGAGTAAAGAAGCTTGTCGTACAGCCGACGCACCTGATGCACGGCGCCGAGTATGATGAACTCGTCGGGACACTCGATAAATACAGGGACAAATTCGAATCCGTCAAGGTCGCCGAGCCGCTGCTCGGAGCTGTAGGGGAAGACGCAGCAGTAGTCAACGCTGACAAGGAAGCGGCCGCACAGGCGGTAGTTGCTGAAGCTGTAGCAAAAAGCGATTACGATTCGCTCGAGGCTGCTGAAGCTGACGGCGCCGCGATCGTTCTTCTCGGACACGGTACTTCACACCAGGCGGCTGTGACATATGACCAGATGCAGGAGCAGATGAAGCAGCTCGGATACAAAAACGTATTTATCGGGACAGTCGAAGGCAAGCCTGAAGATACAGCATTCCCTGCAGTCAAGAAAGCGCTTGAGGACGCCGGATACACAAAGGTCATCCTGAGGCCTCTGATGGTAGTAGCCGGAGACCACGCCAATAACGACATGGCAGGTGATGAGGAAGGCACATGGTACTACGGCTTCGTCAACGGAGGCGAATTTGAGGTCGAAGGCGCTGACGAGGCAGTGGATACAGGCAAGGGCCTCGGTGCTGACAACGTGAAATGCCAGATCGAGGGACTCGGAAGGATAGCGGATATCCAGAAGATCTACCTGGCCCACACGGCTGATGCCATGAACGAATAAGCTGAACGATTTGCAGACTGATCAGGATGATCAATAAAGAAATAAAAACAGATATGAAAAGAACAAAAAAGATACTGATATGTTTAATGATGGCGGCTCTCATGATGATGCCGGCTGCCTGCGGAAGTAAAAAAGGAACAGCTGAGCCGACGCCTGACCCGGGCATCGCCGACGGGACATACATCGCGGACTTCACAACGGACAACTCGATGTTCCACGTCAATGACGCTTACAAGGACAAGGGAGTCCTTACCGTAAAGGACGGAAAGATGACGATACATGTCAGCCTGCAGTCCAAAAAGATAATCAATCTCTTCCCGGGGACGGCCGAGGACGCTCAGAAGGACGGAGCAGAGCTGCTCGAGCCGACTACGGACAAGGTCACTTACAGCGACGGCTACGAAGAGGAGGTCTACGGCTTCGATGTACCGGTGCCGGCTCTCGATGAGGAGTTCGACCTGGCTCTGCTCGGGACCAAAGGCAAGTGGTATGATCATAAGGTCATCGTGTCCGGTCCGGTGGAGGGCGATGACATAAATGCGGTCATCGGGGAAAGTTCAGACAAAGAAGCTGTGACAGCGAAGGACCTGGAACTCTCGGAAGGCGAACACAGCGCTGAAGTAACGCTTGAAGGCGGCACCGGTAAAGCGACGGTCGACAGTCCGGCGGTGATACGGATAAACGGGGACGAGTGCACAGCGGTCATCACATGGAGCAGTCCTCACTACGATTACATGATCGTGGACGGACAGAGATACGAGCCTGTCAATACGGAAGGCAACTCGGTATTCGAGATACCGATCCCGTATTTCGACAGTCCGTTCGATGTGATCGCCGATACTACGGCGATGAGCGAACCGCATGAGATCGAGTATAAGCTTACATTCGATTCCTCTACAGTAAAATAAAAGAAGCGACCGGGGGGATGAGAATCGACCGGTGAACAGGAGAATTGAGCGGAAAACAGAGCCTGCCCGCAGAGACAGGCTCTGCGCTTTTTTAGAGTGTTTGTGTATTATCCGTCTGATATGCAGATCTCATACACAATTTTTGCTTATTATTGTGTATGGATCAGCCGGATCCGGGAAATAATACACAAAAAGGAGGAACTCTGGGATGTTTTCAGAAGAAAAACAGGCAGATTTGTGTATGGATCCCGGAAATCGCTTCGGGTTTACACAAGCTGCGTGTATCGTCATACTGCTTCTTGCTCTGGCCCTTTCCGGGTGCGGCGGCAGTGCGAAAAATACGGGCAGCGCATTCGATGATCATCACAAGGGCTCGATGGAGCTGAAATACGCGGATCAGTTTCGCGTAGATTATTACGATGACGGCATAAGCGTGGTCAGGGTGGAAGACGGACTTGACTATCTGGTCACTGACGGCTCCGGAGAACTTCCGGACTGGCTGTCCGAAGAAGACATAAAGGGCATGACTGTCATAAATGCGCCTGCGCGCAAAGTCTATAATGCGGCGTCATCCGCGATGGATCTCATCGACGCTGCAGGAGCGATCGACTCGGTCGTAATGACGAGCACTCAGGAGAGCGACTGGAGCATAGACAGGATCAGAAAACTTGTAGGGGACGGGACGATCCGCTACATCGGCAAGTACCGCTCACCGGACTATGAAGCACTTGTCGAGGATGATGTCGATCTTGCGATCGAGTCCACCATGATATATCACAATCCTCAGGTCAAGGAAGCGATAGAGGAGCTGGGGATCCCGGTCCTTGTGGAGCGCTCGAGCTATGAATCCGAACCGCTCGGCAGAGTGGAATGGATAAAGCTCTACGGACTGCTTTTCGGTAAGGAAGATGAAGCGCAGGCGTTCTTTGATGAGTCGGAGGCAAAGCTGAAGGCCATAGACACAGATGCAGTGAAGGACTCTCCTTCGGTGGCTTTCTTTTCGGTGAATTCGAACGGTTCGGTCGTCGTGAGAAAGCCGGGCGACTACGTCACGAAGATGATGGAAACGGCCGGAGGGACATACGCTCTTGACGGCATAACAGATGACGAAGACAATGCGCTTTCCACCATGAACATGCAGATGGAGGCGTTCTATGACAAAGCTGTCGATGCTGATATACTCATCTATAACAGCACGATCGAAGGCGGACTCGGAAGCATAAGCGATCTGACGGCTCTTTCGGACGGATTCAATGACTTTGCCGCGGTGAAGAACGGGAACGTATGGTGTACGGACGCCAGCACATTCCAGAAGACGACCGGAGCGGCGGACATGATAACAGAGATGAACCGCATATTTGCCGGTGCCGCTGATGACAGCGGGATGGAGTATTTCCATAAACTGAGATAAGCTGAAATGAAAAGAAGAGTATTTGTCACATACATGGTGCTGGCTGTGATCCTCATCGTGCTGGTGCTGCTGAACATGCTCCTCGGGAGCTCGTCCCTGACGGCCGGGGAGGCGCTTCGCATACTCTTTGCGCATGACACTGCCGGAAAGTTCGGCAGGATAGTATGGGACATCCGCATGCCCAGGATACTGGCCGCCCTCTTCCTCGGCGGGGCTCTTTCGGTGTCGGGATTCCTGCTGCAGACCTTCTTTGCAAACCCCATTGCCGGCCCGTACATACTCGGCATCTCGTCGGGGTCGAAGCTCGTGGTGGCCTGCGCGATGGTTTTCGGCATGTCGCGCGGCATCATGCTCCACTCGATCACCATGATAATCTCGGCTTTCATCGGAGCCGTTGCTGTCACGGGAGCCATACTGCTCATATCCGGAAAGGTGAGGAGCATGGCAGTGCTCATAGTCTGCGGAGTCATGGTCGGCTATATCTGCTCGGCAGTGACGGAATTCCTCGTGACCTTCGCCGATGATTCAAACATAGTGAATCTGCATAACTGGTCGATGGGAAGCTTCTCGGCAGTGAGCTGGGACAATATCAGAGCGATCATAATAGTCGTGATGACCGCCGTGGTATTCTCCTTCATGCTGTCCAAGCCTATGAGCGCTTTTCAGATGGGAGAGCAGTACGTGATGAGCATGGGCGTGGACATAAAAGCTTTCAGGACAGGGCTCATAGTGCTTTCGAGCGTGCTCTCGGCGACAGTCACAGCGTTCGCAGGCCCGATATCATTTGTCGGCATAGCAGTGCCGCATATCATAAGGTCTGTGACGGCGACATCCAGGCCCATAGTCATGATACCGCAGTGCTTCCTCGGGGGCGCTGTGTTCTGCCTCTTCTGCGACCTGCTCGCGAGGAATCTCTTTGCTCCGACGGAGATAAGCATCAGCACCATGACGGCCGTATTCGGAGCTCCGGTGGTGATCGTGATGCTTATCGGAAAGAAGTCGAGGTGACGCATGGACAGAAGCAGTGAGATCATCAGAACAGAGCATCTGGACTCGGGGTACGGACGCAGGGTCGTAGTTGCGGATGCTGAGATATCCGTGAAACGGGGAGAGATACTCGTACTCATCGGACCCAACGGCGCAGGAAAATCGACGGTACTCAGGACCGTAGCGGGACAGCTGGAGGCCATCGCGGGAACGGTGTACATAGACGGAAGAGAGCGGTCTTCTCTTCAGGCTTCTGAGATCGCAAGGAAGCAGGCGGTCATGCTCACGGACAGGAAGCCGGCTGAGCGAATGACATGCGAAGAGGTCGTATCGCTCGGGAGGTATCCGTACACCGGAAGGCTCGGGATCCTTTCAGAAGAGGATAAGCGCATAGTCAGGGACACGATGGAGCTCGTCCGCATCGGCGGACTTGCCGACAGGGAGTACGATGCGATAAGCGACGGACAGAGGCAGCGGGTATTGCTCGCCAGGGCAATATGTCAGGAGCCTGAGATAATGATACTCGACGAGCCGACATCGTATCTCGACATACGTCACAAGCTCGAATTCATAGACCTGCTGAAGTCGCTGGTCAGAGACAGAAAGATAGGAGTCATCATGTCGATGCACGAGCTCGAGCTCGCATACATAACTGCGGATGATCTTCTGTGCATCGATTCTGAAGGCGGCATATGCATGTCCGGCAAGCCGGACGAAGTATTCAGCGACAGCAGGCTCAGCTCTCTCTACGGACTCGAAGAGGGCAGGCTGAGCAGGCTTTACTCGGATTTTCTCGGAGGACTTGGATCGGATGGCTAAAGTCATAATGGTGCAGGGCACGATGTCCAATGCAGGCAAGAGCCTTATTGCAGCCGGACTGTGCCGCATATTCAGACAGGACGGATACAGGGCGGCCCCGTTCAAATCGCAGAACATGGCCCTCAATTCCTTCGCGACGAAGGAAGGTCTTGAGATGAGCAGGGCGCAGGCGGTGCAGGCTGAAGCTGCGGGCATCGAACCGCTGGTATGCATGAATCCGGTGCTGCTGAAGCCGACCGATGATCAGGGCTCGCAGGTGATAGTGAACGGAAAGTCCATCGGCAGCATGAAGGCCCGCGACTACTTCAGATTCAAGACCGAACTGATCCCCGTCATAAAAGAAGCCTTCAGAAAGCTTGAGGACAGCTTCGACATAATAGTCATAGAAGGCGCGGGCTCGCCTGCAGAGATCAACCTCAGAGAGAACGACATAGTCAACATGGGTCTCGCGGAGATGGTGGACGCTCCGGTGATACTCGTCGGGGACATAGACAGGGGCGGCGTTTTCGCCCAGCTCCTCGGCACGCTGATGCTCCTTGAGGATGACGAAAAGGAAAGAGTGAAGGGCCTCATCATAAACAAGTTCAGGGGAGACGCCTCGCTTCTGGACAGCGGCATAGAGATGCTCGAAGAAAAATGCGGGGTCCCGGTCGTCGGCACTGTCCCTTATGCAGACTTAAAGATCGAGGATGAGGATTCGCTCTCGGAGAGGCTCGCGGCGGACAAAAGGGGCCTCGTGGACATAGCCGTAGTGAGGCTCCCGAAGATATCAAACTTCACTGACTTCGATGTGTTCGGGCAGTATCCCGACGTTTCGGTGAGATATGTCAGCGAAGCTGAAGAGCTGCGGGGCGCCGATATGATCGTGATCCCCGGTTCGAAGAGCACGATCGCTGATCTTGAGTGGATGCGCGGACAGGGCCTTGCGGATGAGATCATAAGACTGAGCGGAGAAGGCGTGCCGGTGTTCGGCATATGCGGAGGCTACCAGATGCTCGGAACGAAAGTGTCCGACCCGGAGGGAGTCGAAGGCGGAGGAGAAGCGGGAGGACTCGGACTGCTGCCTGTGTCGACTGTGCTTTCGGGAGTCAAGAAGACAGAGCAGTTCCGGGGGGCTTTCTGTGACGCTGAAGGGATCTTTTCCGGTCTTTCGGGCCTCGGGATAGAAGGCTATGAGATACACGCCGGAAGGACATGTCGTGACGGCGATCCGGGACGGTCTGTTTCCGGGTTTACATCCGGGGATACGGGAGCATGCTGCGGAAACATATACGGCACATACATACACGGCATATTCGACAGCAACGGGATAGCAGGAACTGTGGTGAAGGCTCTGGCGGACAGGAAGGGCGCGGCGCTTTCTGCCTGTGATGAGCTGAGCCGCAGGGAATTCAGGGAAATGGAATACGACAGACTGGCGGACATGCTGAGAGAACATCTCGACATGGACCGCATCTACTCCATGCTGAGGGAGGCTGCATTTTGACAAGCAAAGACGCTTTCGACAAAAATACGTATGAAGAGATACTCCGCAGATGGGACAGGATCGCCAAGCCTCTCGGCAGCCTCGGGCGCTTCGAGGAGATGATCGCACGCATCGGAGCCGTGCAGGGCACAGCGGATGTGGACATATCGAAGCGCGCCGTCATCATGATGTGCGCCGATAACGGCATCGTGGAGGAAGGCATAAGCCAGTCCGGCCAGGAGGTCACACGCTCCGTGGCGGAGTGGATGGGACGCGGCGAGAGCTCGGTCTGCCGTCTGGCGGCTGTCTGCAAAGCGGATACCGTCCCTGTCGATGCGGGGATAAACATGGAAGGCTCGCCTCGCGGCGTGGCTGAGCGCAAGGTGATGAAGGGCACGAGAAACTTCAGAAAAGAGCCTGCCATGACCGAGGATGAGTGCATGCAGGCGATAAACGCCGGTATAGATACGGTATGCGAATGCAGCATGGAGGGATACAGGCTGCTCGCGGCCGGAGAGATGGGCATAGGAAACACCACGACGAGCGCGGCCCTGGCGGCTGCTCTGCTCGGCCTCGATGTCGATGAGGTGACCGGAAGGGGAGCCGGACTGAGCGACGACGGACTGAAGCGCAAGAAGGAGATAATAAGGGAAGCTCTCGACAGATACCACCCTGACGGTGCGGACGTGAGGAGCCCTGAATATGCGATGGAGATGCTCTCCGCTGTTGGAGGCCTGGATATAGCCGGGATGGCGGGAGTGTTCATCGGAGGAGCCATTTACCGCATACCGGTGGTAATAGACGGTTTCATAAGCGCGGTCGCGGCTCTGGTCGCCGAAAGGCTGGCGCCGGGGTGCCGCAGCTGCATGCTTGCATCGCACTGCGGCAGGGAGCCCGGCATGAAGAAGGTGCTGGATGAGCTGGGGCTTGAGCCTGTCATAGATGCCGGGCTCGCCCTCGGAGAGGGCACCGGCGCCATGATGCTCTTCCCGCTGCTCGATGCCGCCCTTGCGCTGTACAGGGACGGCCTTGTCTTCGATGACACGGAAGTGGAGCAATATGAGCGCTTCGAGACAAAAGAAGGGAGCGCAGCAGAATGACCGTTCTCATCATAGGTTATCCGGAAAGCGGCAAGTCTGAGCTTGCCGAGAACATGGTCATGGAGATGGCTTCCCCGGGAGAACGCGTGTATCTGGCGACCATGATCCCCTGCGGCGATGAAGGCGCCGCCAGGGTAGAAAGACACAGGAAGATGCGTGAGGGCAAGGGCTTCGAAACGATAGAAGCTCCCTTTGACGTCGCATCCTCTGTCGAAGAAAATGGAGGCTGCGCAGACAGGACCGTGCTCCTGGAATGCCTCTCCAACCTCGCCGCGAACGAGCTGTTCGAAAGGCATGTGAGCGCGGATGCCGCGGCGGACAGGATAAGCTCAGACATCGCGAGGCTGAAGGGATTCGTCCGCGATCTCGTGATCGTCAGCAACCATTATGAGATAAAAGCAGATTTCGATGAAGAGACAGTGATGTACGCGAAGATGCTCGATACACTGAACGACAGGATCAGCGCCGTCGCGGACAAAGTGATAAGGATAGAGCCGTAACAGAACATGAAAGTACTAAGGAGCACAGCAGTCGCGTTCGCGCAGTATTCGAGGATACCGGTGCCGCGCTTCGAGTGGAGAGAAGAGGACATGAGATACAGCCTGTCGGCCTTCCCTCTGGTCGGAGCGGTGACCGGTGCGCTTTTCTGCGCGGTCTTCGTGCTGTGCCGGCGCTTTGCGCTTCCCGATACGGCGGCCGCTCTCCTGCTGACCGCGGTCCCGCTTCTGGTAACAGGGGGCTTCCATGTCGACGGTTTCATGGATACCGCGGATGCCCTGAGTTCATACAGGACAAAGGAAGAAAAACTCGCGATACTCAAGGACCCTCACATCGGAGCCTTCGCGGTCATAAGACTGGCGATATGCGGCCTTGTATTCATCGCCTCGCTCATCACTCTGCTGGCATCGGAGGCAGCGCCCGGACTGATCATGGTCATGGCCGCGGCCTTCGTTCTCGCAAGGAGCCTCAGTGCGGTATCCGTACTGACATTCAGGTCCGCGAAGAACGAGGGCATGCTTTACTATGAGGCATCATCCGCAGTCGAAGGACGGGGCGTGAATCTGACGTTCAGCTTCATATGGGCGGCGCTCTCTTCAGCGCTGATGGTATATTACGGAAAAACCGCAGGCATCGCCGGGATCGCTGCCGCGGTCCTGAGCTTTGTATGGTATAAATATAAGAGCTATAAGGAGTTCGGCGGCATCACCGGAGATACCGCCGGATACTTCGTCGTTATATGCGAGACGGCGGCCGCCGCGGCTGCGGCACTGACCGCTGTTCTCGTTGCGGTATAGGGAGGAGACACAAAGATGCGCTGCTATCTTATTAGACACGGAATGACAGAAGGAAACACAAAACGCTGTTTCAACGGCTGCAGGACCGATGAGCCGCTGACCGCAGAAGGCAGGGATGCCCTCAAGACGATAGAAGGCATCCCTGACGGAGCCGTGCTTTTCTCAAGCCCGATGAAGAGGGCTCTGGAGACCGCCGCGATCATGTTCCCTGACAAAGAGCCTGTGATCATAGATGATCTCAGAGAGATGGATTTCGGGATATTCGAGGGGAAGAACCACAGCATGCTCGACGGAGACCCGGAATACCAGGCATGGCTCGACAGCGGCGGGCGCATGAGAGTACCCGGCGGCGAGAGCATCGCGGACGTGGTCGAAAGAAGCGGCAAGGCGCTTGCCCGTGCCGTATCGGAGGCGGAAAAGAGAGGTGCGGACACCATCTGCATAGTAGCTCACGGAGGACTGTTCATGGCCCTGATGAGCAGCCTGACAGGCGAGGACGCGCTGAAATTCAATCCGCCCAACGGAGCGGGGTTTATCGTAGAACTGGAGACTGATGATGCGGGAAATGTCACTTCTGCAACTTCATATGATCGCTTTCTCGGCGGGCTTCGTGATGGATCTTCTGGCTGGAGATCCCCGGAATATACCCCACCCGGTAGTCTGGATCGGTAAGCTGATCGCCCTGCTCGACAGGAAGCTCCTCGGAAATATACCGGAGGACAGGACCGACCCGGACAAAAGAGACAGAAAGGCTGAGCGTTGCAGAGGCCTCATCCTCGTCCTGATCGTGATCGCGGTCACGGCTGCGCTGACTGCCGCGCTGATGTATGCGTCGTACAGTATCTCAACTCTTGCGGGAGTCATCGTCGAAGCTGTACTCACCTGCTATATGCTGGCTCAGACGAGCCTGAGAAGGGAGAGCATGAAGGTATACCGCGAGCTGGAGGAGGGCAGCCTCGAAGGAGCGAGGAAGGCCGTCTCGATGATAGTGGGACGCGACACGCAGTTCCTCGATGCGGAGGGAGTCACGAAGGCTGCGGTCGAGACAGTGGCCGAGAACTTCTCCGACGGGGTCATCGCTCCGATGCTGTACGCCGCTGTCGGAGGCCCGGTGCTCGGGATGACATACAAGGCGGTCAATACCATGGACTCCATGATCGGATACAGAAACGACAGATACATGTGGTTCGGGACCGCTGCTGCAAGGCTCGATGACGCCGCAAACTATATCCCCTCGAGGATAAGCGCGTTGCTTCTGATCGCATGCAGCGCTCTCTGCGGAAGGGACTTTGACCCGAAAAGGGCCTTACGCATATGGAAGCGCGACAGATATAAACACAAGAGCCCGAATGCTGCCCAGACCGAAAGCGCTGCAGCGGGTGCGCTCGGCATACAGCTTGCCGGGAATGCGCAGTACTTTGGTAAGACAGTAAAAAAACCTTACATAGGAGATAAGACCAGGGAAGTTGAAGCCGAAGACATAGTGAGGATGAACAGGCTCATGAGCATATCCTCGTTTGCCGGCTTTGCCCTGTGCGTCCTGGCGATGGGCGCGGCGCTTATCGCCGGCAGATAAATCAAATGGGTGATGAGAACAAAGACATCGTGAATGAGGCTGTCCACGGAGGCGATGTGTACCGCAATGAGGTCAGGCTGGACTTTTCGGCCAACCTGAACCCTCTTGAGATGCCCGCTTCGGTAGCTGAGGCGATGATGACCGGCCTCGAAGAGATACATCAGTATCCGGATCCGCAGCAGCAGAAACTCCGTGAGGGCATAGCTTCATTTGAAGGAACCGGTCCTGACCATATCATCTGCGGAAACGGGGCCTCTGAACTCATAATGGCGGCGGTCCACGCGCTGAAGCCGAAAAAGGCTCTTGTAACGGCGCCGTGCTATGCAGGTTATGCCGCGGCGCTAAGGGCAGAGGACGCCGTCATAGAGGAGCATCACCTCAGAGAGGAAGATGATTTCGCCGTTGACGAAGGGATCCTCGGGAAGATCACTTCCGATACGGACATCGTCTTCGCCGCCGATCCCAACAATCCGAACGGAAGCCTTCTGGATCCGGAACTGAAAAAACAGATCGCGGTCAAATGTGACAGATGCGGGGCGGTCACGGTGTTCGACGAGTGCTTCATGCCGCTGACCGGAGAATGGACAGAGCGAAAAGCGGTCACAGACAACGCTCTTCATCTAAGAGCGTTCACGAAGACCTTCGCGATCCCCGGCATCAGGCTGGGCTACATGATATCCACCGATACAGAACTTCTGAAAAGCATCGGAAAGCATCTTCCGGAGTGGAACGTCTCGCGTATCGCGGAGCGGACCGGAGAGGCGGCATCAGAGGTGCTTGCCGAAACTGATTACATCGAAAGATCTGTAAGGATGATAGAGAAAGAAAGAGCGTATCTCAGCAAAGAACTTGCCGGATGCGGGATCAGGGTGTACCCGGGTGACGCGAATTACCTCCTTATAAAGAGCGTCCCCGATCTGTACGACAGGCTTCTTGCGAAAGGGATCCTGATAAGGCGCTGCGCGAATTTCAGCGGCCTTGACGAGACATATTTCAGGATAGCCGTAAGGCGGCGCGAAGAAAACGAAACACTGATAAAAACGATAGGAGAGATCCTGTGACCGAACACGTAAAACCGCAGGACATAGAAGCGAGGAGCTTTGAGATAATAAAGGCGGAGCTGGATGCCATGGGCATAAGCCTGGATCCGGAGAAGGATCCGGTCATAAGAAGGGCGATACACACATCGGCCGATTTCGATTACGCCGAAACGCTCTGCTTTTCGCCTGACGCCGTGCGCATCGCAAAGGACCTCATGCGCTCGGGAGCGGATGTGGTCAGCGATACCAACATGGCGCTCACCGGCATAAACAAAAGGAAGCTGGCAGCACACGGCGGAAGCGCCCGCTGCTACATGGCGGATGAGGATGTCGCTGCCGAAGCAAATGATCGGGGCATCACGCGAGCATCGGTCAGCATGGAGCATGCAGCCCGCGATGCGAAGGAGTCCGGCCGCAAGACGGTCTTCGCGATAGGAAACGCTCCTACCGCCCTGATGACTCTCAGGGAGATGCACGATAAGGGCGTATATACCCCGGACTTCGTGATCGGAGTCCCTGTCGGCTTTGTGAATGTGGTCGAAGCAAAGGAGCTCATACTCGAAACAGATATACCCTGCATAGTCAACAGGGGACGAAAGGGCGGGAGCAACGTGGCGGCGGCCATAGTCAACGCCATACTGTACTCGATGGGATAGATGATGGAAAAGAAGCTCAGGAGCGGATTCACAACAGGAAGCTGCGCCGCAGCCGCATCGAAGGCTGCCGCGTGGATGCTGCTGACAGGAGAAGAAAAGGACAGCATTCGCATCTTCACTCCTTCCGGCAGGGCATTTGATGCGGAGATACTGGATACACAGAGAGGCAGAGACAGCGTGAAGTGCGCCGTGAGAAAGGACGGCGGCGATGATCCCGACGTCACGACCGGAGCCCTGATATATGCAGACGTCAGGATGTCAGACTCCGGAGGCGTCAGGGTAGACGGAGGGGAAGGCGTCGGACGGGTCACGCGCCCGGGACTCGATCAGCCGCCGGGTGAAGCGGCGATCAACTCCGTGCCGCGCTCCATGATAAGACAGGAACTGGACGATGTTGCCGAAGCCTGCTCGTATGACGGCGGCTTTGATGTGATCATCTCGGTGCCCGGGGGCGGGGAGATCGCTTCCCGCACATTCAATCCGAGGCTGGGCATCGAAGGAGGCATATCCATCATAGGCACTTCCGGCATAGTCGAACCGATGAGCGAGCAGGCCATACTGGACACCATAAAAGTCGAGCTCAGACAGAAAAAGGCCGAGGGCTGTACGACCGCCTTCGTGTCTCCGGGCAACTACGGCCTGGACTTCATGAGGGAGGAATACGGCATCGACCTTGACCGCAGCGTGAAGTGCAGCAACTTCATCGGCCTGACGGTAGACATGGTGAGGGAGCTCGGATTCAGCGGCATGCTCCTCACAGGCCACGCAGGCAAGCTCGTCAAGGTCGCGGGAGGGATAATGAACACCCACTCGCGAGAAGCCGACTGCCGAATGGAGATCATCGCCTCGGCAGCGGCCAGGGAGGGCGCGCCGTCTGAGCTCATACGGAGCATCCTGGATTCGCTGACGACGGAGGAGGCCTTCGCGAAACTGAAGGGGGCTGATCCTGAACTGGCAGACCGGACCGCGGCAGATCTGGTGGAACGCATCATATCTTCTCTCAGAAGGAGAGCCGGAGGAGAGCTGGATATCGAATGCATCATGTACACAAAGGAGAACGGCCTCGTCGCGTCGTCAGAAGGCGCCGGGGCGATGATAAAAGCAAACAGGGAGAACTGGAATGGATAGGACGCAGGTATACTTCGTGGGCGCGGGCCCGGGGGCGGCGGACCTCATAACTTTAAGAGGGGCGAGGCTCATAAACGAAGCCGATGTGATCATATACGCCGGCTCTCTTGTGAACCCGCAGCTTCTGAATTACGCTAATGAGTATGCTGAGATCCATAACAGCGCGCTTCTGACTCTTGAGGAAGTCCTGGATATAACGAAGCAGGCGGTGTCGGAGGGAAAGACTGTCTGCAGGCTGCATACGGGCGATCCGAGCCTGTACGGAGCGGTGCGCGAGCAGATGGACGCGCTCGATGAGCTGGGCATCAGCTATGAGACATGTCCCGGCGTTTCCGCAGCCTTCGGGGCGGCGGCGTCTCTCGATCTCGAATACACTCTTCCGGGTCTCTCGCAGACCCTCATCATAACGAGGATGGAGGGGCGCACGGCTGTCCCCGAAAAGGAGAGCATAGAAAGCTGGGCGGCGCACGGATCGACCATGGCGATATACCTCAGCGCGGGCATGCTCCCTGAGCTTTCCGCAAGGCTGATCGCGGGAGGATACAGAGGGGATACGCCTGCAGCCATAGTGTATAAGGCGACCTGGCCTGATGAGGAGGCTTACCGCTGCACTATAGCTGATCTCGCGGCGACTGCTGAGGAGCACGGGATAACGAAGACCGCGATCATACTCGTGGGCGATGTCATCGCAGGGAGCGGGTATGGAAAGTCAAAGCTCTACGACAAGACTTTTTCGACGGAGTTCCGCAGGGCGAAGGAATGATAATAAACATATTCAGTTTTACGGATAAGGGAAAGGAACTGGCTGATACGCTCTGCCGTGCTCTTGACATGCACGATGCGAGACTTGTCCCGAAGTCAGCGTCACGCGAAGAGATATGCGAAGCTGCCTTCAGAAACAGAGAGGCGCTCGTATTCATCGGAGCGGCCGGGATCGCTGTGCGCTTCGTCGCTCCTTTCGTCCGCGACAAGCTTGAGGACCCGCCTGTGCTTGTGATGGATGAGTTCGGGCAGCATGTCATACCTCTTCTCTCCGGCCACATCGGAGGCGCGAACGCGCTCGCTCTTGAGATCGCGGAGGCCGTCGGAGCATATCCGGTGATAACGACGGCGACCGACCTGAACGGGTCTTTCCCTGCAGATCTGTTCGCGAAAGAGAACGGACTCGCCGCAGCGAACAGGGAGGGGATCGCAAAGGTCTCTTCATCCGCGCTTGAGGGAAGGCCGGTGACGATATGCATAAAGGATTATCCGCCGGCAGGACATGTCGATGTGCTGATCGCGGACAGGGAAGACGCGGCCGCGCTGAAGGACCCGGCCTCGCTGGTGCTCTGTCCGAAGAGCTATGCGGTCGGCATGGGCTGCCGCAGAGGAAAACCATATGAGGAACTGAGGGAGTTTGCGGAGCGCGTGCTTTCGGAAAACGGCATAGAGCTGAAGTACGCGGGATGCATCGCGAGCATAGACATCAAAAAGGATGAAGAGGGTCTACGCCGTCTGTCTCAGGCGTGGAGGATGCCTCTGATAACATTCGACGCTGAACTTCTTTCAAAGGCGGAAGGAGATTTCAGCCATTCGGACACAGTGCTCGAAAAAACCGGAGTGGACAATGTCTGCGAACGCGCGGCTGTTCTCGCCGCCGGCAGAGGTTCGCGTCTGGCGGTAAAAAAGACAGCGGAAAATGGTATGACCATTGCGGTCGCTGAGAGGATATAATGGACAAAGGCAGGATAAAGATAGTCGGCATGGGGCCGGGCAGGGAGGACATGATGACGCAGCAGGCGCTCGCAGCCCTCGACGCTGCGGACGTCATCGTCGGATACACGGTATACCTCGGACTGCTCGGGGAGAGGTTCAGCGAGAAGGAGAAGCTCGCGACCCCCATGAAACAGGAGGCGGAGCGCTGCAGACTCGCCTTCGGAGAGGCCGTGAAGGGAAAAGACGTCGCAATGGTATGCAGCGGCGATGCCGGCATCTACGGCATGGCGTCGCTGATGTTCGGGATAAAGGAAGAGCTCGGAGAGGAAGCTTCGGACATCGATATGGAAGTCATCCCCGGAATCACCGCGGCATCGAGCGGGGCAGCTGTGCTGGGAGCGCCTCTCAACCACGACTTCTGTGTCATAAGCCTGTCGGACCTCCTGACTCCGTGGGAGCTCATAGAAAAAAGGCTGAGAGCCGCGGCGGAGGGAGACTTCGCGATCGCGATATATAATCCGTCCAGCAAAAAACGCAGGGACCGCCTCCGTAGAGCTTGTGATATACTTCTCGAAACGATAGAAGGGGAAAGACCGTGCGGTTATGTCAGGAGCATCGGAAGAGACGGAGAGGAATACCGCACCTGCACCCTGGCAGAACTCAGGGATGAACAGGTGGACATGTTCACCACAGTATTCATAGGTAATTCACAGAGCCGGCTCATTGACGGACGGCTGGTGACACCGAGAGGCTACAGGATATAAAAAAGCAAGGAGAACACATGATGAGACCTATCATTTTTTCAGGAACGACTGAAGGAAGACAGATGTCGGAGAGGCTTTCCGCTGCCGGCATAGATCACATAGTATGTGTGGCGACTGAGTACGGAGAGCTTGTAATGCAAAGGACTCCGCACGCCGATATCAGACAGGGCAGGCTCGATGCGGAGGGGATGAAGAAGCTGTTCAGCGCAGAGGCATCCTCGGTATTTGATGCCACACATCCTTATGCGGCTGAGGTATCTGAGAACATACGAGAGGCGTGCGGCAGCACCCATAAGGGATACGTGAGGATACTCAGGGCTGAGCCGGGACCTGAAATGATCGAAGGCAACCGGATATTTGCGGATGCGGCCTCATGCGCGAAGGCGCTGAAGGATACGGCGGGGAATATACTGCTCACGACCGGAAGCAGGGACATAGCCGTCTACGCGGCCGATCCCGGAGTCAGATCCAGGCTGTTTGCGAGGATCATTCCGTCCGAGGAAAGCATAAGGTTTTGCAGCGCTGCTGACATCAGCGGAAGACAGGTGATAGCGATGCAGGGCCCGTTCAGCTGTGAGATGAACAAGGCGCTGATCATGCAGTACGGCATAAAGCTGCTCGTCACAAAGGCGAGCGGAACGGAGGGCGGTTTCCAGGAGAAGATAAGCGCTGCCCGCGAATGCGGCATCCCCGTCTTCATAATAGGAAAACCGGTCGAAGAGCAGGGAATGACGGCGAGCGAGGCTCTGGAAGTCTTCTTTGAGATAAAGCCGGTGACACAGGTGGATCTCATCGGAACGGGGCCGGGCAGAGAATCACTCATGACTGAAGAAGCGCGCGAAGCGGTCAGAAAGGCGGACATCATATTCGGCGCGGAGAGGATGATCGCGTCCTATCCGGGAAAAGAAGCATATCCGTACTATTTTGCCCGCGACATGATACCCGTGCTGGAAGAACGCCGGCCGGAAAGAATAGCGGTGCTGTTCTCGGGTGATACGGGATTCTGCAGCGGAGCAGCGAAAACGGGTCCTGAACTTGCAGCGTGGTTTGAAGAAAGCGGATCCGCGTACGTGATAAGGCAGCATCCGGGGATATCTTCATTTGCCTATCTCGCGGCGGTCACGGGAGAGCCATACACGAACGCCGGCCTGTGCAGCATGCACGGAAGGACGGGCGATGAGAAGAATGAAAAGGAAGTGATACGTGCGATAAGGGAACACGGAAGAACGTATCTCCTCCTTTCCGGAGAAGAGGATGTGAAGAGGCTGGGAAGCCTGCTCACTGAGAACGGACTCGGGGAATGCATGGTGGTACTGGGATATAAGCTTGCAGGCCCGGAAGAAAGGATAGAGTTGCTGAGACCTGAAGAGTGTCTGTATGTGTCTGAGAAAGGACTGTATACCGCTCTCGTCCTGAACGAGGATCCTGCAGAACCGGCTGAGCCGGCGGTAAAAGAAGAACCTGCAGCGGAAGACATGCATGCGGCAGAAGACACGCCTGCAGCAGAAGACACGCCTGCAGCGGAAGAGATACAGGCGGCAGAAGCGGATGAAGTTCCGGGAGAAAGGTTCCTGATGCCTGTCATAGCCGATGATGAATTCATGAGGGCGAAGGTCCCGATGACCAAAGAGAACATAAGGCATCTCAGTATCATAAAACTCGGACTGAAAGAGGGATCGGTCCTCTATGACATAGGAAGCGGCACCGGCACGATAGCGTGCGAGGCCGCGATGCAGAGCGGCGGTCTGAAGGTATACGCCATAGAAATGAGGAAGGCTGCCTGCGACCTCATTGAAAAGAACGCGGACAAATTCGGCCTTGCAAACATAGAGGTCGTTAACGGAAGGGCGCCGGAGGCATTCGGCGGGCTCGAGGCGCCGACGCACGCCTTCATAGGCGGCAGCTCGGGAGAACTGAAGGACATACTGGATATCCTCGCCGAGGCCCCGCAGGGCGTACGCGTCGTGATAAACGCCGTGAGCCTTGAGACCATGGCTGAGATAAAGAACATCCCTGCTGACTACGGAGTCACGGATCTCAGCATCGAACAGATATCGGTCAACAGATCGAGAGAACTCGGCAATTACCATCTGATGACAGCAGAAAATCCGGTCCTGATAGCAGCCTTCACTCTGGGTGGAAAAGAATGAGACTCCCGAGAGTGATGACGGCCGCTGTCAGCAGCGGGAGCGGAAAGACTATCCTGACCTGCGGCATGCTCGAAGCTCTGAAAAGGCGCGGGACCGATGTGAGATCCTTCAAATGCGGTCCTGACTATATCGACCCGATGTTCCACCGAAGGGTGACAGGCGCGCCGTGCGGAAATATCGACACGTTCTTTTCCTCCGCTGAAGAGATACGCGGCATGCTGTGCCGCAGCGCCTGCGAGGCAGCGGTCATCGAGGGCGTGATGGGCATATATGACGGCGCGGCCGGCCTGCAGGGCAGGGGGTCATGCTATGACGCCGCAGCCGCCTCGGGAACACCGGTCCTTCTTATCGCTGATGTGAAGGGAATGGGCCTGACCATGCTGTCAGTCATAAAGGGGATACTCTCAGATGACCGTGAAAATCTGATTCGCGGGATCATTCTCAACAGGATCACGCCGATATATCTTGAGACTATAAGGCCTCAGCTGGATGAGATGCTCAGCTGCATGTCCGCAGACAGAAACGCGGACGTAAAACTGCTCGGCGGCATCCCCGGTTCAAAGGCCATACAGCTTGAGAGCAGACATCTCGGGCTCAGCATGCCCTTCGAAACAGATGATCTGGAAGAGCAGCTGAAGGCCGCGGCTGATCTCATCGAAGAGCATCTGGACATGGATGCCCTGCTTGAGATAATGGAGCAGGCGGAAGAACTTCCGGATGCGACGGCTGAGCCGCGGAAGGAAAGCGACTGCGGCCTTGTCCTGGCGGTCGCCCGCGATGAAGCCTTCTGCTTCTGTTACGAAGAGAATCTTCGCATTATGGAGGAAGCCGGGATAAGCATAAGGGAATTCTCGCCTGTGCATGACGCGCGCGTACCCCAAGATGCGGACGGACTGCTCCTCGGCGGGGGCTACCCCGAACTATACGCGGAGGAACTCAGCGGCAATACATCCATGCTCTCGTCCGTGAGAGAGGCGATCGACGACGGCATGCCGAGCCTTGCCGAATGCGGAGGCTTCATGTACCTGCTGGAGTCGCTCGAGGACATGCAGGGCAGACCGCATGAGATGGCAGGCGCGCTCGAAGGCGGCTCGCATTATACGGGAAAACTCAGCCGCTTCGGATATGTGACGCTCAGAGAAAAGAAACATCTCTGCGCCGCGGATACGCTCATCACGGGCCTGGAAGTAAAGGGTCATGAATTCCATTACTTCGATTCAGACAACAACGGGAGCAACGCCGTCGCCGAAAAGCCAGGCAGCGGCAGGACATGGGAATGCATGCACGCTGACCGGGATCATTTATGGGGATACCCTCATCTCTGGTATCCTTCGTGCCCGGAGCTGGTCAGAAGATTTGCGGCTGCGATGGAGGAATACAGAAGGAAGAAACAGGATGGATAATTCGGACAGGTTCTTTGCGAATACGGAATGCAGGTTCTATCCCTGCCACAGGGGCATTGAGGAGATCAACTGCCTTTTTTGCTACTGCCCGCTCTATCATCTTGAGGACTGCCCGGGATCACCCTCGTTCATGGAAAAGGACGGCAGGATGATAAAGGTCTGCACGGACTGCACATTTCCGCACAGGGCGGAGAACTACGATACTGTGGTAGAGACGCTCAGAAAGGACTTGCGACAGGATGTCTGATGAAGGATGAAGCTAAACGGGACGAACTGAACAGACTTGCCGGAGAGGTGCTGGACATCTCGAGGAACCGCCTGCTGGTGAACCTGCGCTACATGGATACAGCGCTGACATTCCACGGGAGGGAGGTTTGCCGCGGAAGCTTCGGAACTGACGGCCGCGTCCTGTTCTATGATCCGTCATTCGTGCTCAGGACATATGCTGCGTCGAAAGAGAAACTGGCAGCCGTCTGCCTCCACTCGGTGCTGCACTGCATATTCTGCCATCCGTTTGCCGGAGCGGATATCGACATGAGAACATGGGACCTGGCCTGCGACATCGCGGCGGAGTCCGTGATCAGCGAGCTCGGTCTGCCGTGCACGAGGACGGACGATGAGGGCGAAAAGAGCGGCATGCTCCGCAGGATACGCAGAGAGACCGGATTCCTGACTGCCGAAAAGATATACAGCGCGCTGCGCAAAGGAGAACTCAGCGAGGCAAAGACGGATGAGGGACTGAAGCGGCTTGAAGAACTCTTCACGGCTGATGACCACTCATACTGGTACAAAGACATCGCGCAGCCTCCGGCTTCGCAGGCAGTGATGACTGATGAGGCAAAACTCAGTCAGGATGATCTGAGCCTGCATGACGACTGGAAGAAGATCGCTCAGCAGATCGAGATGGAGATAGAGACCTTCGCGAAGGTGAAAGGGAGATTCGCTTCATCACTGGTCCAGAACCTCAGGTCCGTGAACCGCGAGAGATATGACTATTCAGATTTTCTCAGAAGGTTCGCCTCCGTGAACGAGAGCATGAAGGTCTCGGACGATGAATTCGACTATATATATTACAATTACGGGCTCACGCATTATAAAAAGATGCCGCTCATCGAGCCGCTCGAATACCGCGAGGACAGCAGGATAAGGGACTTCGTCATCGCGATAGACACATCGGGATCCGTGGCCGGAGATGAAGTGCAGTCCTTTCTTCAGAAGACGTACAGCATACTGAAGAGCCGCGAGTCGTTCCAGACCAGGATCAACGTCCACATCGTGCAGTGCGACGCTCAGATACAGTCCGACGACGTCATCACATCAGAGGCTGATATCGAAAGATATATCGATACCATGGAGATAAGGGGCCTCGGAGGCACGGACTTCAGACCGGTGTTCGACTATGTGGACCACCTGATATCCGAAGGGGAGTTCAGCGATCTCAGGGGCCTGATATACTTCACTGACGGACTCGGAGTGTATCCGCCGTCGAAGCCGGATTACAGGACGGCCTTCGTATTCGTCGAGAGCGGATACAACGTGCCGGAAGTGCCGGTGTGGGCGATGAAAGTCGTGCTCCGCCCGGAGGAGCTGTGATAGAATAACACCGGATAACAGGACTCACAACTGCAGAGGAATATCGTATGAACATAAGAAAAGCTAAGGAACAGATCCGAAACGCCATAACCGCCTATCTTACGAAGGACGAGCTCGGCAATTATGTCATACCGGTCGAAAAACAGAGGCCGGTCCTCCTGGTCGGTCCGCCGGGGATAGGCAAGACCGCCATCATGGAACAGCTCGCGTCGGAGCTCGGCATAGGGCTCATCTCCTATTCGATGACCCATCATACGCGCCAGAGCGCCATAGGACTTCCTTTCATAAGCCGCAGGGTATACGGGGGGACGGAGTGTGATGTCACAGAATACACCATGAGCGAGATCATCGCCTCGGTGTACGATCTCATGGAGACCACGGGAGTCAGGCAGGGCATACTTTTCCTCGACGAGATCAACTGCGTTTCGGAGACACTTTCACCGCTCATGATGCAGTTCCTGCAGTACAAGGTCTTCGGAGGCCACAGGCTGCCCGAGGGATGGATAGTCGTCACGGCGGGCAATCCGCCTGAGTACAACGACTCTGCCAGGGAGTTCGATATCGTGACCCTCGACAGACTCAAGAAGATGGATGTCGAGCCTGATTTCGAGGCGTGGAAGGAGTACGCTGCTGCGGCACACATCCACCCGGCGGTCATGTCCTTCCTCCGGAGCAGGAGAGAGCGCTTCTACCACGTCGAGACGACGGTCAGCGGCAAATCGATCGTGACGCCGAGAGGCTGGGAGGATCTGAGCAAGATGCTGCAGCTGTACGAGAAGAACGGCATAGCAGCAGATGAGGATCTTATCGTCCAGTATCTCCAGAACAGCGCAGCCGCAAAGGAATTCAATACTTATCTCGCCCTGTTCAACAAGTACAGGGAGGAATACCCGGTCGACGCCATACTGGACGGAGATGTCCCTGAAGGGATGGCGGAAAGAGCAGCGCAGGCCGGCTTCGATGAGGTCTATACCCTCACAGGCCTGCTGCTGAGCAGCGTGAAGGACGATGTGCACGGACGCATGGAGGAGAGACGCCTGATCGAGTCGGTCAGGCTGTGTCTCAAGGAGTACAAGGCGGCAGCGTCAGATGAGCTCGGGCCTGATGTCAACATGAGGAGGCTGATCGGCCGCATCGAGTCAGGACGCGAATCTGGCCTCAGGGCGCATTCCCTTACCCGAGAAGAGTCGGACCGCATGCTGAGGACAGCTTCATGCCTCCATGACATGGCGGCAAAGACTGCTTCCGCATCTGATTATGAAACGGCGTTCGACATCATAAGAGACGCGAGCGCTGAGCTCGTTGCGGACCATAACGAAAAGGCGGAGGCAACTAAGGGCAGGATGGAAAATCTCTTCAGCTTCGCTGAGTCCTGCTGGGGGGATGAAAAGGAGATGCTGCTGATAGTCACAGAGCTCACGGCCGATCCCGACTGCGTGTCCTTCATAAGCACCTACGGCTGCGACGGCTACTACAGACACAACAAAAACCTGCTCTTCGATGAGAGGCAGGCAGCCATAGAGCAGCAGATAGAAAAGCTGGAACTGTGATAAACCAACCGATGAAAATGAGCTGCGATGCAGTTCATTTTTTATACAAAGAAATGCTGAACTATACCCCGATTCGATACCTGCCGCCGGCTGCAGCGGTTTACAATTCGAAGGGATTCGATAATTCCCGCTGTTTGCATTGATTAAACCTATAATCGTGCCGAGCGTTATTGGTATATCATTTCGTTGTATGAATACAGCTTTGACACAGGAGAAAAGCACCATGACTTATGAAGAACTGAAAAAAGAAATGGAAAAGTACCCTGAGACCATGTCTGAAGGGGAGAGGATGCAGAAGTACGCCGCGGGAGAGACCGTCGACCACATCCCGTTCTCGCTGCAGAGCAACGAGGAGGCGATGGCCAACATCTTCGGCTATACGACCGCTCAGTGGAGAAACGACGTCAAGGTCCACATCGATGTCATCAAAAGAAGAAAAGAGGAATTCAACATCGGCGGACTTGCCTCCGGACTCAGGCTCAGGACCATGGCCCAGGCCGTAGGCTCCGAGGTATATTTCCCTGAAGTGGGTATCGACCGCGTCCTAAAGCCTGTGCTCACGGACTGGTCGATGCTGCCTGAGCTCATGAAGGATGATCCGAAGAAGAACCCTGTCTTCCTGGCTGTCCTTCAGAGAGGTATCGACCTCAAGATGGCATTCCCTGAGATGGGGATCGCGATGCCGGTAGCCGGGCCGTTCACGAACGCTTCCCTCATAAGGCCGGTCGAGATGATACTCAGAGACACGGTAAGACATCCGGATAAGCTGAATGATCTGCTGAAGTGGTGCGTCGACTATACGGTCGCTTACGCAGAGATGTTCGCAGACGAATTCGGCGGCGGAGGATGCACTATCTGCGATCCTATCAGCTGCGCGGACATCCTCGGAAAGAGGAACTACACGAAGTTCTCTGCGCCTTGGCTCGAATACCTCATCGAAGGACTGACGCAGACCCTCGGAAGGAAGCCGGGTATCCACATCTGCGGCAAGACATCCCCTCTCTGGGACGAGATGCTCAAACTCAAAGTCGCGAACTTCAGCGTGGACAACATGGAAGACCTCGCCGCCGCGAGGGACAAGATGGGCCCTGTCTTCGGACTGGTCGGCAACGTGGCTCCTGTGGACGTTATGCTGAACGGCACGATCGACGATGTCATCGAGACCTGCAGGCAGTGCATCATCAACGGGGCTGAAGCCGAGAACGGCTACACTCTCGGGACCGGCTGTCAGGTGCCGATCGGAACGCCGCGCGAGAACTTCGACGCATTCATCTTCGCGGCCAGGAAGTACGGCAGGGGAGCGCGCAAGGGCATGATCCCGCTCGGCATAGCAGAGGAAGCTCTGAACGATGTGGTGATGAACAAGGAATAATGTGTTATCATAGAGCGCGTAGCGTTCAGAAAAAAGACAGAACATAAACTGATAAAGGAGAATATATAATGGCAACCAAAGAAGAACTGCTGCAGAAGATGTCCGACATGGTATTCGAGATGGAGGACGAGGAGATCGCCGATGTATGCGAGGAGTATATCGAGGCGGGGCACGACGCCCTTGACGGCATACTCCACGGACTCGTTGACGGCATGAACCGCGCGAGCGAGATGTACGATCAGGAGGAGTACTTCGTCACAGACCTTCTGCTCTGTTCGGACGCGATGTATGCAGGCCTCGACGTGCTGAGACCGCACCTTCCTGAGGATGCGTCGATGGGCGAATCGAAGAAGGCCGTCATCGGAGTAGTCGAGGGAGACACCCACGACATAGGCAAGAACCTCGTCAAGATCATGATGGAGACCGCCGGATTCGAAATGTACGACCTCGGAAGAGACGTGCCGCTCGACAGCTTCGTCGAGAAGGCAAAGGAAGTCGATGCCGACCTCATCATGATGTCGACTCTGATGACGACTACGATGCCGGGAATGAAGGAAGTCATAAACAAGCTCAAGGAGCAGGGCATCAGAGACAGCGTCAAGGTCATGGTGGGCGGAAGCCCTATCTCGATGAAGTACGCCGAGGACATCGGAGCCGACGGATATTCGAGAAACGCCGTCGAGGCAGTCGAAGTAGCAAAGAAGCTCTGCGGAATGGCGGGGTAAAACGGAGAACAGTCAAAAATGCCAAAACTTACAGTTATGCCGGAGGGAAAGGGATACGATTTTGCCTCCGGCAAAAATTTGATGGAAATAATGCTCGAAGCGGGTCTTTTCGTAGATAACGCCTGCGGCGGCAAGGGGCTCTGCGGAAAGTGCAGGGTCAGGATCGCGGAAGGAGACGCCGGCGAGGCGGGAGAGACAGAGCGCGGCATACTGAAGGCCGAAGAGCTCGACCGGGGAGTCAGACTTGCCTGCCTCGCCTTCCCTGCGGGAGACATAAGCATAGAGCTCCTTCAGAAAGACAAAAAGCACGATGTGCTCGCTTCGGGCTACATGCCGGATTTCGAATTTGCGGCAGACATAAAGAAGCAGCATGTCACGATCCATAAACCGACTCTTGAGGACCAGACCCCGTTCGAGAACCAGATCCTGGAACAGACCGGCGCTGAAGATATCGTCGGACACGACGGAGCGACCGGATACCTCGGCTTCGGCTATACGGCTCTCAGCGGGAACGAGATGCTGCCGGGAGAGTATACGGCTGTGCTGCATGACGGTAAGGTCATCGCTATGGAACCCGGGGACACGACGGACTCGATGTACGGCGTCGCGATAGACATAGGAACGACCACCGTCGTCTGTTCGCTCGTCGACATGCTCACAGGCGAGGAACTCGGACACGCTTCCGAGATCAACGCCCAGAAGTTTTTCGGACTCGATGTCCTGACAAGGATCACCTACGAGATAGAAAACCCCGAGGACGGACGGAGCAAACTGCAGAAGGCCATAGTCGGATCGATCAACAAGATGGTGAAGTCCATCTGCGATGAACACGGACTGTCTCAGGAACAGGTATACGAGGTGACGGTCGGCGCCAACTGCACGATGATGCACATGCTCATGGGAGTGGATGCCAGACCTATAGGAAAGGCTCCGTTCGCTCCTGTGTTCGCACGGGCAAAGGACGTGAAGGCTTCGGATATCGGGCTCAAAGCCGCACCGGGAGCCAGGCTCTACTGCCTGCCTTCGGTGTCCGCATACATAGGAGCGGACATAGTGGCCGGAGCATACGTCTGCGACCTCAGGCATCAGAAGGGCAACGTGATGTTCATAGACATCGGCACCAACGGCGAGATCGTGCTTGCGTCAGACGGAAAACTGATGTCATGCTCGTGCGCTGCAGGGCCTGCTCTCGAGGGAATGAACATCAGCTCGGGAATGAGAGCTGCCGAAGGGGCCATCGAGGACATCCGTATAGGCGAAGACGGCCTCGAGCTTAAGATAATAGGCGGCTGCGAGCCTGCCGGCATATGCGGAAGCGGCATACTCACCGTGACCAAGGAACTGCTCAGAACGGGCATAGTGCGCAAGACCGGAGCATTCGTCAAGGCTGACAGGTTCGACGCCGATGACTACAGATCGCAGTACATAGAAGTCGATGAAGAGGGCAAGCGATCCTTCAGGATGACAGGAGGGGATGAGCCTCTGTACATAACCCAGGGCGATATCAGGCAGGTCCAGCTCGCCAAGGGAGCCATACTTTCGGGATTCATGGCGCTGATGAACAAGGCCGGCATAGGCATGGAGGATCTGGACAGGGTCCTCATCGCTGGCCAGTTCGGCGCTCATCTGCCGGCAGACAGCATCACCGGCACGGGCATACTTCCGTTCGAGGTCGGGGACCGCATCGAATATGTGGGCAATACTTCCAAGACCGGCGCATACATGGCGCTGATGTCTTCGAAGGTAAAAAGAGAGATGGAGGAGCTCGCGCACGACATGGATTACCTTGAGCTCGGCGCTACCGACAACTACGAGAGGCTGCTCTCCGAGTGCCTGATATTCCCTTCATTCAGATAAAAAAGGAAAAGCGATGACTACAGCAAATGAAAGACTCATAAAGATACTTTCCGGCATGAAGGCCGACAGACCTGCCTGCATCTGCCCGGGCGGCATGATGAACATGGTCACGAAGGCCCTGCAGGATGTAAGCGGTGTCTATCTGCCTGAGGCTCATACGGACGCGCGCATGATGGCTGACCTTGCGAAGGCCATATACGACAACGACTGCTTCGAGAACTACGGAGTGCCTTTCTGTATGACTGTCGAGGCCGAAGCCCTCGGCGCGACCTGCACCATGGGCACGCAGCTCTTCGAACCGCATGTGACGGGATATGCGATAGACACGGTCGAGGACTATAAAAAGCTCACGCCGATGGATCTGGACTCGGGCAGGGCGAAGGTGGTCCTGGACGCGATCAGGCTCCTTAAAGAGGAGACGGATGGCGTGCCTATAATCGGCAACATCGTCGGGCCTGTCAGCGTGGCAAGCTCTGTATGCGAGCCGACCAGATACTACAAGCAGATGAGGCAGAAGAGAGAGCTCACTCACGAGTACATGCAGTTCGTGACGGACGACCTCATCAGGTTCGCCCTCGCGATGATCGACGCCGGCGCCGACGTCATAGCGATGTCTGATCCGAGCGGCACGGGCGAGATACTGGGGCCTAAGTTCTTCGACGAATACGCCGTCACATATATCAACCAGGTGGTAGACGCCGTCCAGGCAAAGGGAGCCAGGATCATAGTCCATATCTGCGGGCAGATGAAGGCCGTATATGAAAAGGTCGCGAAGATACACAGCGACGCTTTCAGCTTCGATGCCGTCGTATCACTGAGAGAGGCGAAGAAGAACCTCCCTGAAAAGGTAATAATGGGCAACGTGAGCACCTTCGCGATAGAAAATCAGGACGAAGCCACGGTAGACAAGCTCACAAGAGCCGCGTACAGCAGCGGATCGGATATAATCTCGCCGGCCTGCGGCCTCGGCATGGGTTCGCCTCTTGCCAACGTGCAGCAGGTGCTCAGGACGGTAAAGACTTTTGCGGATGAGTAATGAAGATTTCCTGAAATACGAAGAGGCAGGCAGTGTATCCTCTGTGCCTGAGGGCACGAAGCGCATAGGCGAGCTTGCGTTCGCCGGAGCCGACGGACTGGAGAGACTGTACATACCGGACTCAGTGACGGAGATTGGCAATTATGCTTTCATGAACTGCTATTCGCTTCGTGAAATAAGACTGCCGGAGCAGCTTGAACGCACAGGCGCAGGGCTCTTCCAGAACTGCTGGCAGCTCAGGAGCGTGAAGCTGCCGGAGGGTACGAAGACCCTCGGTACGGACATGTTCGAGAACTGCCACTCGCTTTCGGAAATATGGCTGCCGCGATCTCTCAGGGATGCGGCGAGGACATCTCTTTCCGGATGCAGGAACCTCAGGACGATACACATAAGCCCGGAGCAGCTGGACATGCTCCCGTCTTCGGCGAGGTATACCGCCGTGCTCACTTATATGGAGGAGCACCCGGATCCGTCCGGAGAGGGCGCGGACGGGGAAGAGCTGATCTGCAGCTACGCGTCAGAAAGACAGAAGTCGCTTCTCGACCTTGCGGTCAACAGAAGGAGCACGGAAGCGGTGAGATACATGCTTTCGCGCGGGCTGGCAGATGAAGAGGCTCTGAGAGAGTATCTTGAAAGATCGGCAGTATCGGGCAGGGTCGAGATAACGGCGCTGCTGCTCGACAGTCTCAGGGACGCGGAACAGACGGATCCTCTGCTCGAAGACCCGTTTCTTTAGACAAAAGGCAGATAAGGCGATAAGCAATGAATGAGATAAGAGAATACAAATGCACATATTCGAATTCGGTGGGCGTCAGCTCAGAGGTCACGGAAGGCCTCGGACTTGAGTTCCCGGACGCATACATGCACAGCGATACCATGCAGACCCTGGCAAAGGCGATAAAGGAGCACGATGGTGCGGACTTCTGCCTGCTGCCGTTCTGCCGCACGGTCGAGGCCGAGGCGATGGGAGCTGTGCTCAACTATGGCGATGCCAATACCGGACCGAGGGCAAAGGATCCGATCTGCGAGGGCATCGATGACGTGCTGGCGCTGCCTTCAGTCGATGTGACAAAGGGCAGGATGGCCGAAGTCCTCAGGGCCTGCGCAGAACTCAAAGCGCAGGGAGAGACAGTGTGCCTCGAGGTCACGGGACCGTTCACCATCCTCAATGCTCTGATGGAGCCGCGCAAGGTCTTCAAGGCATACCGTAAAGACGCGGAAGGCATGAAGAAGGTGCTCGATAAGCTGAGCGGCGATCTGCTCGCATATATAAAAGCGGGCAAAGATGCCGGGGTGGATATATTCATCTTTTCCGATTCGGCCGGAGCGCCTGAGCTCCTGGGCCCTAAGTTCACGACTCAGGGGGTGGAGGACTTCTACCATCCGTTCCTTAAAAAGGTCGAAGCGCTCATGGACGACAGCTGCATCTTCCTGCTCTGCCCTAAATTCACATACGCCGTTATCGATACAGGCTGCGGTGAGTTCAGGGATCATCAGCTGGACTCCGGGATCGACTTTTTGCAGGCCATGCTGCAGATGAAGGGCAAAGTGAAGATCGCCGGACAGGTCTGCATCAAGAACATCGGAGTGAAGCTCGCGAACGGAAGGTTCAGAGAGATCGTGCTGAAATAAGGAACAATTATATTGGAACTGACAGGATATAAGAAAATAATACTTATCGCATGCTCGATGATCGAGGACGAGATAAACGCCGTCTTCGATCGTTTTGATATGCCGGACATGGAGATCCGCTGGCAGGAGAGGGGTCATCACAACGATCCGGACAGGCTGCGCGATGTCGTACAGGCTGAGATAGACAGGGCGGAGAGCGAGGGGGCCGATCTGATCATGCTCGCCTACGGGCTCTGCGGCAACGGGGCTCTCGGCTGGCACACGGAGAAGGCGGTTCTCGCCATGCCGCGCTTTGACGACTGCATCAACATGATGCTCTGCACCGGCAAAAGAGACAGGCGAAACTATCTCAGCGCCGGACACATGTATCTGACAGGCGGCTGGACCAGAGATGAGGGAGCGCTGCTCGACATGTTCGAAAGCTATCTGTCGAAGTACGGAAAGCGCAGGGCGGACAAGCTCATGAAGATGATGCTCGCATCATACAGCAGCGTGACCGTGATCGATACGGGCTGCTACGAGATGGAGCCCGTGATGGAATACGCGGCGGAGTGCGCGGAGCGCTTCGGACTTGAACGCAATATCGTGGCAGGAGGCAACGAGCCGCTCAGAAAGCTCATTACGGGAGACTGGGATGGGGACATCATAATAAAAGATCCGGGAGAAACCGTAGAAGAGTGCGATTATTCGTTTTAGAGATACTTAGGATTACTTGATTTATTGTTAAGAACACCTTAACTATTCCGCGATAAGAAGTTCACAATGATACCTGATGCACAATAATAAGAACATGTAGTTGTGAAAAGGCACAATTATCAGTTAAACAAATAATTAGTATTCTTTTCAAGAACTTTATAAATTTTACATCTGTTCATATTGCGGTATAATTCACAAGGTTGCGTGAAACATGCAGCCATTTAAATTGTTTAGGTATTTCTGATGGCTTTCAGGCATATACAGAAAAGGAGAATAATATAATGAGCAATCAGAAGAAAAGCAACGGCTGGGCGCTCCTGCCGTTCGCAGTATTCATCGTCATCTACCTCGGAGCCGGGATCATCCTCCAGAACAAGGGCGTAGAAATGGCGTTCTATCAGTTCCCTGCGGTAGTAGCAATGTTCCTTGCAGTTCTCGTAGCATTCGCTATGAACTACAAGGCAGGCATCAACGCTAACTTCAGCATCTTTGCAAAAGGAGCAGCCAACGAAGACGTAATGGCGATGCTCATGATCTACCTGCTCGCCGGAGCTTTCTCTGCAGTAGCGGGAGCCATGGGCGGAGTCGACGCTACAGTCAACCTGGGCGTTTCGATCATCCCTGCATCACTGCTTACAGCAGGACTCTTCGTTATCGCAGCATTTCTCGCAACAGCAACGGGAACATCGATGGGTACTATCGGAGCTCTCGTTCCTATCGCACTCGGAGTTGTTGACAAGGCAGGACTCAGCCTTCCGCTCGTCATGGCCGCAGTAGTTTCCGGCGCTATGTTCGGAGATAATCTGTCCATGATCTCGGATACGACTATCGCCGCTACAAGAACTCAGAAGGTAGAACTCAAGGACAAGTTCAGGACAAACTTCTGGATCTCGTTGCCTGCAGCAATAGTTACTATCGTACTGCTCATCATCTTCGGCAGACCTGATACAGCCCAGGCTCTTACAGTTGAACCGTTCTCGTTCATCAAAGTCATCCCTTACCTGCTTGTACTCGTACTTGCGCTCATCGGAATGAACGTATTTGCGGTACTGACTATCGGTATCTTTGCAGCAGGAATCATCGGAATGGCATACGGCGATATCACATTCATGGATTTCGCAGTCAAGATCTGGGAAGGTTTCCAGGGCATGATCGAGGTGTTCCTCCTGTCCATGCTCTGCGGCGGTATTGCTGAGATGGCCAAGCACTACGGCGGCCTTGACTGGCTCATCGAGAAGCTGTCCATGACATTCAAGGGAAAGAAGTCTGCGCAGGTCGGCCTCTCCGCGCTTGCTGCACTTACTGACATGGCTACAGCCAACAACACTGTTGCCATCATCGTTGACGGACCTATGGCACGTGAGATCAGTGAAAAGTACGACATCGACCCAAGAAAGACCGCATCCATTCTGGACATGTTCACATGCATCATGCAGGGACTCATCCCTTACGGAGCTCAGTTCCTCGTAGTTGCAAGCATGTGTGAAGGAAGAGTAAGCCCTCTGGACATCATCCCGAGGAACTGGTACCTCTTCCTCCTCGCCGGATTCGCTATCCTTTCGTACTTCGTACCTTGGTATGAGAAGATCACGCTCAAGGGCAAGTGGGACTGGAAAAAGAACAAAGTAGTCAACGAGTAATAATCTCCATAGCGTGAATGGAATCGCGTATGCCGGAACCCCTTGAGGCTCCGGCATTGCGTGCGTAAAAGATAAAGAGGACAAAATGGGTATAATCGAAGAATACGGACACGGACTGGTGATACCGAAGGACGAGCTTACTGCGATCGAGCGTGACAGACTGCTGAGTGAAGGCAAACCTGTGGACCGCATCATGTGCTGTATCGATACAGGAGAGACTCTCGCGCCTATGATCGGTCTCAAGGTAAAGGACTATTACTTCTCATCAGAGCACATGCTCGAACTCGAGCAGTATATTTATGACACATTCCGGTCGGATGGAGCGGGACTCTCAACGACCTTGCGAGGAATGGCCGAAGCCATGGGATCGAAAATCAAATACTTCGATCACAATATTGCTCAGCTCGAGACACCGGCTCTTGCGAGCCTGGATGAGGTAGACAAGGCAAAACTGGTCGATGTCGATAAGGATGGCAGACTGCCGATCATCCTCAGGGGTCTGAAGATGGTCAAGGAAAAGCTCGGAGACAAGGTTCCTGTAAGCGGCACTGTCACGGGGCCTCTTACCATCGCGGCTATGGTCGTCGGTACAGAGAACCTGCTTATCGGTATGGTCAAAAAACCTGATAAGGTCAAGCAGCTGATGGAAGTGATCACGGAGAATAACGAAAGATACATTGCACGCATGCTCGAAATGGGAGTCGGCGTGGGCTTTGCCGATCCTGTGAGTACTACCTCACTTCTAAGGGTCAAGCAGTATCAGGAGTTCTCGCTTCCTTACTTCCAGCACAATGTCGACTTTATTAAGAAGAACGGAGGAGGCTGCGGCCTTCACATCTGCGGAGGCTCCAGAAAGCTCTGGGAGCTCCTGAACGATACAGGCATCGGCTGCTTCGGGCTCGACAACATCGAGGATCTTGAAGAGGCCAAGAAAGTGCTCGGACCGCATATGGCGATCCAGGGCAACATCCCTCCTGTCGATGTGGTGAGACTCGGTACACCTCAGGACGTGCTCAGATCGGCAAAGGAATGCATCCGAAAGGCCTGGGATTCCCCGAACGGATTCACGCTGACTTCGGGATGCCAGACTCCTATGGATACTCCGGCAGAGAACCTGCAGGCAATGATGGATGCAGCGCGCATATTCGGCCGCTATCCAATCGACATTGACCTGCTGAACACAGTAATGTAAGAAGAGTCAGCCGGTATTCTACTTCACACAATCACCTCCGGAGGCGTTATAGATTATTTCTATAGTGCCTCTGTTGTTTCAGACCGGAAAAAGCAGGATACTTGTAGGGGCCGGTTATATTGGCAGCATCGGCTGCCGGCAATAAGGAAAGGACAAAAGCATGGAAATCATAAGGGAACTGCCTGCTGTATTCGAGGAATTCGCAGAAGCAAGAAGAAACGCATTCGTTAATGTAAAGAACGTTAAGGACCAGGGGATCCCGGTCATCGGAGCGTACTGCACGTACTTTCCGAGGGAGATAGCGCTGGCTGCCGGAGCAGCCTCGGTCAGCCTCTGCTCGACATCGGGCGAGACCATCCCTTCGGCAGAAAAGGATCTTCCGGCGAATCTCTGCCCGCTGATCAAGTCGAGCTACGGATTTGCGAAGGACGACAAGTGCCCGTTCTTCTATTTCAGCGATATCGTGGTAGGCGAGAACACCTGCGACGGCAAGAAGAAGATGTACGAGCTCATGAGCGGATTCAAGGACGTCTTCATCATGGATCTTCCGAATTCGCAGAGCGAAAAGGGACTTGCTCTGTATAAAGAGGAATGTCTCAAGCTCAGGGACTATGTCGAGGAGAAGTTCGGCGTCAGGATCACCGACGAAAAGATACGCGAGGCCGTAAAGCTCGAGAACGAGATCAGAAGAGCGAAGAAGCGCCTGATCGACGTCATGAAGAACGATCCGTGCCCGGTAACAGGCATGGATATGTTCAAGCTCCTCTACGGAAGCGACTTCAAGTTCGACCGCAGTCTCATAGTCGACGAGCTCGATTCGATCAGGGAGAAGATCGAAAAGGAATATGCAGAGGGCAAGATGCTGAAGAAAAAACCTCGCCTCATCCTGACCGGATGCCCGATAGGCGGGGTCACCGAGAAGGTCATAAAGGCAGCCGAGGATAACGGAGCGGTCATAGTCGCGATGGAGAACTGCACGGGAGCCAAGCAGTACGACAGGCTGGTCGACGAAAACGCCGAAGACATCTGGGGAGCTCTCGCCGGGAGATATCTCAACATCGGATGCTCCGTTATGACACCTAACCCTAACAGATACGACCTGCTCGGCAGACTGATCGACGAGTACAGGGCCGACGGAGTCCTCGAGATGACTCTTCAGGCCTGCCATACATATAACGTAGAGCACAAGTCGATCGAAAGGTTCTGCGCGGAAAAGAGAGTCCCGTACTTCATGGTCGAGACGGATTACTCGACCGCGGACGAAGGACAACTGAACACGAGGATAGCAGCCTTCATAGAAATGCTCTGAGTGATCGACAGCTGCATGTGCTGTGTACCGGTCAGCTTGACGCGGCGATCCGGTACACAGTTTTTTGTATTTTTGTGTTTGTATATAAATACAATAAAAAGGAAAATAATTACGAATAATTGTTGCATAAATATGCAAAGATTGTTATAGTGATGCACGTGAAGCAATTGACCGCTTTTCTGCGGCGGTCGTATGGTATGAACTACAGAACAGGAGAAAGAACAATGAAAAAGAAATCACTCGTACTTTTACTCTCACTGGCGATGGTATTCGCATTCGTGCTCAGCGCCTGCGGCGGCGGCGGAGAAAGCGGTGAAGACACAAGCGGCGGCGGAGACGAAGCTGCGGCGCTGAAGGTCGTTACGGAGGCGACTTTTGCTCCGTTCGAGTACACAGAGGACGGAAACGATGAGATCATCGGTTTCGATGTAGACATGATGAACGCCATCGCAGAGGATCAGGGCCTCACGATCGAGTGGGTCAACATGGAATTCGACTCGCTTATCCCGGCTCTTGAATCCAATCAGGGCGACATAATCTGCGCGGGCATGAACAAGCTCGCCGGTGACCGCGCCGAGAAGGCTGACTTCGGTGAAACATATTTCAAGAGCAATCTGATGCTTCTCGTTGCAGCAGACAGTGATATCACAGGTCTCGATGCCGTCACTTCGGATATGAAGCTCGCCAGCCAGATCGGTACGACAGGCGGAGACATGGTGCAGGAAATGGCGAATGAAGGAAAGATCGCAGAAGGCGTCGTCCTCAATCAGTGGACTGACTGCTACCTGCAGCTGAAGAACGGAGAAGTCCAGGGCGTCATCGTCGACAAGCCGGTCGGAGCCAACTATCTCATGGAGCACTCTGACATCGCTAAATTCGTTGGAGAAGGCTTCGGAGAAACTGAGGAATTCGCGTTTGCTGTAAAGAAGGGCAACACCGAACTTCTCGATAAGCTCAATGCAGGTCTCGCCAACATCAAAGAAAACGGCACATACGATGAACTGCTTGAAAAGTATAAGATGAAATCGGAGTAAAGATCATCTGTATCTGATCAAATAAACAGGCGAAGGGAATAATAATGAGTGTATATATTAAAGGTTTTCTCATCGCCTGCAAGGGCATACCGGCTACAGTGGCGGTCAGTCTTGTGGCAATAGTTATAGGAGCAGCCTTAGGTCTGCTCCTTGCTCTGTGCTCACAGACTAAAAACAAAGTCCTTCAGGTGATAGCAAAAGTATATGTCGATGTAGTGAGGGGAACGCCTATGCTGGTGCAGGCCCTCATCATGGCCTACGGCGTGCCGTGGCTGCTCCAGTCCTGGGGCATCGACTTCAAATGGGACAATTTCGGCGGCATGGCAGTGCCTGCCGTGATCGTATGCGGATGCAACTCAGCGGCATATATGTCAGAGGTAATAAGATCCGGCATACAGGCGATCGACAAGGGACAGATGGAAGCAGCCAGGTCTCTCGGAATGAGCCACGGAATGGCGATGAAGCTTATCATAATACCGCAGGCCGTCCGCGTGATCCTTCCGGCGTTCGCCAACGAGTTCGTAACTCTCATTAAGGAGACCTCCGTACTCGGTTATGTAGGCGTGGTGGAGATCCTGAGGCGCGGACAGCTGTGGAACTCATCATCATTTGAGACATTCCCTGCATACATAGGTGTGGCTCTTGCATACATGATACTCACTATCCCGCTGTCAAAGATCATAAACGGCTATGAACGCAAGATGGCCAGAAGGGAGTCCGCGAGATGAGCATGATAGAAATAAAAGGACTGTATAAAAGCTTCGGAGATCTCGAGGTCCTCAGGGGCATAGATCAGAACGTTGATGAAGGAGAAGTGCTGTGCATAGTCGGTCCTTCCGGCTCCGGCAAGTCCACGATGCTCAGATGCATCAACCGGCTGGAAGAACCGACCGGAGGAGAGATATACATCGACGGAGAGCTGATCACCGAGAAAAATCTGGACAGCATGAGGACCAGGATGGGCATGGTGTTCCAGTCCTTCAACCTCTTTCCTCACAAGTCGGTCATCGAGAATCTCACGATCGGACCGGTCAATGTAAAGAAAGCAGATGAGAAAGCCGCAAAGGAAAAGGGTCTGAAGCTGCTCGAGCGCGTCGGTCTTGCCGACAAGGCCGATGAGTATCCGAGGAACCTCTCGGGCGGACAGCAGCAGAGGGTGGCCATCGCGAGAGCCCTGGCCATGGATCCCGAGGTGATCCTTTTCGACGAGCCTACGTCGGCGCTCGATCCTGAGATGGTCGGAGAGGTTCTTGATGTAATGAAGGACCTCGCGAAGGAGGGAATGACCATGGTGGTCGTCACGCACGAAATGGGGTTTGCCAAGGAGGTGGCGAACAAGGTGATCTTCATGGACGGAGGAGTCATCGTCGAGCAGGGAACTCCCGATGAGGTGCTCAACCATCCGAAAGAGCCGAGGACACAGGACTTCCTTTCGAAGGTGCTTGTCTGAAAAGCGAAGGCAGACGGGGCATGCAGCTGCGTGAACTGCATGCCCTGTTTTTATGCAGGGATGCGGCCCGGCGCTGTGACGGAGACAGGTCCGGCCATATCTGCTTGCACTGCTGTGTTTGTATAAAAATACAATAATGGCGAAAAAAATACCGTAAAAGCTTGCATAATTATACAAAAGATAGTATAGTAATGCATGTCAAGCAAGTGATGCCTGCGATCAGGCGGGCATGAACAGGGTATGAACAAAGAACAGGAGAAAGGAAAATGAAAAAGAAAACACTGGTACTTTTACTCACACTCACGATGATCTTCACATTCGCGCTCGGAGCCTGCGGCAAAAGCGGCGGGGATGAACCGGCGGAAAATGCCGGGACCGAAACTGAGACGGTATCATCGGATGAGACGAACGCGGCAGCATACAACAAGATCCTCGATGAGCTCAACAGCCAGGCTTCATCTTCTGACGAAGAGATCGTAGTGGCGATGTCGCCTGACTTCGCGCCGATGGAATTTGTCGACCTCTCAAGGAACGGCGATGAGCAGTATGTGGGATATGACGTCCTGCTCGCCAAGTACATCGCCAACCACCTCGATAAGAAGCTGGTGATCAAGCCTATGTCGTTCGACGCGGTCATGACAGCCGTACAGACAGGCAATGCGGACATGGGTATCTCCGGATTCAGCTGGACGGCAGAGCGTGCCGAGAACTACTTCATAACAGACTGGTATGAGGCAGGGGAAAACGAGACTGAACAGATCATAATCACTACCAAGGAGAACGAGGGCAAGCTGAAGGAGGCGGCAAACTATGACGGACTCAAGGTCGGAGCCCAGGGCGGATCGCTTCAGGAACTCCTCGTCAAGGAACAGCTGCCGGGCGCTGAGTGCGTGCTGATGACAGACCTCAACGACCTCTGCACAGCTCTTCTGACAGGCAAGATCGATGCTCTTGCAGTAGCGCAGGGCAACGGAGAATCCTTCATCTCCGCCAACGACGGCAAGCTCGTGGATACGGAATTCAAGTTCGAGATCGATGAGAAGTACAAGAACAACGTAGTCCTCATCAACAAGGACAATACTGAACTCGGCGAGCAGGTCAACGGGATCATCGCTCAGCAGAAGAAAGACGACGTAGCTGATTCGTGGTATGAAGCAGCTCAGATGCTCGGAAATATCAAGACGATAGATGAGCTCGGATATGACGATCAGGGCAACAAGCTCACTGAATAGTTCCGGCGCAGACAGTCAGATGGATCATATGAAACAGATGCAGGGGCTTTCCTGAGGAAAGCCCCTCTCTTTCGGAAAACGGAGGATTGCTTATGACTTTGGGATCGATACTCCATGACATGTGGGATATCTTCGTAACATACTATATCGGAGAAGGACTTCTCGTGACGGGAGTGGGCTATACGCTGCTTCTGTCGGCGATAGCGGTACTCTTCGGGACCATACTCGGCTCGCTGCTGGCGGTCGGAAAGATGAGCCGCTTCAGAGTGCTGCAGTATGTGATCACGGCATTTGTAGAGATAATGCGCGGAACACCTGCTCTGCTGCAGCTGTACATAGCCTACTTCATCGTCCCTATGATGCTCACCAATCTGAACCCTACGCCTATTGCATGCGTAGCGATCGGCCTTACCCTCAACTCAGCGGCATATGTATCCGAGATCATCCGCTCGGGCATCAACGCGGTGGACAAAGGCCAGACTGAGGCTGCGAGGGCTCTCGGGCTTACATCGAAGACGACCATGACAAAGGTTGTAATGCCGCAGGCAGTCAGGAACATCCTGCCGGCTCTGGGCAACGAGTTCATCACGATAATCAAGGAAACGTCGCTGGCATCGAACTTCTTTGTCGGCGAGCTCATGACGACGTATGCCATCATCAAGGGCGTTACATTCAACACCGTACCGACTCTGATCGACATCGGCATCATATACTTCGTGATGACGTTCACGCTTTCAAAGCTGATCGGAGTGGCAGAAAGGAGGATGAAGGCGGGCGCATAGGCACGGCCTGAAGCATATTATGGAAAAAAAGATTATGCATGATCAGAACATGCTCGATGTAAAGAACATATACAAGAACTTCGGCAGCCTGAAGGTGCTGAAAGGAGTATCGACCACGGTGGACAAGGGCGAGGTGATATCGATCATCGGAGCCTCGGGCTCCGGCAAGTCGACGCTTCTCAGATGCATGAACCTTCTCGAGGAGCCTACCTTCGGGGAGGTCTGGATAGAGGGAAAACTCATGACGCCCGTGGATCCGTACCTGCACTATGATGTCATCAGAGCTTCGAAAACCTACAAGGGACTTGTCTCGGGCGGCCTGGAGGACATGGAAGCCGTCATGAAGATCAAGGCGGAGGACCTGCTGATAGAAAAGCACTCTGCCGAAGGCTCTGAATACAAGTCGCTGATGGACAAGATCTACAGGGACAACCACATCGATACGAATCTGGGCCGCCGTAAGATGAGCATGGTGTTCCAGCAGTTCAATCTCTTCAACAACCTGAACGTGCTCGACAATATCATGCTGGCGCCGACAGAGACTGCCAAATACAACAAGGTAAAGGATCTCAATGCCGAAAAGGAAAAGATCGAGGAGCAGGCGATGACTCTTCTGAAGAGGATAGGCCTTGAAGACAAAGCGAAGGTGTTCCCGTCAAAGCTGTCCGGCGGACAGAAGCAGCGTATCGCCATCGTAAGGTCTCTGGCGATGAATCCCGATGTCATGCTCTTCGATGAGCCGACATCGGCGCTCGACCCCGAGATGATAGGAGAGGTCCTCGACCTGATGAAGGAGCTTGCCTCCGCAGGCATGACGATGGTCGTCGTCACTCACGAGATGGGATTCGCACGGGAGGTCTCGAACCGCGTGCTCTTCATGGACGAAGGATATATCAAGGAGGACGGTGCTCCTGAAAAGGTCTTCGATGATCCGCAGGACCCGCGTCTGAAAGATTTTCTGAGCAAGGTGCTTTAAGATGGACAGGAAAGACATCATAAACTATATCGACGGCAGCGTCGCAGACGGGATCATCGAGGTCTCACACAGGATATGGGAATATGCCGAGCTGTCTCTGAAGGAGACGAAGTCAGCAGCGCTCTACATTGAAAAACTGAAAGAACAAGGCTTTGATGTTGAGACCGGACTTGCCGGCATAGGTACCGCTTTCAGCGGGAAGCATGTATCCGGAAACGGCAGGCCTGTCATAGGCATACTGGGCGAGTTCGACGCTCTCTCCGGTCTGTCGCAGAAGGCTTCATGCACACACAGGGAGGCTCTCGTGCCCGGAGGCAGCGGCCACGGCTGCGGCCACAACATGCTGGGCGCAGCGGCATTCGGCGCGGCAGTTGCGGTGAAAAAATATCTCGAAGAGACCGGTCTGGACGGGACCGTGATATTCTACGGCTGCCCGGGCGAGGAGGGCGGAGCGTCGAAGGCGTTCATGGCCCGTGAGGGGGTGTGGAAGAATCTGGACTGCGCTCTCAGCTGGCATCCGGGATCTGAGAACGAGGTCGTAACGGGGACCTGCAACTCCTGCACACAGGTGCTGTATAAGTTCACGGGCGTTGCAGCGCACGCAGCGGCCGATCCCGAGAACGGAAGGTCTGCCCTCGATGCGGTAGAGCTCATGAATGTAGGAGTGAACTACCTGAGAGAGCACATGAAGAAGGAGTGCAGCATCCATTACGCCATGGTGGACGGAGGAGGACTGTCTCCGAATGTAGTACAGGAAAAAGCATCCGTACTTTATATGGTAAGATCCGTAAAAGTCGCTGACACGCTCGGGCTTCAGGAAAGAGTGGATAAATGCGCTGAGGGCGCCGCGCTCATGACGGGCACATCCTTCGAGAGGATATTCGTGGACGGAACTGCCAACACAGTGCCTAACACGACTCTCGAAAAGCTGCTGCACGACAATCTCTCGCTCGTTCCGGCGCCGGAATACACAGAAGAGGAAAGGGCCTTTGCGGCTGCGCTCGACGCGACCTGTCCTCAGCAGGGAGCGATACCGGGGCACGGTGCGAAGTACGATGCCGGTATCTGCGATATCGTCAGCAGGCTGTCGGATAACGGGAGCAAGTCCCTGAACGATTTTATTATCCCGTTCTATAGCGGAGATGAGTTCGAGCCCGGGTCGACAGATGTCGGTGACGTGAGCTGGCAGACGCCGACCGCCGTTTTCAACACGGTATGCTTCACGGCGCATTCTCCGGGACATTCGTGGCAGAACGTCTCAGCGGGAGCGTCTTCGATAGGCGACAAGGGCACTGTGTACGCGGCGAAAGTGCTGGCGTGCGCGGCGGCGGACATCTTCAGCGATCCCACGATCGCCGAAGAGGCGCGCTCTGAGCTGAACGCAAGGCTCGGGGCGGAGGAATACAGCTGCCCGATCCCTCCTGACGCGGAGCCGTATGTCATAGAAGAGTAGAAATTACAGGCACGATGGACGGCCGCGCGCGGGTGCCGCAGAGCACATCCGCGTGCGACCTTTTAATTTGTTCAGAATCAGGCGCTTTCCTATGAACGTTCATTAAGTTTCGCTCAATTCAAAAAAGCGGCGGGTATACTATACGCGTATGGGTATACAAAGAAGGAGAATGATTATCCATGATCGTATTCAATAACGTAACCAAAAAATACGGCGAGAACGTAGGACTGATCGACGCGTCCGTCCACATCAAGAGCGGGGACTTCGTGTTTCTCGTAGGGCCTTCGGGTGCCGGCAAGACGACCTTCATCAGGCTCATCCTCAAGGAGATCGATCCCGACAAAGGCAGGATCGTTCTCGCGGGCAGAGACATCACAAGGGTAGGCAGAAGGGAGATACCTGATATCAGGCAGAAGATCGGCATGGTGTTCCAGGACTTCAGACTGCTCGAAAAAAAGACGGTTTACGAGAACGTCGCATTTGCGATGGAGGTGCTCCACAAGAGCAGGAAAGAGATCAGGGAGAGAGTGCCGTACGTGCTCGAGCTTGTGGACATCGCCGACAAGGCAAACAGGTATCCGTCCGAGCTCTCGGCCGGAGAGCAGCAGAGAGTGGGCATCGCGAGGGCTCTTGCAAACAAGCCGAGGATGCTGATATGCGATGAGCCTACCGGAAATCTCGACCCTATCACGGCCATGGACATCATGGCTCTTCTCGAACAGATCAATATCAGGGGTACGACCATACTCATGGTCACACACGCCAAGGATATAGTAGATAAGATGAACAAGAGAGTCGTCGCCATCGACCACGGACACATCGTCCGCGACGAGGAGGGCAGCTACGGATATGCCAGACAGAACGAAAGTGATGATCTTTATATCCCGGGCTTTACGGCATTCATGGACAACCCGGTCAAGGCAGCCACGATGCAGCTCGATCCGGACCTTGCCGAAGCCATATTGGGCAAGACGGTAGCCAGGCCGGATCCGGTGGAGTATGACGTCGACAGCATGCTCAGCGCTTACCTGGACGGAGGGGAGGATATCTATGAGTAGACCCGGATATAACCTCAGACAGGCCTTCTCCCAGATGGGGCGCAACAAGGGCATGTACTTCACGTCGACGCTCGCCATCACGGCGATGATGCTGATACTCGGGCTCTTCTTCGTGGCATTCGTAAACGTCAATCTGTTTGCGGCTTCGATCGAAAAGGACTACAACGTTATACAGATATATCTCAAGGAAGGCAATTCCGAAGAGGTGAACAGGGGGATAGAGACGGCTCTCCGGGAATCACAGGGCGTCGATGAGGTGACATATGTCAGCAAGGATGAGGCTCTGGTCACTCTCAAGCAGAAGTGGGGCGAGAACGCATATCTCCTCGAGAACCTTCCCGAGAATCCTCTTCCTGAATCGTACATGGTCTATGTAGAGGACAAGGACGCGGCAAACAGCCTCGCCGAGAGCGCGGCCTCCCTGGAGGGAGTCGAAGATGTCGTCTTCTACCGCGACACCATCGAAAAGCTTGCGCAGGTATCGCACTTCATCGAGATGGGATCGCTGATAGCCATGGCGTTCCTGGTCATCGTATCTGTAATAATAGTGGCGAACACGATCAAGCTCACTGTTTTCAACAGGGAGAAGGAGATCGGGATAATGAAATACCTGGGAGCCACCGACTGGTTCGTCAGAGCTCCGTTCATCTGGGGCGGCGTCATAGTGGGGATGGTATCCGCGTTCATCGCAACAGGACTCACTTACCTGATCTACACCAGAATAGTCAGGATAATCGGATCGGATATCGCCAGAATAATGTCCGTAACGGTAGTTCCGGCGGATTTTCTGGTCAAAAATGTGCTTATCATTTTCCTCTGCCTGGGCATCAGCATAGGCGTATGCGGAAGTATCATATCTATAAAGAAATTCCTTGACAGATAGAGGCGGGATATGACTGGGAACAGAAAGAAAAACATATTCATAGTATTCTTCCTGATAGCAGCGATGACAGCGGCGGCGTTCGCATCCGCCTTTGCCGTGACGCAGGAGGAAAAGGACAAGGCTCTGCAGGATGCCAAGGATGCAAAGGAGGCGACCGAGCAGAAGCGCAAGGAGGCGAAGGATGCCGCTAAGAAGGCGGCTGCGGCGACAGCCAATCTGGAGGAAGCCGAGGAGAAGCTTGAGGATCTCCAGGGTGAGATAACGGCCACGGAGGCACAGATCAGCAACACCATGGCTGAGATCGAAAACACCAGGGCGGAGATGGATGCCAAGGAAGCGGAGATAGCAGATCAGAACGAGGCGCTCAACAACAGGCTGACGGCGATGTACAAGACAGGCAATTCCGGCTTTGTCGATGTAATACTGAGTTCCGAGAGCGTGGAGGACCTTCTGACCAACATCGGCATGGTGCAGAAAATACTGGAAAGCGACCAGAATCTGCTCAGGATGCTGCAGGATGAATACAAAGAGCTTGAAGAGCTGAAGCAGACGCTCGAGATACAGGAGGCGAATCTTCAGGATCAGCAGATAACCCTTGAAGGTCAAGTGGCGACGACTGAAGAACTCAAGGCCAAGTATCAGAAGGAAGCCGACGAGATGCATGCTCTTGAGGAGCAGATGGAAGCGGAAGCCAACGATCTGGCGGCCCAGGCTCAGGCCATGCAGGAGGCAGCCGAGGCCATGATAGTCGAATCCGGAGGACAGGTAGAGGTGCCTGCGGGCGAATACGCATTCCCTATCGCATCCAACTGGGTATGTACGAGCGACTACGGATGGAGGATATGTCCTTTCCACGGAAGGGAATTCCATAACGGTCTGGACCTTTGTCTTACAAGCGGTACGTACGGAGCGCCTGTATATGCCATTGCGGACGGCGTGGTCACAAGGGCGTCGTGGTACGGCGGTTACGGAAACTGCATACAGTACGCCTGCGGCGGGGGCATCAGCGTGCTCTGCGGACATCTGAGCGGATATAACTGCAGTTCGGGACAGTTCGTAAAGAAGGGCACTGTCATAGGCTACATAGGCAGCACCGGCAATTCGACCGGACCTCATCTGCACTTTACGGTGTTCCAGAACGGCGATTCCATAAATCCGCTGTCACTATACTGATGAAAGGACAAAATGGAGGATCTGCAGCCGAGGATACTCGAAATAATAAGATCCAGAGGCATAGGGGATGAGGAACTTGAAGAATTCCTCTCCCCCAGGCCAAGGCTCGCTTATGATCCATTCCTTCTTGCGAACATGCACGAAGGGGTGGATCTGCTGCTTAAAGCGGTCGATGAGGGCAAAAGGATAGTCATCTACGGAGACTATGACGTCGATGGTATCACATCGACGGCTCTTTTGATGAAAGTTTTAGGATATCTGACAGACAATGTCACATATTACATCCCTTCAAGACTGGATGAGGGCTACGGACTGCACCGCGAATCTATAGACAGGATAGCCGAAGACGGCGGTGAATTCATACTCACCGTCGACTGCGGATCCTCATCGAAGGAAGAGACCGCCTATGCGCATTCCCGCGGCATACAGACCCTTGTTACGGACCACCACAACATGAGCGGCGACAGGGCGGAAGGGATAGTGATAAACCCGAGGCTTCCGGAGGACGGATATCCGTTCAAGGGACTTGCGGGCGTAGGCGTTGCCTACAAGCTGGCTCTCGCAGTGGCAAAGGAGCGCAGCATACCGGGGCCTCTCATGGCAGAGGTGCTCGAGCTGGTCACCATAGGTACGGTCGCCGACATCATGCCAATGCTCGACGAGAACAGGACCATAGTCAAATGCGGCCTGAGGAGCATACATCTCGGATGCCGGAACAAAGGTCTCAGGGAGCTCATAGACAGATCAGCTCTCGATTACCGGAGCCTGAGGTCCGGTGACATTTCATTCGGGATCGCGCCGAAGATCAATGCTTCGGGCAGGCTGGGCGACGCGTCGCTCGGAGTGAGACTGCTCCTGTCGGATGATGACAGGGAGATCTCTGAATGCTGCGAGGCGCTGATCGAAGCCAACAGGGAGCGCAGGAGGCTCCAGGACGAGGCGTACGAAAGAGGAGCGGAGATGCTCGATGATGAGCTTGCGAAGGGAGACTTCGTCATCGTCGAGATAAACGATTCACACGAAGGAGTGCTCGGCATAGTCGCAGGCAAGCTCAGAGAAAAGATCAACAGGCCTGTCATCGTCATTTCATGCAGCGGGGACAGCTATAAGGGCACCGGCAGATCGATCGAGAGCGTAGATCTCTTTGCCATGCTCGACAAATACAGAGACAGATTCAGAAGCTTCGGCGGTCACAGCGCCGCCTGCGGCTTTACGATAGATGCGGACAGGGTCGGACAGCTCAGAGACGATCTGAACAGGGACCTCAGAGAAGCATGCAGCCGGGATCCGTCCATGCTCGAGGAAAGATACATCAGCGATGCAGATATCGCGCCGGACGAGATAGACCTCGCGTTTGCCGAGGCTCTCGAGATGATCGAGCCGTGCGGCAAGGACAATGAAGTGCCGGTGTTTGCCATGAAGAACGTCAGAATAGAGGGCTGGAGATTCCTCAAGGAGGACCGCAGGATGGCGAAATTCGTCCTGAATGCGGAAAACGGAAGAAAAATAGACGCGGTGATATTCAGAAATGCCGCCGAAGCATATATAATAACTGAGTCGGGGACTGCCGACATACTGTGCAACATAGAGATCAATGCCTGGAGGGACGAGAGAAAAGCGCAGGCGATAGTACGGAAGGTGCTGCCTGCAGGGACGCTTTGATGGAAGACGACAGCAGAAAGACAATGGGACTCAGCCTTTCCGACGCGGACTGCTACGATGTGAACGCGGCGGAGCCTGAAGAAGAGACCAGAGGCACGGAGGCCGTTCCTCCCGAAAAGGGAAGGGGCCGGAGCTTTGTGCTGCCGTTCATTCTCGGCATGATCTGCTGTGCCCTCGTACTGTTTGCGCTGACCGAGTTTCTCGGACTCGGCAAATTCGTTACGCGTCAGAAGTACAGGTATTACAGCGACCTTGACAAAAACTACGGCAAGTACGCCGAGATCATGAAGCTCATAGACGAAGATCCTGTCGCAAAGAGCGATGCGGGCAGGATAAGCGATGATATGCTCAAGGAGATTGTAGCCGCAACGGGCGATCCTTACGCAGCTTATTACACCGCTGAAGAATATGCCGAATTCGTCAAAAAATATGCCGGAGAATACGTAGGCATAGGGATAGGTGCCGTGCAGGACGGAGATGACATATCCGTCATGGCCGTATTTGAGGACTCACCTGCGGCTGAAGCGGGAATCGAATACGGGGACGTGATCACAAAGGTCGACGGAAAGACCCCTGCGGATGTAGACGAGGCGATCGAGATGATATCCGGGGATCCGGGCACTCCGGTGACCGTCACGGTCAGGCGCGGTGAAGAGGAGATCGAATTCAGGATGAACCGTGTGAAGATAGACCATAACTCGGTGGAGTACAACAAGGTCGACGGCACGGAGGATACGGGATATATCAGGATAGCGTCATTCATAGAAGATACGGACAGGGACTTCAAGGCGGCGGTAAAGGAGCTCAGGAACGAAGGCTGCACGAAGTTCATTATCGATCTCAGGAACAACGTGGGAGGCCTTACTGACACCAGTATCGAGATCGCGGACTATCTGCTGCCTGAGTGCAGGATAATGTCCGAGAAGACCAAAAGCGGAGCCGAGACGGTATACACTTCAAAGGCAAGCTCTGCCGGCATCGATTATGTGGTCCTGGTGAACGAAGACACTGCGAGCGCTTCCGAGATACTGACTGCCGCTATACAGGACAACCACGGAGGGACCGTGATCGGGTCAAAGACTTACGGCAAAGGCGTCACTCAGCTCACTCATAAGTTCAGCGACGGCTCGGCCGTAAAGCTGACGACGACGGAATACTTCAGACCGAACGGGGGCGCGGTGAATGAAGTCGGCATCACGCCTGACATCGAAGCCGCCGGCGACGAAGCGATGGATAAGGCGCTGGAGGAGCTCGGGAAGTGATCGTTTACTACACGCCGGACTTCAGCGGAGGCAGGGACGAAAGCCACAGGCTTCTCGCTGACGCCATAACGGAATACACCGGAGACAGACAGCGGGCGGATATGCTTGCCGGCAGCATTTACACCGGAAGGAATGGGAAGCCGTACATAGACGGCTTCGATTTCTTTTCTATATCCCACACGGAAAATGTATGGGCGGTCCTTTTTTGTGAACGCGAGTGCGGACTCGATATCCAGCTGGCAAAAAAGTGCAAGGCATCTTCCATAGCGGAGAGGTTCTATCATCCGGACGACGCTGCGGCTCTGGCGGCCATCCGGAGCGAGGATGAGCAAAAGGGCGATGACGGGTTTTTCCGCCTGTGGGCCAGAAGAGAGGCCCTCGTAAAGGCTGCAGGAGGTTCCATAGCCGGAAGCGATATCCCTTCAGTACTGGAAGACCGCGTCGTGTATGAAGGGGCGTCATACGGCATACGCGATATCGCGATACCGGACATGCCCGGGCTGTATGCCGCGCTGGCGGTCAGAGGCGGCGAAGCAGACGGAGAAATCGGATTCAAGAAGATGGCTGATAAAAAAGACAAACAGAAAAAGACGGCGTTCGAGGCGGCCTGCTCGTATCTCTCGAACCGGATGCATACGACCGCTGAGGTCAGAAAGCACCTCGAGAGCAGGGAATATGGCGAAGAAGAGATAACAGAGGCCGTCAATGAGCTGATCGGACTGAGATATCTTGATGACTATCTCTACGCGGCAAGGTATTATGAATATAACAGAGAAAAAAAGCGCGGGGTAAAGAGGGCCGAACGCGAGCTCATGGAAAAGGGGATCGACCGTGAGACCGTGCGCAACGCGAAGGAGGATTTTCTTTACGAGCAGGGCGTTGACGAATACAGCGACGCTCTTGAGATAGCCCGCGGGGAGGTCTTCACGAAGAAGGATGTATACGGCGATGCTGTCATCGTAAAGGAGCTCGATGACAGACTGAGAGCCAGGATAGCGCGCAAGCTGGAATCAAAGGGTTTTTCACGGTCTGACATATACCGCGTGCTGGATACGCTCAGAAGAGAGGCGAACGCAGATGACTGACGAGAGATATTCCCGTACGGTAAAGATAACAGGAGAAGACGGACTGAAGCGGCTCAGGGCGGCGTCGGTGCTTATCGTGGGCATAGGCGGCGTAGGCTCATACGCGGCGGAAGCTATCGCCCGGGCGGGCACAGGCCATGTAAGTCTGATGGACGGAGACAGCGTGCAGCCGAGCAATCTGAACCGCCAGCTCGTGGCCCTCATGTCCACCATCGGCATGAACAAGGCTGAGGTCATGGCTGCAAGGATAAAGGACATCGATCCTGCTGCGGATGTCACGGCGCTGCCGAGGTTCTACAGACCGGATGACGGTATGGACCTTGCCGTCTATGACTGGATCATCGACGCGATAGACGATGTAGAGGCCAAGACAGCGCTCATATGCAGGGCTGCGGAGCTTGGGGTGAACATAGTATCCGCAATGGGAGCGGCAGGCAAGACGAAGACGGACTTTGTCGTGTCGGATATTTCTAAGACGCAGGTGTGTCCGCTGGCCAGGGTCATGAGAAAGAGACTGAGGGACAGAGGGGTGGAACACCTTCCGGTGGTGTATTCCTCCGAAAAGCCCGTCCCGAGAGACGGAGAACTCGGGACGCTCAGTTACGTGCCTGGATCCGCAGGACTCACGCTCGCGGGCTATGTGATCAGGGAGATACTGGAGTGAAGATATTCGCGATTGCAGATCTGCATCTGTCGTTCGATGAGAATATAGACAAGCCGATGGACAGATTCGGTCCGGGATGGGAGAACCATACCAAAAGGCTGAAGGAGAACTGGGAAAGGCTGGTATCCGAAGAGGATATCGTGCTGATCCCGGGCGACATCTCGTGGGCTCTCAGGATCGAAGAGGCGATGGCGGATTTCGACTGGATACACAGCCTGCCCGGCACCAAGCTCATATCCAAGGGCAATCACGATCTGTGGTGGAACAGGATAACTTATCTGAACTCACTCTATGACGATATTATTTTTCTTCAAAATGATTGCCATGTGGTGGACGGAGAGGATATAGTTATTACGGCGTCCAGAGGCTGGCCTTATCCGGGCTCCGACGAGTATACCGATCATGACGAAAAGATATACGCGAGGGAGCTGCACAGGATGAGACTGGGTCTCGAGGCCGCACGCAAAGCCGCACCGGACTCCTGCATAATAGCGTGCCTTCACTATCCGCCGAGCAATCCTTCGGGAATTGAGACAGGCTTCACGAGCCTGCTGGAGGAGTACGGCGTCAGAAAGTGCGTATACGGACATCTCCACGGCATGCCTGCCTACGAGACGGGCATCAGAGGGAAGATCAGAGGAGTGGAATACATGCTGGTATCGCTCGACTATCTCGGAGCGGTACCGAAACTTATATACGAAAGCAGATGATATCGATTTGAGCAGAACGGAAAACAACAGGACAAAGACAAAAAAGAGAGTAAGGATCAAATACAGAAGGGCAGCAATACTCCTATCGCTGCTCATTCTTGTGATATTCACGGCGGTCAGCGTTATCACGGCATCCGCGGGCGCTGGCTCATCATACGACAGGAGCCTCATGACAGGCATAGGAGATCCGAACGCGAAGGCTCCCGACATAAAGGCGCAGTCGGCGGCACTGTATTCCCTGGATCTGGACCGAATGGTATACGAAAAGAACGCTGACTACATGCTGGCGCCGTACAGCATCACAAAGCTGCTTACCTGCTATCTGGCGCTCGAGAACCTCGATCCGGATGAGGAGGTAACGATATCCAAAACAGCCTGTGTGGAGCTTGAGGACGGCATGATGATGGAACTCGAGCCGGGAGAGAGGATCAAGGTGATCGATCTTGTCTACGCGGCAATGATGATGTCGGCCAATGACGGAGCAACGGCTCTCGGCGAGGCGGTATCAGGCGACATAAAGTCTTTTTCCGATCTCATGAACAAGACCGTACAGGAATGGGGCTGCGAGAGCACTCATTTCGTGAATGCCAACGGCTGGGACGACAGGGACCACTATACTACCGCCCGCGACATGGCCATCATCGCGAAGAACTGCCTCGGGAATGAAAAGCTTAAAGAGATATCTCTTCAGAAGAAGTATACGGTTCCGGCCACTAACAAGTCGAAGCCTCTGTTCATGATCAATGCGCTGCTCAAGACGATGAACGCAAACGGACTCATAACCGGAGGAAAGACGGGCAGCTGGACAGAGGACAAGTGCTCCATCGCCTTTGAGTTCAGGGACGGCAGTATCAGCGGCGTGGTCGTGCTGCTCGAGGATGACCAGAAGAACCGGCCTAAAGACGCTGTAAAGCTGATGGCGTTCTCACATAAGGTCACTCCGGGCTTCCGCGTGACGAAAAAAGGAGATGAGGTCTGTGAAGCCTGGGTAAAACACGGAAAGAAGACCAGAGTAAAGCTGCTCGCCGACAGACAGACGGCGGCGTATCCGAAAACTGAGTCGGAGAAAAGCATAAAGGTAAAGACGAATGTGAATAAGCTCAAGGCTCCGCTCAGGAAGGGCGACAGAGCCGGCACATACACTGTATATGCGAACGGTCAGGCTGTAAGCAAAGGGCGTCTGCTCGTTGCGGAGGATGTCGAAAAGGGCCTGCCGCTGTCGTATCTGTACATATCCGATCACAGCAGCCTTCTGCTGGCGGTCGTGATCGCGCTGATCATCATACTCGGATGCCTTCTGCAGGCTGCCGACAATAAAAGAGAGATGAAGCGCAGGACCGCGAACCAGAGGCGGGCAAGAGCCGCAAAACACTGACGCACAAAGTCTTGTAAACATTGAGAGTGTATGCTATAATCACTCTCGCTGTGGAGAGGTACCCAAGAGGTTGAAGGGACTGGCTTCGAATACCAGCAGGCGGGTAACTCCCGTGCGGGGGTTCAAATCCCCCTCTCTCCGCCATCAAACCCTTGAAATTTCAATGCTTCGAGGGTTTTGTCTTTTTTTGGATTTGGCAGAATCATCCATATTTCCCTAAATAGCGTCCATGGTGGAAGCGATTCTTTTTCGACTTTTCATGGGACGGATAACACTTCAGTTATACATATTGGCACCAGTTGTTATTATGCCCTGTAATCACCAAGAACGGATCATACGCTTTTGCTTTTTTCCATTAGTTGATATTAGTTAGTGAAGAACAGAAACAGGTTTGGATTATTTAGGATCACACTACATTAAATCTAGAAAAGAGAACAATCAAATTTGAATTTTTACTTATATTTTTATTTACTGCATATATATTTTAGTTTTGTTGTAAAAACTAAAATTTTGTGGTAATATCTAAAATATTAAAGGAGGGAAACTCAAATGACAGGTGAGGAGCTCAAAGATCTTCTTAAAACTATACAAAGAACAAAATGCGAAACTCAGACTTTGGAGCTAAAAAGTGCAAATTTAGATTGCCCCAAAAAACTATTTGATACATTATCCAGTTTTTCCAACCAGGATGATGGCGGTGTTATTGTTTTTGGTATCAATGAAGAATTTGGTTATAAAGAGTGCGGAGTATACGATCCGCACGATCTTCAGAAAAAAGTGAATGAACAGTGCCTCCAAATGGAACCAGTAGTACGGCCATTGCTGACAGTTGTTGAAAAATATGAAAAAATCTTTGTTTCAGCAGAGATACCAGGAATCTATATAGTTGAAAGGCCTTTCTTTTATCGCGGTAAAGGGCGCTTAAAGGGATCCTATACACGTATTGGCGATAGTGATGAGCCAATGACAGAGTACGAAGTATATAGCTATGAGGCTTTTAGAAGAAAGTATCAAGATGATATCAGACCGGTACATAGAGCAACCCTGCGTTCATTGGATCAGCAAAAGCTGGGTGAGTATATAGACAAGCTTAAAGCCGGTAAACCTCATTTATCAGTGATAGATGAAGAAACTATATATGAGCTGATGAGCATCAAACGTAATGATGAGATTACGCTCATGGCGGTACTGCTCTTCAGTCCATACCCTCAGGCATATTTTCCGCAATTATGCATAACTGCAGTTGTTGTTCCGGGAACAGAGCTAGGCGTTGAAGGCACTGCCGGAGAGCGATTCTTAGATAATCAAAGAATAGAAGGTTCTATCCCTGAAATGCTGGATGCTGCAATCGCTTTTGTACGGAGAAATATGAGAACGAAAACCATTGTGAATCCGGAAACTGGAAAGAGAGAGGAC